>PKXU01000087.1 GCA_003132445.1 Acidobacteriaceae bacterium | reverse complement strand
GAATACCACGAGATTGTTCTGCACGAGAAGATCGTTTCCTCCATGTACTTTTCGGACTCGGAGGGAAACAAGGTTGAGCCTGCGCAATTAGGAATAGAACATGAGGCCATAGACGGTGCGTACGACGTGACCATCTTTGAGGATCTCGGAAACGGCCAGACGAAACTCACCTTCATTGGAAATGAACCCATGGAGAGCGCGAAAAATAGCGGTCAAATGGAGGGCTGGAGCCAGATACTCGATAAAGTTGCCGCAGTTGTTACGAAGCTGGCGCAGGCGAAATAACAAGTTGGAGTTTTGATGACTGTCATGCGCGAGATCTGAACGTAACGCAACGCCGGTCCGTTCCGGAAACCTAAGTGTGGGCGGGGCGGGTGGCCCGGCTTTCAAACTGCAGAAGCCACCACAGATGCGGGTGCCCCGTCCTTCGCATAGGCGAAAAGGGCGGGTACGACGACGGCATACACAACGGGCGGTGTAGAACGGACAAGAGTTGCGCCGGCAGCATCGCCGCCCACCCTTGCAAAAAACGCAAGGATGGGGCACCCTCCGTGGGAATGATGCAATGCAAAGATGGGCCACCCGCCGAGGATTTTGTGAGGCTTTGTGTGGGTAAACTCAGACCTGTCAGCTGCGAAAAAGCTACGTTGAAACTGCTGAGGCGGTTGTTTCTGTGTCAAAAACATGAAGCCTGCAGATATCACGCAGACTTCCGGCGTTGAGATCATAGGGCTGGTGCTCTGCGCGTTTACGCTCTTGTGAAGTTTCATCCCGCACGAGAGCGTACTGCGCGTTCTCAAATGCCAAGGCATTTGTGAGGCTAAATACGAGCCGATATTCGTCCTGCCAAGCAAATGTTTTGGATTTCAAGGCGGCGATCATATCTGGACAAGCCCAAGTCGGATTGCAGTCGTCAGTTTCCTCGTAGTACGTAACCGGTTGTCCGATGCGCTCCTTTCCCGGCTTTCCGGGAAATGCAGTGTCCGATGGAAGGGCGGACTCAATTCTGTTGCAAAAAGTTCTTACGTCAAGAATCTCCGCGCAAGCCACGGCCTTAAAACTTTCACGAAGCTCTTTCGTGAACGATCTACTCAAGCAAAACACAAAGATTTCTTCTTGCTTTACCGTCGCGTTTAAAGCCCTTGGGATCGTCCGCGTCCATCCCTGAGTGTGATTGGTGATAACCAATCCATCCTCAGGACGAAAAATCATTTTCCCTTCGTTCTTGTCACTACGAACCTGCGCGTCCTCGAAATCACGGAAGTACGCGAGAGAGTTAAAGCGGAGCTTGCCGTCAAGGAAGGCGTCTGCCCATTTTCGAGTGCTGTAATACTTGTAAAGACTATGGCGCATTTCTTAAAAGGTCGTTGGCTGATGAGATAACCGTCTCGGCTCCTTTCCTCCGAGCCTTGGTTCGTTGAGCGCTACCAAGTCTGCTCGCTCGTTAGGAGCCGACACGGTTATCTCATGAGCCCTTGGGCGGTAGGATTACTTCATGAAACTTCCTCGCTCCACCGGCTCACACTGAAAAAAGCGCCAGCGCCGTGAGCGCTTTGGGTCGCGCTCATTCAGAGGGACTTCCATAATCGACCAGGTTTGCGGATAGCGGGCCTCGATGAACGCAGGGAACAACTCGGCCATCGTCCGCCAAGCATGATCGAAAAGCACCTCTACAGTATTAGGCTCGTAGTATGCCGCAAACTCAGCAATCTCCTTTTTTCGGTGTTCGAGATAATCATTCCGAAAACTAGCAAGTCCCTGCTGCCACTTGGCCCGTTGCCGCCGTAATAACTCTGGCACATCCAAAATTAGTGGAGGGTATTTGCTGAGAAAGGCCGTCAGACCGTTCTCAAACTGAGCGTCCTGCTTGAACAGAAAGCCAATATCAAATCCTAAGAGCAGGGTGGCTTTTGGGAACAGGTCTTTGTACGCATGCCATAGACTTCGCGCAAAATCCTCGTAGAACTGTCGGCGGTTGAGTTCAGGAAGAGGAGTCGCTACCGATGCCCGAATCTTTTTCAAATGCTCAAACGCTGGCATCAACCCCTCGACGACAATGGTCGTGATTGCGTTTTTGACCGATTCTCGTTCTTCACCGAAAATTAGGCTTCCGTCCACGAGTTCCAGAATTTCACCGGAAAAGGTTTCGATAAACTCTTCTGACGTGCCGACATTTGCAAAGTGAACCATCTTCCATTCGTTCGGCTCTTTGCCTTGCTCCGCCTTCACGCTCCACACGTCCTCGCCTCTGACGAGGTGCAACGTTTCGTCCTTCACAACAGCTCGCTTGATCTCGTCGCCCATGATTTATTATCTACCACTCCTTAATAACGCTGTGCATGCACCCAATTATCGTCTCCTGACGCGGCGACGCGCTAGGTAACGAGAAACGCGCCAGCATCCTGCGATGCGCCACTTCCGAATTACTGGAGGCTGGCCGACTTCCCATTACCTATACTAGAGGCATGGAAATCGAACGGCTATCGCAGTTCACTCTGCTCGCCAACGGCGACCGTCACGAGAAAGAGCTATGGCCCTCTTGTCGAAGGATTTTCCCTTATATGAGAAGCTCTGGCAGCGACTGGTCGTGCCTATGACGCGGCGGGTCGATCCGAGCGTATCCATTGCAAGCAATGAGCGGAATCGACTGCGAGAAGAGGTATCCCTGCTGTATGAAAGAATCGCGATGGCGCACTACTCGGTCTTCTATTTCGTCGGGCGGGCTGTGAGACGGCTCGCGAATGACGAGGATGCCATGGAGAATCCGGAAGACGTGTTCTTCCTGCTCGATTCCGCAGGGGACAATTTGAAGAGGTTTTCTCTTGCGCTGAACGAGTTTGCAAAAGACTGGGGCGGACAGATATTCGAGCCCAAAGTCGCGAACTTTCCGAAGGGATTCAAACCCTTTGAGGAAATCGAGGCGTATCGAGATGCGTTGCTGCATAACTCAGTCTTGGGCCGTGGTGTCAACGTCAAGAAAGTGTTCCTGCCAAAGTGGCATCCTCGCCCACCGATCTCTCCTTTAGAACGGGTTGCGGCGTCGTGGCGCAAGGCGGAGCAACTGAGACAGGAGGAGTTGATCGACACGAAGGCTCTCTTTGATCGTCTTTTGCGGGAACTATTTCAGTTGCTGGATAAGCTCTGGAGCACTGCGCTGTATGCCCTCGATAGTCCAGCCGCGGTTGCAAAGATGACGCGCGTGTTCTGTATCTCCGATTCGGATATTTCTTCTGTAGATTTCTCAGGATCGACGGCAAATCCACTTTCGGCATCGGGCACTTGGGTTATTCCCGAAGAGTAACGGGCCGGGCGGCGAAGCTAGGTACGGAGAAACGCGCCAGTGTCCGATTTTCCTGCCCTACCCGATTATGTGATCCCGCTACGCTGGCCGACTTCACGTTACCAGACGTGTCGGAGGGCCGGAGCATGAACCATCGACTCGCAACATAAGGTTCGCGGGCTCAATAGACTACGGCTATGATTGGAGCGGTAGTGTTGCAACTTTCAAA
>PKXU01000017.1:10528-10655 GCA_003132445.1 Acidobacteriaceae bacterium | reverse complement strand
CGACCGGTCCCGAGGCTATTGCCTCGAGATGATCTGTGCGGACTTTTTAGCCGGTGCCAACCTGGACACCGGAGATCCAGAGACGCTGTTGTTCTCGATGACTAGATTCTTCAAATTTCTCCCCCAA
>PKXU01000017.1:335-10415 GCA_003132445.1 Acidobacteriaceae bacterium | reverse complement strand
ATCACAAGGAATTCCGCAGTCATGCCGGGCGCGACTCCGAAGAGAATTTAATAACACTCTGCGCAATGTGCGATGCATCCGTTCACGGCCATGTGGAATAAATCGTTTCGGCTGCGACGTGCATGCTGACCCAGTTGAGCTAATTGCGTCATAGACTCCTCAGATCAAATCTTGGATACTCAAGAACTTCATCCGCGACTAGTAGGGCAGAATTAGCCTTCTTGCACAATCGCGACCAACTCTCGTTTACGGAATCGCCTTCGTATGAAGCCCGTCGGCGTCAAGAGCTTGCAACTTCAAGAAGTAAACCCTCATAATCTCTAGTTGCCTATAGATTATGCCGGGCGCTACGCCCGGGAGCTTCTGCCTTGCAGGGTTTGTTGCGGGTAGACAATTAATCAATTTACGGTCCTCTCTGGTGCGGCTGGAAAAGAAGGAGGAGCCTGCGGAACATCTTCTTCTGCTTAACAGAGTCTCGAGATTATGTCAGTATCGATCATCATTCCAACATTTAATGGCGCCTCCCGAATTGGGAACTGCCTGGATGCACTCTTGAAACAGACCGGGGGACGAGAGGCAGAGATTCTGGTCGTTAACGACGGCTCAACCGACAATACCGCGCAAGTTGTCGACCAATATTCCGGAGTTCGCTTAATTAGTCAATCGAATGCCGGGCCGGCGGCGGCGCGCAATCGGGGTGTCCTGGACGCTCGGGGAACTATTGTCCTGTTCACCGATGACGACTGCGTGCCGATACCAGACTGGCTGGGCGCAATGCTCGAACCCTTTAATGACCCGGAGCTGGTGGGGGCGAAAGGAGTCTACCGCACGCGGCAGAAGAGTTTGGTTGCTCGTTTCGTACAGGCCGAATATGAGGACCGCTACCGCTTGATGAGACGTCTCCCTACCATCGACTTTATCGATACTTACTCGGCTGCGTTTCGCCGTGATCGCTTTCTAGAAATGACAGGATACGATACCTCATTCCCGGTAGCGTGCGCTGAGGACATCGAGCTTTCCTATCGCATATCGGCCCGCGGCGGGAAGATGAAGTTCATTCCCACCGCAATCGTTTACCACACGCACCCCGACACGCTTTCGCACTATCTGAAGAAAAAGTATAAATTTGCTTTTTGGCGTGTGCTCGCCGTATGCAAAAATCCCAGCAAGGCCGTAAAGGACAGTCATACGCCGCAGCTGATGAAGCTTCAGCTTTTTTTCGCTCCCGCTCTTCTGCTTGCCGTTGTCTTCGATCTGGCAGTGAGGCCAGCAATGCCCGCGTCGATAGTTGTGGCGGCCGTCTTTCTCGTTAGCACGCTGCCATTTGTGGTGCGCGCAATCGCCAAAAACTTCGTCGTCGGAATGGTCTCTCCAGCGCTGCTGGCACTGCGGTCTTGTGCGCAGCTGCTGGGAGTGACGGCCGGAGTGATCCATGCCTTCCGCAAATCGGCCGAAGTCCCCGCAAAGTCACCTGCCTGAGAAGCATCCATTTGCTTTTTCAGAACACCCTTTACGTATGATTGTTCCATTCTTGGTGTATTCTTTTCTAAGTGCCGAAAGGCCACACGAAAATATCGGAAAGAGTCCAGCCATAGCTGGCTCAGCGATTACGTATTCCCCGCGCGGCTGCTGACTATAAAGCCGGTGGGCTTGGACTCTTAAGGAATGGAAACCTTGATGGGAAAAACAGCCTTGATTACAGGCATTACCGGTCAAGACGGTTCCTATCTGGCTGAACTGCTGCTGAACAAAGGGTACGTGGTACACGGCATTAAGCGTCGGTCCAGTAGTTTCAACACCTCTCGGATCGACGACGTCCTTCCAGACTGGCATGATCGCGAAGCGCGCCTCTTCTTGCATTTTGCCGATCTTTCCGACTCGACCAGTCTGATCAGACTCCTTTATCGGCTTCAGCCCGATGAAATCTATCACTTGGGCGCTCAGAGCCATGTTCTGGTGAGCTTTGAGATTCCTGAGTACACGGGCGATATAACCGCGCTGGGCACCGTCCGTTTGTTGGAAGCGATACGAGAGACAAGAATCAAGACGAAGTTCTATCAAGCCTCAAGTAGCGAAATGTTCGGGAAAGCAGTCGAGACTCCGCAGCGCGAAACTACCCCCTTCCGACCTTGCAGTCCCTACGGTTGTTCGAAACTCTATGCCTACTGGACCACCGCGAATTACCGGCAAGGATATGGTCTGTTCGCGTGCAATGGCATTCTCTTCAATCACGAATCGCCCCGGCGGGGAGAGACCTTCGTCAGTCGTAAGATCACCCGGGCAGTGACGAGGATTCGCGCCGGTTTACAACAGCGGCTCTATTTGGGAAATCTTGACGCTAAACGCGACTGGGGCTACGCGCCCGAATACGTAGATGCGATGTGGAGAATGATGCAACTCGACGAACCCGACGATTTTGTTGTGGCGACAGGCGAAACCCATACCGTTCGAGAGTTTGTGCAGATAGCCTTTGATTACGTGGGACTCGACTGGGAAAAATACGTTGAAATCGATCCGAAATATTTTCGTCCTAACGAAATTGAAATTCTTGAAGGCGATGCAAGCAAGGCTGAGCGGGTATTCGGTTGGCGACCTAAAGTGAAACTTCAGGAGTTGGTTAAATTAATGGTCGATGCCGATGCAAAACTCCTCGCTGACCAGATCAAGGGACGCTTAGCTCGCCAGACGTCGTCCCGGGAATGAGGTGCGCTGCCTCAATCCCCATTTCACACGGACTCTATGGATTCAGATCGGGGCCGCCGGAGTGTTCGAGTGGACGATTTAAGTATTTGTTCTCTGGTCGTGGCAATTCATGAAACCTCCCTCGGACATTAAGAGACCCTCAAGCTTTAAGCTTGAGCTAATCGCGAGTTTTGCCGGGACTGGCTGGGCGGGTTTAGTGCAGCTTGCATGCATCCCTGCCTACATCAAGTTCATGGGTATTGAGTCTTATGGGCTGATTGGCTTCTATCTGGTGCTGCAAGCCATGCTCCAGGTCTTGGACCTAGGGCTCAGTCCAACCATGACGCGCGAAATGGCCCGCTATTCTGTGCGACCTGACAAGGCCGACGAGGCACGGGACCTGGTGCGCACCTTGGAAATCGGCTACTGGTTCATTGGATTGCTCATCGGCGCAGCGATCCTGACGGCAGCCCCTTGGCTAGCCGTACATTGGATCAAAGCCAGTGCGATTCCAGTTCGAAAGGTCATGCAGGTTGTGATGCTGATGGGTATCCTGGCTTTTTTTCAGTGGCCCGTCAGCTTTTACCAAGGCGGATTAACGGGTCTTCGCCAACAAGTACTAATGAACCTGCTCAAAATTGGCGCAGCGACCGCGAACAACGCCGGAGGCGTTCTAATCCTTTGGCTCGTCTCACCCACTATCCAGGCGTTTCTTGTCTGGCAAATTGGCGTTAACGCAGTGGTTGTCACGGCCTTGGCACTTTTTCTATGGAGGAGATTGCCTCGTTCGGATCGGGCCGCGCGCTTCGACTTGGTGGTGGCACAGAATGTGCGGCGCTTCGCCGTCGGCATGACCGGGGTCGCCATCATTAGTCTGGTCCTGACGCAAGCCGACAAGCTACTGGTAAGCAAATTGTTTAGCCTGAAAACGTTCGGCTACTATGCTCTAGCGTGGTCGGTCGCTAGCGGTCCCCTCATCGTCGCAGGGTGCGTGTTCAACGTTATATTTCCTCGAATGTCGGCCTTGGTTTCAGCAGGCGACGAGAATCTGATCAGCGAGGGCTACCATCGGGGCTCGCAATTGATGGCTGTCTTGATTCTGCCGGTTGCGGCGGTCGTGACAATATTTTCTTTTCAGATCCTCCGCCTCTGGACGGGAAATACCGAAACGGCGGCGAACGCTGCCCCCGTCCTCAGCATGCTAATGGTCGGTTCGGCAATGAACGCGGTGCTGTATTTGCCTTATATTCTTCAACTCGCCTTTGGTTGGACGAAGTTGCCGTTTGTGGCCGGCCTGATATCGATTTCAGTTCTCGTCCCATTGATGTTTCCGATGACGAGACACTTCGGGCTAGTAGGTGCCGCTTCGATCTGGGCGATTCTGAATGTCTTGAACATGCTTATCGCCGTCCCCATCATGCATCGCCGGTTATTGCCACACGAAACCTGGAAATACTACCGCGACATTGGATTACCTCTTTTAGGCACCGTCGTAACGGCGGCGATTGGTCGCTTGGTGTTTACGAAGTTCGAGTCGCCTCTCGCAACTATGGCTGTGGTGTCGGGACTGTGGCTGGCGAGTTTTGCGGTCGCAGTTTTGGCCGCGCCTCAGATTCGTGAGAGCGTTCGGCGATATTTTATTAGACCCAGTCCATCTTACGTGTAGAGGAAGGTCCATCGGTCAGGCGATGAAAAAAACCTATACACAGGTCCCACCTATCCAAGTCGCAACTCGCCTGGGCAGGATCGAGCGCCTACTGTGGAGTACGACCTTCCCTTTGTATTGGCTGGGAGCCCGTCGTTATGAAATCCCGGGACTGAGGTTCGCCTCCGACTCTGCCCGATTAGCGCTGCGTTCGCTGCTCGGCAACCATGACGGTGTATCCTATGCTGAGATCTACCGCATGCTCTTTACACCGGTCGAGTCAACGCGTTACTTCGAATTCGGGTTGGCATGGGACCTCCTATCCAATATCTCGATCGGTCGCTATTTGGACGTTTCTTCTCCCCGACTCTTTCCTGTAGCTCTTATGTCCCAACGACGGGAATCCACCGGGGAACTCATTAATCCAAACCGGGAGGATCTCAAGCTAACAGCCGGGCTTGTTCGAGCTTGTGGTCTGGCGGATCGATGCACCTTATGGAACTGTCTGATCGAAGAGGTACCCTTTAGTCCAAGCACATTTGACCTCATTACTAGCATCTCTGTCGTCGAGCACATTCCCGCAGACACGAATGCGGTTCAACAAATGTGGGGTCTGCTTAAACCGGGGGGCAGACTTATACTTTCGGTCCCATGCGCAGCTGTAGCCGAAGAGCAATATATCAATGTGGATCACTTCGGTCTGCAGCAGCCTGACGAAAAAGGATTCTTTTTTCTCCAATATGTTTACGACGAAGCCTTACTGCAAGAACGATTTTACAGCGTGCTGGGCCGCCCAACGCGGCATGGGGTCTATGGTGAAAAAGAGTCAGGTTCTCTGCGGCGTGGGTTGATTAAGAAGTGGACCGGTGCAAGGTACCCCAGATGGAGAGAGCCATACACGATGGCTCAAGAGTTCCAGCGCTACCAAAACCTTAGAGATATTCCAGGCGAGGGAGTAATCGTGATGGAGTTCGAAAAGAAATGAACTACAGCTTGATACTACGACTATCCTGCAAGCCGCCCGCGGGAAGACGTAATCGAAAGTAGGTTGATGCATGGACAAGGTAGCCCTCTCGATCTGCATTGCAACCCGAAACCGCGGTGCATTCATTGGCGCGACCTTGGACAGCATCGTTAGTCAGGCAACGGAGCAGTTGGAAATCGTAGTATTGGATGGCGCCTCAACTGACAATACCGAGGAAGTGGTGGGGCTCTATCGAGAACGGTTCCCACAGCTGAGATACTTTCGTCAGGAGACTAATAAGGGTATCGACAGGGACTTCGCAAGGGCAGTCGAATTGGCACAGGGTGACTATTGCTGGCTCTTTAGTGATGATGATCTTATTAGGCCAGGGGCCATACGGACTGTACTCGAGGCAATCAACAACAATGATTATGCGTTAATAATCGCAAATAGTGAAGTGCGAAATGCAGACTTATCGAAGGTGTTGGAACTCAGAAGGTTACAGCTGAAAGAGAATAAGATTTATAAGGCAAGCGAGAGTCAACTCCTGTTGAGCGACATTGGGCATTATATAAGTTTTATCGGGTGTGTGATTATAAAGCGGCAGTTGTGGGAGATGCGGGAGAAAGAAAACTACTTTGGGTCTTATTTCATACACGTTGGGGTGATCTTCCAGCAGCCCCTATCAGGCGATACTCTAGCCATCGCTGAGCCGTCCGTTACGATCCGCTATGCGAACGCTTCCTGGCTCGCTAAGTATTTTGAGATCTGGATGTTCAAATGGCCAAGTTTAATTTGGTCTTTTACAAATTTTCCCGACGCTGTCAAATGTCGCGTAGTTCCCAAAGAACCGTGGCGAAACCCGAAGACTCTTTTGCATTATAGGGCTAAGGGAGCCTACACGAAAAGGGAGTACGTGGAATTAGTAAAGCCTAGACTGGCATCTCGCTGGGCTCAGGCGGTTAGTAATGCAAGTGCTCATTTTCCAGGTCGTATTGCGAACCTCATCGTTGTCATTTATTACCTGACCTTTCGTAACTTACCATCGCGCTCGCTCTTTCTACTAGATCTGGCGAACAGTCCGTTCTGTTTTTGGAGACTTCCGATGAAAAGTCACACCCCGCTCAATAGTATCCACCATTGATATGGTATCGAATAGTAGCTTCCGCCGAGTACTACCGCCGCGAATGAAGAAATTATAGATAGCATGACACGCAGAGCGCTAATTACCGGTATCAACGGCCAAGATGGCTCATACCTTGCGGAGTTGTTGGTGAAGCAGGGCTACAACGTCATGGGAACAGTGCGTCGTTGCGCGAAAAGAGGGAGCGACAGAGCTGGTACTGACCACCTTCCGAAAGGTGTCGAAATTTGCGAATGCAATCTTGTCGGTGACAGCGGCCTCGAGGACCTGCTCCATCGATTTCGCCCCGACGAGGTCTACAACCTCGCGGCGCGTGCCTCGAGCAGCGAATTGTGGACGGATCCGGTTTCGACAGGAAAGGTGAACGCCTTAGGGGTAGTACAACTGCTGGACGCGATCCATCGAATCGACCCCCGAATACGGTTTGTTCAGGCCTCGAGCAGCGAGGTTTTTGGGAACGCGACAGAGGTGCCCCAAACGGAATTGACCCCATTTCAACCCCGTAACCCATACGGAGTCGCGAAAGCTTTCGGCCATTGGATGACTACCGTATATCGGAAGCAGCGAGGGCTATTTGCGTGTTCTTGTATTCTGTACAATCATGAAAGCCCTCGACGAGGAAAGGAATTCGTCACTCGCAAAATATCTCGCGGAGCGGCAATGATTAAGCTGGGCAAGGCTCGCGAGCTTCGCTTAGGCGACTTGGATGCAAGGCGCGACTGGGGTTTCGCCGGCGATTATGTCCGAGCCATGTGGCTGTCACTGCAGCAGTCCATGGCCGACGACTACATTGTGGCGACCGGGGAGACGCACTCCGTGCGCGAATTTTGTGAAATAGCTTTTTCACATGTCGATCTGAAATATGAGGATTATGTGGTGCAAGATTGCGAAGCCTTCCGTGGGCCAGAGTCTGTTCTATTGGTTGGAGACCCGGCGAAAGCGAAGCGTATTCTCGGATGGGCTCCGAGCGTCACGTTCGAGGAACTGGTAAGGATGTTGGTGGATGCTGATGTGCGATCGCTGGCAACGAATCTCGAAGCGGACCCGTCGTCCACAAAGTTGCGGTGCTGACCATACGAACGATAGCCAATTGGCGAGGAGATAGAAGTAGTCGATGAAGACCTGGAATCATTGCCGAGTTTGCGGAGGCTCCCTCGATCCGATTCTTTCGTTGGGGGAACAGTACGTCTCCACGTTTCTGGCGCCTGATCAACCAGACGGACCGAAAGCACCATTGGAATTGGTGCTTTGCCAACAATGCCGGCTCCTGCAATTGCGACATACCGTTCCAGGCGAAATGATGTATCAGGAGTACTGGTACCGTTCTGGGACTAATCAAACCATGCGAGATGCCTTGGCGGACATCTCCGGCGCAGCCTCGAAATTGCTCCAAATCAAGGCGGGAGACTCTGTGCTGGACATCGGGTGTAACGATGGCACTCTTCTGGGTTCATATACCGTGCCCGGGCTCTACAAGATTGGCTTCGATCCCGCTCAAAACCTGGCCGTGCTCTCGCGGAAGGTCGCGGACAAAGTTCTGGTGGGATTTTTTGACGCGGAACGTTTTCTGTCGGACCCCGATCTAGGGAAGCTTCGTCCGAAAGTGGTCACATCCATTGCGATGTTCTACGATTTGGAAGAGCCGCGGAAATTCGTGGCCGACATACAACGAGTCATGCATCCGGAGGGCGTCTGGATCATGCAGATGAGTTACCTGCCACTCATGCTGAGGCAGAACGATTTCGGAAACATTTGCCATGAGCACCTGGAGTATTACTCACTGCAAGCTCTCGAATATCTTCTTGACCTGCACGGCTTCTCGGTTGTCGATGCGCAATTGAATGATGTCAACGGTGGCAGTATTCGCGCCTTCATTCGCAATCGTGGCGCGGACCAGAACACTTTTGGGGACGGGGCTCATCGAAAGCAAGCTATAGGGCGGCTGTCGAGGCTGCGTGAAAGCGAAGCTGAGCTAGGTTTGGAGACGGCGACTCCGTATCTGGAGTTTGCGGAGCGAGTCCAGCGAATCAAGCAACAGGTTTCCGGTTTCGTCAAAGATCAAGTCAAGCGAAAAAAGAGAGTCTTCGTCTATGGCGCTTCGACCAAGGGAAACACAATGCTTCAATATTTCGAGCTCGACCATTCGGTAATCAACGCCGCAGCCGAGCGCAATCCGGAAAAATGGGGCAAGGTGACGGTGGGTACTCGTATTCCAATCGTTTCCGAAGAGGCAGCCCGCGCCGCGAAGCCAGATTACTTCCTTGTGCTGCCGTGGCATTTCATCGAGGAGTTTAAGGCGCGGGAGCATGCCTACCTGTCTTCGACCGGCAAATTTATTGTGCCGCTTCCGGAGTTTGAGCTGATCTGATCCTTCGTAGTCGGCGTTGCCGAGGACGCGGCGTTGAGTACTGGACTCGAAGTTCCTTTCCTTCGGGTCAAAGACAAGCAGACAGCCACAATGGGCTATCCAAAGTGGGCGAAATGAAAGCACAAAATGTGTGCGCGGTGATAGTCACCTACCATCCCAATGCCAAGATGATTGAAAGGATTCCCCACATTCTTGCTCAGGTTCAGGGTCTGGTCGTAGTGGACAACGGTTCCAACACCGATGAACGTGACCCATTGCGGTTGGCCAGCCAGACGATTGGTTTTCAACTGATCGAGAATGGTGAGAACCTTGGCATCGCCGAAGCTTTGAATCAAGGTGTCCGCTGGGCTAAGGGCGAGCAGTATCCATGGGTGGTTCTCTTCGATCAGGACAGCGGAATCACCGATGGCTATATTGACAAGCTCTTCGCTGCATGGGAAGACCACTCTGAACGGGAACGCGTAGCTTCAATTCACCCGAAATACGTGGACCCCGAAACCCGCGTTGAAGTAGTCGTGCCGCGCGGCCGCGACGGCAGCCCCATATTACCCATGACGTCAGGTGCGCTGATGCCTTCATGGATATTTGACAGGATCGGGTGGTTCGCATCGGAATACTTTATCGATTCGGTAGACTGGGAGTATAGTTTTCGAATCCGGGCTGCCGGGTTTCTCGTGGCGCACTCGAGGCAAACTGAACTTCTCCATTCCCCCGGTAACCCCATGGTGACCACAATTTTAGGCCATCCTTTCTACTCCTCTGACCACAGTGCCATTAGGCGCTATTACATTTCTCGTAATTCGATAGCTTTCTACCGAAAATATTTTCGCTTATTCCCTGGCTGGGTTCTGAATAGCATTTGCCGTCAGGTGAGGGATACAACAATTTGTTTCATGGTCGAGAGGAACCGCGTCCGTAAGTTTCGCAATTTCCTGCTTGGAACCTGGGATGGCCTGACGGGAAGAATGGGAAAACGAGAGGGGCTATGAGCCACGCTAACTAATCAAATCCTTGGCAATACTCTTCCACCCCGTCGAGTAACGCCAATAATCGCCGTTCAAAGTTTGCCGGAGAACGCTCGGGATTCGGGCAATTCTCGTGCGCGGTAATCGTGCCCGGTGTTCAAGATGGAAGATCTTTCGCTTAATCTCGGTTAGGGCGCACCCAACAAACGGGAAGGTCCCCCTCTGTTCTTCCAGCCTGTCTCGGAATTCACGGAAGCGTTCGACCTCGTTGAGGTAAGAGTTCGCTGTCGTGAGCCTAACTCGCTGGGTTAG
>PKXU01000017.1:0-285 GCA_003132445.1 Acidobacteriaceae bacterium | reverse complement strand
CACCCGTCACCACGGGATGTTTGAGCAGGACGTTTAGGGCGTGACCGTTCGCGAACTGGATTTGTTCAGCGCGATCAAAGGAAAAGGTGGCCCAAAGACGCGCGCCCAACGATTGTGAATCGTCGTCGATTAGATCAGCATCGCTGAAAGCCAAAATTATCTCGCTCGATCGCAAGAAAGCTTTCTCGATTCGCCCCAGTTTGTGCCGATACCAAACGTCGTCTTGATCTGCCAGGGCCACGATTCCACCCTGACAAAGAGAAATCGCTTTCTCAAAGTTCTTGG
>PKXU01000184.1 GCA_003132445.1 Acidobacteriaceae bacterium | reverse complement strand
CCTGCCTGCGCAGCGGCAAAGTCGTCAAGGCCTAAAGCTTTAACCACAGAGGACACGGAGTTTCACTGAGGTTTTTATTCCTCTGTGCTCGCCGTGCTCCCTGGGGTTGGAGCTCTCATCACGCCAGGGCGATCACGTCAATTTCCACCAGCACGTCCTTAGGTAAACGTGCGACCTCGACTGTCGAGCGCGCGGGCGGCGTCGCCCTGAAGTACTTCCCGTACACAGTGTTCATGGTGCCGAAATCATTCATGTTCTTCAAGAAGACGGTCGAGCGGACGACCTTCCCCAATCCGCTCCCGGAGGCTTCCAGAATCTCCGACAGATTGCGCAGCACGCGGTCCGTCTGCGCGGCGACGTCGCCGGGAGTGATTTGTTGGGTCGCGGGATCGATGGCGATTTGTCCCGACACGAAAACGAATCCGTTAGCTTTGATGGCTTGAGAATAGGGGCCAATGGCTTGCGGAGCGTCTTTGGTAGAGATAATTTCACGCATAAAGCAATTCTCAGTTGTTCTCGAAAGACCAAAAAATAAAACCACTGAGGGCACAGAGTACCACAGTGGCGGACGCGGATGGTCTTTGGCTGAGAACTGGGAACTGAGAACCGGTAGCTGACAGCGGCGACTAGATTTTCTGGAGTCTCTGCACTTCATGCACGCCTGGAATTTTGCGCAGACCGGCGATAATCTGCTCCAGATGTTTCAGGTCAGCGATGTCGAGCACCACTTCGACGCTGGCCTGACTGTTCGCGGTTTGCGCAGCGATGTTGCGGATGTTGCTCTTGGCATCTCCGATCACGCCGGTAATGCTCTTCAGCATGCCGAAGCGGTCGTCACAAAAGACCGTCAATTTCACGGGATAGGCGGTTGGAGTACTTTCATCTCGGGCCCACTCCACGTCAATGCGGCGCTCAGGTTCGTAGAGAAGATTCGTAACGTTGGGGCAATTCACCGAATGTACTGCCACGCCTTTGCCGCGCGTGATGTAGCCGACGATTCCCTCGCCGCGAATGGGATTACAACAGCGTGCACGGTAGACAAGCATGTCGCCCTGCCCGCGAACCGTGATGGCATTGTGATCGCCGAAGACCCGTCTCACTACGCTGGCAATGCTGCCAGGTTGCGAGGTCAAACCTTCCGACTCAATGTCGCCCGCGATGGAGTGCGTGGCTCCCGCGGGCAGCAACCGCGCAAGCACTTGTCGCGCGGAATATTTCCCGTAACCGATGCCCGACATCAGGTCGTCAGCCTTGCCCAGTCCATATCCAGAGGCGACCCTCTGCAGGTCTTCGTCTTTGATTTCTTTGAGCGCGATGCGGTACTTGCGCGCTTCTTTTTCAATCAGCTTGCGGCCGATTTCAATGGCGCGCTCGCGCTGATGAACGTTGAGCCAGTGCTTGATCTTATTGCGCGAGCGCGATGACTTGACCAGTCCCAGCCAATCGCGGCTGGGCTTGTGCCCGGGCTGGGTGAGAATTTCAACGATGTCACCGGAATGCAGTTTGTGGCGCAGCGGCACCATGCGCCCATTTACTTTGGCGCCGATGCACGTGTGTCCAACCTCGGTGTGAATGGTATATGCGAAATCGATAGGCGTTGCGTCGCGCGGCAGGACTACAACTTTTCCTTTGGGTGTAAAGGTGTAAACCTCCTCCGGGTAAAGATCGACCTTTAGCGTGGAAAGAAATTCGTTGGGGTCGCTGACGTCACGCTGCCATTCGACCACTTGCCGCAACCACGCGAGGCGCTGCTCATCCTGCGCCGACACCGGGCCGTCTTTATATTTCCAGTGGGCGGCAATGCCTTCTTCCGCCATCTTGTGCATTTCTTCGGTGCGAATCTGGATTTCAAAAGGTGTGCCGTCTTCCGTGATCACGGAAGTGTGAAGAGATTGGTAAAAGTTCGGCCGCGGCATGGCGATGAAATCCTTGATGCGTCCCGGAACCGGCCGCCACAAATTGTGAATGATGCCCAGTACGGCGTAGCAGTCCTGCAGCGAACGCGTGATGACCCGCATGGCGCACAAGTCGTAGACCTGATCGACCGAGATGCGCTGGCGCTGCAGCTTTTTGTGAATGCTGAACAGGCGCTTGATTCGGCTTTCCACACGCGCCTGGATGCCGGCCTCTTTCAGCTTGTCGCCGATCGTCTGCTGCATCTTGGCGAGAAAGGCTTCGCCCTCCTTGCGTCGCGCATTCACTGACTTTTCGACCTGCTCGTAACCAAGGGGATCGAGAAAGCGAAAACCCAGGTCTTCAAGCTCGCCGCGAATCTTCCCCATGCCGAGACGGTGGGCGATGGGCGCATAAATTTCCAGAGTCTCTTCGGCGATCTTGTGCTGGCGCTCGGGCGGCAGGTGCTCTAGCGTGCGCATATTATGCAGCCGGTCGGCCAACTTGATGAGCACTACGCGGATGTCATCGACCATGGCCAGCATCATCTTGCGCAGATTCTCGGCTTGCTGCTCTTCGCGTGTTGCGAAATCAATTTTGCTGATTTTAGTTACGCCTTCGACGATGTGAGCAACCTGCTCTCCGAATTCTTTGCGAATGTCGACGATAGTGACCGAAGTGTCTTCGACCGAATCGTGCAGCAGGCCGGCGGCCACTGCGACCGGATCCATTTTCATTTCGGCGAGGACGAGCGCAACTTCCAGCGGATGGACAAGGTAAGGCTCTCCGGAGGCCCGGCTTTGACCTTCATGATTTTTCAGAGAATAATCGTAGGCTTTCTTGATGATGGTGAGATCGTCCTGCGGACGATTCTCCTGCATCCGCTTCATCAGATCGCGGAACTTGGTCAGGGTAAGAGCGGTGGTCGCGATCTGTTGGCGCAAGCTCGCCATGTACGATTATAGCCTGCGGCGGTAGCCGACTCTGGGCCAGAGGACGAAGCCAGCGAACTTGGCTTAAATCAAGTGTGGCGACACAAGGCCAATCAATTCTCGCGGCGATATGACTTTGGTATTTTTCCAGAATTTCGGGAAATGCTTCTGATTGCCTGTGACCAGGTAGTCCGCGCGGGCGCAGTCGGCGCAATCCAGGAATATGTTGTCGTTGGGATCGCGTGTGACCTTGAGACATCGAGTAGGTTTCACTAAATGACTGCGACTTTTAATGAACTGCAGCAACTGAAACCGCAGTCCTTTGCGAATCTTCAGTTCGGGACGGGCGAGCACGTCGATGTACTCTTCAAGAATAGGCTGCAAAACGTACAACCGCGCCGGCTTGGTAATGGCTAGCAGCAGCACCGTCCGCGGTAATCCGGCGGGCTTAATCGCCGCCGAAACCAGCACGTTCGTGTCGATCACAAGGCGAAGGGGAAGCATTTACCGCTTGGAACGTTGCAACCGGGAAGTCTTGATGAGCCGGTCGATTTGACGCGAGGACAGGCTGCTGGTGCCGTTCCGCTCCGACTCCCGACCGATGACTCGTAGAACCTCGGGTTCAGGCGCAGCCAGCCTGACGTAATCGCGGATGCTGAGCAGCACTGCTTTGGGAGTACCACGCTTCTCGATAACAAGGGAGCGACGCTCATCATCAACCCGCTCCAGAAGCTTTCCAAAATTCGCGCGGGCATGAAGGGCAGAAACCACTATAGTACCGCTCTTGCCGGAAGTTGAAGTCGGGGTACTCATGAACTCTCCATTTCGTTGAATTAAAATGTACAGTTTCGAATGCGTTGCCGTCAACGAAGATCTAGAATGGAGGCGACGTTTTTCACGCGTTTCGAATTCTTCGAAATTGTTGCGAGTTTGGTTGTCGAGCTGACGAACTGCTACAGTGACATTTGCGCACTATGATCTCGCGAATCCTTGTCAGCGGCGTTTCCGGCCCGATTGGGGCCGCGCTTCTTCCTTCTCTGAAAACGCGAGGATATGACGTCACGCGACTGGTGCGTGGCAGCGCCACAACGGCGGATCAGGTTGCCTGGGATCCTGCCAAGCCGATTTCGCCCGACATGGTTTCCGGCTACGATGCAGTGATCCATCTCGCGGGCGAGAGCATCGTTGGCCGCTGGACCAAAACCAAGAAACTGAAGATTCGTGCCAGCCGCATCGCGGGCACGACCACGCTGGCGGAAGCCTTGGCGGCAGCGCAGAACAAGCCACAGGTATTTGTGTGCAGCTCAGCGATCGGATACTACGGCGACCGCGGCAACGAGGTATTGAATGAGCAAAGCAAAGCGGGCAGCGGTTTTCTGCCCGACGTTTGCCGCGAGTGGGAGGCCGCAACCCAGGCTGCAGCCAACGCCGGCATTCGCACCGTTCAGATGCGCACAGGGGTCGTGCTCAGCCCCAAGGGCGGCGCTCTGCGGAAAATGCTGATACCCTTTAAGTTGGGCGTCGGTGGCAGAATCGGCGACGGTCAGCAATGGATGAGCTGGATTGATTTGCAGGATATGGTCGGAGCAATTCATCACATCCTTAAAAGCGATCTTTTGCAAGGCCCGGTCAATATGGTCGCGCCCAAATCAGTGAAGAACGTAGAATTCGCCAAGACTTTGGGCAGTGTGCTGTCGCGCCCCGCCATCTTGCCAATGCCCGCGTTCGCGGTGAAGCTGGCTTTTGGCGAAATGGGGGAATCAGTTCTACTGAGCAGCCAGCGCGTCGAGCCGACACAATTGGTAATGAGTGGATATCCGTTTCGTTTTACTGACCTGCGGGCATCGCTCGAGAATAACGTTCACCACTAGCAGCGTGCCGGCGCTCAAGCTTCGGCATTACCTCGATACAGCATCTGCCGCTCGCACAGGTAGTGCGCACACGGTTCCTTCGGCGAAATTTTCCGCTTCAATTCCGAACGCGTGCGAGAAACGAGCGCGGTAATTCTCCCACGTGACGGCGGAGGTCAGTTCCACCAGTTCCGCTTCGTTGAATCCTTCTCGCAGCCGAGCAAATAGAGATTCGGAGACTTCTACGGGCGTTCGCGTTATGCCGTCGGCATACTCAAGCACCATCCTCTCCAGCTCAGAGAAATTGAAGTCAGTGCGGTAGTTGCTGAGATTGGCGATCTGTTCCGTCGAGATGCCGTGCGCCCTGCCCACGGCAGAGCCAATATCAATTCAAAACGGGCACCCGACCAGCGTCGCCACGCGAAGTTCGGCAAGACCTTTTAATTTGGCATCGACCAGTTTGCTCGCAGCCTGGGTTCGCTCCATCTGAACGTATCCCCGCAGGATGGTGGGATGATGGGCGGTTACCTGAATCGGCATGATGACGCGTTTTAGTCGACGCCGCGTGAGGGAATAGATGATTCGCACAAACAACCGTCGGAACGGTCCACCACGGTTGCCTGAAGCGCCAGAAATGCGCGCCATGATTACCTCCTTGCAAGCGTAGTCCTCAAGTCGGGTTAGGACGGTCCATCTCTTCCTGCAGTTTTTGCAGGAGTTCCGCCCGCTGTTCCGTACTGAGCTCGCGCTGCAATTCTTCGAGCGCCAAGGCCACCACGTGATAATGGTGGGCACCCGCGAACTTGGGATCGGCGGTAATGTTAAGCCAAAGCCGGTGCATAAGCTCCAGATCCTGGGGGCGCATACGCGGTGCGTGCGGTCCAATCGCGAATTCGCGAACCGTGCCATCGGGAGCGCACACCTCTAGAATCAGCCGTGGACGCGGCTCAGGCAGGCGCTCCCAGGCATCCCCCGTGAGTTTGGCCTGCTCATCGGCAGTTAACTTGTTAGAAAGTCCGCAAACCACACGGGTGGATTCGAGGCGCTGGGCCGTCACCATAATCGCTTCGAAGACGTCTGTAGCCGGGACGACTAACAGTGAGATTGGTTTGCCTTCTTTTTCCGCGACCGCAACCGTCGCGGTAAAAAGCTCCTGCTCATAGTGGTCGAATACCTGGCTGGCCTCCATTACGGCGCTGCCGCTAAAGCTGTGCTCGCGGTGATACAGGCGCGCACTCATGACGACGACATCTTGCTTGGCGGTATTCGTGCGACTGAGCACGTTTCGCAGATAATACAGATTGCGTGGGTCGCGGACAGCAACCAGAACATTGCCCGGGCGCACGCCCATAGCGCCGCTCCCCAGCTCCTGATTCCCGTAGACTCGAAACTGGTCGAGCTGTTCCGGCTTGCCGTGGCGCTCTTTAGTGACATGACGCTCGGAAATCGTAAAGATCGTGAAGAAAACTGCGCTAAAAATAAGTCCTGCGATCGTCGCTTCGTACTTGGTAAACAAGTTGACGACCGCTGTTATTAAAAGCACTGCTGAGATGAGAACAAGGCCGAGTGGAATTTCGGTCTTTCCTATGTGCACATTTCCGGGAACTTTCCATGCCCGGTTCCCCGGCTCAGTGAAGCGCAGCACCAGCACCGCCAGCGACTTCATGGCGAAGCTCCAGATCACACCGAAGGCGTAGAGAGCAGCCAGCACGTACACATTGCCCAAACTGAGGCAGATCACGAGTAACTGCATGCATACAATGAGGTTGATGATGCGGTAACTGGTGCCGAATCGATTATGCGGCCGCTGAAACCAACTGGTGAGCACACCATCTTCGGCTACGCGATTTAAGACCCCATTGGCGCCGACGATCGAGGTGTTTTGCGCGCCCGCTAGAATCAGCACACCCACCAGTACGACGAAGCCATGGAAGAGGAGTTTCAGACTCGTCGGTCCCACAAGATACATGGCGATGCCGCCGATCAGATTGGCGAAAAAATCCGGCCGGACTTTATCTGGAATGATCATCACCGCGAAAAATGAAACCAGCGAGGTGAAGAGCAAACTGTAGATGAAAATCACCAGCCCCGTTTTTTCCAGATTCTTCAACTTGGGGTGTTCGATTTCGCGATTGACTTGGGCGAGCGTTTCTTCGCCGCTCATGGCTAGTACGGAATGACCGAAACCGACGAAAAGGATGATCCAGGTAATATGGCTGAACCAGGTATGATTCAGCCAGCCCAGCGACTCTTTATTGACCGGAATCACTCCCGGGTGCAGCGGGTTCGGCGGCAACTGAATGGGAGCACGCAAAACCGTGACTGTGCACCAGATAATCAGAATCACCACCATCACGGTGGTGATGATCATAATCTGCAACGCCTTCTGGCTGGATTCGTGGATGCCCTGCGTATTTTTCCACCAGAAATAAATAGCGATGATAATCGCCAGGCCAGCGGCGAAATAGTCGTCCGAAAAGTGCAGCGGGCGATTGAGATAAACTCCGATATCCTTGATGAATCCCGCGAGATATTGCCCAGCCGACACCGCACTGATGGGACCGGTAAGAACGTAATCGAAGAGCAAAGCCGAGACGGAAAATTTGGCCAGGGTTCCGCCCATGGCTTCTTTAACGACGCGGTAAACACCGCCGCGGACGAACATGCTGCTCGATTCGATATACAGCGCACGCACGGCGTAGCTGAACAGCATGACCGCGAGAATGAACCAGGGTGCGCTCTTACCGATAACTTTCTCTGCGTCCCCGCCTGCGTAGTAGGCAGACGAGGCCAAGTCGGATAGGACGATCGCCGAGGCGCGCCAGAAGGAGATGAAGGTCAACATCACCGTAGTGGCGACGAAGACCTTTACCGCCGGTTTTGTACCTTCAGAGGAAGTTGCCATGCTTCGTATGAATGGCGAAAACGGTTATGAATGCTAAACCCAATGAAGATAGCACAGGCGAGAGAAGAAACGTTTCGGCAACTACAGGACTGTTTGGCGGCAGCTAGTCCGCGGCACTATGGCGTTTCGGAGCAAGATACGTGTGGGTGATCCGGTCGTGCCAGCAGAGAGCATCTTCGTCGAGGAAGACCCAGGCGTAACCCATTCCAACAGGAGCAGCGGAAAGATAACCAGCCAGAACTCGCCAACGGCGTAAAGATCTGCTGGTCGCCGTGCCGTCGAACCGCGCGAGCTCCAAACGAGCAATGCGCATCCCAGGAGTGCTGCCAGCGTAAATCACAAGAAGATATTGGAAGGCGGCCCAGAACACGCAGGGAAGACCGGCGACGAGTCCGAGAAGTTGCACCGACGGCGGACGCACCGCCGCTACCTTCCAGAAAATAAACCCGAAAAGCGCGGATGCGGCCGCGACGATGATGCCATCGACTACGGCGGCTACCACCCGAGAAACAAACGGCGCACTTTGCAGTGGAATATCGATGCCGAGCCGCTTTTCGATTTCTTTTGGTTCAACGGCTTCAATCGTGATCCCACCCAGCGCCGGGAGCGGAGGCTCAATCTCAGGAACATCGAGAATTCGCGGCCGACCGCTAACAGGCTCCGCTAGTTGGTCCGGCGGAGACGCAGGCGGTCCCCAAGCGAACCTGGGGAACTCGATGATCTTCGCACTGGTATGACCGGTGGAGTAACCCGCACTCGCGTCACTCACCCTGCCATATCCTGCGCTGGGGTTCGTTGCCGCGCGGTAGACAGGTGGCGAGGCGTCCTCGATACCCGTCGGCTGGGTTTGCGTTTCCATCTCGGCCGCCAGCGACGGGTCATGCGTCAAGCCATCGAGCGCCAGCGCATGGTTCGAGATAGGCTCGAACCCGGCATGTTGCAGCGAACCGGTGGTTGCGCTTCCATGCGTAGCTGACTCAAAGGCTTCGAATCGTAGATTGAGAGATGGATACCGCGGCGGACGTACTTTGCGGCGCGCGCGGTATCGGTTCAGCCGGGCAGAAACTTCGCCGCGCCAGGTCTCGCCATCTTGGCTCGAAGCGATAACTTCGGCCCCCACCTCGACCGGCGATTCCGAACTTTCATCCCGATGCGGCGGAGCATTCGAATCAGAAACCTCGCAGGACAAAGTATTCGCCAATTCAAGATCCGGGTCCGTCCTCTTCGCGCCTCCCTCAGAAACGAAACTCGCTTCGGGCCCGAAAACCGGATCCGGGCTGCACTGGGACAAAGATGCGGCAACAAGGCCCGAATTGCAACGGCAAAACTCTCCACACTGCGGACAATTCATGAATGCCAGTCTCTCGAAATCGTATGAGTTCTCAGACAAGATACAACCGCAAAGGAAGCAACGGGAATCCTAGCCTTTTTCAGCACTTTGCCTCGCGGCTTCGGGCGTGCTAAGTTCACGTTGCCGCTACAAGAAATCCGAAAGGGCAGGTACGCCTTCGATGGACCATCTTCTGCCGTCGATTTTCTTCCGATGACTCTTCGCACTAAATTCCTTATCACGGCGCTGTTTCTTTGTCATCAGATTCCCGCTTCAGCGCTAGTAACCAGCCAGTTGCTGTCAGGGAATTCCACTGAAAACACAGTTCCCGCTCAATCGAAGACCCCACAGAAAATTGAAACAACCGCATCCGCTCCGAACACTCCTTGCGCAGAACGGGCCGCAACCCAAGCTTCAGATTCCGCAACGATCTGTGCTGACCAGCAGGAAAAGGTTGGCGACGTTTACAACCTGCACGGGAACGGGGAAATTCACTATCGCAATTACATCCTTCGCGCCGACGAAATGACCTACAACTCCGACACTGGCGAGGCGACTGCAACCGGCCACTTCACCCTCGATGGCGGTCCCAACGACGACCACATCAAGGCCAGTCACGGAACTTACAATCTCCCGGCCGAGACTGGACGTTTCTACGATGTCACCGCAACCACTGGAATCCGCTTTCAAGGCGGTCACGCTGAGATCTTAACCTCGACTGCGCCATTTGCCTTTTCTGGCAAGATCGTGGAGAAGACCAGTCCCGATCATTACCGGGTCTATGAAGGAACCATCACCACCTGCGAACTTCCTCGTCCCAAGTGGCAATTCGATGCTCACAAAGTCGTTGTCGACGTGGGCGCCAATGCCCAGATTTATCACAGCACATTCTGGCTGCACGGATTCCCGATTTTCTATTTTCCCTACGCGACGCATCCGGTGGAGCGGGAAGTCAGAGACACCGGATTTTTAGTTCCTACCGGAGGTCGCTCCTCCACTAATGGAACAGAGATTGGCGACTCTTTTTATTGGGTGATCAATCGCAGCATGGACGCGACCATCGGCGCGGAGTATTTTTCCAAGCGAGGCTGGTCGCAACGAGGAGAGTACCGTCTTCGCCCCAGCGATAAGTCCTATCTCGACTTGAGTTTCTTCGGCGTGATCGATCGCGGCATTAGCCAGGGTGCGGGTTTGCCTCCTTTGAAAGAAGGCGGACAGGAAGCGCGGCTGACGGCGGAAGATAATCTCTACGGCTTCCGCGCGGTTTCCAATATCGATTACCTGAGTTCTTTTCTTTTCCGCCTGGCCTTCAACGAGGTTTTTACCCAGGCGGTGAACTCAGAAGTAAAGTCGCAGCTTTTTCTGTCGAAGGCAGACGATGGTTTTTCCTTCGGTGGCATGCTGGAGCGCTATCAAAACTACTTTCAGACCACGAACGCTGACGGCACGCTTTCGAATCCTCCTGTCTTTGATTCGATCCAGATCTTGCACGCACCCAGCCTGGACGCATCTAGCGTAGATCGGCCTCTATGGCGCTCCCCATTTTATTGGTCGTTCGACGCCTCGATGGCAGGGTTGTCGCGCACCGAACCTGGCTTTCATACCGGAACATTGCTTGGTCGTTTCGATTTCAACCCCGAAATCTCCTTGCCACTGCGGTTTCATGAGTGGTCCTTGCGGCCAGCACTTACTTTGCACGAGACCTATTACACCGAACGCTTCGTCAACGGCGTCGCCGTGGAAGATCCTACCAACCGTCAAGCCCTGGAAACGTCCGTGGAAGTGCGTCCGCCGGTGCTCGAAAAAGTATTCGATAAGGAATTCTTTGGCCGGAAGTGGAAGCACGTCATTGAGCCGCGGATTGTCTATCGATACGTAACCGGGGTGAACGACTTCGCCAACGTCCTGCATTTTGACGAGCGCGATATCTTAAGCAATACGCATGAAGTGGAATATGGCTTCGTGACTCGCCTTTACGCGAAAAGAAACCCGTCGCAGACGGAAGATTGCGAGAAGCCGATGACGGGTTTGGCAGTAGGAGCCGCCGCGCCAGAGCAGACGGTTCCCTGGCAGCGGGTCAGCAGTTTGGATAACCCGCCTTGCTCCCCGGGCCCACAAACCAGAGAAGTGGTCACATGGGAGGTGAATCAAAAGTATTTCCTCGATCCCACATTCGGCGGGGCTTTGGTTCCGGGCCAGCGCAATGTGTTCACGACGACCGAAGATCTGACGGGAATTGCGTTTGCAACCCAAGCGCGCCATCTTTCGCCGCTGGTGTCACGCCTGGTGGCTGACACTTCCAGTCGCACTAATACCGAATGGGACCTTGATTACGACTTTCAGCTGAAACGGGTGAATGCGAACACACTCTTGGTCAATCATAGTATGGGACCATTCACGATCGGCGGCGGGGACGCGTTCCTGCAGATTCCTCAGACCAACAACTCGACTCCCGCGCCGAGCGAGGGTACTTGCGACGCGGCGACCCCGAAAGTCCAGGTGACCTGCAAGTTCCAACAATTCCGCGTGGCGCTCGGTTACGGGAGCCTTACGCGCCGCGGATTGAGCGCGGCTACTAGCATCGGCTTCGATGCCGAAATGCGGCAATTGCAATTCGCAACCGCCCAAACCACTTACAACTGGGACTGTTGCGGTATGACGGTGGAATATCGCCGCTACGCAATCGCCAATGTACGCAATGAGAATTTGTTTCGCTTCACTTTCAGCCTCGCGAACATCGGCTCATTTGGGAACTTGAGGAAGCAGGAACGCTTGTATTAGCGTTGCCAAGGAGGCTGTTGAATTGGTCGGCACCTCCGAAATTGCACTCGCCCTTTCCATTTTCCGTCTCGCGAGGCCGGCTGGTACCATAGGATTGGTAGAAATCTCAGGAACGAACGTGGGCGCAAAAGACTTTCAACTGCAGGAAAACTTGCGACGACTGGGGCGGGTCCTCGTCGCCTACTCCGGCGGCGTCGATTCCGCGTACCTCGCCTGGGCCGCTCATCGCGCTCTGGGTGCAAAGATGTTGGCGGTAATTGCCGACTCTCCCAGCCTGGCTCGCACTCAGCTGACAGATGCTATCTCCTTTGCCAAAGAGCAGAGCATTCCACTGGAAGTCATTCCAACCTCCGAGCTGGACCGCCCCGAGTACGCCCGTAACGATGGCCAGCGTTGTTTTCAATGTAAAGACGAGCTCTTCGCTGTAATGGAAAGTTTGCGGGCCGCGCGTGGATTTGATGCAATTGCTTACGGTGTGAATCTCGACGATCAGGGCGATTTCCGTCCCGGGCAGCAAGCTGCCAAGCTGCACCACGTGTCCGCTCCCTTGCTCAACGCCGGGCTCACCAAGCAGGAAATTCGGGAACTCGCCAGACAGGCTGGTCTGCGCATCTGGGACAAACCCGCCTCCGCCTGTCTCTCTTCGCGGATTGAGTACGGTCGCCCGGTGACGCGCGAAGCTCTTGACGTAGTCGAACGCGGTGAGGAGGCGATTCGCGGCCTCGGTTTCCGCCAGTTTCGCGTACGTCATCACGGCGACATTGTCCGCATCGAGATTGCAAGGGAAGAACTGGAGCGTGCTCTAACTCCTGCCATGGCAGCTCAATTTACTGCCATCTTCAAAGCGCTCGGATTTAAGTTCGTGACTCTCGATCTGGAAGGCTTCCGCTCAGGATCGATGAATTCTCTATTGCCGGCGGAGCTACTTCGCCGCGCTGGCTAGGGTCAGAAGACCTACCGCGATCCGGTTGTTACCGATCACTCCCAGGGCTCCAGCGCTTGGGTCGAGAAGCTCGAGGCTTGTCGCTGTGAGATAATCAAAAGATAACTAGTGATGTTGAGGCGGTTCCTGTTGATCCTAATTCGGCGTTCTCTGCTCATCCTTCTTCTCGTTTGTCTCGGTTGTGTTGCCCAGTCCGCGCCCCCCGACATCGCTCGCAAGATCGAACATCAGGTGCGTGCTTTCTATACCATCCCCGTCGATGTAAAAGTCACGGTCGGCGCCATTACTCCCAGCAATGACATGCCGGGCTATGACGCTGTATCGGTGAAGATCGAGGGCGATGGCCAGCAAAAAGACTACAAGTTTTTGATTTCCAAGGACCGCAGCACCATGCTGCGGGTGACAAAATTTAATTTGAACAAAGATCCTTTCGCCGATGTGATGAGCAAGATCGACGTCACGGGACGACCTACGCGCGGGGCCAAGTCTGCCAAGGTGGTCGCGGTGAATTTCGACGACTTCGAGTGTCCATTTTGCTCCAGAATGCACCAGACACTGTTTCCCGAAATCTTCAAGGAATACGGCGACCGCGTTGTCTTCATTTACAAAGATGATCCGCTGTCTGAAATTCATCCCTGGGCGATTCATGCCGCTGTTGACGCCAACTGCCTGGCAGTACAGAACGTCGATGCCTACTGGGATTTCGCGGATTACATTCACGCCAATAAGCACGAAGTGGACATGGAGAAGACTCCCGCGGCGCGCTTCGACGCGATCGATAAGATCACGATGCTGCAAGGACAGAAACACAATCTGGATGTGACGAAGCTGCAATCATGCGTGAAAGCACAAAATGAAGATGCGGTGAGAGCGTCGATGAAAGAAGCCGATGATTTGGGCGTGAATGGGACGCCGGCACTCTTTATCAACGGCCAGAAGATCGACGGCGCGGTGCCCATCAGCGAGGTTCGCGCCGCTCTGGACGCAGCTTTGAAAGACGCAGGACAACCAGTGCCCCAGCACGTACAATCGTCAGCGGCGCCGTCGTCGCGATGATATTCGCGGTTCCAGGCGCTATGCGAGCGCCCCAGGCCTGAATTTCACTTTATGATCGCAGTCAGGAACGGAGAAACATCGTTGAGAAAAAACTCTTTCTTCGCCCAGTTCGCGGCAGCGCTGGCCGCCGGAGTTCTGCTCGCAAGCCTGGTCGCTTGCAACCAGCAAACTAGTGGCGACGTGATGGCCACTGTGGATGGCCGCAAGATTTTCCGCTCCGATGTCGACAAATATTACGACAACGATGTCGCTTCAGCCCAGCAAGCACCCACGGGCGAACAGGCCACCGCGCTGCGTCTGAACATTCTGCACCAGATGATCGACGACGAAATTCTGATGCGACGCGCCGAAAAGCTTGGCCTGCTGGCAACGGACGAAGAGGTTGATCGCAAATATAACGAGACCAAAGCTCCCTTTACGCAGGAAGAATTCGATAAACGCCTGCAGGATAAGAAGATTACCCTGGCGGATTTTAAGCGCGATATTCGCCGATCCATCACGGTCGATAAGGTCATGAACAAAGAAGTATCTTCCAAGATCAACGTGACTGACCAGGACATCACCGATTACTACAACGCGCATAAGGGAGAATTCAACCTGATTGAGCCGCAGTACCATCTGGCCCAGATCATGGTCACTCCGGTGCCGAACCCGCAGGCTCATAATCAAAACGACAAGGCGCAGAACGAAGCCGATGCGCGCAAGAAAATCCAGATGATCGCGAACCGGCTGGATAGTGGCGACGACTTCGCCACGCTGGCCATGAAGTATTCCGAGGATCCCGAGACTTCGGGAAATGGTGGCGATCTCGGCACCGTGCCCGAGTCTGGCCTGAAAGGAACCGATCCGGCCACGCGTGACACGGTGATGAAGCTCAAGCCGGGCCAGTACAGCGCCATCATTACAGTTGTCAATCCCGCCAACAGACAGGCACTGGGATACCGGATCGTGAAACTCGTTTCGAAGGAGCCTGCCGGACAGCGGGAACTCTCCGATCCGCGAGTGCAGCAAGCTATCCGTTCGCAATTGCATGACCGCCGCGAACAACTGCTCAAGACTGCCTACTATGAAGTCTTGCGGGATTCTGCGAAGGTTGAAAATTTTTACGCGAAGAAAATCCTCGACAGCAATGGGATCGAAAAATAACTGCAGGCGTTCGACTGTCGGTATTACTCGACAATTGCCAGCACGTCTCCCGCGTTGACTGCAGCCCCTTCACTCACCAGAAGTTTCTGAATTTTTCCCTTCTTGGGCGATTTGATTTCGTTTTGCATCTTCATCGCCTCTACCACTAGCACGCCCGCGCCTGCTTCGACCTCAGTTCCCTGACTGACCAGCACTCGCACGATCTTACCCGGCATGGGCGCCGTAAGTTTCTTGGGGCCATGATCATCCGCCGTGGGGATTCGGCCGCGCAACGATCGCGGATCGCTCACCTCGGTGGAAAAACGTTCACTGCCTACCCATAGGTGCAGATCTCCCGCCACGCGCTCGCACTTCACTTCATAAGCCAGATTCCCGATACGAAGAGAAAGTACGTCCGGACGCGCCAGCACTGCATCCACTTCCACTTCGCGCCCATCGAGTCGGCACCACCAGCGGCCTTCCGATCGCGTGAGATCGAGCCGGTATTTCTTGCCGTCGATGGTAATTTGGTAGGTCACGAAAACCAGTGTGCTTTGCCAGTAACCACTCTGAGCGTTATCGCATGGCTTCTTTGTGGGCTGTGATTTTCCAATTGGACGCGACATTTTGCTTTCCAACTGTGGACTCGCTAGTCAGAGGCCGTTCCCCCGCTCCAGCTGAGGAACTGCCCAGAACCGCAAATATTCCGGCAGCGATGACCGCGACTTCGACTGCCCTGGAATCTGAAGGAGTCGCAGGGGTCTTGCGCGTTAACATGCGATCCAGGAAGCCGGTGTCCAACTTCGCAGTGCGAAAATCCGGATCACTCAAAATGCGGCGGAACAACGAAATATTCGTCTTGATTCCGCCCACGAAATATTCGTTGAGAGCGCGGGTCAGCCGGCCAATCGCTTGATCGCGAGTCGTGCCGTAGCCGATCAGCTTGGCAAGCAAGGGATCATAGTCCATAGGCACGCTCCAGCCCTCGTACATTCCGCTGTCGCGCCGAATTCCCGGCCCAGAGGGCGCCAATAGCAGCGTGATCTTGCCGGGGCTGGGAAAATAATTGTTGTCTGGATCTTCCGCATAGATGCGGCATTCGATGGCGTGTCCGCGAATTAAAATCTCTCCCTGCGTGAAGGGCAGCACTTCACCGGCCGCGATGCGGATTTGCAAGTGCACAAGATCAAGGCCGGTGATCAATTCCGTAACCGGATGTTCCACCTGCAACCGCGTGTTCATCTCCAGAAAATAAAAACTCTTCTCCTCGTCCACCAGAAATTCGACCGTGCCGGCGTTCGTATACCCAGCCGCTTGAGCCACGCGAACGGCGACCTCGCCCATTTTTTTTCGCATGTCCGCGTCAACGATCGGCGACGGCGCTTCCTCGATCACCTTTTGGTGGCGGCGTTGCAGAGAGCATTCGCGCTCGCCTAAGTACACCGTATTTCCGTGCTCGTCGGCCAACAATTGCATCTCAATGTGGCGTGGATTGATGATCGCCTTCTCGATATAAACTTCGCTATCGCCGAATGATCGCTCGGCCTCGCTGCGCGCTCCGTCGAGCGCTGACTTCAATTCTCCTGGCGCATGCACCAGGCGCATGCCCTTGCCGCCGCCGCCCGCGGCCGCTTTCAGCATCACCGGATAGCCAATGCGACTGGCCACTTGTTCGGCCTGTTCGAATGATTCGAGGCCGCGCGATGTGCCGGGAACGAACGCGACGCCCGCCCGCTCCATGGCTTGTCGAGCTCGAGTCTTCGAGCCCATGGCTTCCATTGTCGCAGCCGTAGGACCAATGAACTTCACTCCTGCTTCTGAGCAGGCTCGAGCGAATTTCGCATTCTCAGAAAGGAAACCATAGCCGGGATGAATCGCGTCTGCTCCGGAGCGCGAGGCGACATCGAGGATTTTCTGTATGTTGAGGTAGGACTCGGACGCCGCAGCCGCGCCAATAGGATATGCTTCGTCGGCTTTGCGAACGTGCAGAGAGGCGCGGTCCACATCAGAGTAGACGGCGACTGCGGAAATCCCCATCTCGTGGCAAGCGCGGATGACGCGTACGGCAATCTCGCCGCGATTCGCGATGAGAATTTTCTTGAACATCTCTTAGAGCGCCGAGGACGATTCGGCGAACTGAAGATTCTACAGGACTTTCGTCGATAGAGGCGATTGCAGCGGTAAAGCGGCATTAACCGCGATGCGGCGCCCTCTTTCCAAGGCCACTGAGAATTCCTGTTCGGGATTGCGCCGACGAAATGCAGAACGTGTTCAATGAGAGGGCGTGCGAGAAAAGCTTACGGCAAAGGGCGATTGCGACCCTCCCGCACGTAACCAGCGGCGCCGCGGAACAAAGCGATAACGAATTAGAGTCCAGATTGCAAGCCAGCCATCCGAGTGACGAATCTTTTTCCCTTCCACTTTTGAGCGTGGATTGTAAGAAATGGGAACTTCGGCAATCCTCTCACCCATGCGGGACAACTTTGCGGTCACCTCCGGACAAAACTCGAAGCGCCGGCATTGCAGATACAGTTGCGCCAGCAGCGTGCGGCGAACGACTTTGTAGCAGGTTGCCTCGTCGTGAATGCCTGCGCCGTAAAGAAGATTGGTAAGATGTGTCAGCAATTTAGCGCCGAGAAAGAAACGCCAGCCGCGCTCGGGACGATCAGGGCGAACCCCGTAGACGACATTGGCGCGGCCTTCTGCAAGTGGACGGAGCAACTTCGGATAATCCTGGGGATCGTACTCGAGATCGGAATCCTGGATCAGAATATATTCGCCCCGAGCATAGGTAAGGGCAGTTCGAATGGCGGCTCCCTTGCCGTGGTTCCTTTCGTGAAATACGACAGCAACGTTGCTGGTTGCCGGCAGAGATTGCAACTTCTCGCGAGTGCCATCGGTCGAGCCATCGTCGACGACAATAATTTCTTTTTTCACGGGCGAAGCTTGGATCGCTTGCAGCAGTTCCTCCAAGTGAGCGATCTCGTTGTAAACTGGCACGATTACCGACACGCATCCCTGCCAGCGATCGCTGGTTGCTGCTGGATCCAACATCGGTACTGTTTGCACTGATGGCATTCCTTTGGATTCGTTCCTCGCCAAACATCCTGGGGCGGCTAGCAGCGGCCGCGTCTGCACCAAGATCCTTCTCTCCACCCAACAACGACTCTGGTCAAGATGACCTTGTTCGAACCTCGTTCACGTCAGGGGCTGTCGCATTCAAACCTCCGCCGCGCCGGCGCCCCCGCCCCGAAGTATGCGCTTTCGACGATTTTCTAGCATAGTATCATCTGGATTGAAGGGTCCTCGCCCCAGCATGCAGCCACCGGACGCGGTGAAACTAAACCCTGGCAGCTCGCCGCTTGCGTCGAAGACTTCCAATCCACTTCGCGCGTTGAATCTCGTTGTACTTCTGGCGGTCGCTCTCGCTGTTCGGTTCGTTGACCTGGCCAGCAAGCCCTTTTGGTTTGATGAATGTTTTAGCGTGGAAGTCGCGCGAATCGGCTGGAAGGACTTTTTTCGTTTGCTATGGTGGCGCGAAGCCAACATGTCGCTGTATTACGTTCTCTTGCGCATCTGGCTGGGCCTTAGCGGCGGCTACAAGCAAAGCCCGTTTTTCATTCGCAGCCTCTCCGTGCTGCTCTCCGCGGCTACGCTGCTGGCAATTTATTGGCTCGCCACACTTCTGTATGACCGGCGGGTTGGTTTAATCGCGGCGGCGTCGTTCGCATTGAACGCGTACAGCGTTCGCTACGCTCAGGAGGCGCGCAGCTACTCGCTTTTCTTGCTGCTGGCGACGATGTCGTCCGCCTTCCTGATTGCCTATTGGAGAGCGCCTTCGCGCCTCACCCGGCTCGGCTACGTCGTGGTCAGCATTCTCGCGGCCTATGCGCACTTTTACGCGTTGCTCCTGCTGCCCGTGCAGTGGCTCGCTGTAGAAGTGCGCCATGGTGCCGGGAAAGTCGAACGAGGGGGCGCGCAGGAATTTGCGCAAATGCGACGTGCCTGGGTCATTATTGGCATCGCGGTTCTGCCTCTGCTCATTTTTGTGGCGAAGACAGGCGCCGGGCCGATTCGCTGGATTCAACGGCCGGGCCTGCGCGGTGTGCTTGAGTTCTATCGCAATATGGCCGGCGGCAACAGTTGGGCGCTTCTGGGAATCTGCGCCTTGGCCTGCAGCTTTGCGATTGCAGCAAGTGGGAAAAAATTGTTCGCACGCGCCCAAGAGTCGCAGACTTGGAGAGTTCAACTTCTCCTGATCTGGCTTTTCTTCCCAGTGTTGTTGACGGTCTTGCTGTCGTTCGCACGCCCGGTGTTTCTGGGGCGATATATGATTTTCTGCCTGCCCGCGCTGGTGATCCTGACGGCGGCAGGCTTGGCGCGGCTCCGCCAGTCGTGGTTGCTGACCGCGGCCCTCATAGGTGTGTTATTTCTGAGTTTGCAGGGAGTTTTTTTCGTCTACGGTCACGACCTCGATAACGAGCGGGACGCCTCAGGAGCCGCAACAAACTTTGTTCTCGATCATACCCAGTCAGGCGATGCCATCGTCTTTCATATCGCGGGAACGCGCGTTGCTTATGAATTCTTTCGTTCGTTGCGGGCCGGAACAAATACTGCAAGCCCGTATTTCACAGCTCAGTTGGGACCAGAGATTCTCTTTCCCCAGCATGGAACTGGACTCGACTATCGTGATTTCACGGGCAAGCCTACCGCAGATTTGCTGCGCTCGATGGGGCAATCGCATCCGCGCGTATGGGTGATGCTGATGAACAACGGGACCGCGGAGAAACCTGATCCGAAGACTGCGATGCTGACTGACGTTCTGCCGGAGTCGTTTCCAAAGATGCAGCGGTGGGAGTTCCCGAAGGTGGAATTGCGGCTGTATAGCAAATAGCCCATAGCCTCTGCGTAAAGAAATCCCTGAAGCGAAAAATGAAAAGCCTCTTTCGCTGGATTGACGAAAGAGGCTGATTTCATGCATTGCGGTTTATGCTGGCTTATTTTTGATCGACTGTGATTCCACCCTGCGACGCTTGCGCGGCTTTTTCGGCCTTCTCTTTTTTCACGCGAAGAGTTTCGTCGACCCAGTGGTCGGCAGTCTTCAGATCTTCCGCGCGGGCAGCCAAATCATCGCATTCCACGTCGCCCTTTTCCCGGTACATCAGGTTCAGGTAAGCCATGGCGTCGTCGTAGTCAGGACGAAGTTGGATCGCTTTGTTCAGGCTGTCAATGCCTTCCTGAATGTAAGGAGCGTTCTTTTCCTTCAACTCCTCGCAAGCTTTCTTCTGGTCTTTATTCTTCGGATTCAGATTCTCTTCCGGCTTCAGGCCAAGCGCGGCGCGCTTTTCCATGCGGGGCTGGTAGGCTGCGGTCCAGTCAATCACGCCGACAGAGTAGTAGGGCTCGGGATCGTTGGGGTCCAGATCGGAAGCCGTGCGGTAGTACTTTTTGGCGTCCTCCCATTTCTTTTCGTTCAGATAAAGGTAAGCGATGCCCTTGGCCGCATTCACCTTCTGATCGCGCGAGGGATTGGCATCGATTACTCTCTGATATTCGTCGATGGCCTGCTGGGCAGTTCTCAGGTTGTCTGGAGAATCGACCCCCGGAATATACTGCGACACAAACGCGGTAGCCAGGTACATGCGCGCGTTGATCAGACTGGGATCCAGTCGAACCGCGTACTGAAAGTGGTCGATAGCCTGCTCGTAATGGTTATTCTTATACGCTTCCACGCCTTTATTGAGTTGGTCGCGCGCCCGCAGCTTGTCGCATCCTACAGAAGAGAAGAGCGCCAGCACCACTGCCGCCAGCGCGATGAAACGTGCCTGATTATTCATTGCGGTTTAAGTCTCCCTCGACAGAGCATCCTAGGCCCAGAGACATCGATTTGACAAGCTCGGTTTGAATGCCGACTGAATGCCGACGACCCGCGCGATGAGAAGCCGACGAAGCCGACCGCGGCAGCACGGAAACCTCAGGCTTCCGTGCAGTGGGCCGAAGACAAATTTCGCAACTCCCGAGCTCTTAGTGTTGCGAGCCGACCCGGGCAGGCAGATCAGGCTCCCGACTCTATCTTCGCGGTAATCAGACCGACCTTGTCGACGCCTGCAGCGTGGGCAATATCAATCACGTTGGCGACATTGCCGAACGGGATAGAGTCATCGCCCTTCACGAACATAACTTTTTCCGCGCGCTGTTTGTAAATGTCGGTCAGGCGCCCTTGCAGGTTATCCCAGGTCGCGTCTTCGTTATTAATCTTGACGCCCGGCGATTGGCCCGCGCCACGATCCACCAACTGCACCACGATGGTACGGTCGGGCGTGTTGTTTTTCGGCGCGTTAGGCGGAGGCGGTTGAGGAACCAGCGCATCCAATCCTTTCGGGGTTACTGGCGAGATCACCATGAAGATGATCAGCAGTACCAGCAATACGTCAATGAGCGGTGTGACGTTGATGTTTGCACTTTGGCCTCCGCCCGAGCCGAGATCCATTCCCATGATCGTTCTCCTTTTATTGCCCTGCTTGCCCGGGCGTAGCCGGGGGTGGCGGGGGGGTTGCAGTTTTCCTCTGCTCGGTCAGCAAGCCAAGGTCATCCACCCCGGCTGCGCGAACAGCATCCACGACCTGAACCACACTGCCAAAGCGCGCTCGCATATCCGCCTTCACGTAGACGCGTTTATCCTGTTTGTTGGCGAGCCGATCTTTGACCTTGCCGGTTAGGTTATCAACCGCCATCTGTTCGCTGCCGAAATAAACTTTGCCGTCTCGAGTAATGGAGACTAGGAGTGCGTCTTCTTTGTCCGCATCCGGCATTTGCTCGGGATTGTTGACGGGGGCCATATCCACGCTGATGCCTTTTTGCAACATGGGCGTGACCACCATGAAGATGATCAACAGAACCAGCATCACGTCCACCATGGGGGTGACGTTGATTGCCGAGCTGATCTTCGCGCCTTCGTTTCGTTTTGCTAATGCCATAGCCAGGTATCTCCTGTGCCTCTGCCGCAGGCCGCCGCTTTCAACCTTCCGCCCTCAAGTTGGGAAGGTCCGGCGCTGGATTGCTCCAGCGCCGGACTAGCAACTCACTGCGGAAACGTGCCGAACCCTTTTACTCTCCGCGAACGCTCGCGAAGCGCTTACCGGCGAATTTCGCCGCGCTTCTTCAGGAAGTAGTCGATCAGTTCGCTGGACGAGTTGTCCATTTCCACGTCGAACGCTTCCACGCGACCGGTCAGATAGTTGAACATCATGACGGCCGGGATGGCGACGAGCAGGCCGATAGCCGTCGTGACCAGTGCTTCCGCGATACCGCCGGCGACTGCCGCCAGACCGGTGGCCTTGGAGTTGTTGATGCCGATGAAAGCGTTCAGAATGCCCATCACGGTTCCGAACAGTCCCACGAAGGGAGCTGTCGAGCCGATGGTGGCCAGACCACCCAATCCGCGCTTCAATTCAGCATGGACGATGGCTTCTGTACGCTCCAGAGCGCGCTTGGAGGCTTCAATGGTCTCGCCGGGAATGGCTCCGGGGCTATCCTGGTGAGCCTTGAACTCCATGAGGCCAGCGGTGACTACCTTGGCCAGATGGCTCTTCTTGTTGCGCTCGGCAACTTTGATGGCTTCGTCGATACGCCCGTCGCGCAGAGCTCCCGCTACGGCTGGGGCGAAGGCGCGGGATTGCTTGCGGGCTGCGCTATAGGCCATCCAACGATCGATCATCACGCCGATGGACCAACCCGACATGATGAACAGGATGATGACCACGGTTCGGGCGACCCAGCCCATGGCCTTCCACAGGCCCAATGGATCGGTCGCCAAGGTGCCGCCGCCTTCCTGAACGACCCAGGTGGCTGCAGCGGTAATGTGATTGAGAGTGAAACCTGCTACATGAGCTGCGAACATGAGTTGCTTTCCCTCCTCGGAACTCTGGACATTTACTGTACTTGTACTGGACCCTTTGATGCGCTTTGTGATGCCAACCGCTGGCTGAATTTAAAAAACCAGCCTCGCGGCGCTCACCAATCGTCGCTCTGGCATCGTCAAGGCGGGCATGCCGCAGACCTCGCAACATGTCGGCCACGTCGCTTCGAACTATTTCCTTCCCAGATGCTGCGGCATGGCAAAGACGCGCGCCAATACTAATGAAAAGAACCCAACCGCCGGGGTCTAGCCTCCGGCCAGCGTGAAGTTCACCTGCACTTGCGTTTCGACCTCAACCGGCTCTCCGTTGAGCAGGTACGGCTTATACTTCCACTGCCTCACGGCTTCGATCGCGGCTGGAGCCAGCATGGGATGCCCGCTGATCAACTGCAAGTTCTGGATACTACCATCCTTGCTGATTTGGGCCTGCAACACCACCGTGCCCTGAATGCGAGCCTGACGCGCCAGCGGCGGATAGGTCGGGCTGACCTTGCGGATCAGAAGGCCCGAGGAGACGCCGGAGGATACGCGCACCCGCTGCGGAGTGGCGATCTTTGGCGCCACGGTTGGCGTCGAGCTCAAGACGCTGCCGATCACGCCGCCCATCGATCCGCCCGGAATCCCTCCAGGAACACCACCAACCACGCCAGTGGCAGCCATCTGCGGCGGGGCTTCGTCTTCTTTGATCATCTGGACTTTCTTCGGAATCTTGGTCGGGGTGCGCAGTTCGCCATTCACGATATCGGTCTGAACTTGCTTTACCACGTGCACCGGTGCGGCGGCTGGCGGCGGCGGCGGTGGTGGTGGCGGGGGGGCCACTAACATGAATAAGGTTGTACCTTTGGGCAAAGCTTCGGTGAAAATCAGCGGGATCAGAACCATCACGCCGATGATCATGACCTCCAGCACAAACGCGATCGCTGACGTGCGACCTCGCTTGGTCTTCAGCTTGCCGCCGGACTCGATAAGACTGTCTTCAAACATGTGATCCTCCCCGATCTTTTAGAACCCTACGGAGACTTAGACACCGCGCGCTTCCTCTTTGATCCCAGCTTCGTAACGCATGCAGCGTTACCGAAATTCCCAGGACAACTGCCATGAATCCCGGCGAATCCCGCGCATAACAAGGCCTAACGCAATCGTTACAACGGCGCCATCGGGTAACTTACCTAGCACGCCCCGCCATTGCGGCTGGCCGTTTGCCCTTCTGAATACGCCAATCCTGATAGGCCACCAGGATTGGAGCTGCAATCGCGATCGACGAATAAGTCCCGATTAAGATGCCGATCACCAGCGCGAGGCTGAATCCACGAAGCACCTCGCCGCCGAACAAAAAGAGTGCGAGTACGGTAAGGAAGGTTAAGCCCGCTGTCAAGATGGTTCTGCTTAGGGTTTGATTAATACTGCGATTGACGATATCCGACAGTTTCTCGCGCCGCATGAGTTTAATGTTTTCCCGGATTCTGTCAAATACCACGATCGTGTCGTTATTAGAGTAACCAATCAGGGTAAGGATGGCCGCGATCACGGTGAGGGTGATATCGATATTCCTAAGGGAAAAGAACCCGACGGTGATCAAAGTATCGTGAAAAACCGTCACCACGGCGGCAACCCCGTAAATCCACTCGAACCGGAAGCCCAGGTAAACCAGCATTCCTAATAGCGAGTAGAGGGTGGCTAATGCAGCCTGGGTGCGCAATTGGCTGCCGACCTGTGGTCCGATGATCTCGACATTGCGAACGCCGAAATCGGAGACAAAAAAAACGTCCGGCAACGAGGCCACAACAGCGCGGTCCACTCCAGAGGCGGCCTGTAACTGATCGGCAGAATTGAGAACTCCCCCCTGGACCTTGTCGCGGTAATCCACGATGGCCTGCGCTTCGGCTCCATATTTCTGGTCATCGGGACCAATGTGCAGCGGATCCTTATCCATCAGATAATTCTTGATGGTCAGAAAACTGGCATTGTTCAGGTCGGTCTTGCCGGCAGGAGTATTAGTTTCCAGCGCCTGGATGATCTTCAATTTGCCCAGATCGAGCGCCTGCTCGCTGGTCTCCCTCACGTCGAGGTCGATCAGCTCTTCGTTGTTTGAGGCTGCGCCCAAACGCTGGATTTTAAAGTTCCGCAGGCCAGCGCGATCGAGCTCGGAGCGAATCGCGTTTTCATCTGGAGTATGGGAGAACCTCACGTACACCAACGTTCCTCCGCGGAAGTCTACACCCCACGGAATGTGGTGCCAGAACAACATGGAATATAGGCCGGCCAGGCTGAAGATCAGCGAAAAGGCGAGAAAATACCACTTCTTCCCCAGAAAATCTATGTTGGTATTGCGAAAGAACTCCACGAGTTTTGTTGTGCCCCTTATCTATACGTGACCTAGCTAGGATTTGGTAATTGAGAAATCTGGCAATTGCGTAATTTAAACGTCCATGCTACTGCACTCACGTTTTTTTTAAATTACCCAATCACCTAATTGCAAAATTACTCAATTCCCTTAAATGCTGAGCGCTTCGCCACGCTGCTTGCGGCTGAGCACCCAGTCAAAAATGAACCGTGACACGAACACGGCAGTAAACAGGTTCGCCAGCAAACCAAACGTGAGCGTCGTAGCGAATCCTTTTACCGGACCGGTACCAAAGATAAATAGAATCGCGGCAGAAACGATGGTGGTGACGTGAGTATCCACGATCGTAACCCAGGCGTGGCTGAAGCCCTGATCCACGGCTGAAGGCGGGGTTTTGCCATTGCGTAACTCCTCGCGAATGCGCTCGAAGATCAGCACATTGGAATCCACGCCCATGCCGACCGTCAGAATCACACCCGCAATTCCCGGCAAGGTAAGCGCGACATTCACTCCTGCGATGGTCGACCATCCTAGGAACCCGAGTAAAATGATCAGGTTCATGATGAGGGCCACGTCCGCGTTGATACCCGCACCGCGGTAGTAGACCAGCATGAAAATCAGGACGGCGACCATGCCGATGACGGCAGCACGCACGCCGGCGCGAATCGAATCCGCGCCCAGCGATGGACCCACGGTTTCCTCTTGCAGATATTTAATACTGGCGGGGAGTGCGCCTGAGCGCAGGACCATGGAAAGATCCTTCGCTTGCTGTTCTGTCATATGGCCGCCACTGATCGAACCCTGATCGCGGATTGGCTCCTTGATACTGGCCACCTCCTGCACTTTATTGTCGAGCACTACAGCGAGGTTGTCGCCGACGTGGGCTGAAGTGAAGCTATAAAAACGCTGCCCTCCCTCGCCGGTCAGAGAAAAAGTGACGCTGGGCTGGCCGTTCTGATCGGTGCTGGCTTGCGCGTCGCGCAAATCCTTTCCGCTGACCGCTGAGACTCGCGAAACCAAATACCATGCCGGCCCCTCAGTTTCAGCTCCGGGCATGCTGTGTCCTTGGAGCAGCAGGGAATCCGCCGGAAGGACGCCTCCCTTATCCTGCAAAGCGGCCTGCTCGCTGGGAAACGGTCCACCCAGAGCCTGCTTAATCTCGAGCATGGCAGTGGACTGCATGATGTCTTTCACGCGGCCGAAATCGTCAATTCCCGGGAGTTGGACAAGAATCTGATATTGCCCCTGCCCATGCTCCTCGATGGTCGGTTCGCTCACACCGAGAGCGTCGATGCGATTGCGAATAGTCTGAATCGCCTGTGCAACCGCCTTATTTTTCAGGTCGGTCAACATCGAAGGCTTCATTGACAACGTCCAGGTATCGTTGGGGTCGCTGGTGATGTCGTACTCGGGCAGTCGCTCCTGCACGATGCTGAGCAAATCTCCGCGCGCACTGGCCTGCACGCCTTTCAGCAAGACATGGTCGGGGTTGTTCTGTGGATCGGGTTGAGTAACATCGGCAAAATCGATCTTTCGGTTGCGCAGTTGATCTTTCAGAACTTCGATGGCATTCTGCGCGACTACATTGACGGCATCGTTGACCTGAACCTGGAGAATCAGCTGGGTCCCACCGCTCAAATCCAGACCGAGGTGGATGTGATCAGAAATCGCTGCGAGCAGGCCCTGAGCGGACAGACTCTTCGGAACGCCAAAAATTCCGAACAGGAAAAAGAGCACGATGGCAACGATGGATCCCAGCTTGAGTAGAAAATTCTTGTTCATATGAACCAAATCACCACGAAGGAATTACTTGGTTTTCACTTCTTCCTCGCTCGTCGTTACCTGCAGCACTGAGGCCTTGGTTACTTCCAGCAAAGTATTGCTGGGAGGAACGCGCAGGTGCACGCAATCGTCTTTGAGCGCCATGATCGTGCCTCGCAAACCGCCGCTGGTGGTTACCTTGTCACCAGTTTTGAGCTGATCGAGCATCGCCTGCCACTTTTTTTGTCGGCGCTGCTGAGGTAAAATCAGGAGAAAATAAAAAATGGCGAAAATGAAGATGAGCGGCGCCATGCCGAGCCATCCCATACCGCCGCCGCCACCGAACTGTACCGCCAATAAAGAATGCATATGAAGGTCTGCGCGTATGTATTCGCGAAAAACCGCGCTTCGCTTAGCGCCGCGCGAGCTGTAATTTCACCACGGAGTTTAGATCGACATCGGCCGGGCATTCAGCTTTCAGGCTAGAATCCGGGCAGGGCCATCCGTGGAGGTCAAGGTTTCGGTCGTGACCAGACACCAGAAAGAAAACGGGACTCTACCCCAAGTGAAATAGAATGCCGCACCCGCCGCATAGTGTCAAGGTAGAAACTCAGGTTGTGGATCGTATTCAAGACCTGCGCTAACACTTCATTGGATGCATAAAGGTGACGCAGATATGCTCGCGAGTAGCGCTGGCACACCCGGCAAGCGCAATTGGGGTCGAGCGGCGCGGCATCCTGAGCGTATCGCGCCTGCTTAATCGAGATTTTGCCTTCAGATGTAAATAACAGCCCGTGCCGCGCTGCGCGCGTCGGCAGCACGCAGTCCATCATGTCCACACCGAGGCTGGCGTACTCGACAATTTCTTCGGGAGTGCCCACTCCCATCAGATAGCGCGGCGTGTCGGCGGGTAAATACTCGAGCGTGGACTCTACGATTTCGCGGGTAAGTTCGCGCGGTTCGCCCACGCTGAGCCCGCCAATGGCGTATCCGGGGAAGCCAATTTCGACAGTCCGCTCGGCCGATTCTTTTCGCAGTTCGCGATCCATGCCGCCCTGGACGATGCCGAAAAGCGTTTGCGTCTGCGGAGATTCTGTGGCTTCTGTTTGTGTGGGGACAGCCGCCATCGGCTGTCCAAGCGAGCGGAAGCTCGCCGAAGCGTCTGCGGAGCTTCGCTCCGCCCGACAGCCGGGGGCGGCTGTCCCCACATGTTCGGAAGCTGGAAGCCGAAAGCCGGAAGCCGCAGCCCAGGGCACTTCATGTTTGTGTTCCTCAAAATACTTCTTGCTCCGCGCCGCCCAGCGCGCGGTCATTTCCATCGACGCACGCGCGCGAGTACGATCCGCTGGATACTCCGTACACTCATCAAACGCCATAATGATGTCAGCGCCCAGCCCAATCTGTGCCTCCATCGAACTCTCCGGGCTGAAGGAATGAGAAGAACCGTCGAGGTGGGAACGAAAAGTGACGCCTTCTTCTTTCACCTTGCGCAGTTCGTTGAGGCTAAAAACCTGAAACCCGCCGGAGTCCGTGAGGATTGCCCGCGGCCACGACATAAACTTGTGCAGACCGCCCAGGCGGCGAACGGTCGCGACTCCCGGCCGCAAATATAAGTGATAGGTGTTGCCAAGGATAATCTGCGCGCCCAATTCTTCGAGCGTTTCCTGGGGCACGCCCTTTACGGATGCCAGGGTTCCCACCGGCATGAATACGGGAGTCTCAATTTCCCCGTGTGCGGTCAGCAGATGGCCACGGCGAGATCGACCGTTGACGGCATCGATGTGGAACGAGAGAGACATCAGCTTGCGATTGTAGCAATGGCGGGATCGAAGGATTTTCAGATGTAACGCCGGGGTGCGCTAGATAGCCGTGGCGTCGAAGCACCGGCAGCGCGTAATAATTTTGGCGAAATGGCGGCTGTGAGAGAACGGCATACCATGGCGGACTAATCATTCTACGTATGCCGCCATGTAGTCCGCTCAAGCGCCTCTACGGTTATCGCCGTCAGTTCCCGTGATGGAATGAGATAGTGCGAAATACGCGCCGGGAAGTGTGGGAACGGTCCTAGTTCTGGCCCCACCTGGAACAGTTTTCTTCTCGATGCGGTTGATAAGCGTTTCCGCGGCCGACTGCCCCAGTTCTATCAGCCAGGTTCGCATATCGGCCGAGACCGGCCCCAGGAGGGGCATGGAATTGAGATCCACCGAGACAACTGGAAGAGCAATTTCCGGTGGCAGAGTGGCGTCGATGGCGACGATGCCTTCGATTCCTCGTTGCTGGAGATGAATGGAGATGTCGCGCCATTCGTTCGAGGAATCTCCGGATCCGACTGCGAGCAGATATCCTTTGCGTTGCAACAGATTTTGCACTCCGGCCAATACTCTGGCAACGGGAGCCAGACTGATATCAGACGTAATGACCGCGACCATGCGGGTGCGCTTGGTGCGCAGAGACCGCGCCCACAAATTCGGACGATAATTCAACTCGGCCGCAGCGCGAAGGACCCGGTCTTTAGTTCGCTGCGGAATCGCCATCGATGCGGCTGTCTTATTCAAGATTGCGGACACCGAGCAGCTAGCGAGCCCAACGCGTTCTGCTACCGTCCGTAGGCTTACCACTGCGTTCTTTTTCGACAAGATCCCCCCTCATCCTGAATCAGGATTTTCAAAAGCTTTTCTCACTGGTTAGGTCTTGCTTACGACGAAGTCAGCTGCACAACGGGAACCCATTCGTGGGGACCCCCAAACTATGAACAGTTTGGAAGCCTTCTGCGACACTGCAGAAGATGTAGTATTACTGTGAATTAGACTTGCCACATAGTCCAACGCAAAAAATCCATTGTAAGGATTGGTCTCGCGAAGAGTCGCCAGCAAGGGAAGCCGTCGCCGGGTGAGCGATCCATTGGATGGAGGGCTTGTTCCAGCGACAATCCATCGAGCTACTGGCCAAATTAGTTTTGCCGCATACTGGTCACGCGTTTATGATGGCGGGGCTTTCTGACACCATGCGCATTCAGCGTTCCGCCCAATCTTGCAGTTTTCGTGCCTTCATTCTTCGCTATCTCATGCTCTTCGCCATTGCCTGCGCTATGGCAGAGGCTCAGGCACTCCCGGCGCCATCAAACGCTCCGGCTGATCAGGGACTCAAGCCAATTCTCACTTACATTTCTTCGGCGTGGAGCACGCTGACTCGCTCCATGACCGAATGCGTGAGTGTGGTCGATCCAAAAATCAAGGTGCCTCCGGTGCTGTATTTGCCGGCCGAAGTCGCCGAGCCGGCAGCAGTCCAGAAATTGTCGGCGGAATGCAATGTGCGCGTCGAACATCTGCCGGTTCAGATTCATCGATTGGGAGAAATCGATACCGCCAAAATCCAGCCTCACGGGTTGCTTTACCTTCCAAACAAATATGTGGTGCCGGGTGGACGCTTCAACGAGATGTACGGATGGGATAGCTACTTCATCATTCGCGGACTGCTGCGCGCGGGACGCATCGATTTGGCGCGAGGCATGGTCGACAACTTCTTTTTTGAAATCGAGCACTACGGCGCCATGCTCAACGCGAATCGCACCTACTATCTGACGCGGTCGCAGCCTCCGTTTGTGAGCTCGATGTTCGTAGATGTCTATCGAGCTATGCAGGAGCAGTCCTCCCAAAAAGATGTACAGGTCGATAAAGCCTGGCTGGAGCGAGCATACGCAGACCTGGACAAGGATTACGGGATGTGGACGCGCGACCCGCATCTGGCCGGGCAAACGGGCTTGTCGCGCTATTTCGATTTTGGCGAAGGCCCACCGGCGGAAGCGGTGCAGGACGAAAGCGGCTTCTATCGCAAGGTCGCGCAATATTTCTTTTTGCATCCCACCCAGGCCGACGATTATGTAGTTGAAACGAATTCGGGAACCACCGAACCAGTTGCGGGCTCGCCCTATTCTCTGCAGGTGTGCGACGTGCCGCAGACCATGGCACATGCGGACTGTGAAAAGGCGAAGCAGTTCAAGCTAAGCGCGGACTATTACAAAGGCGATCGCTCGATGCGTGAATCCGGCTTCGATGTCAGCTTTCGCTTCGGCCCGTTCGGCGCGGCCACACATCACTATGCGCCCGTGTGTCTGAATAGCCTGCTCTATAAGACAGAAAAAGACCTGGAGCAAATCAGCCTATGGCTGGGACGCGCCGACGACGCGAAGAAATGGAACCAGCGGGCGGAGGAACGGAAGAAACTCATCAGCCGTTATCTGTGGAACCAGGAGCAGGGACTGTTTTTCGATTACAACTTTCAGACCAGCCGGATGTCGAACTATCTCTACGCAACCACGTTCTACCCGCTGTGGGCGGGCCTGGCGACGCCAGAGCAAGCGAAGGCGGTGGCCGAAAATCTGAAAGTCCTTGACCGGCCGGGCGGCCTTCCCATGAGTACTTACGAGTCGGGCGCGCAGTGGGACTTGCCCTATGGTTGGGGAAACATTGAAATGCTCGCAATCGAGGGCCTGCGCCGGTATGGGTACAACGCGGATGCGGATCGCGTTGCTTACGACTTTTTGTCGACGGTCGCGGAGAGTTTTCGCCGCGACGGCAACATCCGCGAAAAATACAACGTTGTGACGCGCTCCTCGGAAGCCCACGTCGAACTGGGCTACGAAATGAACGTAGTTGGCTTCGGCTGGACGAATGCAGCGTTTCTGGAACTGCTGCACGGACTGCCGAAGGAAATGGTCGAGCGCCTGCAAAAAGAAGAGAACCAGCCGCTGTCGACGGCGAAATAAGCGGTGTTAGCGCAGAACTTCGTCGTGCGGAACTTCGTCGCGCCGAACTTCACGCATCTCATAAGCGATGGCGGAGTGCTATCACAGCGCTGATTGTTACTTCCCGGCGGGTGTCTCTGAAACGGCATTGACCAGATCGCGCAGCGGCTTGATGACGGTAAAGCGAACCAGGGCTTGCGGCTTCTCCGCTTCGTCTAAGACCGCCAGTCTCGCAGCCTTCCATCCCGCGGCCGCAGGCAATCCAGAGGAGAGATAAGAAACTGCGTCGAGACCGATAGTTCCGAGTTCGCTGAGTTGCTCAACCCGGGGTTCAGCTTGCGCAAGCCGTGGCGACTCGGCCATCAAGTGCAGGATTCCCGGCTCCGCGGTTATCCAGGCACTGAAGTCCGCTGTTAACTTTGTTTCCGCTTGCGTTCGCCCACCTGGATTCTGTAGATAAACCCGCATGAGCAACTCAAAATTGTGGCGTGACGGTGGGTCGGGCGGTAGAGCATCCACCAGCAGATCCAGCGGCGTCAGTTGATTGGCGTGTTGCAGGTGCGCCCGCTCGTGGAAGCGAACGGGCTCAAGCACGGATGCAAGAATCCGCAAGGGAGCAATCTGCCTGCTTCCGCTCAACTGGCGCAGGCTTACATCCTCCTGCGAGATGTGCGTCAGTCCCAAACCTTCGAGCCGCAGCGACTCGACCTCAAGCCGCCGATACATGTCATCCACATCGTTTACGTTACGCGGCGACCATAGCCGCTCGGCGATTGTCGCGGCGCGCGGCCAGATGCGTGAATCGATATCCAGGGGACTCGTCTGCTCCTCCCACATACAGGCTTCTCCGCCGAGAATGCGCGCCTGCTGCTCGGCAGTGAGGTCGGTCTTTTCGGGCAGCGGATCGACCGCATAATGCGCCTCAGCCGTACTCATCAGATTCAAGTAGTACCCGGCAGAGAGGATGCCCGTGTATCCGTTCTTGGCTCCGGCGGCGAGTGATTCGAAGCCGCGCCAGCTCTGCACCATGACGTCCTTGGGCAGGTCGGGAGTGAGAATCTCGTCCCATCCGGCCATGTGCTTGCCATGCTTCTCGAGCAATTTGAGCAGGCGCTGATTGAAATAATTCTGTAATGCGGCCGTATCCTTGAGATTGTGTTCGCGCATAAAACTCTGGATGCGCGGATTCGCCTTCCACTCGACCCCGTTGTTCTCATCGCCGCCGATGTGCATGAAATGGTCGGGGAAAATGGCGGCCATCTCTCCAATGAACGTATCGAGAAACTTGTACGTACTTTCTCGCGTGGGATCCATCACGGGGTCGAACACCCCAAACTTCCGTTCAATGTGGAATGGCCCCGGCGCGCTGGCGAGATCCGGATAACCCACGAACCATGCGCTGGTGTGCCCCGGCATGTCGAACTCCGGTACCACGCGAATGCCCCGGTCGCGCGCGTAAGCAACGATTTCCCGCGCTTGCCCCTGTGTGTAAAACAGTCCGTCGGAGCCGAATTCAGTGAGCTTGGGGAAGGCCTTGCTCTCCATGCGAAAGCCCTGGTCTTCGCTCAAATGCCAGTGGAAAACGTTGAGCTTAACGGATGCCATGCCATCGAGCGTGCGCTTGAGTACGTCGACAGGGATGAAGTGGCGCCCGCAGTCGATCATGAGCCCGCGCCAACGAAAACGCGGCGTATCGTGAATCATGACGGCCGGAATGAAATACCCGGTTGCGTCCGACTGAACCAGCTGTTCCATTGTTGCCAGCCCACGTATAGCCCCGACTACGGTCGCGGCGCGAAGGTGCGCGCTCGAAGAATTAATTTCCAGCGAGTAAGACTCGTCTTCGTCAACCGATTGGATCGTTTCTCCAGCACCATCGACGCTGACGACCATCGCCGCCGACGCTGCGTCGACGGCCGGGGACGAGGAAATGAAAATGCCAGTCCTAGTCCTGATGCGATCAACGGTGCGAGTTAGGGCGGCGTCCAACCGGGCGTCTCGGAAGTGTTCCGTAGCGATACTAAAAGATGGTGTGATCGCAAGGTGGCCTTCCTGCACGGAAAGCTGTGACGGTTGCGGCATAAGCGTGTTGATGAATCCGGTAGCCGAGCCTTGCAACGGTGGCGCTTGCGCAGAAGCCCTGAACAGAGACAGCACTGCGATACTTGCGAGCACTGCTGCGAATGTTCGTTGATAGATCATCACGCCTCTTTCAGGGCAATTTCATTCACACAAGCGAGTGGCGGAACCGCGAAGGAAATATAAATCAATTAATCCAAGCTTGCTGAAATGAATTCCAAAGTCGAAAAACGTAGCCCCGGCCCCTACGGGGACTGCGCGGGCACGCTGCAACACATGGTTGATGAATGCATTTGCTTGCGCTGCGGTCGAGATCTGAAAATTCGGGTCAATCCGTAAGGCAGCGGCGCGTTCGGGTTCAAACCCAAGATTCACATCCAAGGCGCGCAGAACAGTCTGGATGAGCAATGCCGCACCGACGAGCAATAGGCAGGCGAGGCCAAACTCGGAGAACACGAGCACGTCGCGGAACCAGCCATGCCGGCAACTGCCACTCGATTCCCGGCCCGCGTCTTGCAGCCCCTCACGGAGCTCGCGCGCTGGGACTTGCAGCGCGGGTGCCAAACCAAAGAGCACGCCCGTTGCGACCGTCGCCAACAAGGTAAAGGCAAGCGTTTTCCCATCAACTCGAACACTTTCCAGAAGAGGAAGGTTGAATGCATGGAGATGCGCCAGCTCGCGCGTGCCAACCACGTTAGCCGCAATCGGACCGGAGCGGCGCGTTCTTCGCGGGACTCAGCGTTCAAACCAATTCGGGATAGTCTGACTCCCATCTCATCGCATCTAGTTTTGGGTTCTTCGCGTTTGCCCGTTCGATACATCAACGATTGTTACGTGTCGCACTACCCAGTCGGCAGGCGGCTTCTGGGCCAGAGTATCGCTAGAAGAGCAGTTCCTGCATCCGGGCAGTTCTTGCGCCATTCGTGAACGACACGCTCCGTTTCTCGGCCCACAAACGGACAAGGCTGCTAAAGTGTGCCGGGTTGCTAGAGTGATGCAACCGTACCTGGAGTCCATCGCGTGAACAAAGCGCCGACCAACTTTTGAGCACTCCGACTGCGGGGACGCGAGAAGAATCTCTTTACGAACTTGTGCGAGGATTTCTTTTAGCATCTTTTAGGGAGAAGTTTGCATAAACGATTTTTCTCTGGCGCTGCCGGGTTATAATTTTTAACCAGAATGCAGATGCCGCGTTATGCGTTGGTGGCGTACCTTAAGAACCCTGCGGGAGAGTTCGTGGAGAACCTTCGCCGGGAGTTGCATCCCGATCTGCCGCATTTGGCGGCACACCTGACCATTCTTCCGCCGCGTCCTTTACATGGGACCGAAGACGCCGCTCTGCAGATACTGGAGCGGATCTGCGGCCATGAAGAGCACTTTGAAGTGACGTTGGGCGATGTGGAAACATTCGTGCCAGTCACCCCGACGATATACATTCGGGTGCGGGGCGGAGCGGCTCACATGAGCGAACTTCACAGCAAGCTGAGTACCGAAGCACTGGCGTTTGAGGAGCCCTGGCCCTATATTCCTCATCTGACGATTGCAAAGATGAGCGCCGAGCCGGCCGCCCGCAGGGCTTTTGAGATGGCCCGGGAGCGCTGGGCGGAATACTCTGAGAGCCGCCGCATCCTGTTAGAAAGACTCACCTTCGTGCGCGAAGACGATGAGAATTGCTGGGTGGACCTGGCGCCCGTGCCACTTGGTCCCCGGCTGGTTTCGCGCTAAGTTTTCCCGAAACACTCCGCTGTCAAACTCCTGTAATCGTTTACGCAGTTACTCCCGTCTATCGCGGCTGGCGTAGGTACATCTCCCTTGCGTGCGTTGAAAAGGCCGGGAAGCGGTTGTAGATAAAGAAGAGGCGGATTTCCGCCAGAGCGGTCAACCGCCAATTGGGACGCGGGTTTCCGGTTGGGAAACGGGGAAAACGATGCAGATCGGAGTTTACGGTTCAGGGTATTTGGGAACGGTGATTTCGGCTTGCCTGGCGGATTTTGGTACTCCGGTTTCGTGTTGCCATCCGGACCGGTCGCGCATGGTGGAGATGGCGCAGGGCAATGTTCCTTTCTTCGAAAAAAATCTGAAAGAGATTATTCGGCGTAACGTGCGGGCGGGAAGGCTGGCGTATTCCACCGACATTGAAACGTTTGCTCGCAGAACGCAGGTGATTTTTCTGGCCGAAGACAAAGCGGACAGCCTGAGTGAGGTAGCGACGAGCATTGCGCGGCTCTCGTCCAAACCTCCGATTTTGACGATTGTGACTCCGGTTCCGGTGGGCACGGCAAACCGGCTGGAGAAGAGTTTGGCCGATGCGGGGCTGCAGGCGACGATTGTGTCGCAGCCGATGTTCTTCACCGATGGCTGTGCGGTGGAAGATTTCAACTGGCCGGATCGAATTATTCTGGGATCGACTTCGCTCGAAGCCGTGCACATTCTGAAGCAGATTTTTCATCCGCTGGTGATGCGCGGGGTTCCGGTGATTGTGACCAACCAGGCAACGGCGGAGCTGGTGCGCGAAGCGGCCACTGCGTTTGTAGCGACAAAGATTTCCTTTATCAACGAAGTCGCTGCGCTGTGCGAACGAGTGGATGCGGATGCGGTGAGCCTGGCTTTGGCTTTGGGACTGGATAAGAAGATCGCCCCGCGCTGCCTGCAACCCGGAGCGGGAATGGGCGGGGTGTTCGCGGAATCGGACATGGACTCTCTGGCGGAGCTGGCGCAGACCCACGGGATACCGCTAAAGGTGTTGAGCGCCGCGCGCGACGTAAATCACTATCTCGCCGATCGGCTGGTCGACAAAATTTCGCTGGTGCTCAATTCGGTGGAGAACAAAGACGTGGGCATTCTGGGGCTTGCGTTTAAGCCAAATACGAATTCGGTGGCGGGATCGTCGTCAGTGAGGCTGGCGGAATCGCTGCTGTCGAAAGGTGCGCGAGTGCGCGCGTATGATCCTGTGGCGATTCCCGAAGCGAAGATACGGCTCAATGGATCGGTGCGTTACTGCGACTCGGCTTATGCGGCTGCGGAAGGTTCGGACGCGCTGGTGGTCGGCACGGGATGGCCGGAGTTTCGGGCGCTCGATTTCGACCGCATTAAACATCTGCTGAAGAAGCCGGTGATTGTGGATACGAAGAACCTGCTGGATTCGACTCGGTTGCGGGCGCTGGGATTTGAGTATGTGGGAGTTGGGCGCGGGTAGCATTTCGGCTTCCGGCTTCCGACCGCGGACTTCGGACTTCAGACTTTGGACCTCGGCTTCCGGCTTTACCCTTCGACTTCCAACTTCGGACCTTTGATCGTTCGACACTTCGACCGTTGCCTTCCGGCAACACTCTTCTCCATCCTTCGCTAGCTTCTTGCCTTGCTCAGGTCTGAGGCCTGACGGCTGAGGTCTGACGGCCGAGGTCTGACGCAGCTCTGACGCCTGTATCTGTAAACGCCTCCCGACATCCGCGAAGCGCAGTTGCTATAATCGAGAGCGGCGGTGGGAATAGCTCAACTGGCAGAGCACCGGACTGTGGCTCCGACGGTTGCGGGTTCGATTCCCGTTTCCCACCCCAGATTTTCCTGGCTGACGCCGTATGTGAAGCACTCCTTCGGCATAACGTGAAGGACTCCGTTGGCGCAGCGATTCATTCCCGCGCACGATCACGGCCCCGTAGCTCAATTGGATAGAGCATCAGTCTTCGGAACTGAGGGTTGGGGGTTCAAGTCCCTCCGGGGTCGCCACTTGGTTCGGCCCGTTGCAATCGCCGCTATAGATAAAAGAAAACCGTCCGGCACTCTTTCCATGCAAGAAGCTTAGTCTGACCAGTGTTGCGGGGTGCGATCCCAGCGATGTTTTTTCAGCTCCGCCAGGAGGGATTTGTCGAGCGGGCCGGCGTCGCTGGCGGCGATATTCTGGCGGACGTGCTCTGGCTTGCGCATGCCGGCGATGGTGGTGCTGACGGCGGGATGCGACAGAATGAAGCGCAGCGCCATCTCGGGCAACGTCATTCCAGGGGGAAGAATTTGTTTTAGTTTGTCGACGCGTTTGATGGTCTTGCCGAGATTTTCGGGACCAAAATATCCGGCGCGCCAGTCGCCTTTGGGAAATCGGGTTTCGAGCGTCATCTTTCCGCCGAGGCTGCCTTCATCGAGCGGCACGCGGGCAATCACACCTATATTCAATTCCTGGCAAATGGGAAAGAGTTCGTCTTCGGGTGCCTGATCGAAGATGTTGTAGATGACTTGCACGGTATCGACCAGGCCGGTGCGCAAGACCTTGATGCCGTTCTCCGGCTGCCAGCGATTGATGCTCAGGCCGAAGAAGCGAATCCATTTGTCGCGCTTCAGCTTTTCGACGGTGGAACGAAAATCGGGCTCGCTGGTCCAGCTGTCGTCCCAGACATGAAATTGCAGCACGTCGATGGTCTCCACGCGCAGCTGCTTGCGAATGAGGTCGGCGTACTTGAAGACATGCTGCGGAGAAAAAACATCCTGATATTTGTATTCGGGCAGAGCCGGCCAACGCTCGTTGGCGGGAGGAATTTTCGAAGCAGCATAGAGCCGCTTCTGGGAGTTGCGCGCCGTGATCTCGCCGAGCAGGCCGTCGCTCTTGCCTTCGCCGTAGGCCCACGCGGTATCGAAGAAGTTGCAGCCGAGGTCGACGGCGAACTGCATGGCGGCAAGCGATTCCTGATTGCTGGAGCCGCTCCATCCGCTCATTCCCCAGAGACCGTGGGCAATGTCGCTGACTTCAAAACCGGTGCGGCCAAGCTTGCGGTATTTCATGATCGCGTCCTTTTGCTTACGGGGCAGATCTTCATTACGGGCAGACCGGACAGTATATAGGTGAGGGAGATCCCTCGTCCCGCTGGAGAAAGCGCGGGTAGTGTCCTAACAGGTGCGTTGAAGGTTGGCGGCGGCCTCTACACCTGCGATGGAGGCTGGGATTTCGGGTCGGGTGTGGACTGCGTCGGAGTATCTTCACGCCGAGCCATTTCGCAGTTCTTCATCCTGATACCGTTCTTGTATACGGAGTGAATTCGGCCCACGACGGTAGTAATCGTTCCTTTTGGAAGCATCATGAACGGCCCCATCCTCCGAGATGGAATCCAGAGAGCCACAAAAACCTCAGGGTCCGACAAAAATACGAACGACCAATGGCCAAATCCGTTGTTCTGAACGTCGTAAACTGTGCCTGTAACTCTTGCCCTCTTGCCGAGGTATGGCCGCACCAGGCTTTCTCCAAGAACATTCGTACCACTGGCGAATAACCTAATTAACTCCGCTGGCGAAACAGTAGTGAAATCCTTTCCTGCGTCTATCCATTCTCTTCGCCAAGCGGCAAAAGCAGCCAAAATAAAGGTCAGCCCTAGGATTAGCCAATTAGCATCGCGTGGGAGCGGCTTCCATCCCGCCAGATTCCAAAGCGACAGTACGGCGACTACGCTTCCGCCAGTCAAAAAGACCTTCCATTCATGCCAGAGCGCAGCAAGAAAAGATGCAAAGTCACGGAGCACCGCGTACACCTCCACATTGTCGGAAGGAAATCCGTCCGGGGAAGAGTACGCTTTATCTGCGGAAATTTCACCGACGCACTATAGGACACCAGCAAAGCGCGGGCCTTCGGGATGACGCCCGGAGGGTTCGAAAATGAGGGATGGAGGGTGTGCTGGTTTTTCGATAGCAGTCATCAAAATTTTGCCGGTTTGGATGAAGGATTGGAGGTGTTTAATGAACCTAGATCATTACGATGGAGGTATGGTAATGAAATCCGAATACCCTTACAATCCAGCGCCCGGGAAGAGTGACGAACGGAAAGCGCCGCCGCCATCCCGGTTTATCGACGAGAAAATCTCGGACGAGACAGGCGCGGAAACCAAATCCGACAGCGCTCTCGCGCCGGCGGGACTCAAAAATCCTTTCTGGAATTAACTCGGCTAGCGCTCGGTCGTCCCAGCGCGGAATTTGTCGCGACGACCGGCGCTTTTTTATCCCTTCAGATCTTATCCCCGCAGAATTCGGTCTAATCGAACACTCTGCGAAGAGCCTAGCGCAAGATTGGTAGGCAGAGGCATGGGCGGATGGCGAAATCGAGGCTAGCCATTTCTTCCAGGGCCGGATGCAGCAGGGAATCGCGGCAAGGTTCCAGCGTAATCACAAAGGGCAGCGAAGCTTTGTCAAAGCCCGGCTTCTGCAACAACGAGTCGATGTTCAGATGATGGGCGGCCATGATTTGCGCCAGCCGGGCGACGATCCCCGGCTGATCGCGCACGAAAAAGCGGAGATACCACGGGGTTTCGAAATCACTACTGATCTTTGTGATCGCCATTGGCACTGCCGTTGCCGTTGCGACGGAAGGCGCCGCGTCTTTCCCGCTGTCTTTCTCGCTCGGCCCGGCGGAGCGATTTTGCGCTACAAACATTAAGTCAGAAACGACGGCGACAGCGGTAGGGTCGCCACCAGCGCCTGCGCCGAGAAATGCCATGTCACCGCCATACTGGCCGGAAGTGAGGACGAGGTTGAGATTTCTTTGCACTCGGCCGAACGGTGAGTCGGCGGGAACCAGACACGGGCCGACTTCCGCATAGAGCGTATCTTCTTTGCTACCTTCTGTTGAGTCTTCTTTTAAGACTTGTTTTAGGTCGGCGCGAGAAATCTGGCGAATGGTGCAGTTGAGTTCGGCCGCGTAGTCGAAGTCAACCGCATCGATGGCGCGGATGGTGCGAGCGCGAATGGATTCGGGCGCGACCTGGGTATGCAATCCGGCGAGCGCGAGAATGGCCAGCTTAGCGCGCGCGTCGCCGCCGTCGAGATCTTCAGAGGCGTCGGCCTCGGCGTATCCGCGAGCCTGCGCTTCTTCGAGAGCTTCGCTGAAAGGAATTTTTGCGTTTTCGATGCGGCTCAGAATGTAGTTGCAGGTACCATTCAGAATTCCGGCAATGCCGTGCAGTCGGTCCCCGCACAATCCCGTGCGCAGTGCTGGAAGAACGGGAACGCCTCCGGCGACGGAGGCGCCGAATTCAATCTGGCATCCTTTGCTGCGAGCCAGTTGTAAAAGTTCGGAGCCGTGACGGGCGATCAGTTGCTTGTTCGCCGTCACCACCGATTTTCCAGACTCAAGCGCGCGGCGGACAATCTCTCCGGGGGGATGGAGGCCGCCGATCAGCTCGATGACTACGTCGACGTCGGAACTGAGAATCGAATCAACATCGTCGGTCCAGATCACATTGCTCGGAACCCAGGGCTGTTTTTTCTTTTCTACGTTTCGATTGCAGATGTGAGTGAGGCGCAGGGAGGGGTCAGGGTTCTCGCATAAAATTTTGGCGACGGCGCGACCGACAGTGCCGAAGCCGATCAGCGCGACGCGGCAGACGGAGCTGCGGTGCGGACCGCGTGAGGCGGGCGACTTCGCAGACGGTTTTGCAATTTGTTTTGCCAAGGAATCTGTCGCGCTCGAAAAACGACCTTATCATACGTGCGACCAGTGCTTCTCGGGAACTGCAACGGGGTTATGGGGCGGCTGGGCGGGCATTATCAGCATCAAAGTTGATAATATGGTGCCTGCCTGCTGCGAGTGCAATCCCGGCGGGAGCATCGCGGACAGTTCTTTGGAGAAGCGCCTCTTGTTGCCTGGGGGCCGAGCGCTACGGTCCGCAATCACGCCCGGCAGCGGGAGGAGAATGAATGAGTCGAAAGTTCGCGAGGGTTCCCGGATTCAGAATCGCACTGGTTTTGATGTGGATGACGATTCTGGCGGGAGCCACTACTGTTTATGCGCAGGACACGCCTGGGCAGGTTCCGCCAACCAATCAGTCTCCCGCACAGCAGCCCGCTGAGCCTCCGGCACAGGCGCCGGCTGAGCAACGGCCTGGCACTCCACCAAGCGCTAACCCGCAGGCCGGTAATCCGCAGAGCAGTAGTCAGAGCAGCACCCAGGAAGTTTCGGCCGAAGAGCTGCCTGGGCGAAAGCCAAAAGAGAAAGGCTATAACAACTGGTCGTTCAATGTGGGCGGGGGCGGAAGTCTCACCAACGGCGAGACGACAAAATTTGTGCGCGGCGGAGGCGGCATCGGGGCCGCCGGCGTGGCTCGCAACTACAGCAAATATTTTGGATTGCGTTTCGACTTCCAGTATGACAACTTGCCGTTACGCACTTCGGCGCTGGATCAGGCGCAGGCGTTGAGCGCGACGAGTCAGGTGTATTCTTTTTTGCTCAGTCCCATCATCAATATTCCGGTAACCAGATTGTGGAGTGGTTATATCGTGGCAGGCGGTGGATTCTTTCACCGCTCGGGAAAGCTTAATTCTTCGACCGCTGTTCCAGGATCGGCCTGCAACGCTTTCTTCACCTGGTGGGGCAATTGCTTCAACGCCAGCCTTCCTCTGAACAAGGGTTTCATTTCCACCAGCCAAAATGAGTGGGGAGAAAGTTTCGGCGGCGGAGTCGCGCGCAAGGTTCATGGGAATATCGAGATCTACGGCGAGTTCCGCTACTTGCACGGGATACATAGCGGCATTACGACGGATTTGCGGCCGATTACGGTCGGCGTGCGCTGGTAATGCGCGTCTTCTCGATGAAGACTGGAACCGGCGGCTCTGTTACAGAAATCTCGCCGAGCGACGAAGCTGTGGCAGGGATGCTTCGACTGCGCGGGAGAATCACTTCGCGCTTCTTCCGCTGCGCTCGGCATGACAACGGACGGAGGCGAGTGCGGATTATTTTTTGCGGCCTTCGGCCAGCGGGGTGGTGACGCCCGACATGGTGGCGAGCACGTCGAACATGCAGGCAAAATCGTACTTCGCCAAGCCCATGGCGCGAGCCGCCGTAAGAATTTCATTGCTCACAGCCGTGGTCGGCAGAGGCACATCGAATTGCCGGCCCAGTTCCGTCGCCAGCACCATGTCTTTCTGCATCATGTTGACGTCGAACCAGGCTTCTTCCGGCTGTTGCAGCACGAACGGACCGCGATATTGAATCATCGGCGAAGCGATGGCGCTATGAGTGAGCACATCGACGGCAACTTCGCGGGCGATGCCACTTTTTTCCGCCAACAGCACGCCTTCAGAAAAAGCGAGCATCTGCACCGCGAGACTCAGATTGGTTGCGATTTTCATGCACAGAGCTTGGCCGTTGTCGCCGAGATAAGTAACTTTCGGGCCGATATCGAGCAGCACGGGCTTGACGGCTTCGAACGTCTCTTTGCGTCCGCCGACCATAACCGACAGTTTGCCTTCCTGCAGAGTGACCACGCTGCCCGAAACGGGCGAGTCGACCATGTCAGCGCCGGCAGCACGCACCTTTGCCGCCAACGCGCGACTCACGTTAGGGCTCACGGTGCTCATGTCGATAAAAATCTTTCCCTTCGTCAAACCAGCGAGCAATCCGTTGGGTCCTTCGGTAATTGCCTGGGTTGCGGCAGCGTTGGTGACCATGGCGAAGATGAAGTCCGATTCGCTGGCCGCTTCGCGCGGCGAATCAGCCCAGTGCATTCCCTTTTCCTCGAGCCACTGAGCTTTGGCGCGGGTGCGGTTGTACCCTGTGACGGTGTGACCTTTGGTAAGCAGTCGCTCCGTGATTCGCCCGCCCATCACCCCGAGACCGATGAATCCGATTCGTGCCATTCGTTACCGCCTTCCGATCTTCCTTATCGCCTTCGTCATCGTCCTCACTAAGACTTGCTCATCTTTTTGCAAAATTTCTAATGGCTGTTGCGCTTCGCCGGAGCGCGGGATGCGGCTGGCGATTCACTATCCTCGCGCACCTGGCAAAGGTGAGCTCGCATGGCCGCGCGCGCTTCCTCGGGGTCACGTTTCTCGATAGCATCGAGAATCCGTTTGTGATGAACCTGTCCGCGCTCTGGTCCGCCGGGAACTCGAAAGATGCGCAGCCGCTGCTCGCGCAGAAGGGCCACGATGGAATCGAGTAGAGAAAGAATCAGGGGATTGGACGCGCCCTCGGCCAGAGCCAGATGAAAATCGAGATCGGCTTCAATGTAGATATCGGGATTCTTAAAGGCTCCGTCCATGATGTCGACGGCCTCGCGCATGGTCGACAGTTCTGGTTCCTGAATGCGCTGGGCGGCGAGCGCGGCAATCTCCGGTTCGAGAATTGAGCGCACCTCGGCCAGATGCGTGGAGCCCTCGGGTTGACCGATCTTTACCATCAAGTCGAGCGACTGGCGCACGGCCTGCTGGGTGCCGTCGGTGATGAAGGTGCCGCGTCCGGAGTAGGCCTCAACAAGGCCTTTTTCGCGGAGGGCTTTTACGGCTTCGCGCACGGCCGTGCGGCTCACGCCGCAGCGCTGGGCGAGTTCGCGTTCGGCCGGCAATTGATCGCCCGGTTTCAAATCGCCCTTAACGATGGATTGTTCAATTTGTCGTACGATTTGCTCGTAGAGGCGCGACGTCCGCACTAACTTGTACACTGCCCTGCCCTCCTTACTAAGGAGACACGAGGCCAGCCGGGGGTCCGGCACATGGTCTGGTTACTATACCGCAAAACCACAGGCTGTTTAGCATCTTTTGCTCGGCAGCGAACATAGGAGGGTCGAACCAGAGCTGCTTGAGAGCGCTTGGAGTTGGCGAGTTCCCCAAGTTTTGGCGCACGAGGGGATTTGCTGTGCGGCGCACTACGTAACCCTTTCGTAACCCTCTTGGCTGCACAATTTTTGTTGCACTTTAACGCAGATGAAATATGTTGCAGGTAGACTTTCCTAGAGGAGGCCGCTATGGGTTCAGCCCGCGCCGGGAAATCCTTGCCGCTGCAAGTGGCTGCGATCTGCTATCGCAGGGGCGGCACGGCGATTGAGTTCCTGCTGGTGAATACCAACGGCGGCAACAAGTGGACCTTTCCCAAGGGATCGACGGATCCGCGCCTGTCGCATAGTCAGGCCGCGGAGCGCGAAGCTTCCGAGGAAGCGGGCGCGATCGGAACGATTGAGCCGCGCCACTTTCATCTGTATCTGCATTCCAAAGGCGTCTTCTGGCAGCCGGGCGGGGTACAGGAATTTGTGATCAAAGCCTTCCTCATGGAAATTCACCAGATGCGGCGGCCCGACGAGGGCAATCGCCGGCCTACATGGGTGAGTGCAGAAGAAGCAAAGCGACGCTTGGCCAAGGGCCGCGAGGTCAAATATGCACGCGAGCTCGAGGCCGTGATTGACCGCGCGATGGAACGCATCCAGTTCCACCATGAACTGTGGGGAACGTATCCTAGCTCGCGCCATGCCAGCCCTGCGAGTTCCTCCAAAGATCCCATCGCCACCGTCGTCTGGCCGTAAGCCGCGGCTTCAGGGGCGGGCGCCCATCCTCAACCCTTCGGGTTTTGAGTGTAAACGCCTGTGGCTGTTGAAAAACTCGGCGCTAGGACCGATCTTGTGCTGTCTGGGGGAGTGCTACTGGATTCTTTCTCTTCTTTTTCTAGGTAGTGAGAGCCGGTGGTACTGTCGGTGGGCTTAGGAAGCGGACCAGTCGCCTGATGTTCTGCGCCGCCGCTGCCAGGAAGAACTGCTCCCGCACGAATCTTAGTCTCCGCAGACGCAGGCGACGCAATCCAATCTGATTCTTGAGTTCCGCGAACAGGGCTTCCACCTTCTTTCTTTCCCGCTGTGCCTTGGCAAACTCTGGCGTGTTCGCCAACTCCCGTGCGCGTTGCCGGGCGGGTTCGTCCATGTGGATAGCAAGAAAGCGAAACGCTCCGCTGGTGCATTGGGCTTTTAGCGCGCACGCACCGCAACGTTTGCGGGTCCCGATGTAGGCATAGGTTCGGTTCCGCAGGTTGCGGCCACCATAGTTCAGTTGCTGGCCCGCAGGACAGCGATAGCTGTTGCTTTCGGGTTGATAGGTGAACCGCTCGGGGCCGTAGAACGGGCTGTTCTTTCTGTGGATACTGTCGCGGGTTCGCATGTAGGGAGTGATGTTACGATCCGCCAACCATTGCAAGAACTCCCCGTTCCCGTACGTCGTGTCGGCCGCGACCGATTCTGGCTTTCGTCCTTGCCATTGCGCGAAACGGGTGAGCATGTCTTGGGCGGCCACGGTTTCCTGGCTCATGCGCGCTGCCGTCGCTTGTACACCCACGATCACGCAACTGTGGTTGTCGACCAGATAGTTGTCGTAGTATCCCAGCCGAGCCGGCGTGCCGCCCTTAGTGGCGTAAGTCGAATCGGGATCGGTGGTCGATATCTGATCTTGCTGGTGAACCGGCTCTTGCACCGGGTTCTGCTGCTCCAGTTCCGTCAGGTACTGCCGCACGGTTTGGTTCACTTGTGCCGCTTCCGCAAACTGCTCGCGCGGAATGCGACTTGCCTTCGCCGCATTCGCCTCTACGAAACTGCCATCGACCGACAGGTGCTGGCCCTGCACTAATCCCACTTCCACACACTGCCGCACAATCTGCTCAAACAACTCCTCGAACAACTTCGATTCCTGAAACCGTCCATGCCGGTTTTTGGAGAACGTGGAGTGATGCGGGATCTCCTGATCGAACCCCAGACCGGTGAACCAGCGCCAGGCCAGATGCATGCGCAGTTCCTCCACCAGTCTGCGTTCGCTGGTGATGCCGTACAAGTAGCCGATCAACAGGATGCGCAACAGAAGCTCGGGATCAATCGACGGTCGGCCAGTGTCGCTGTAGCTGTCTTTCAGCCGCTCCCGCACGAACTCAAAGCGGATGTGCTTCTCGATCAGCCGCAGCAGATGGTTCTCGGGAATCTGATCTTCTAGGCGGAAGTAGTAGAACAACGCTTCGGAGCGGTCGTGTTGCCCCATCATGATCAGCAGTCCTCCAACGATGAGTATCAAACAGAGCATGGGCAGGATCACTTCCTTCTAACATGCTTCGGTTGAATCTCATCCTGCTAATTACGTGACTTTTTCAACACCCACGCCTGATCTTGCCAGCTATGCTGTAAGGGGAGACAACACGCATGGGAAATCACGACCGTGACGATCCAGTAGCGATGTACATCCGCGAAGCCAGCAGCGTTGAGCCTCTGACCAAGGATGAGGAGACGAAGCTATTTCTGGAGCTGGCCGGACCGGGCGATTGGGAGGAAGCACGGGAGAATGTCGCGAGAAGATTAATTGAAGGGCACCTTGCCCAAGTCGTGAGCATTGCACAAAAACACTCCGCCTCGGGCGTCCCGATGTTGGACTTGATTCAAGAGGGCAACATCGGCCTGATGAACGCCGTCAGGCGCTTTGCTGAAAGCCCAATCGGTGACTTTACCGACTACGCCGCCACTTGCGTTGACGACGCAATCAAGAAGGCCTTCGGGTTGTTGACGTAACGTCCATTACACTCAAAGCCCCTGTCCCCCCTCTCCTGACCCTGCCGCCCCTGTTACGATAATTCCAGTCCCATGATTCAGCTTTCCGGCGCCGGAAAACGTTTCGGCCACAAACTGCTCTTCGAAAACCTGGACTGGCTCATCACGCCGCGCGACCGCGTCGGCCTGGTGGGCGGCAACGGCACCGGCAAATCCACGCTGATGAAGGTGCTTGCCGGAATAGATACGTTCGATTACGGCTCGCTGACCATCGCCAAAGGCACGTCCGCCGGATATTTGCCTCAGGACGGTCTCACTCTTTCAGGCCGCAGCGTTTTCGCCGAGTGCATGTCGGTGTTTGACGATCTGCGCGCCATGGAAACGGAACTGGAATCGCTCACGCGCAGCATGGCGGAGCTTGACCACACCAGCGCCGAATATGACGCCGTCGCCGACCGTTACCATCGTGTGGAACATGAGTTCCGCACACGCGACGGCTACTCGATTGAGTCCGAAGTGGGACGAGTGCTCATGGGGTTAGGTTTTAGCAAAGAAGATTGGCCGCGCTTGACCGACGAATTTTCCGGCGGATGGCAGATGCGGCTGGCGCTGGCCAAGCTGCTTTTGCAGAAGCCCAATCTGCTGTTGCTGGACGAGCCTACGAACCATCTTGACCTGGAAGCGCGCAACTGGCTGGAAGAATATCTGCAGAATTATCCCAACGCGTTCGTATTGATTTCGCATGACCGTTATTTTCTCGACGTGACGGTCAATAAGATTGCCGAAATCTGGAACAAGCGTTTCTGGTTCTACACGGGAAACTACGACAAGTTTCTGTCGCAGAAGACGCAGCGCAACGAGCAACTGCAGGCTGCGTACCGCAATCAGCGCGATCGCATCGAACAGCTGGAAGTCTTTATTAATCGTTTTCGCTATCAGGCCACCAAGGCCAAGCAGGTGCAGAGCCGCATCAAGGAACTGGAAAAGATTGAGCGCATCGAGATTCCGCCGGAAGAAAAGACCATCCACTTTTCGTTTCCGCAGCCCAAGCCGAGCGGCCGCATTGTGGCGGAATTTGAAGGCGTGGCGAAAAGTTATCCGGGAAAAAATGGCGCTGCCGACAAAGAAGTCTTTCGCAACGTCAACTTCATGATCGAGCGTGGGGACCGCATCGCGCTGGTCGGAGTGAACGGCGCGGGCAAATCTACGCTGATCAAACTGCTGGCCGGCACTGAGCCCGTGACGCGCGGCGAATTCCGACTCGGCCACAATGTGGAAGCCGACTATTTCGCGCAGGATCAATATAAAGAACTCGATGCCGATGCGCGCATGATTGACGATCTGGGCGAAGCTTCCCCGCGCTCGGGCGAGACGGAGCTGCGCAGCCTGCTGGGCTGTTTTTTGTTTTCCGAGGACGATGTATTCAAGAAAATTGGCGTGCTTTCTGGCGGCGAACGTGGACGCTACGCCCTCTTGCGACTGCTGCTGCATCCCGCAAACTTCCTGCTGCTCGACGAACCGACGAACCATCTCGACTTGCGGGCGAAAGATGTTCTGCTCAACGCGCTGGTGGACTATACGGGCACGGTCGTATTTGTCTCGCACGACCGGTATTTCATCGACAAGCTGGCAACACGGGTCTTCGAAGTAGGAGACGGCAAGGTCGAAATCTTTCCCGGCAACTACGAAGATTATCTCTGGCGTAAACAGGGTGGGCAGCACGTCGTGCCCACGCTCGACGACGTTCCCGGCAGGTCGGTTAGAAAATCTGAAACTGAGAGCGCCGATATTGTGCCTGGTATTGCGAGAAGTGGGAAGCCGACGACAGCGGACTCCGCGAACGGGAACAATGGAAACGCGACGGCGACCGACGCGTCAAAAAAACGACTGAATCCCATCAAGCGGAAGCAGATGGAGGATCGGGTGAAACAATTGGAAGAGGAGATCAGCCGAGCTGAGACGGCGATTGCAGAGCTGGAGATTGGGCTGCAGAATTTTGTCAGCGCCGAAGAAAGCCAGCGCCAGTCGCAGGAACTCGACCAGCACAAAGCCACTCATGCCGCATTGCTGAAAAAGTGGGAAGGACTGGCCGCGAGCCTGCAGGAGGCGGAATAGCGCCGTCGGCCGGGCCGCGGATCCCATTGCTTATGGGCCGAACTCATAATGTTAAGGATTTCCTCACCTGTACAACATCTTCCGTAATCTCTCACCTCTACTTACGTCTGTGCGATATTCAGAGTGGCCAGTAGGCCAGCAACTGCCGAAGGCCACCAAATTTCAGATACCCGCGTGACCAGGTGTCAGGCGCTTTGCAGGTTCGGAATGCAGGAGTAAAGCGCTGCGCGGAGACCCAAGGAAGGTCCAATGCTTCAGTCGTCGGAGAACTCTTTCAACCCAAAGGCCGCATCGCCGGCTTCCAACTCTAACGCTTACAATCCCATTAAAACCGTTACCGCTCCCGTGGATCAGGCCACCATTGGCCGCACGCTCTACATCAAGGGCGAGGTCAGCGGTTCTGAGGCTCTTTACATTGACGGCCGCATCGAAGGCAAAGTTACCATGCCCGAAAGCCGGGTAACGATTGGCCGCAATGGCAAGGTTGATGCCAGCATTCAGGCGCGCGAAGTTGTGGTCATGGGCAAAGTGACCGGCAACATCGAGTGCAGCGATCGCGTAGATATCCGGGCAGAAGGGTCAGTGCATGGCGATATTTCCACTTCGCGCATCAGCGTGGAAGACGGCGCCGCGCTAAAAGGTGGAATTCAAGTTCGCAGCAGCGAAGGCAAACCGAAAGAACATCAGCAGAATCAGCCCAAGGCAGTCGAGCAGAAGGCTCTGGCGACTACGGCCGGCGCATAATTGGTGGAAAGATTCTCCGATAACTAAGGGGCACGCCGACGCGTGCCTCTTATCTTTATTGTACCGAAAACCGTCGTCAGGATCTTTCCTGGTCCTGCTCCTACGACTTACATCAACGGTACGGAGTGTAGGGATATTTTTTGGGAAGGGCACGACTTCAGTCGTGCGTTAAGCCAAAAAAAACGGGAGGGCTTTTAAGCCCCCTGGGTTCTTTACTTCTTCTCCGCAGGCTTGAAATCTAACGCGGCAGAATTCATGCAATAGCGCAGGCCCGTCGGCGCCGGACCGTCTTCAAACACGTGTCCCAGATGCGCGTCGCACTTGGCGCAGCGAACTTCGGTTCGCACCATGCCATATTTCGTGTCGCGATGCTCCACCACATTGCTGCTCTCGCCGGGCTTATAGAAGCTCGGCCAGCCCGTGCCGGAATTAAATTTCGTATTCGAGTCAAAGAGCGGAGAGCCACAGCACAGGCAGTGATACATTCCCGGCTCTTTCGTGTTCCAGTACTTTCCGGTAAAGGCACACTCGGTGCCCGCCTCGCGGGTCACGTGATACTGCTCATCGCTCAGCTGCTTCTTCCACTCAGCTTCCGTTTTCGTAACCTTCTCTGCCGTCTTCTCGGCCATGAATGGGACTCCTGTTCAATGATTTATTCCACTAACTATAGTGACAGTCAATTGGATGCTTCAGCTGTCCAATAGTGACACAGACAACGCCACTTGCGGGCTAGCGCCCCGGTCAGGTTCATGATATAAACCAGTTCATGGAAGATGTACGGTTGCGATCACCTATGTCCTTGGAGCCGCTACTAAACGGCGACACGAGCAGCAGCCTACCAGTGGGACGCGAGGAACTGAAATACGTTACGAGAGTCTTAGGTGCCCAGCAAGGCCTATGCACAGCGCTTTTTGGAACATTTCTCTGCGTAATAGAACTTGGAAATACTTGGGAACGATCAGGGTTGGGTCTCGCTGGCAGTGCTGGTAGGCTTGGCAATTTTCTTAGCCGCATATCGGCGTTGGATCCCTGCGTACTATCGAGAACGGTTTGGTTCTGTTCACGCCAAGGAACTAAGTGCTAAGCAATTCGTGATTCTTCAGTCAGTCCTAATCGCCCTCCTGTTTTTCGGGCAGTCTGTCGCGCGTTACGCGGATCCGTTGCTTTCGAGCTTTCTCGGCCACTTACACGTCGCGATAGGTGACTCTGGCCGCCAGATCGATCTGTGGCCCTCCTTCCTCTGGGTGGCTTTTTTCTCCAGTGGCTTACGATGGCAGCAGCGGAGCATCGAACGTCGAAGCTTCTTCTTCCCCCTGGGAGGCTTAGTCTGCTTCGTTTCGCTTATCACTCTTGCAATATGGCATCCTGAGGTAAAGCAATTCGGCTGGTGGAAAGTGTTAAATGTCAGTGGTGTGAGTCTCAGCCTCATTGCGATTGGCCTGTATGATCACTTCACTCTCCTCCGGCTGCTTCCGAAAAGAGTCGCGGATGACGATGAATAGCGAGCAGAACACGGTCCCGTCGCCCAATCGACTGGTGCACGAACCAGCGCGGCTAGCGATCCTGACCGTGCTTTCCGCGTGTGCAGCGGCCGACTTTGTCTTCCTGCAGAAGGTCACGCGGTTGAGCAAGGGAAACCTATCTGTGCAGCTCACTAATCTCGAACAAGCTGGTCTGGTCGTCGTTCACAAAGAAATTATTGACCGGAAGATGCGCACGACAGTCAGTCTCTCAAAACGCGGTATTTCTGAAATCGCCGACTACTGGCAGACTATGGACGAGATTCGTGCGCACATGGCTCAAAACAAAAAAAGACGCGCCTCGGGTCGAAACGGGCCCCGACCCGCCTTTTCAGAAGAACCGGCAACTTAGCTACGTCTCCACATCCTCTCCGACCTTGCGATACTTTCCCCGAAAAAACAGCAACGGGTCGCCCTCCCGCGCTACCACGTCCTCGACTTCCGCAATAAAGATGGTATGGTCGCCGGCTACTTGCGCCGAGTGCAGACGGCATTCCAGGTAGGCCAAGGCACCATGCAGCATCGGCGTGCCATGTTTAGTGCGGTCAAAGAGCGCGCCGGCCTCAACCTCCGCGTGCTCGTGAGTGCGCTCCGGGCGCGCGTAATATTCCGAGATCGCCCGCTGAGTCTCGCATAGCACGTTAATCCCGAATCGCTTCCTGGCATGCAGATGCGCGTGCGTGCGCGTGGCGTGATCAACGCACACCAGTACCAGCATGGGATCGAGCGACACGGACGCGAACGCGTTCGCGGTCATGCCGTGCACTTCGCCATCGAGATCGACCGTAACGATCGTCACGCCCGTGGCGAAGCGGCCCATGGCTCGCCGAAAGTCGACTGCATTTAAGCTCATATCTCTAATGTAGGGGCGGACGCATTCGTCCGCCCAGCGAGCGAAGCGAGCGCCCAGCGGATGCCGAGGCCTGCTACCCCGGAACACTGCTACCCCGGACGAATGCGTCCGGGGCTACATGCAACCGCCTACATTACCATGCTCCGCCGTTGTATCATTCGTTTCAAGTGACCCTGACGGCAATTACGGCTTCAGCGCCGCGACAACGCGCCGCATTCTCTTCGGCGCTCGCCGCATTGTGTCCCGGTGCCCCGATCTCGCGCGCGTCAGCCCTGCATCTGATTCGCTGCGGCGAGGATGAACTTCCCGAACTTCTGGCGGCCGCCCGTGCTGCCAAAGAGCGATTCAAGCCTGGTGTTATTACTTACTCGCGCAAAGTTTTTCTGCCGCTAACGAATTTATGTCGCGACTACTGCGGATACTGCACGTTCCGCCGCGATCCCAGCGACGCCGGCGCCCACACCATGAGTCCCGATGAAGTGCTCACCGTCGCTCGCGCCGGTGAAAAGCTGGGATGCACCGAAGCTCTCTTCTCTTTGGGCGACAAGCCCGAACTTATTTTCCCGGAGATGCGCCAGACCCTGCGCCGTCTCGGCTACAGGTCCACGCTGCATTATCTCGAAGCGATGTGCGAACTCGTGCTGCGCGAGACCACGTTGCTTCCGCATCCCAATCCCGGGCTGCTCAGCGCGGAATGGATCACGCGCCTGGCCGCCGTTTCCCCCAGCATGGGCCTTATGCTCGAAACCACGAATGCCTCTCTGCTGGCCTCCGGCGCCGCGCACGATAACGCTCCCGACAAAGTTCCGGCCAAACGCCTGCGCACCATTGAAGAGGCGGGGAAGCAGAATGTTCCGTTTACGACCGGCTTGCTCATCGGGATTGGAGAGTCGCTCGAAGATCGCGTCGACACGCTACTCGCAATCCGCGATTTGCACGAACGCTACGGCCACATTCAGGAAGTCATCGTGCAAAACTTCCGCGCGAAGCGGGCAATTCCCATGGCCAACTCGCCCGAACCGACTGCTGGTGAGATGCTGCGCACCGTGGCGGTAGCTCGCTTGTTACTGCCGAGTGTCAATATGCAGGCGCCCCCGAACCTCTCCGCACCTTATGATGACTTAGCCGACGCGGGCATCAACGATTGGGGAGGAATTTCGCCGCTGACCCCCGATTATATTAATCCCGAAAAGCCCTGGCCGCACCTGGAGCAACTGCGTCTGCGCACCGAGGCCAAGGGATTTACGCTGCGGCAACGATTGCCGGTGTATCCGGAATTTATCGCTGGCGTAATCGCACGTCCGGGTCTGCTGTCAGAAAAACTGCGCGCTGCCGCCAACGATCACGGACTGGCTAAGTTAAAGAGGACCGCATGATCTGCGTGCTCAGCGGCGGCACCGGCGGCGCGAAGTTTGTCGACGGCCTGCGCCAGGTCATGCCCGCCGAACAAATCACGCTGATCGTTAATACTGGCGACGACCTGCTCTGGTGGGGGCTCTACGTTTCCCCCGACATCGACTCCATAACCTATGTGCTCTCCGGCATGCTCAGCCGGGAGCGCGGATGGGGCGTGAAGGGCGACACATTTCTCTGCCTGCAGGCCATGGGACAACTTGGCGAGCCCACGTGGTTCCACACCGGCGACCGCGACCTCGCCATGCACTTGCTTCGATCGCGCCTGCTGGCCGAAGGCAAAACGCTCTCCGATGCCACCGCCGTTATCTCCGAAAAGCTCGGCGTGAAAGCTCGCGTTCTTCCCATGAGCGATTCGCGGGTTGAAACCCGCATCGATACACCCATCGGCGAATTGAGTTTTGAAGAATATTTCGTGCAGCGCTGGTACCAGGACCCTGTGAACTCGGTTCGATTCGCCGGAGCCTCCGACGCCGAACCCGCGCCCGGCGTGATCGACGCGATTGAGGCCGCCGACGCAGTCATTATCGCTCCCAGCAATCCGATCACCAGCATCGGCCCAATTCTGGCGGTGCCTGGCATTCGCGAAACGTTGCTTCGCTGCCGCGGAAAAGTTGCCGCCATCAGCCCCATCGTCGGAAGTGCTCCCGTCGCGGGTCCGGCGGGAATTCTGATGGCCGCGCAAGGACTACCCTGCTCGATCGTCGGCGTCGCCCATGCTTACGAGGACTTTATCGACATCCTGGTCTGCGACCACCGCGACACCCGCGCTGCCGAACTTCTTCGCGCCAATGGGTTGACCGTCCACTGCACCCAAACCATCATGCGCACTGCCGAAGACAAAGCAGCTCTCGCGCGCGATGTGCTCGGGTACGTTTCACGGTCCCCACACGATGAACGCCCAGCGCGCGGATCGGCGTTTCGGCGTTTGGATCAGCAGCCGTGATCCTCGTCCCCGTAAAAAATCTGTCTGCTGCAAAGCAGCGTCTGGCGGCCGTTCTCGATCAATCGTCGCGAACCGCTCTAGCGCAGGCGATGCTGCACGATGTGCTGGCTGCGCTGCGCAAGTGCAAACATTTTTGCGAGGTTGCGGTCGTCAGCAGTGACCCTTATGCGGTAAAGCTGGCGGAAGAATATAGATTTGAAGTTATTCCAGACCCCGATAATCCCGGAGAAACGGGCGCGATCGAGATGGCGACGCGCCTTTGCGTGGAGCGGGGCATCGACAGCACGCTGGTCATTCCGGCGGACATTCCGCTGGTGGAAGCGTGGGAGTTGGAAGAAATTCTGAAGCGCGCTCCCAGGGAAGGAAGCGTGCTGGTTCCTGCTGCGGATGGACGCGGCACCAACGCAGCCTTCCGGCGTCCGGCGAATCTTTTCCCGCTGCGCTTTGGCAATGACAGCTTCAAGCCGCATCACATCGCTGCGCAAGCGACCGGCAAACCGTGTGTGGTGCTGAAACTTCCGGGAATTGCGGTGGACGTCGATAATCCTGCAGATCTGCAGGAACTTATATCTTTACCCGGCGAAACGCGCGCCCAGCGGCTGGCTCGGGAGTACGCCCGGGCGGTCGCGAATCGCGTGGTGACTGCTGGCACTGCGAGCTTGCCCTGAGAACAATCGAAGAGGCCGGTTGGGAGATGGTTCAGCGACGCGAGAAATGGCCCCGAGGCGAGGCCCTAAGATAAGCGGTGCTTCGTTTGCCGACGACGAAGAGCTGTCGAGCTGCTCTCGACGGACAGCCGAGGGCGGCTGTCCCCACATTTTTGCGATCAGATGTGATCGGCTGAGATGTCATGGCTGAGACATTTGTCGCCCGGTTTGCATCCTTCTTTTATGCCAAGCGCTCGAACTTCGCGAACCACAAAGCGTGGCGGCAATTCTGGTGAACTCCGCTTGATTCCGATCCCCATCGCCGACGAGATCCGCCCAGGAGATTCTATTGCCGACAAACTGGTGGAGACTCTTCGGCGGCTGCGCATTCGCTTTCAATCCGGCGACATCCTCGTGGTGAAACATAAAATTGTTTCGAAAGCGGAAGGTCGCCTCGTCGATCTCGCCACGATCAAGCCCTCTGAAGAATCCATCGCGTGGGCGAAACAATATTCTCTCGACGCTCGCGTCGTCGAACTGGCCCTGCGGGAGAGCCGCGCCGTCATCCGGCGCAAAAATGGTGTGCTCATTACCGAGACGCACCACGGCTTTCTATGCGCCAACAGCGGCGTCGACGTTTCCAACGTCAACGGAGGCAGCCACGCGCTGCTGCTTCCCGAGGATCCAGACCGCTCCGCTGCTAATCTTCGCCGTGCCCTCAAGAAACAAACCGGCTTATCCACTCCTGTGATCATTACCGACAGCTTCGGCCGGCCGTGGCGCGAAGGTCTGACGGAGTTTGCCATCGGCATCGCGGGAATGAAGCCTCTGCGGGATTATCGCGGACGGCGCGATTCTCACGGCTACAAGCTGCGCGCCAGCGTCGATGCCGTGGCCGACGAACTGGCCTGCGCCGCCGGACTGGTCTGCGGCAAACTCAATCGCGCGCCCGCCTGCATCGTGCGTGGATTTCGCTATGAACCGGGGCCGGGGAAAGTCCGCGACCTGCTCCGACCCGCGGCCACCGATCTATTTCGCTAGAACTTCCGCTACACTGTAGAGACGTTGCTTGCAACGTCTCTTGCTGGCGCCGGCAGTCCCGATATGGTGAGAGGAGACGTAGCCAGCTACGTCTCTACGGAGCGTCTCATGCACGAACTTACACGCCCGGAACTCGAAGCTTTCCCATCGCTCGACTGGTCCGACATTACTCAGTTCCTGACTCCCGCGCTGCGGTCTTCTTTAGAAAAGGTCCTTGAAACACAAAATGGTAAGGACCTGTCGCTCGAAGAATCCTACGCGCTCGCCAACTCCGAAGGCGACGACTTGCTCGGCCTGCTGGTTGCGGCCAACCTGCTGCGCGCCGAACTGGCCGGCAACCTCGTCACCTATGTGGTCAACCGCAACATCAATTTCACCAACATTTGTTTTGTGGGATGCAAATTCTGCGCTTTCAGCCGCGGCCCGCGCGAGTCTGACACTTACTTCCTCACTCTCGACCAGATGGCGCAAAAAGCTGTGGAAGCATGGCAACTGGGTGCCACTGAAGTCTGCATTCAAGGCGGACTGCCTCACGAGCTTCCGAAGTTCCACTACCGCGATATTCTGCGCGCCATCAAGAGCGCCGTTCCCGGCATGCATATCCACGCGTTCTCGCCCATGGAAATTGTCTATGGCGTCGAACTCACGGGCATGCCGCTGGCGGACTATCTTTCCATGTTGCGCGACAATGGACTCGGCACGCTGCCCGGCACGGCTGCCGAAATTCTCGACGACCAGATTCGCCACATCCTCTCCGCCAATAAACTTTCCACCGCGCAATGGGTCGAGGTGATCCGCACCGCGCACCGCTGCGGTATCCGCACGACTTCGACGCTGATGTATGGACACACGGAAACTCCGGGCCACTGGGTCCGCCAGATGCGCCTTCTGCGCGACATTCAGGCCGAAACGGGAGGCTTCACCGAATTCGTGCCGCTGGGCTTCGTCCATCAGAACACTTTACTTTTTCATCAGGGACTGGCGCGCACCGGACCAACGCTGGCCGAGCATCTGAAAGTTCATGCGCTGGCGCGTTTGCTGCTCGCCGGCTCCATCAATAACATTCAGGTTTCCTGGGTAAAGCTGAACCGCCGGCTTTCGCAACTCTGCCTGCACGCCGGCGCCAACGACTACGGCGGAACCTTGATGGAAGAAAATATTTCCCGCGAAGCCGGCGCGACTGCGGGACAATACACCAGCCCGCAGGATTTTCAATCGCTGATTTTAGAAATGGGCCGCATTCCGGCCGAGCGCAACACCACGTATTCGCGCATCCGTATCAAACTTCCTCTGATGAACGAAGCGGAGTGCACGGCCGAACAATCGCTAGAGGCTGAATTCGCATGAACTCCAGTGTCACCGGCGCTCGTCCCATCGCCGTGATTGGCGGCACCGGCCCCGCCGGCATGGGACTCGCCCTGCGTTGGGCCCGCGCGGGAGAGACTATCATCATTGGCTCGCGGGAAGAAAAGCGCGCCCAACACGCCGCCGCCTCTATCCAGCAGCGAATCGGAGCCAACGCAAAAATATCGGGCATGGAAAACAGCGCCGCCTGCGCCGCTGCCGACATCCTCATGTTGACCGTTCCCTTCGAAGGTCAGGCCTCGCTTCTCAAGAAACTCAAATCGGCAATCACGGAAGGCAGCATTCTCATTGACGCAACCGTTCCGCTGGCCGTTGGCGTCGGCGGACGCGCCTCGCGCACTCTTGGCGTCTGGCAGGGGTCCGCGGCTCAGCAGGCCGCCGAAATCGTTTCCAGTGAAGTGAGCGTGGTCGCCGCCTTTCACAACGTTTCCGCCGAACTGCTGGGCACCGACACTCCACTGGATTGCGACGTGATTGTGTGCAGTGACGATGCCGATGCCGGGCAACTCACTCGCGAACTGGCGGCAAAGATTCCCGGCGTCCGCGCCATTGACGGCGGCAAACTCGAAAACGCCCGCATCGTCGAGCAGATTACCGCCTTGCTCATCGGCATGAATTTCCGCTACAAGGGGCACGCCGGAATCCGCATCACCGGCCTGCCGCCGAGCGCTTATCGCTGAGACAAATTCATTTCAATCGCTAAGGAGAGCGCTTCGTTTGAGCGAGAACGACCACCTCGACGCAGGCTTGCAGTATCACAGCGGCACCAAGCATTCCTATCAGAGCCTGCGTATGCATCCGCACACGCTTGACTGGGACAACAAGCCTCTGCTGTTCAAAATCTATCCCACGCTGGAAGTGACGCGCCTGCCCCGCGATTTCCATGACAGCGGACGCGCCGCGCTCGCGGCGATTGCGGATCTCCCTGCACCCGCGCAAGCGGAGACCATTCCTGATCTGGAAACGCTCGCGCAATTGCTGTTCTTTTCCGCGGGAGTCATTCGAAGCAAAAAGCACGAACAGGCAGAAACTTTTTTTCGCGCCGCAGCCTGCACCGGGGCCCTCTACGAAATCGAACTCTACGTCGTCTGCACCGACCTTCCGGGCAGAGCCGTGCCCGGCGTTAAGAACCAGCCTGGCCTTGCGGCCGGCGTTTATCATTTTGGTGCCGCCGAATTCGGCCTGCGCCAACTTCGCTCCGGCGACTTCCGTCAGGCCTTGGTCGACGCCACCGGCAGCGATGCATCTGTGGTCCACGCCCCGGTAACGATCATCTGCACCGGCACATACTGGCGCAACGCCTGGAAATATCATTCGCGTACCTACCGGCATTTCGGTTGGGACAACGGCACGATCCTCGCGAACCTTCTGGCCATGTCGGCTGCGTCGAATCTCCCCGCCAAAGTCGTCACCGGCTTTGTCGATTCACAAGTGAACGGATTGCTCGGCCTTGATCCCCTGCGCGAAGTCGCATTTTCCCTGATTGCTATCGGCCACACGCAGGCGACGCCGCCCAGTTCACCGGAGATTCCGCCGCTGGAGTTGCCGATTGTCGCTTATTCCGCGGAGGAAATCGAATATCCCGCCATGCGCAAAATGCATGATGCTTCCTCGCTCGATTCATCCGACGAAGTCGCCGCCTGGCGCGGAAAAACACCTGCGCACGAATTTCCCGCACCAAAAGGAACCGTCACTCCGCTGCAGCCGCTCGACAACTCCCGTATTGCTGCCGACTCCATCGAGCAGGTGATCTCGCGCCGCGGTTCTACCCGGAAGTTCGCGCGCGATCCCATGACTCTGCCGCAACTTTCCATAATGCTCGACCGGGCCACGCGGGGCATTCCCGCCGACTTCCTCGATCCGCTCGGAAGCCATCTCAACGATCTGTATCTGATCGTCAACAACGTACTGGGGCTGACTCCGGGAGCTTACGCTTACGACTGGGAGCGCAAACAGCTCGAACTGTTGAAGTCCGGAGAGTTTCGCGAAAAGGCGGGCTACCTGGGCCTGGAGCAACAATTACCGGCCGATGCCGCGGTCGACGTATTCTTTCTGGCTGATCTGAAAAGCATTTTGCAGCGCTACGGGAATCGTGGATATCGCGCCGTGCAGCTCGAGGCCGGCATTCTAGGCGGCAAACTTTATCTCGGCGCCTACGCCCAGCGCCTCGGCGCCACCGGCTTGACCTTTTATGACGATGACGTAGTCAGTTTTTTCTCGCCTCACGCGCGCGGCAAGAGCGCAATCTTCCTGGTAGCGCTCGGACGCAGCGCCGCACGCAAATAAAGCTTCCGGCTTCCGGCTCCCGGGTTTGCGTGGCTGGAGAATATCTCATAAATCAACTGCGAAGCCTAAGGGCCTAAGCGCCGGATTCTCCCCGGACCTCGAACCCGACACCCACAGGAGTGGACTCGCACGTCTATTCCCGATCAAACACAAGGATGCTCTTGGGCCTGCTCTGACCCACCAGGAACACAGTCACCGTCAGGGTCTTGAGATCTGTAGAAAGCTCGATCTGCCGCGTGCCCGTAATTTTGCCTTTGAATTTGTCTGTGATTTCCAGAGTGCGCTCGTTCACGCGGCGGCCCGAAGATGCAGAGCCTGGATCCGCATTGGGATCCAGGTCCGGATAATCATTCCCATCGAACTTCATCTTCTTAGTCATTTCTGCATCCGGACTATTAAATGACAGGCCGTCACCCTCGTAGGGCTGGATCTGGAGCTCGATCCCTGCCTTCACTTTCTCGCTCTCGCTGTCCCATGTGCCCGGAAAACCTGAACTCCCCGCCGTCCGCTCGTACACATAGGGAATGCTCGACGGCGAACCGTCGGGCGCGTACTCCGTGTAGGCGTCGTTAAGCGTTTTGCCGTCTTCGGAAAGCGTCCAATACCCCGTGAGGAGCGTGCGACCCTTCATCTTGCGGATGACTTCCCATCTGTTGGGTCCCTTCACCGTAACGGACAGCGTGGTCCCGTGCAGGGCTGGCTGGTCACTCCCATCGGCTACGACTGTGTCCACTAGGCCGGGGGCAAAGGTGATGGCGTATCGGTTTGCGCCCGCGACCTCAACCTTCATTTCGTCGTTGAGTTTGCTCTTGGACGGGTTCACCTTCCATTTGCCTAGGAAGGAATCGTTCGCTGCCCATACCGAGCTAGCAAGCAGACAAGCAACCAGCAGCAAGCGAAAAGTATGACTTAACATTTGGACCTCCTTAACTAAGACCTCGCAATTCATAAGTGCGAGCTGGCCGGTGCGAAAGCCCGAAGCCGAAACCCGAAAGCCGGAAGCGGATAGCCTACTCCTCCGCCACCGGCCCGGCCATCTCTTCCGCGGGTTCTCCGCCGGCCATGGCCTGGGCGACGATTAATTTCCGCGCTTCCACGCGTATTTTCGGCAACTGCACGCTGAACCACCACGCGCCCGCCACTGCGGCTAATCCGCCGATGGCCACTGTAAGCGGCGCTCCCAGACGATCCGATAACGCGCCACCCAGCAGCGCGCCGACCGGGGCCATCCCCATGAACATCATCGAATAGACCGCCATGGTGCGGCCACGCAGTTCATCGGGCACCATCACCTGGATCAGCGTGTTGGACGATGACATCTGCAGCATGATGAAATATCCCACCGGCAGCAGCAGGAACACGGAAAGCCAGAATGATCTCGACAAGGCGAACAACATCAGGCTGATGCCGAATCCCCCGCAGCATACGGAAACCCATTTTCCCAGGCCCTTCACCCCGGTGCGCGCGGCCAGGGTCAGCGCACCCAGCAATGCTCCCACGCCGGCCGCGCCCATCAATATCCCCAAGCGCACCGCGCCCAGATCGTGCGACCCGATGAGCGACGCAAATTCCTGTCCGCCGCCGCGCAAAATCTTGTCGGCAAAAATCGGCATCAGCACTACATACGGCATACCCGTCATGCTCACCACTGCGAGCAGCAGCATCAGGGCTCGAATGGGCGCGGTGCGATTGACGAATCGGAATCCTTCAGCCATATGCTCCCACGGCGAGGTCTTCGCCGAGACCCGCGCCGGGGCGTTCAGTCTCATCAGCAGCAGTCCGGCAATGACCGCGAGATAACTTGCGCCATTGGCAAAGAAGCACCAGCCTTCACCTAACCTCGCCACCAGGACTCCAGCGATGGCCGGCCCGATTACACGCGCGCCGTTGAACATGGAAGAGTTCAGCGCGATGGCGTTCATCAGATCGTCTTTGCCCACCATATCCACGAGAAAAGACTGGCGCCCGGGGATATCGAATGCGTTCACGACTCCCAGGAGCGCGGCCAGCACAAAGATGTGCCACACCTGGACCGTGTGCGTAAGGGTGAGTGCCGCCAAAATAAATGCCAGCAGCATGGAAGCGACCTGGGTCGCGATCACGATGTGCTTTCGGTTGATGCGGTCCGCGACAATTCCGCCGAGCGGCGCGAACAAAAACACGGGAATCTGGCTAGCAAAGCCGACTGCGCCCAACTTCAGTCCCGAGCCCGTTAAGCGGTAGACGAGCCACGACTGGGCCACGGTCTGCATCCAGGTGCCGACCAGGGAGATTAGTTGTCCGCTGAAGAAAAGTTGAAAGTTGCGATGCCGAAGCGCGCGGACCGCGGCCTGCCAGCGAAGTGTAGGAGCTTCGGGCGCTTCGCCGGTCGCAGACGCCCTTTCTTGAATGGAAGGTTTCAGCTCAGGCACAGTCGCTTTGGATGACGACGCGTCATCCTACGCACTACTATATCGTGAAGCAGTTTTCACTTTTAGTTCTCGCTTCTCCGTTCCGCTTCGGTGGCTTCTGCCTGCTTTAGGGTAAGCGGAATGGCCGCAGGCAGCTATGAGCCGCGCTTTCTAAGTGTCCAACTCGTCTATGGCCACTTTATTGCAGGCCGGTTTAGAGTAGGACTAGGCTGCGCGCGAGACTGGGCTGTCTAGGACCAGCCGTAGACCGAGGTTCAGGCCTTGGAGCGGCCTTTCCCATTTACAGGAGCGCGGACGAAGTTCGCTCTTCTCTTATTGTCTGGGTTAAGCTAAAGTAGCGCCTGCGGTTTGGCGTTGGCAAAGGAACTGAAGTTACTATGACCACTTCGGCTGGAGTTGAACGGCGCGTCGGTCAGCGATTTTCCTATCTTCTTCCTGTTTCTCTTCGTCTGCCAGCAGCCTGCCTGGAAGGCGTGGGATTCACACAAGACCTGAGTTCGAGGGGAGTTTTCTTTTTCACCGACGCACCACTGACGGAAGGCAGCGAAATTGAGCTCACGCTTAGAATGCCCTCCGAGATCACTCTGGGTGAGAGCATGCCGGTGCGCTGCCGGGGCCGCATTCTGCGAGTGGTTCGCCCGCCTGCGGCGGGCAGCTCGGCTTCGCCGGGCGAAACGAAGATCGGGGTGGCGGTTCGCTTCGACGGGTATGAATACCTGCCCGAGTCCGATGCTGCGGCGACCTTATCGCGCGTGGCGACGCTTCACTCGCACCACGAGGAAGACCGGCCTGTGGCGCAATCTTCGGTTCGGACGACTGTGGGCTAGCGTTTTGCCTATCCGCTAAGCCAGGTCTGTGCCGCCGTTTCCGTGGTTGCGAGGTTCCCCGCCGGGAAGGTGCGCCTTAAATTTTTTTTAAAGTTGTAAATGAAATTCTTTTCAACTTTGCGATCTTGTCTTACAATGCTTACCAACAGGGGCAGTCACAGTCCCAGTTTTTCAACGTTGTGCACTTCCTCCCAAGGCCTTCACATGCAGTTGCGCTGCTCCAGCTTCACGCTGCTCGCGTGCCTGCACGCTTTTGTGCTGTTACCTAGGTCACTTGGCGGGGGGTAGGTTCTCTTTCTAACATGCAGACACCAAGAGAAATCAGCGAGAACCGCGCTATGCATGGGATCGGCGTCGCCCTCCTCACCGAGGACCAAGACCATTTATCTGCCTTGCAACATCGTTTGGAAGCGACGCGACTGGGACAAGCCGTATTCAGTCACCTGGGATTTCCTGCCAGCCCCACCGATGCAGTTCTGCGGCAGCTTCAGGATTCACGCGCCGAGGTGGTCATCGTTGATATTCCGGCGCATGATGCGGAGCGCGCCGTCCGTACCATCGAACTGATTCGCGCCACCACTCAGCAGATTGCGATTTTCGCCAACGGCGAGATGACCCGCCCCGCCAACATTGTTTCCAGCATGCGAGCTGGGGCCGGCGAATTTCTCGATCACGCGGCCGGTTCCGAGCCCCTGCTCGAAGCTCTGACCCGCTTCAGTTCTATGCGGAATCGCGCTCTAGGAGGAGCAGGGAAGGCTCGGGTGTTCACCTTCCTGGGCGCCAAGGGAGGGGCGGGATGCACCACAGCCGCCGTCAATACTGCCCTGGCGCTGCAAAAGTCCCACGGCGACGTGGTTCTCGTCGACTTTGCTCCCATTGGCCACGCCTCTCTGCACCTGAACTTGCGGCCTCAGTTTGGGGTTCACGATGCGCTGCAGAACCTGCACCGGCTTGACGCTTCTTTGCTGGAGGGCCTGATGACCCCGACGAAAGAAGGCTTGCGCCTGCTGGCCGGACCGCAACAACCATATTCCACACAGCCGACTCCGGGCGAACTGGCGCGACTGTTCGATCTGCTGGTCAATCATTACCGCTTTGTGATCGTCGACGCTTCCAGCCGGCTCGATCCCATCACTCATCTCCTTTCCGACCTTTCCAATGCGGTGCTGGTGGTGGCGCAGGCGGATGTCGTTTCTCTCTGGAGCGCCGGACGCATTCACGCGTTTCTCGAAGAAGGCACTGGTCGCGACCGCCTTCGCCTGATCTTGAATCGCTACAAAAAGATTCCTGGCTTCAACGAAGAGGATGTTGAGCACGCGACCAGTTGCAAAGTTTTGTGGAAAGTTCCCAATGCTTTCCAGGCGGTCTCGCCGGCGATCGATCATGGCACGCCGGTAGTGTTGCAGGAAGGGCCTGAAATTAGCCGATCGTATCGCGCATTGGCTGCGACCTTAGCCAATGCGTCTTCGCGGGCCGATGGAGGCCCTGATCTTGTTTACGGTCAAGAAGGCGTGCCTAAGAAGGTTCCTGGCCGCCTGAATATGTCTCCCATCCGCGCGGGACAGTAAAAAGCCAGCAACGAGTTGCGAGTACCTGGTACCGAGTACTGCACAAACAAGCAGGCCTTCCTGCAGTTTCAACCCAACTTCGCGTTTGTCCTGGTTTGCTCGTTACTGCTACTCGTGATTCGGTACAACTTCGGTTGGCTCGCAACTCGGTTCTACTGCGGTGCGGCGTCCTGGGGAAACATTTTGAACGTAACTTCCTGCGTGTGCGATGTAACTTTCTTGCTGGCATCGGTGGCGTTCGCGGTCAGCGTGCCCTTGAGCACGTAATATCCCTCGTCGGCGAGATTTCTTCCTTCGCCGCGTTCCACCGTTCCCTTGAATTCGAAGGCGACGCCGTGAACGATCTGCGTTGTAAAAGTGAGATGGTTTCCGTCTAGCCTGCCGGTCTTGAAAAACTGGTCCAGAAACTCTCCCTTGTCCGCTTCAGCTTCGAAACGAGAGATGAACCCGGTGACGGTATCCGCATCTTCCACCGTCACTTGCACGAATTCTCCTTCTTTCAAAAACGAGTACATCCCCGAATATTGCTTTCCGCTTTTGTCGTCCTGTTTTGCGGCTGAAGTGGAGTCCGCGGATTTGTTTGCGGCATCGGCCGAAGGGTTTGTGTGCTGCACGCGCAATTTTGCCGGAGCGCCCAGGCATGCTAGTGCGAGACACACGACAGAAAGAGGCAGAAGGGTTTTCTTCATTAAGATCGTCCGCACAATCGTACACTCCGCAGGGTACAGCACAAAGTTTGCTGCTGCGGCGCAAGGGATCAGTAGTGGCCGAGATTCGTGTTGGTGGTCGGGATGCTGCGACTGCTCAGATATTATGAAAGCGACAAAGGCGTACCTTCTAAATGAGTAAAGAGGTGTTCGAAGCGTGTGCCTTCTTTCACAGAAGCATGAAAGCGGAGAGCAGGATTGTAACGCTATCCGCCCGCCTTCAACTCCGTCAGCACCTGCTTGGCAATTTCCTTTAGTGTTTCGAAGACGCCCACCCCCTGGAAAGCAACTGCCTCGACGATAGGTTCGTTTTTCTTGCGCAGTTCGGTGGAGAGCATATCGACGGGAAGAATATTAGGCAGGTCGCGCTTGTTCAACTGGAGGACGTAGGGAATTTTGTTGAAGTCGTAACCGTGTTCCTTCAGATTCGACATCAGGTTCTCGAGAGCTTCAACATTGGCGTCCATACGCTGTTCCTGAGAGTCGGCCACGAACACGATGCCATCAACCCCGCGCAGAATCAGCTTGCGGCTGGCGTCGTAAAAGACCTGACCGGGCACAGTGTAGAGATGGATGCGGGTCTTGAACCCGCGCACCGAGCCGAGGTCGAGCGGCAAGAAGTCGAAGAACAACGTGCGCTCGGTTTCGGTGGCCAGCGAGATCATTTTGCCCTTTTGCTGATCCGCGGTCTTCTGATAAATCACCTGCAGATTCGTGGTCTTGCCGCCTAATCCGGCGCCGTAGTACACGATCTTGCAATTGATCTCTCGGGCGGCGAAGTTGATGAAACTCAAGACTTTCCTCAAATGCGGGCATACCCTCGGGGGCTGCCGCGCGCAGCTTTTCCTTTATGGAGGCTCGCGGTCTTTATATCACATGGACGGGGCGAACGTAGGTTACTCAGGTGACCCCGGTATCCCCGAAGCCCTCAGTGGGCCGAAGGTGTCGCGTAATACCCCGCTTTCGTATAGATATTCAGGCCTTTCTTATCTACCAGAACCTCAATACTGCGATAGGACGCTGGCCCACCCGTTGCCTTCGGGCTATAGGCGAGCGTGTACTGGTTCCTGGCATCGGATGTGATCTGCGCATAGGCATCCTCGATCGCATTCCGCGAAAGTTCAGGAAGGATCTCGCCACCTCCGGTAGCTGAGGTGTACTTGGGAAGAATATCGCTATAACCCTGGAAAGGGATGTGATGAATCTTCTCGATCTGGCGATAACCCGGCAACGCTCCGCTACCCACCACCAGTGCCTTAACCTGGATGCCCTGCGTTTCAAGCACTCTCAGCACCTCTTTATAACTGGCTCTGCTGCCCAACTCCCGCCCATCGCTGATGACGAAGATTACCCGCCGTCGCGTGCGATCACGCCGGCTGAGGTCCAGCGCTGCTCGTAAAATGGCGTCGTTTAGAACATGGGCTTCGCGCGGCGGAGTATTGACCGGCTGAATCACTGGTCCGCCCACCGGGGCTCCATTTACTGTAGGTCCATCGGGCCCCAAGGGTCCGCCGAGTATTGGCGGCCCATTGTTGCGGCCGCGTACCAGTTTCATTTGATCCAGGGCAGATGCCAGCCTTTGCGTCTTTCCGCTAAAGTCCGTGGCCTGGCTGACTGTGCTGCTGAACGTATAGAGGGCAACTTCGTCGTATGGACTGAAAGCGCCCACGAGCGATCCATAAGTTTCGTTCACCTTCTGCAAAGTCACGTCCGCAAGTCCGGTATCGAGGACAATGGCCACCGAAAGTTGGAAAGGATCGCTACTGAAGTAGGTCAGCGTTTGTTTCTTTCCATTTTCCAGCACGCTGAAATCCTTGGGCAGCAGGCCATATACCGGGCGCCCGTCAGAGTCTTTGACCGTCACTGGAATTTGTACGAAGTTGGTCGAAATCGAAATCGTGTAGAGATCTTCCCTGGGATTGATTTGATTTCTTGGCCGACTGCCTGCTGGAATGGTTTGAACCGGCGGCATCGTAGGCGGAGCTTGCTGCTCCTGATCCTGAGTCTGGGGCCGAGCCTGGGTGGCGTCTTCGGGAAAAGGAATCGGCCCGTTGTTCGTGGGCGGCTTGTTCGCATCTGGTGGCTGCTGCTGGTTGGGAAGCTTTGGTTCCGGCGGCTGCACCGTTGAAGGCGCATCAGGAATGTCCTGCCCCTGAGAAGGCGTCTGGGGTTGAGTTTGGGCCGCACCAGACTGTGCGTGCAGGGGGGGCAGCAAGGCTAGAGAAGCNNAAGCCGTAAAAATGATTGCCAAGGCTAGCGCTACCGAGGTCAGCGGCCTGGTCCTTGCGCCTCTCCGACAGCCTTCGTTTTCGGTCACCGGCACCATGGCAGCCTCGTCCCCGCGAAAAATGTCACTTTCCGCCTGTAAGATGCTCAACCCACCCTGTTTGGTGCATCTAAGGTTTAGACTAACACTACCAAAGAATCCGAAAGAGTCCTAGATGTTCGAACTTACTTACACAAAGCGCCGGATCCTGGCCAAGTTGGCATTTGTTTCGCTCCTGTGCGCAGCCCCATTTACAATCGCGCAGTCGGCTTCTCAGCAATCCTCCGCGCANNCCGAGGATTCCCAGCAGCCCACGGAAACCCTCAAAGTCAACGTCAACGTGGTGCAGCTCTTCTTCAACGTCAAAGACAAACACGGAATGCTCATTCCCAATCTCACCAAGAATGACTTCGACGTCGCGGAAGACGGCAAGCCGCAGACCACCAAGTATTTCACAGCCGAGACCAATCTTCCGCTTACGCTCGGCATTCTGATCGACTCCAGCGGCAGCCAGCGCAACGTACTCGATATGGAGAAAGAAGTAGGCGGCGCCTTTCTCAGACAAATTCTTACCGATAAGGATGAGGCCTTCGTCATCGACTTCGACATTTCGGTCGACCTGTTGCAGGATTTCACGCGCGACGTTCACCGGCTGCAGGCTGCTCTCAATAAGGCAAAGATCAATGTGGACTACACCAGTGGGAGCATTCCCGGCATGGGCGGCGGACCCGTGCCGCAGCATAATTCGCCGGGAACGCTGCTTTACGATGCGGTCTATCTTTCCGCCCACGACATGCTGTCTAAGGAAGTCGGCCGCAAGGCGATGATTCTGCTTACCGATGGCGAAGATGAAGGCAGCCGGCTGAAAATCCAGGACGCGATCGAGGCCTCGCAGAAAGCGGATTCCATCGTCTACGTTCTGCTGTGCGCAGATCGCGGATTCTATGGCGGCTTCGGCTATTCGGGAGAATCTGAGATGCGCAAGCTCACCGAGTCGACTGGAGGCCGTGTCATCAACGTGGGCAATAAATTCGACAAGCTGCGGGATGCCTTCGACCAGATCGCCGCCGAACTACGCAGCCAATACAACATCGGCTACACTCCAACGAATGCCAAGCTCGACGGCTCGTACCGCAAACTGGAAATCAAAAACAAGCAGGGTTACAAAATACAGGCCCGCGCCGGCTACTACGCCGGCCATAAGCAAGACTAGCTGAGGCTTAGAATCCTTAAACCACAGAGGGCACAGAGTCCCACCGGGGATTCTTGTTCCTCCCTGTTCCCCTGTCTCCTCTGTGGTTAACATTCGGCAGCGCTATTCCACCGCTTCCGTCCACCGCACTCGCCGCCCTTCGCGGCTGCTCTTATGCGCCAACAATACGGCCCGCATAGTGCGCAGCGCCTGCTCCGGCGTCACATCCGGCGCAGATCCCTTCTCTATCGCATCTCTGACGTTGGCGTAGAACTCCCGATAATCTCCCCGTTCGGTTTTCACTTTTCGGATTTCCCCACCCACCTTGCTCAGCGTTCCCCAACGTTCCTCCGGTTCCTCACCCCAATCTGCTCCCCAATCAGGCCCGTCGGGACAGTTCTGACTGCGCAAGATTTCTTCCTGTGGATCCATTCCGTATTTGATAAACGATCCCTCGGTGCCATGAATCAGCAAGTGCGGGCCTGGAGCATACGCAATACTGCGCGCGCGTAACATCGCTCGCACTAATTGGAAATCCATCTGTTGGTAATCCATATGCACGTCGAAGGAATCGTCGATCTTTGAATCCTGGCGCTGGCAGAAGGCCGATGCCCAGATCGTCTCTGGCTCGCCGAATAAAACGAGAGCCTGGTCGATCAAGTGGGGCCCCAGATCCCACAGAACCCCAGCCGCAGGATGATCCGCGCTCTCGCGCCATGCGCCCGGCTTCGCCTGAAGCCGAAAGCGATCGAAACGCGCTTCGTACTCGGCGACCGTTCCCAGCACGCCCACTTTCAGAAGCTCCTTGACCGTTTGGAAGTCTCCATCCCAGCGGCGATCTTGATAGACAGTGAGGAGCCGGCCACGATCCGCGGCCACCCGAAATAGTTGCTCGGCTTCCGCCAGCGTCGGCGTAAGCGGTTTGTCCACGACCACGTCGCGCCCCGCCTCAAGGCAGGCTTTCGCATAGGAAAAATGCGAATCGTTCGGCGTGGCTACGACGCACAGACCGATCGATTTGTCGGCCAGCATTTCGTCGAGCGTTCGCGCCACCCGCACTTCTGAATATTTTTCTTTTGCCTTCGATCCGTGGCGTTCGAGAATACAGGCCAGTTCCATCCCTTTGACGCCGCGAATCACGGGAGCATGAAATGCCTGTCCCGCCAGACCGAATCCGATCAATCCCACTCGCACCATGCTTTTCTTTCTCCGTAATAGCGCTCCGGAACGGCGCTTCGTAGTGGCGCCCCGGAGTCGCGCATCGAAATCGCGGCTCCTGACGAACCGCGTCGAATCCGCTTCAGCGGTCCTTTACGCGCCGAACAAATTTCAATCCCGACCAGGTCTCGGTCACCGCACAAACTTTTACGTCCACCAGTCCCGCGGCCAGTCCAATCTCGCGCACAACATTTTCATCGAGGTCTGCGGCTACGCCGGAACTTTTCTTCGGCCAACTCACCCACAACATTCCCGCTGGTGCAAGCCGTTTACTGATGCGTTTGAATTCCCTCGTCAGTTCAGTTTTCGATTTCGTGAACACCATGGCGAAGTCGAGCGGAACCTTGCCATTCTCCACCTTTTCACATCCGCTTAACTCTGCATTTAACTCCGATCTCAATTCAGGTGGGCACCCCACAAGACAGACGCGCGCGCCAGACTTAATGCCCAGCTTTTTCGGAAGCGGCGTTCCTGAATATCCTGGCATGGAACCTGCGTAAGGTGGAAAGTCTACTCTGTGTGTGTAGAAAATTCAGCCTCGATAGAAAGTGCTGACTGCAAATCGGTTCGCGGCCAAAATTACAGGGCCAGAAGTCTGAAGTCTGAGGTCTGAAGTCTGGAGGTCTGGAGCCTGTCTAATGCGCCGGAGCGTACCATCCGCGCCGCGACCGTACCCGCAAATTCTTCCGGTCATTGGCGACGATTTCGATTGTGCGGTAATGACCGTCAGCCTTGAGGTCGGCGGGCTTGTAGGAAATAGCGTACTGGCTGCGCAGTTCATCCTGAATTTCGGCAAAGGCGTTGGCAACATCGCGAATCTGGAACGGAAAAAAGGGACGGCCGCCGGTAGCGTCTGCGATGCGCTCCAGCACTTTGTCGCCCGCGCCTTTTGTTCCGCTCACGTTCGTGCTGATGGTATAGACGATGGCCTCCGCCCGTTGCGCCATCTCAATCGCTTCCTCGCGCGTGACGTGGCTCTGGTTATCTTCGCCGTCGCTCAGCAGAATGATTGCCCGGCGCACATTCGTAGACTTTGGGGCTTTCATCAACTTATCGCGGCAGGCGTAATAAAGCGCATCATAAAGCGCAGTACCCCCGCCGGGTCGCAACTCGCGCACGCCTTTGGCCAGCAGTTCCGTGTTGTCGGTAAAGTCCTGCGTCACTTCCGGCGTCACGTCGAACCCAACTACAAATGCTTGGTCATAGCGCGGATGAATCGTCTGATTCAGAAACTCAATGGCCGATTGCTGCTCAAATTTGAACCGGTCACGCACGGAATTGCTGGCGTCGATCAGCAGGCCAACTTGCAGCGGCAAGTTCGTTTCAGCGTGGAAGCTGCGAATCTCCTGCGGAGGCTTGTTGTCGTCGAGCACGTGGAAGTCGCTTTCCTTCAGATCGGTAATGCGACGTCCGTGTTTGTCGGTCACCGTAAACACAACGTTCACTTCGTTCGTGGTCGCCCGGATCGTAGTCAGAGAATCGTCAGCGGTTGGCGTAGTCGGGTCCGATGGTTTCTGATCCGGCTGGACCGCGTTTGAAGATGGCGGCACGCTTGAAGAGTGGGCAACCGACGTTGTGGCAGGCGAGGCTGCAGGCGCCGACTGGGCGAGCGCGCTCGCTCCCAGAGCGAGCAGACTAGTTAGCACCCAGCTGGGAATCACTCTGGTCGCAAAGATTTTCATCGGTACTAGTATTATATGCGCGGCGATCCAGACTCGTTGCCCCAGCCTTATTGCCTTAAGCGCTTCCAGATTTGAGTCTAGAGACGTTACCTGCAACGTCCTTGTTGATATTCAAGAGAAACTCCTGCAGCTCCTCTGGAAGCCGACTCCGCAGCGCAATCGGCTGTCCCGTCCACGGATGCATCAATTCCAATCGTGCCGCATGCAGGAAATTTCGCGACAGGGAAATCGGGGCGCCCTCGTCTGTCGCACGGCCGCGCCGGGCTCGCATCTCGCGCGGCGCCCCATACAGCACGTCACCCACCACGGGATGACCCAGTGACGCCATATGCACGCGGATCTGGTGAGTTCTGCCCGTATCGATTTTCACTTCGATCAACGTGAACTTACCGAACGGCGTATCCAGCCTCTGAAGTACGCTATAGTGCGAAACCGCATCACGCCCGCCGGTCCCACGCGTCGTCATCCGTACACGCCGCACGCGATCGCGGCTAATGCTGGCCGAGATGGTTCCGCGATCTTTCTTCACCCAACCGTGCACCAGCGCAATATAGGTCTTCTTCACTTCCCGCCGCGCAAATTGCTCTGCCAGCTTGCGATGCGCCTCATCATTTTTGGCGACCACAATCAGCCCGCTGGTTTCTTTGTCCAAACGGTGCACGATTCCCGGCCGCGTCTCTCCGCCTACGGACGAAAGAGTGGCAAAATGATGCAGCAGTGCGTTCACCAGGGTGCCTCGATTCCGCTGATCCTCGGTGGCGCCTGCTCCCGCATGCACCATCATCCCCGCAGCCTTGTTGATCACAGCGAGGTCGTCGTCCTCATAAATGATGTCCAGCGGAATTTCCTCGGCCATTGCGCGCAACGGAGGACGCGCCGCGGAACCCAACACGCGTACGCTCTCCCCTCCGCGCAGCTTCATCGAAGCCTTTACTGAACCATCATTCACCAGAATCTTTTCTTCGGCGATAAGCTGCTGAACTCGGGCGCGGCTCACCTCGAGATGAGCCACCAGGAATTGATCCAGGCGCTGGCCTGCATGGTCCGCCTCAACGCAGATAAGAATCGGAAACGTTTCCGTCATTCGGAGGGAAGGATACTACAGCCGATTTGAAGGGGCGCTGATCACCAGCCGCCATTTTTGCCCGATAGGGTCAGGCGCAAAAGCTGAGAGATTTGTACGCTAGTGGACAGACAAAAGAACGCTCCCATTTAATGCTTTTCTCAACGCAGTCCCCGGAAGGCTTAGGATGCGCGCCAATCTTTTGTCTGCGGTTCAAGTTCCCATTTGCTCAATCTGCAATTTGCCGGTCTCATTAGATAATGCGAAAAAGGGATGAAGACGGCAATGCCATTCACGAAGATTGTTACTTGATGAGACTCGGTGTGGCGCCCACGCCCGACGCTATTAATATATCCCGCAAAAAGCCTGCACCAAATCCTCAGCGCAAGGGATTTTGGGGGCACAGATCGGTGCGGGTGTCCTGCCGCTTCGTCGACCTCCCAGCCACATACCATTTTCACCGTATTCCCAGGCACCTTGTCGAGCGTTAATTTGCTCACCTAACCCCCAAACTAATCGCTGATGTTAGGGAGTTGATATGAAAGACATGCAAGCCGACTCTGGCCCCTTCAGCAATGGGAAGAAGCGCTGTTCGAAGTCGACGTTCAAGAAATGCCTCGGCGTATCAAAATGGCCAAACACGCGATTCGCGATCGCCTGGAAGATATAAACTGCATGAAAAATAATCAGAACTTTCAGTCGGGAGAGTTGGCCGCCCTGCGTAACGCGCATCGCGCGCCAAGAGCGCTGGAAGAAATTTACTTTAACGAAAGTGTCGGTAAGATGATCGCGTGAATTGCGGCCGCTAGCCGCGTATCCCTGAAGGGTTCATTCGAGAGCGCAATCATCTCGCGCGGCCGGTCCACCACAAAACCTTCCCCACGATCCGCCAGTCCGAGCCGGCGGTTATAGAAACTGCTTCGTACTCCCGCCGATCGGAAACGAGCGCGTCCATGTGATCGAAGCGAATCAGCCGTGAGACCAGCAATCCTTGTTCCCGGTGCCAGGCTACGACGATCTGTCCTACCAGATTATCGTTTTCTGTCGACGATGTATCGACCGCAACAATGTAACCATCCAGGATCAGCGGAGACATGGAATTCCCCTTCACTCGAAGACACACCGTAGGCACGGGATTGGGACACCAATCTTCTGGGGCGGCCAATACGGACTCGGCCGAGATGTCGGTAAGATCCGTGGTATCGCCCTGAGATCCGGGCGTTCCGGCGTGCACCGGCAGAAGCGGAATCGCAACGAGGTCGGCCTGCGCAAGCGAATGGCTTTTCTTGCTGCCCGCCTTGGCGAACTGGACGTCAAAAATTCGATTTTCAGCGAAGCGGCGATTCGCCTCAGGCAACACACGAGTCACGTCAGAAAGACGCAGGCCGGCTCGCTTCCAGAAAAACCAGCACAGGGGCGCATCAGCGAGATTTCCTAAACGGATGTAAGTCTCGCCGGTGGGTTCCGCAACGCCTCGCTCCCAGCGCGAAACCGCCATAGCCGAGACTCCTAAGCGACTGCCGAAGCCTTCCTGGCTCAGCTTGCGAGTCTGGCGCATGTCTTCAATTTTGCGCGCCCACTCGGGAACAGTAATTTCGGATTTTCGACGCACAGCGTGTCACCACAAGAGAATTTAGGGCGCGGGACCCCATGCGGTCGCGGGGAGAAATCCGAACACCCCCTAAAATGATCGTACGCTTCCGTACTCGTCCTGTCTGTCTCAAATCGCTCGGCGCTACCGTAACAATCGGAGCTAGTATCTAGGAGTTACCTATCAAGTTTGGGCGGCGCAGGAGCCTCGTGGCGAAAACTCTAATGGAATTCACCGAAAAGTTTACCGCCAAACCCCCTTCCAAGGGCGTTGATCCGCGTTCCGTACAGAACGAGATTTTGCTGTCGCTCCCGGCAAAAGAATGTGCGTCCCTGCTCAGCGAATTGGAATTCCTGCCAATGAATGCCTACGACCTGCTCAACGAAATGGGAAAAACAATCGAGTTCTGCTATTTCATGAACAGCGGGATGACCTCCATCCTGACGGTAATGGGTGATGGCAAAGGAGTTGAAGTCGGTCTGACCGGCAAAGAAGGATTTGTCGGACTGCCCGTCATCGTCGGTCTAAGAACCAGCTCGACCCGTGCCGTGGTGCAGATCACGGGAAGCGCATTCCGGTTGAGCACGGCAAAGCTCATTGAAGCTCTGACGAAGTGCCCACAACTGGCAAAAAGGCTCAATCGTTACTCCCAGGAATTGGCCATGCAGGCTACGCAGGTTGCGGCCTGCAACCGGCTACACAGCGTAGAAGAACGACTGGCCCGATGGCTCTTAATGAGCCAGGACCGCGTGGGCGGAGAAGTTGTACCTTTGACCCAGGAGTTTCTTTCCCACATGTTAGGAACGCGCCGGGCCAGCGTGACCGTAGCCGCGGGTGTGCTGCAGAAGGCAGGCCTGATCAAATACGCACGAGGTTCTGTCACGATCGCGAACCGAAGCGCTTTAGAAGATGCAGCCTGTGAGTGTTACGCCATTCTCACTCGCCAGTCCCAAAACTGGTGCAGTGAAGCACAAGCATAGTTGCACCCATTACGCTCTACCGCCGCATTTGACCCGCCACTTCTGGCTCNNCCAAACTGCTCGGGCTAGTTGTTCGGCCGCCGATGTATTCTTGTCTTAATGAAGAACTCGGATGCGTATCAGCGTGGGATCCGCCTCTTCAATGCCCGCCAGTTTTATGACGCGCACGAGGTTTGGGAAGACGCATGGCGTGAGTCGGAAGGAATAGAAAAAAGATTTCTGCAAGGGTTGATCCAGACAGCGGTCGCCTTTCATCATTATTCGACAGGCAATGCAGTCGGCTCGGCCTCGCTCATGGAACGAGCTCGCAAAAACTTGGCGGCGTGTCCGGAGGAATTTGGCGGAATCCGGGTGAGTGAATTACTGGACTCCCTGGCACAGTGGCGGATCTCGCGTTCGCGCTGCGAGACTACCCTGCAGCATCCATCACTCGTAACCGTGGATTGAAATTCGATTCGCGCCTACTCGTGGCGGGTGACGCGGATCCACTCTTCCATCTGATCGAGATACTCTGCCAGGGCGCAACGGCCGGCTGGAGTCAGCCGATATTCCGTGCGCGGCATGCGGCCTTCAAAAAATTTCACGCAGGAAATATACTGCGCTTCCTCGAGCTTCCGGGCGTGCACGCTGAGATTGCCATCGGTAGTTTTGAGCACGCGCTTCAGATCGTTGAAACTAAGCGAATCGTTGGTAGCCAGCGCGCTCACGATGCCCAGCCGTATACGTTCGTGAATCAGACGATCGAGTTCGGGGAGTTCAGCAGCGCGAGGCTCCGTACGTTCGCGACCTTGATCTCGACTTCTTTCCCTCGGGTGCGTCTCGGGCTTTGTCTTGTTGCGGGAGGGAAGCGCTCTAGCCACCATGCCTCCTGGCAATAAGCATACCGAAGACGATGTGCAGACCGCCGAATCCCGCGGCGAGAAACCAATTACCCCAGGCGCCAGGACCAAGCACGGCTAAACCGCCAAGTACCATGAAGCACAACCCCATGACGGGAACGATGGGAACGGAAAACGCGCCCCCGGTAATGATTCCCGCACCGTAAAGCAGCAGCCACACGGCCGGCAGAGCGGATATCAGGCCAGCGCGGAACAGAAGAAAAGTAAGGAATGCCCCGGCGAAGAGAGGGGGTGCGAGTCCCAGCGCGACCTTGCGCGCGGGGCCGGAAAATAGGGGCAGTCCGCGACGGTTCGCCTTCCAGCTACACGCAAGCAACCCGATCGCCGCCGCAAGAAGCCCCTCGGCCAACCAGACGCGCAGCCACGCAAACGACGAAACCTGGTGCGCGGCCAGTCCTGCTGCGCCTGCGGCCGTAACGCCGAGAAGCACCTGTCCCCAACCGGAAACGGCAGTAAAAGCCGCGGAGCGCTCCATGGTGTCGCGAATAAAGCGCAAATTCTCGATTACCTCGGGGGTAGTGCGCACCGGCACGGGCGGAACGAAGTCCTGCTGCGCGGAACGATGAAATCGTCGCGTGCGGTGCGTCCGTGGCTCGAACATCTCGAGATACTACGGGCGCGGTGCCTTTGTGTCAAGTACTTTGTGGTGCAAAGAGGCGAGTTGTTCTGCTGCAGAGATCGAGCGGTGCGGAAGGCGAAGCATCCTATAAACTGCAGTCTTTCTCGGCTCGGCAAAACTTCGTCTGCCAATAAAATCACCGCAAGTCAATCTGGTGGCATTACGATTCTAATCGTCACTTAACGACCGTTTTGGAGGACGTGTGTTGGATTTGGGTAAACTTCTGGTCGTCGTCGGAGTCGTTCTCCTGGTAGCAGGAGTTGCGCTGATCATTCTCGGACGAACGAACCTGCCTGTGGGACGATTGCCCGGAGATATTATTTACCGCGGCAAGAATGCGACGTTTTATTTTCCCCTGGCGACTTCACTGCTGGTGAGCCTGCTGCTTTCCGTCGTTCTTTACGTCATTGGGCGCTGGAGAAGATAATCATGTGCGCTGGGTGAGCGGGAAGATGATTGACTTCGGCATCTCCAACCGTTAGATTCTTCGCACTGTAATTTTTTGTTCTTTGCCATCTCGTTCGGAACGCGCGTCTTCGCCGCTCGGCGAAGACAGGGAAGCGGGTGCAAATCCCGCGCTGCCGCGCAACTGTAAGCGAGGAAATTGCCCTCGGCCACTGGGAGAAATCCCGGGAAGACCGCGGGCGCAACTGAGTGGTGTGGCCATAACGGCCTGACCATTCTTACTCGCAAAGCCAGGAGACCGGCGCGATCCGTCTACTTCAACCTCTTTCGCGTGCAAAGGAGGACGTATGCGTGTTTTAGCGGTCTTTTCTCTTGGTTTGGTTCTTTCTGCGGCGGCTTTAGCTGCCGATCTCAGAATTAAAGTTCTTGATCCGCAATCTGCGGCCGTCGCCGGCGCGCAGGTGTCGCTGCTCTGTGCAGGCGGCGAAATGAAGGACCTTGTCGCGACGCGAAATACTGCCGCCGATGGTTCGGCGATGTTCAACGTCAACACAAAGACACCGTGTCAGATTGAGGTTCTCGCTCCAGGCTTCGCCGCCGAAACGGTCAACATTTCATCGCAGATGGAGATTACTGTCACTCTTCACCTCGCCGTCGCCGCGGAAACCGTAGTCGTGAGCGCGACTCGCACTCCCGTCGTTGGCGAAGCGGCCGGTGCGGACGCTGACACCCTTACTGGCGAGCAACTCACTACCATGCGACCCATCGCCGCCAACGACGCGATGCGTTTTCTTCCCGGCGCAGTCATCAATACCGCCGGCCAACATGGAGGCCTGGCGTCCCTATTCGTGCGCGGCGGCGAATCGAACTACAACAAGGTAATCGTCGATGGCGTCACCATCAACGAACCCGGCGGCACGTTCGATTTCGGAACTCTCTCGCTTGCGCAGGGTGATCGTATGGAGTTCGTTCGCGGTGCGCAGAGCACACTGTATGGATCGGATGCAATGACGAGCGTCGTCCAGGTTTGGACTCGCGCCGGCAGCACGAGAACCCCCGAATTGCTCTTGGGCGCTGACGGTGGAAATCTCGAAACCGCCAGCGGCCATGCTTCGCTGGCAGGAGCGCGCGGAATTTTCGATTACAACGTTTTCGGCGATCAGTTCAACACGGACGGATCCGGTGTGAACGATGCATATTCCGACTCGCTGGAAGGAGCAAATGTGGGCGCAAGGCTTAGCGATTCGGTTTCGCTGCGCGCGAATTTCCGCCACGCCAACAACCATAGCGGCAACCCAGGCGAATGGGACTTTAATGGGTACGTGCCGTTAGTACCGGCAATTGGCCCTTCGGCGCCTTTAGTGCCGTTGCAACCGAATCCGACTGCGGCCTCGCAGCTGAACAGTTTGCTGGGCAGCGTGCAGCTGACCATCGCCGCGCCGCATGGATGGCAGCACCGCCTCACGGGATTCGACTACCTGTATCGCTACAACGACTTTGATTCCGGCGACGCGGCGCGCGTCAACACAGCCGACGATCCAATCGATTACCCTTCTCAAGAAGTTGACCACATCAACCGCGCCGGATTCGAATATCAGGGCGACTATTCCGAGAAAAGCTGGGCGCACACCACCTTCGGCTATCGCGTCGAGAACGAGAACGGTTTTGTCGGAGACGTTGATTACGGTCCGCAAAACCATGGGCAGAGGCTGAATCAGGACACCTATGCGCAACAAGAGCTGACCGTGGGCCGGCTCGGAATCATCGCCGGAGGACGATTTATCCATGACAGCGCATTTGGAAACACGGGCGTGCCGCGAGTTGCTTTGACGTTCCTGGCCAGGCGGGGAAAAGAAAAGTTTTCCGGCACTCGACTGCGATTTTCCTATGCCACCGGATTCAAAGAGCCACGTCTGGAAGAAACCTTCAATGGGATTCCTGCGGATCCGTACGACATTCCGAATCCAGGTTTGAAGCCGGAGCGAGTACGCGCTTTCGAAGCCGGCTTCCAGCAGGATTTCTTCAGCAATAAATATGAACTGACCGGCACTTACTTCAACAATCTTTTCCGCGATCAGATCAACTACGTAACTGTGAACATTCCTCCCAATTATCCGGGAGAGTACGTAAATGTGAACCAGGCCTTTGCCCAGGGTGCCGAATTCGTCTTACGGGCAAAGCTGCGCTCGCGGCTTCTGCTGAATGCTGCCTACACTTACACGTCTTCGGAATATCTCGACAATCCCGCGCCCTATGATCCGGTCTACAACCCAGGCCAGCCTCTGCTAAGGCGGCCCAAACATTCCGCCACGGAATTGCTCTCCTACCTTGGCAATCGTTGGGGTGCAAATCTGAGCGGAAGTTTTGTGGGGCGCCGCGCCGATTCAGACTTCGACGGATTCGGCATCAATCACGCGGCAGGGTACGTGCGCGTTGATCTTGGAGGATGGTATGCCGTGAATCGTCGCGTCACTGCATATCTGAACGTCGAGAACGCTCTCGATGCGAAGTACAACGAAGTAGTCGGGTATCCTGCTTTGCCGATCAACTTCCGTGCGGGAGTCAGATTTAGGATTGGCGGGGAATAACCGGAAAGGTTATTCGGCCGCAGGCACAGGCCCGCATCCTTGCGTCATGAAAATGCGAAACACATAAGGGCAGTTTTGCGTTCGCGTCCACCGCGCTCTACTTCGCTGCTTACATAAATTACAAGAACGCCCGCCAGAATTCTCCGCCGTGTCGAACTCTCCTTGAATTGGTTGCACCGAATCTCTCCCTCGCGACGGTTCCGTCTGGATTCAGGTGTTCACCTTAGAACCTGAGTAACCTACAGCATCCTCCTCCTACCCTTCCGTAATCTACCCTATTGACATTTATTAAATTACTTTGTCCTCAGTTGAACCCAAAACCATTTTCCAGGAAGGAATACCATGAAATCCCCCCGGGACTTTTTGGCGCTCCATATGTGTGAAAAATACGCGATCCAAAGCAAGAAAAGGGAAAGTGCGAAGAGCGCATCCTTAGCGAAAATATTTAGATACCCACTTATTCTAGGGTTGTTAGCCCTGGCAGTAAGTTTGCCATTGGCGACGAGTGCTTTCGGCCAGACCCGGCAAACGATCGCCTGTCCCGCTGGACATGGCTATTGGGACATTTTGAGCGTAATGATGATGGACCCAGGCTTGGCGTCCCGCTACCACATGGAAGGCCTCACCAACGGCCGTCCATCCGCTTACATCTATACGATGTGGGATCCGAGCCAGTCCAAAATCTACTACACCAAAAATCCCCAAGGTAATCCCTGGGACATCAATCTTTACGATTCGAATTTCATCTATCAGTGGGTCACCGAACTGGACGATTACAACGGTGTTAACCATTGGAACGATCCGAGGAGCTGCCGGAAATTTAACAACGGTCAGGAAAAGAGTACATCGGACTACTCCATGCGCTGGGCCGCGCGCTGCGCAGCTCCGGGCGGTGAGAATAGCGCGTTCTGGAATTCTAAGCCATCGAGCAGTGCTGTCAGCACAAAGTACTACACCTACGTAGATCAGGTGCAACAGACGCTGGTTCAGAATCTCGAGTATTCTTTGCTGGAATTAAAACCGACCGGCACGATCGCCATTACCGATCACCGTGCCAATCCGCCGCGGTCCTTTTCCATTACAACGGTGCCGCTGCAATACAACTACAGCTGTAGCGTCGAGGGGAACAACAACTCGTGTAAGTTTCGCGAAGTTTTTGAGTACGGCGTGGATACAGACGCGAATCCCGTGGACCACGTCAAGCACACCTATGGCTGGGTTCGGTGGCGCTACTACATTAATTCGACGGAGGGCAACGCAGACAGGGACGCTGACTGGGTGCTCAACAATACCTCAACCACAGACCACTTGATGCCGGGACAGCTCACTCCCAACTTTGAATGTTTCTGAACCGCGTGGGAAATTTGCTCTAGCGGATCCGCATCCACAAAACCGTCTTAGCTCCCCAGGCTAATCTGCATTCATCTCGATTTGCCTGGGGGGTAAGGCGGGCACATCTGGGTGCTGCGCGTCCCGCCATATCACAGCAAAACACTCGCCCTCACTTTGAGAGTGCCAGGTCGTTCCGTCCTGATATTTCGCCGAGGTCGCTCAATCCAAACGCTCGCCGGGTTCTCACACATCAATTATCCCACCCAGCGGGTGTTCTGTAATTTTCGTGGATTCCGAGCAATACCGAGGAAAACGGACTTCTTCAGTGACCAGCTCTGCCCCGCACGGTGAGCTCGGCCTCCGTTGACACATCCGACAAGGTGATGTGGAGAGCATGCTGCTTCGCATCGTACAAGGTTCTCAACGGATACGTGCTGCTGGAAAATTTTGCCTCCGCGTGTGCAGACGGCCAGTCATAAATCACTACTTCGACGAACTTCCACCAGGGCGTGAATGAACCTTCGCGCGGGTGGAACTTCAGGGTCATCACGTTCTTTTCGGAGTCGCAAGAAAACGTCTGCCGTAAATACTCGCCATGCTGATAGCGGAAAGAGTGGCCGTCGTCGAAATAGATTGAACCGCCGCAGTGCGAGCCGGGGTAGACGCGAAGTTCCAGGGGACCGCTGGGAGTTTCGTCGGTGTTTTGGATCAAAGGCTGTAGTGGCAGGATGCTCCCGCCGCGAACATAGACCGGCATGGTATCAAGCGAGGGATGGATTTCGCGAGGCATTGGAAGGCTCGCATCGCCGGCTTTACCGACGACATCTACGATCGAAGGCGGTTGTGGTGAGGGAGCCTCTTTGAGGCCAGTCCAGAAGTCGTACCACTCATGATCTTTCGGAAACGAGACTGCATAGCCGTCGAGCATTTCAGCGAACGGCGGTGGGGCAATGAGCAGGCTGGGGCCAAGGAGAAATTCAGTATCGAGATGATCGAAGCCGCCGGAAGACGGGGCAAAAATTCCGGGGAACTCGAGAAATATGGGGCGCATGATGGGAAGACCAGTGCGCGAGGATTCGTCGGCGAGGGAGTAGATGTAGGGCAAGAGCCGATAGCGGGTTTCGATGTAGCGGCGGCGAATGGCTTCCTGCTCGGGACCGTTGTTCCAGACTTCGTGGGGCAGCGAGCCTTTGGTGGCGTGATCGCGGAAGAACGGCGAGAACGCGGCCTGCTCGACCCAGCGCGTCAGCAGTGCGGGAGATGGGGAACCGTTGAATCCGCCAACATCTGCGCCGACAAAAGAGATGCCGCTCACGCCGAGATTGAGAACCATTTGCGTAGCGAGACGAAGATGGTTCCAGGTCGCGGAATTGTCCCCGGTCCAGGTAAATCCGTAACGCTGGCCTCCGGCGTAGGTCGCGCGGGTGAGAACAAAGGGGCGCTCGTCCGGCCGCAGTTTGAGCAGGCCATCGAAAGTAGCACGGGCATTTTCGAGTCCGACGACGTTGTGAATCTCAGCGTGGGTCGCGTTGCGGGCAGTAAATCCTGGTTCTTCGATTCGATGCACGGTGTTCAGCGGCATGGTCTTGCCGGGGCCGTCAAAGACTGAGGGCTCGTTCATGTCGTTCCAGAATCCGGCCACGCCATCCTGGACGAACTCATGGTACAGGCCGCCCCACCATTCGCGCGTCTGAGCGCGGGTGAAGTCGGGAAATACCGCGGGACCGGGCCAGACGATGCCGACGAACTCCGAACCGTCAGGATTTTTCACGAATTGGTCGCTGGCATGGCCGGAATCGTAAGGCGCGTAGTTCTGGTTCGGAACATGCGCGATGTGCAGGTCGGTGATGTTGACCAAATGAAAATGTTGCTTGCGCAGATCGGAGACGAGTCCGGGAAAGTTCGGAAAGGTGTTTGAATTTATAGTGAATGGGCGATTCTTGTACTGATAGTCGATGTCGAGGTAGACCACGTCGGAAGGAATCTTGTCAGTGCGCAGACGAGCGGCAATCTGCCGCAACTGCGATTCCGGAGTGTAGCTATAACGCGATTGCTGAAAGCCGAGCGCCCACAGCGGGGGCAGCGGAGGTGTTCCGGTGAGGTAAGCATAGCTTTCGACCACTTGCTTGGGCGTGGGCCCGTAGAGGAAGTAGTAGTCGAGCGGGCCGCCTTCAGCGCCGAAGGAATACGCGTCGCGCGCTTGTTTGCCGAAGTCAAACCAGGTGCGCCAAGTGTTGTCGAGGAAGATTCCGTAGCTGCGCGTGTCGTTAATAGCAAGAAAAAAGGGAATGCTTTTGTAGAGAGGATCGACCGATTCCTGCGGGCCGATGTCGGTGTTCCAGAGCGTGTAGGCCTGATTGCGGCGGTCGAAGGAACCGGTTTTGTCACCCAGGCCAAAAAAGTGCTCGTCATCGGGCATTTGCTGGGTAACAGAAAATCCACCGAGTTGAAATTTGACTGACCGTCCCCTGGCATCGGCGCAGACGATGTGGCCGGCGAGATCGAGAATGACGACGCGGAGCGGATCGCGTTCCACACGAACCTCGAGCGCGGCGGTACGGAAGCCCACGGCCGAGGAGTCCTGCATTGGCGTCACGTCGATGGACTTGCCGCGCGGGCCGGCCAGGACCGCCCAGGAAGCGTCTTCTGGCAAGTTGCGATCGGCGGAAATCCTCACACGAACGATATCGTCGCGAAGCGCAGTGATGCGTACGGACGCCGGGCCCGCTTGCAGTTCAATGCCATCGTGGAGCGGATGGGAATCGGTTACGGCTTCCAGTGTAAGGCCAGGTTGCGAATTGGCGTCAGTCTGCGCGGTCGCATCGGCCGAACTTATGGCGGCGAATGCCAGCGCGAAGAGCAGCAACAGAAATCGCGGACGGGAAACTGGCATCAGGGACTCTTTCGGAAGGAATTTGTTGAGCATCGGCCACATCATACTAACTCCAACGCGAGCAACTCGATAACTTCGTCGGCGCAAAGTGCAGGAGTTTCCCATGACGATGGAGAACAGACGAGGCTGCGCGACGAAGACTTAACTTCGCAACAGTGGTCGTGTTAAGCAGGTGGGACCGCCACTGCCGTTGATGCAGATTTCGCTGCCGGGAAAGGTGCGAACGTCGAAACCGGCATTGCGTAGGCGGGTATTCGTTTTGCGATTTTCTTCGATTGCCAGCAGTCGTTTTTCGCCGAGCGCGAGAACGTTGCAGGCAAGCGTATCGCGCTCGGAATCGTCGATCGGAATGAAGTTGTAACCGCGCGACTTCAGCAGTTCCACTGTTTCGACTGCCAACCATGGGAGATCGACGAGTGCAGTTTGTTCGTCGAGCAAGCTGATCAGCGACATCAGATGCAGACACGCCGACGGACCGGGACCGTACGGCAGTGGCGCCGATGAGACCTCGACTCCGTTTGGCGCGAGCAAAGCGCGCATTTGCGCGAGGCCGGCTGCATTGGTGCGATAGCCATGACCAATGAGCAGAGTCTTTGAGTCGAGCCAGAGAATGTCCCCAGCCTCGGTGGTTCCCGGCGGCGTGATCGTGCCGAAGGTTGGAATGCCTTGCGCTTCGCATGATGAGCCGTGATGATGAGCCTCTGCAACTCGGTTTGTTTTGCCGGGATGCATGAGGATCAAGCCGAAATCGGTGGGCAGCGAAGCATCGTGGGCGTAGACGCCATCGAGGGAAAGATCATCATCCGCGGGCAGTTCGATCACTTCCGCGCCCACGGCTTTGAGTTCGTTCGTCAGCACAGTGTGTTGTGATTGCGCCTCTTTGAATATGGGTTCGTGATGAAAGCCAAGTTCGCGCCAGGCGGAGAGGCGTTTTGGTTGGTTCCATCCTGCCGTTTGAGGCGAGCACACCAGCACGCACCGTAATGGACCGACCATGGAGTGGCCGTTGAAAACGACAGCGGTTTGGGAAGATGTGGGCAGTGATGCCTCCCTCGATGTCAATCAGAAGCTTGCATGATTTTAAAATAGAGGTGACGTAATGCAGAAATGTCGAGGAGCGGTTTTTCACCCCGCCGGGGATTGGTTGGTCTTTTAGCGTGTTCCCACAGCTTGCGCCGTGGGCTGCATTCTTACGCCGCTTGGCGGCTGTGCTCGGGCCCCATTCGATTTTCAGGCAGACCCGATATCTAGTCCGAGACAGAGAACGAGACCTGGGCGTCTTCGGGTGGCATGAGGTCGCGTACGCTGTTCGAGTCTTTTTGTTTATTGTGAGCGCTGCGCTTGTGGAGCCACTGCTTCAAATGCTTGCGGGCTGCGCCTGTGAGCTTGGTAAAGAAAAGTCCGGCCCGCCCTTGATCGCTGGCCCACATCACGTCGGCTTGTCCCTGTAGAGTGAAATCAGTCCCCGGCAGAACGCAGCGAAAAGCCAGATTCGAAGTCACAGGAACGGGTTCGGTGGCCTGCACGGCGAGGCCATGCTCGCCGATATCAATGCTGACCGCCGGCAGCGTTCCGCTCTTGAGGTCCAGGTAGACGAGCGTTTTCACTTCGTAGCGACTGGACTTCCGTCGATTCGATTTCGGCGCTTTTTTTTCGGTTAATAAGGCGTCTTTCAATTGGTCCGCTTCAATCGGGCGGTAAAGAATCCGGCTGGCACCAGACTGAAACGCCTGGCCAGTGCCTGGCCACGCCCGGCTGGCAACCGCCAGCAGCGCAGGCTTTTGGCCGGCAGGCAACAGAGCGGCCATGCTGATCACCTCTTTGGCACCCTGTAGATCAAAGTCCACGATGAGCGTGGAGCAGCGGCCGGCCATCACCGATTCCAGGGCCTCTTGACCTGACGCGCAATTCACCAGATCGATCGCCATATCTTCGAGCGTCGACTGCAAGGTTTGAAGAGATCGTTTGTCTTCACACAGGACAGCGGCAGATGAGCGCATGAGTTACAAACTACGGGTACCGGCGAGATGGGTAAATGTCACAGTGGTAATCCGCGAATGGGTTACTGAAGCACTCTACAAACGACGGAAGATACTGAGGTTTGCAGGGCTGCAGGGCAGGCCTCGGCTGCCGGGCGCTGTTATAATCGATAATTGCGCTCATGACTACGAAGCGACTGATACGATCCACAACAGTTTTATCGGTTCGCCGCAATGGCAAAGTCGTTCTGGCCGGCGACGGGCAAGTCACGCTGGGTGAGTCGGTAATCAAGCACTCCGCCAAGAAGATCCGCCGCCTGTACAACGACAAGATTGTGGCCGGATTTGCGGGATCGACAGCGGATGCGTTCACGCTCTTCAGCCGGTTCGAGGCAAAACTGGAGCAATATCACGGCAACTTGGGGCGAGCTGCGGTGGAACTGGCGCGGGACTGGCGCACCGACAAGTTTCTGCGGCATTTGGAAGCTCTGCTGCTCGTATCGGACAAAGAGCAAACTTATTTACTGAGCGGGCAGGGAGATGTGATCGAGCCTGACGGTGCGGTCGCGGCCATTGGCAGTGGTGGACCTTACGCGCAGGCTGCGGCGCAAGCGCTGGCAGAGCATACCGAACTCTCGGCTCACCAGATTGCCGAAGAAGCCATGAAGATTGCCGGCAAGATGTGCATCTATACCAATGACAAGGTAACGATTGAGGAACTGTAGTTCTCAGTCCTCGGTTCTCAGTTCTCAGCAAAACATGGCTGACTGCGAACTGCGAACTGAGAACTGAGAACTGAATTATGGCCATTTATCTTCCCTCATCTGCTGAAGAAGAACAGCTGGCGCTGGATGAACTGACTCCGCGCGAGATTGTGGTTGAACTCGACAAACATGTGATTGGCCAGAAGGACGCGAAGCGCGCCGTGGCCATTGCACTGCGCAACCGCACCCGCCGGCAGAAGCTTACGCCCGAACTCGCCGAGGAAATTATTCCCAAAAACATCATCATGATTGGGCCCACGGGCGTGGGAAAAACAGAGATCGCACGGCGCCTGGCGAAGCTGGCAAACTCTCCGTTCTTAAAAGTGGAGGCGTCGAAATTTACTGAAGTCGGCTATGTGGGACGCGATGTTGAATCAATGGTGCGCGATCTAGTCGAGATCGCGATCGACAATGTGCGTGAAGAAAAGTTAGAGGATGTTGCTGACAAGGCCGAATTGAATGCGGAGGAGCGCTTGCTGGACATTCTGCTGCCTCCTTCCCCTGCACCTCGGGCGGACGGTAGCAGTGCGACGTCGGGCGGCGTGGTGATCGACGGAAGCACTTCGTTGACGGAGTCTTCGGGCCGCACCCGGGAAAAGCTGCGGCAGCAATTGCGCGAGGGAAAACTGGACGAACGCGTTGTTGAGATTGACGTGCGCGAGCGCAATTTCCCGTCGTTCGAAATTCTAACCAATCAGGGCGTCGAAGAGATGGACGTCAACATTAAAGATATGTTGCCGAACATCTTCGGACAGCGCACGAAGAAACGGAAGATGAAGGTCAATGAGGCCTTCGAGTATCTGATTCAAGAAGAAGAGCAGCGGCTGATCGACATGGATCAGGTCACGCGCATGGCCATCGACCGCGTGGAGAATTCGGGGATTGTATTCCTGGACGAGATCGACAAAATCGCAGGGCGCGAAGGCGGTCATGGGCCGGACGTTTCGCGGGAGGGCGTGCAGCGCGACATTCTTCCGATCGTGGAAGGGACAACGGTAAATACGCGCTATGGCATGGTGCGTACAGATCACATTCTGTTCATTGCGGCCGGCGCGTTTCACGTATCCAAGCCGAGCGATCTGATTCCCGAACTACAGGGTCGATTTCCAATCCGCGTGGAGCTGCAGTCGCTGACCATGGAAGATTTCGTGCGAATTCTTACGGAGCCGAAATCGTCGCTGGTAAAGCAGTATACGGCTCTGCTCGAGACCGAAGGAGTGAAGCTGGAGTTCACCCCCGAGGCGCTGGATGAGATTGCGCATTTCGCTTTCCGGGTCAATGAGAGCACAGAAAATATCGGAGCCCGCCGCCTGCATACGATTATGGAGCGCGTACTAGATGAATTGAGCTTTGACGCACCGGAAAAGAAGGGCGAGCACATTACGATTGACGCGGAATATGTGCGCAGGATGCTGACGGACATTGTGAAGGATCAGGATTTGTCGCGATATATTCTGTAGGAGAAGCTTTTAACCACAGAGGACTCGGAGGGACACAGAGGAATCGTCGAAAACATTTCCTCTGTGGTCCTTTGTGTCCTCAGTGGTTTAGTTTTTTGATTTTGCCTGGTTCATGAGATATTCCGGTTTGCATGAGACGTTCTCCGCTGAAGCTGCTTATGGCCGTGGGTGCGCCGCTGATATTGACGGCCTGCGCGACCATCGGGCCTCCGCAACCTCCGTCGCTGCGGCTTCCAAAACCGCCTTCAGATCTTCGAGCCACGCGCAAGGGCGAGCACGTCATTCTTACCTGGACTGTTCCTAGCGTTACCACGGATCGGCAGACGATTCGAAATGTCGGCACCACACGGATCTGCAGAGGACTTGAAACGAAGCTGAAGCAGTGCGACGTGGTGGCCGAGGTTGCCGCGGAAGCTACGCCGAGTACCGTTCAATCCTCCACGCAATCTCCCAAACCGAAAACTACTAGGTCGTTTACAGACTCTCTTGCTGGGCAGTTGCAAACCGACGAGCCTGATCGATTCATCACGTATGCTGTTGAAGTGCTCAACTCCGAAGGCCGCGGAGCTGGGCTTTCAAACCAGGTCAAGGTTTCAATGGCCCGCACTCTTCCGCCTCCAGAGGATTTTGCTGCACGCGTCACGGGCCCGGGCGTGGTGCTCAGTTGGACTGGCGAAGCTCCTGCAACTGGTCCCACATCTGCTGAACACTTTGTTTACCGCGTGTACCGGCGGCTGGAAGGAAGTGCGCAGGCAGTTGTTGCTGGCGAGGTTTCGGCAAAAGGCGAACGCAGTTTCAGTCTTACGGATTCGAACATTGAATGGCAGAATACATACGAATACCGTGCAGAAACTGTCACAGTAATCACGGAGGAAAACAAGCCGAAGCTGGAAATCGAGGGCGACGACACGCCGGAGATCAAGATTCTCGCGAACGATATATTTCCTCCGGCAGTTCCTACTGGGCTGCAGGCGGTGTCGTCGGGGCCAGGCCAGAAATTATTTGTCGATTTAGTTTGGGCTCCGGTGAGTGACATGGATCTCGATGGATACAACCTTTATCGTCATGAAGACGGGACTCCAGCGATAAAGCTGAATGCGGTATTGGTGAAGACGCCAGCATATCGGGATGTCGACGTGGTGTCAGGAAAGCGGTACTTCTACTCTGTTTCCGCGGTGGATGTTCGCGGGAATGAGAGCGTGCGCTCGGAAGAGGCCAGTGAGTTAGTGCCTTGAAGCCGCTGGCCGAATTGTGGAGACTTTCTTCCGGGGTTCTCAGTTCGACGCCGCAGCCATACGAGCGTGGTAGCCTTTGCGTGACCGGACCTGCAAGCGTTTGCCGTCTTTCTCAGCCACGACGCTGATGGTCCGATAGCTCCCGTTGGGCTGGAAGTCGGCCGGTTTGTAGGCGACGAAATAACGGCTGCGAATCAGATCGTGCAGCTTGTCGAAAGACTTGCCTAAAGTAAGAATATCGCCGGGAAACATGGCCTCGCCTCCGGTGCGTTCCGCTAATACTTCTAGAATCCGGTCCGCATCGGTTTTGTCGCCGCGATCCTCCCGCGTGCTAACGGTATAAATGGTCACACCTGCGCGTTCGGCGGCATGGAGACTCTGATTCAGGCTGGTATGGCTGGAATTATCTTCGCCGTCGCTGAGAACCACCAAAACTCTCGCTACCCGCTGACGTTCCGGATACGCTGCCAGCTTGCGGCATGCAAATGATACCGCGTCGAAAAGTGCGGTTCCCCCTCCGTTTGCGAGCTTGTCGATTCCCTTTCCCAGTTCGCTGGATTCCGAGCTGAAATCTTGAGTGACTATTGTCTCTTCGGAAAAGCCGGCGACGAACCCCTGGTCGGAGGCACTGCTTAACATTTTCTTAACGAACTCCGTGGCAGCGTGTTTCTCGAATGAAAACCGGTCGTGCACGGAACCGCTGGTGTCGACGAGCAAAGCCAGCCGGAGCGGAAGTTTCGACTGGGGAGCGAATTGTTCGATTCTTTCCGGAGGCCTGTTGTCGTCGAGAATGCGAATGTCGGACTGCTGCAAGTCGTTCACCATGTGTCCGTGACTGGTGACGGAGAAAAACAGGGTGACCTGGTCGACATTGGTGTGAATTGTCCACGGCGCAGCCGGAACGGAACGAGTGGCGGTGGGCGAAGGTACGCCGCCCTCGCCGGCCTCCGTTTTGCTGTTCGCTTCCAGAGTGCCGCATTCTTCACAACTTTCGCTGTCAGATTCTTCGCCGACATTGCTCAACTGCGATTTCAATCTCTCGTTGTTGGGGAAACTTTGTGGCCGCAGTGAAGCAACCAGAGTCGCGTTTGCTTGCGTGGGACCAGCGGCCGCTGCCGCTCGAACCGCCTTGTCATGAGAGAGAGCTGCCAAATTTTGGCGGGCCACGGGGGCGAACGCGTTGGTGGGATCTTCGCTAAGGAAGAAATTCAGCTCCCGCTCCATGGTCTTGTAATCCTTAAGAGACATGGCTGCTGACGCGGCCACGTAGTGCACATTGGCCATTCCTCTGTGGTTGAGCTCGTGCACGTGCCGGGCAGTTTCCAGAACTTCGTGATATTGATGAGTTCCATTTTGCGCATAGGCCAATGAGGATAGAATTTTGGGATCTCTGGGCCGAAGGGAAACGGCTTTCTCCAGTTCGGGCAGGGCGGTCGCAAAATCGTTTCTCGACAAGGCCACGAGCCCGAGATTCAGGAACGATCCTGGAAATTTTGCATCGAGCTTGGCGGCTGCTTCGAACTCGGCCTGAGCGTGAGCCCCATCCTCTTGATCGAGGTAGGCGAGTCCAAGGCCAATGTGGGCGGAGACAAACTTGGGATAAACAGAGATTGCCTTTTGCAGATGCTTAACGGCTTCTTTCGACTGCTGCGCCTTCATCAAAGAAGTTGCGCGATTAAACTCCTCGACTGCCTTGTTGGGAGCTTCCAGGTCAAGCGCTGAAACAGTGCCGGACTGAATCAATTCGTTGTTTCTTGCGTTCTGTTGCTCTCGTTCCTGGGCATGGCGGTTGATCTGGTCGAGATACATTTGCGCGAAGTCAACTTGCGCGAACCCTCCATCTGGCCCCATGTTTATGTTCGGCACCTGACCGAATGCGGAAATCTGGCTACAGAGCAGGCAGGCGACAGCCCATGCGAGGCGAAGCGGTATCTCCTTGCATAGCCGTCGGTGTGGTGCGAGCTGCACGGAATGACTCCTGCGAGGACGTGGGGAATGCCCTCAATTGATTGGGATAGTCACGCGAGAATTTCGGGAAATCTCCGGTTTCGTGAAACCCAGAACGTCCCGGCGCTTACTATACCAGATATTGCTTCGGATACTGATTTCAAGGGCCTGAACGCAGAAAGCATCCTCAAATTCCGGGTCGCAACAAAGACAGAAATATTTCGCTTCTTCGCGCCTCATTTTCCATAGATATGGTTAGATAGAGGGCGATGAAATATTGCCGGTTTCAATTTAACGGTCAAGCGCAGTACGGATTGGTCGAGTCCGTCGGCGGTCGGGAAGCGATTGTGCGAATCTTGTTGACGGCTCCCGAAGATGCCGATGGAGATATGGAAAGCCTGCGCACGCGGCGCATCGAGTCGATTCCGCTGGAAGAGGCTACTCTGCTGCCACCGGTGAGGCCATCGAAGATCGTGTGCGTGGGACGCAATTATCGCGAGCATGCGGCAGAGCTTGGGAACGAAGTGCCGAAGGAGCCGTTAATCTTTTTCAAGCCTACTTCTTCGCTGCTGCGGCCAGGAGGAATGGTGCGGCGTCCGAAGATTTCGCAGCGCGTTGACTACGAGGGCGAGCTCGGCGCGGTAATCGGCAAGACTTGCTACCAGCCGGCGTCAGATGCGGACATTCGGCAATACATTCTCGGTTATACGTGTGTGAATGACGTGACGGCACGCGACTTGCAAAATAAAGACGGGCAATGGACTCGCGCCAAAGGTTTCGACACATTTTGTCCGGTAGGCCCGGTGGTGAGCGATGAGATTGATCCTTGTTTCGGAGTGGGGGCCGGGGTGGGCGTGAAAACCAGCGTCAATGGCGAGGTTCGGCAGCATGGGAGTACGCGGGATTTCATCTTCGCCTTGGATGTTGTGATCCGACATATCGCGCAGGCGATGACTTTGTTTCCGGGCGACCTGATACCTACAGGTACGCCGGCAGGGGTGGGGCCGCTGGTAGCGGGGGATGTGGTGGAAGTTAGCGTAGAAGGGGTAGGGACCCTGAGGAATTCGGTGGTAGATGAATAGGAATTCCGGATTTTTGCTTCCTGATTGTTGATTTGAAAACCAGCAAATAAAAGCGCGCTCGAAAATCGACAATCAAAAGTGCCCTACTGGAGCCGGAACCTTTCCTTCATTAATCGCTGTAGGCGTGGTTTGTAGAGCAGATCGTACGCAAGTTCCTTGTCGGGGAACATGGCCAGGGCTGCGCGCTTGGCTCCGGCGGCGAGTTCGGAGGCTTCTTCTACAGTAAGGTTCGGGTCCTGGCCGATGACGGACATTACCATGCTGATCATCACTTGCAGGCGGCGAATTTTTCGGGCTTCTTCTTCACGCTCGCGAAGAGCCTGCTGCTCCCCTATTGGAAAATTTGTTTCGCCCCCATCCCGGTGATGAATGTTCATGCTTTCCCCTTTTCTCGTCCCACAATTTGGATGATACTGGCCGCTTCGGCGTTGCGACCCTGGTTAAGCCATTCTGCCGCAGTTATTGGGGAAAGCAATAACACGAAGGTGTCGGCTGGAGCTGACGTACGCGCTGATTTCTCTCAAAAGAGGCTAGAAATGACGCATCCGCTTCCTCATCCGCCTTCGAATAGGCGCGGGGTTCGCAACCCTTATATACGAAGCCGCATCCACCCTGTACGCCGATACAGCTTTGCAAAAACTGGGATCGGCCTGGGAGTAAAATCACTTTACACGGGACCGGTCGCGGATCGATTCCAGAATTGGAGATGTCCATGGTTGAATCTGGCAGTTCTTCCGCTGACGCGCAGTCACGTCCTGATCCTAACGAGAAGCTGGTGAAAGTATTCGACTCGGAACAGGAGCCGGAGGCGCTGGTGGTGAAGGGATTGCTCGAGTCGGCAGGCATTGAAAGTGATCTTACTTCAGCGTCGCTGGTGCAAGATGCGTTTCCGGGTTTGGGTGGAATGATTCTGCTAGTGCGCGAAGGGGATGCGGAGGCCGCGCGGCGGGTGATTGCGGAAGGACGCCGGTCGGCTCCCGAAGATGACGACACAACCGAAATTCAGATTATTGAAGAGCCGCCACCGCGGGCGTGACCGAATGGCCGTCGAGATAGAAAGAAACCGCTCCATCGAGATCAGTGCGGTAGACTCGGGCGCCCGCATCCGTCAGGCGTTTCAAAATTTCTGTTCGCGGCAGGCCGAACGAATTGCCAGAACCTACGGAAATAATCGCGAATTGCGGTTTCGCGGATGCAACGAGTTCCGAGGTGGTGGCATTGGAGCTGCCATGGTGACCAACCTTTAGCAGACTTGCCGTCGGATGATGCAGTTCGGCCACGCGACGTTCTACCTGCTTCTCCGCGTCTCCTTCCAGCAAAACTGACGAGTCCTCAAAGTTCACGCGCATTACCAGCGAATCGTTGTTCTTGGGTCCGGTGCCCGCGGCCCAATCGCGAGGCGGAAACAGCACGCTTACCATTGCTCCTCCCAGGTTGAACTCATCGCCTTCCCAGTGCCGTACGACCGTCACGCCGAGCGCTTGTGCCGTGGCAATGACGTTCTCAAGAGCCTGACTTGGCGGCAGCAAACCTACCCATAATTCTCTCGGACGGAAATTTTTCAGCACGGCGATCATGCCGCCGATGTGGTCGGAATGGCCGTGGGTGATTGCGAGAGCGTCAAGGCGCGAGATGCCCCGCGCCCAAAGATAAGGAGAGACGACGTCTTCACCGAAGTCGAGCTGCGAGCCACCGGGCCCGATGGGGCCACCAGCGTCAACCAGTAAGGTGCGGCCTTGCGGCATGACCAGCAAAATGGAATCCCCCTCGCCCACGTCAATCGACGTCACCTCGAGCACTCCCGAGTGAGTTCGTGGGGCCGGCGGGATGAATGCAAGAAGTAGAGAAACTATCAGGACCGCTGTAAGTCCGCCGATGGCGAGGAGTCTGCGACGGCGCGCCGCCCACATAGCCAATACGAGCGCGGACGCGGCCAAAACAATTACAAGAGCTGACGGCATAGGAACGTGCAGGTCGGCGACTCGGAGGACACCCAGTCTCACGGAACCCAGTCCGCGGACGGTGCCGGTCATCCCATGAAGTGCAATGGTAGTAAGAAAAGCCGGGAGTTTCGGCAGCAAAGGTGAAATGTATCCCAAGCCAATCGCGGCCACGGCCATCGGCATCATTAACTGTGTTAAAGGCACGACGACGGCGTTGGACGGCAATCCGATGGTCGTGGCGCGATGAAAATAATATGCCATCGGCAGCGCCAGCCCCATCTGCATGACAGCAGAGATGAAGAACAATTCCCACGCATGAAGAAAAAATGCTGCGATGAAGCAGACCCTTCGCGCCGCCCATTTCTTCCTCACAAAGCGCGCGAGCCGCGCCGCAATGAATTGCAGGTCAACGCGGAATTGCGCCACTCGCGGCGGAAGCTGCGCCGCATAGTCTCTCGAATCCCAGTTCGCCAGCGCTTGCTTCTGGAGTTGCGACGTGCGTTGCAAAATCGGGATGCCGATGGCGGCTACGATCAGCACGCAGACAAAAGTCATCTGAAAGCTGGCGGTAAAAAGCTGGCGTGGGTCAAAGGCGAGCAGTCCCAGAGCAGCTGCGCCGAGAGCATTGACCATGGCTCGGTCGCGGTAGAGAAGTCGAGTGCCCAGATAGATAGCGCACATCAGCGTGGCCCGCCAAACCGGCGCTCCGACTTCGGTGGTGAAGGCATAGGCAACGCAGAATAGAACTGTCAGCAGCGTGGCCGGAACATCGCCCAAGCGCAACCGGCGCAGGGTCCAGAAGACTACGAAAGCGAGGATGCTAACGTTCATTCCTGAGACGACCAGGACGTGGTAGGTGCCCGAACGCTGAAAGTCATTTCGCGTATCGCGGTCGATAAAGGCCTCTTCGCCGATGACCATGGCATCGATCAGCGCAGCCTCGCGCGCAGGCCAAAGTTCATGCACCTTGTCGACGACTCCGCGGTGCAGTTGGCTGCGCCAGAATTCCATTCGGCTGCCCGCAAATCCAGGCAGCCGTTCGACATTTTCCAGTTTGGTCGAAGCCAAGGCGACAATGTTTCGATCGGCAAGATACCCGCGATAATCGAAAGCTCCGGGATTGCGAAAATTTCGCGGCAGCTTGAGCTTGCCGGAAAAGCGGATCCGTTCGCCGTAGTGGTAGAGGCGGGTGGATTTGGAAGCGTCGGAGATCGCGACCGCACCCTCTTTTGGCCGATTCGGATCGCTTAGTCGCGGGCTATAAATGCTCAAGCGGATTCCGGAATGAACCGCTTCCCTTTTTCCAGCGGGAGTCTGGATTTCTTCGGACTCGACATCGACCGTTTGGCGGAGTTCGTTGAAGCCACCTTGCTGCAGGCGGCCGTCGCGACTGACATGGGCAACGATTTGCAGTTCCTCGCTGTCGGCATAGGGTTGAATGCTGGTGTCGGTCCGAATTGAGGCCTCCCGAGCCTGAATATGGAGTGCTCCCGCTAGAAAGATAGATCCTAGCGCCAGCGACCAACCGAGGGCGGAACGGCCGGCGAAATAAGCCGCAGCTCCGGCGAACACGCCCCCAGCAACAAGCCACCACAAGGCAGGTCGCCAACAGTAGAATCCGGCGACAATGCCCAGAGAATAAGCCAGCGCCGCCCACAGTATGGGTTGGCGGCTTGCCTTGTAATGGAAGGCAGCAGGTCCGGCGGAGGTAGGCAGCGAAATCATGAGTTGGATGGATCCGCGTTGCTTTTTCTGTTACGCCGCGAAGCTGCGCCCGGGCTGCCAGCCAAGGACAGTTGTCCGATGGGATCTCATCGAACCAGATTTCGTCGAACCAGACCTCATCGAAGCAGGTGAACCACAGTTTCCATGTGGAAGGTTTGCGGAAACAGGTCCACCAAATGCACTTGTTCCATGTGATAACCAGCGGCGAGCAAGGTCACGAGATCACGTGCCAGCGTTGCAGGGTCGCAGGAAACGTAAACTACGCGCGGCGCGCCCATATCTCCTAGTAGTCGCGCCACGCGTTCTCCCAGGCCCGTGCGAGGTGGGTCGACCACCACCAAATCAGGCTTATTGGCGCCGGACGGAACTGCGTCCTTCCCTGCGCGCACGGAATTGTTTGCACGGCCCAGGTACTCTTCGGCCGTGGCCTGAACCGCCTTTCCATTTGACAGAAGATTGTAGGAAAGATCGGCTGAGGATGTCTGTGACAACTCAACGGAAACGATGTGATGAAAGTCACCAGCCAGGGCTGTGGAAAACAATCCAGCGCCCGCATAGAGATCGAGCGCGAACTGGCCTGACTGGTTCGCCGTAACGATTTTTACTAGTTCATCGGTGAGGTAATGGTTCGTTTGAAAGAAGGAGCCGGCACTGACGCGATAAGCCGCGCGTTGAGTTCGGTAAGTAAGAGACGACGCGCCGACGACAACCAGGATTTCCTGTGCACCTGCTTTGCGGTCACCAGGATTGGGTTCGCGAAATGCTACGATTCCGGCAATCTCGGGCAGGACGGCGCGAAATTCTTCCGCCCACATGTGCACGGCTGCGCGGCGAGCCGACCTTGAGCACCGGATCTCTAACAGGAGTTGTGTATCCTCTGCGTTGGCAAAGAACTCAACTTCTCGAGTTCCCTCCGGAACTTTACCGGCCCGGCCGCTTTGCCATAGTGCGGCGATGCCGCGATTGGTCAGCCGCGAACTGATGGGGCACTCTTCCACGTCGAGCAGTTCGTGGGATCCCATTCTGAAATACCCCGCCGAGAATTTGGGGCCGACCTGCACCTGCAAACGCGAGCGGTTCCGATAGTTCCACGGCGGCGAAGGATGCACCTGGATATCGAATGGCAACTCCAGCTTGGCCGTGCGCCGCAAGCTCTCGCGCAAGATCTCTTTTTTGATCTCAAGCTGATGCCCGTATTCCGCGTGCTGGTAGTGGCATCCGCCGCACCGCCCATAGTATGGGCAGCCTGGCTGGATGCGGTGTGGAGAGGGCTCGATTACGGCTTCAGCCTTGGCTCGCGCGAAGCCCGGCTTCTGTTCCGTGAGGGAAGCTTCGATTTTTTCTCCCGCTAAAACGAACGGGACGAATACGGCTTTACCCCGACTGTGGGCTTCATCTGTTTGAGGATCGGCAGGCAGACGGGCCAGGCCGTCGCCACCATAGATCAACTTTTCAATTGTAAGTAGCAAGGGTTGATTCTACGGCATGAGGGACGACGCATTGTGATTCGCCGAAATGCCGATTCGAGCGAGATCCCTCGCTCTGCCTGAAAAGCGGCTCCGCTCGGGATGACGCCGAGAAAAAAGACGTCGAGTATTACGATCCAGTAGTTAAAGAGCGACCGTTGGCCATCATAATGCGAACGTGGCGCGCTATCTGCAGCTCTTCTTGAGTGGGAACAATCTGAATTTTGTCTGAGGTGAAGCCAAGAGATTCAAGGCCTTCGGTTGCCGCAGAGCGAACCAGATCGCTATGCTCTCCGATGCCACCGGTGAACACTAGCAGATCTATGCCGCCAAGCAGAGCCACGTATGCGCCAATTGTTTTTCGTATCGCCAGAGCAAAGACATCCAGAGCGAAAGACGCTTTCGCGTCGTTATGGTCGGCCCGTTTGGTCAGCGCCTTCACATCGCTCTCGCCGGATGAGAGGCCGAAAAGTCCGCACTGATGATTCAGCAGGTCTTCTAATTTGTCGGCCAGTTTGTCGGCGTCGAACTTTTCCGTTCGCAGAAGATAAACAATTATCCCTGGGTCGAGGTCGCCGGATCGTGTACCCATGGGAATCCCTCCGGTAGGCGTGAGCCCCATGGTTGTATCGATGGATTTTCCACTCCGCAGCGCGCAAAGGCTGGACCCGTTGCCAAGATGCGCGAAGATCGCACGTTCGGGCAGCTTCTTGCCGAAATGATGAACCAGAGATTCGTAAGAAATTCCGTGAAAACCGTAGCGCCGAATACCAGCGTCGAAGTAGCGCTGCGGCAGCGCAAAATGCGAGGCGACTTCAGGAATCGTTTGATGAAAAGCGTCGTCGAAACACGCGAATTGCGCGGCCGATGGGAAAATCGATTGCGCGGCTGCAATAAGTTTCAAAGCCTCCGGAATATGGAGCGGGGCGAAGTGTGTTGCGGCCCGCAGATGATGCAGGACTTGCGAAGTAATGATTTGATGTTTGCAAAGATTCGGTCCGCCGTGAACGATGCGGTGCCCAATCGCGACTGGAGTGTCATCACTATGTTCGCGTATTGCAGAAGCGAGCGCGTTCAGGGCGTCACTTTGCGATTCGTGAATGCAGTCGCGCTGCACTAATGACTTCCCGTCTGAGGCACGAACGTGTAATGAACCGTTGTCATGGCCGATTCCTTCAGCGCTTCCTGAGAGCAACGACTCTTCGTCGGAAGCGCCGCGCCGGTAGATGCCGAATTTAAGCGAAGATGAGCCGCTGTTGAGAACGAGGATCGGGCCGTCTTTGCTGGCGATATTGTTGGTCGGCTCTTTCGCCATCCCTACCCCGGCCACTTCCAGTTTCGAATTTCCTCTTTATCGATGCCTTCGGCGTGAGCGTAATTGACGCTTTCGATGATTTGGCCTTTCAGCCATTCCTTGACGTGGGCTCCCACCGAACGCAGGCGTGGGACGCGGTCGATGACATCGATAGCCAGATCGAAGCGGTCGATCTGATTGATGATGGCAAGTTCGAGGGGCGTATTAATGTTTCCTTTTTCTTTGTAGCCGCGCACGTGAATGTTCTCATGGTTTTTGCGCCTGTAAGTGAGCTTGTGAATAAGCGACGCGTAGGAATGAAAGTTGAAGATGACCGGCTTGTCGACGGTAAACAAAGAATCGAAATCGCGATCGGAGAGACCATGCGGGTGCTCGCTCTCGGGCATGAGCCGGAAAAGATCGACCACATTCACGAAGCGAATTTTTAAATCGCGAAAATGCTCCTTCAGAATCGCGACTGCGGCGAGAGACTCCATGGTTGGGATATCCCCGGCGCAAGCCATGACCACGTCAGGATCGCTCCCGTCATCGGTGGAGGCCCAGTCCCAAATCCCGATACCTTTTGTGCAATGCTTCACCGCATCTTCCATCGGCAAATATTGAAGATGGTCCTGCTTGTCGGCAACAATGACGTTGACGTAGTCGCGCGAGCGCAGACAATGATCGGCTACGCTCAACAGGCAATTCGCGTCGGGTGGCAAATAGATTCGCACCACATCGGGACTCTTGTTCGTGACCACGTCGAGAAATCCGGGATCCTGATGGGTGAAGCCGTTGTGATCCTGCCGCCACACGAGAGACGTGATGAGAATGTTGATCGAGGGTACCGGCGCCCGCCAGGAGAGCTCCATCTTCGACTTCTCCAGCCACTTCGCATGCTGGTTGAACATGGAATCGATAATGTGAATGAAGGCTTCATAACTGGAAAACAAGCCATGCCGGCCGGTAAGGACGTAACCTTCGAACCATCCTTCGAGCGTGTGCTCGCTCAGCATCTCCATCACCCGGCCTGCAACATCCAATTCGCCGCCGTCGGCGTCTTCCGGTTTGTATTCGGCAAGCCAGGTTTTCTTGGAAGCGGCATAGATGGCCGTTAGGCGGTTGGAGGCAGTCTCATCCGGGCCGAAGACGCGAAAGGAGTCCATATTGCGGCGCATGACCTCGGCCAGATAATGCGCGAGCACATCGGTGGGTGAAACGTAGGATGTGGCCGGTGTCTTAACCGTAGCAGCATAGTCGTGAAAGTCGGGCAGTTCGAGTTCTTTGCGCAGCAGTCCGCCATTCGCATGGGGATTGGCGGAGATGCGGCGCGGGCCCGAGGGCGCGAGTTCTTGAAGTTCTGGTACAAGCGTTCCGTTGGCGTCGAAGAGCTCTTCGGGCCTGTAGCTGCGCATCCAATCTTCCACAATTTTCAGGCTTTTCTTGTTCGTGGCCGGATCGGCTACAGGAACCTGATGCGCTCGCCACGAGCCTTCAACTTTGTGTCCGTCGACTTCTTTCGGTCCGGTCCATCCCTTCGGCGAGCGCAGCACGATCATGGGCCAGCGCGGACGAGTGGCATCGCCTGTAGCGCGGGCGTGTTTTTGCAGGGAGCGAATTTCGAGGATGCATTGTTCCAGGGTGGAAGCCATCTTCTGATGCATGGCAAATGGGTCGTCGCCTTCTACAAAATATGGTTTGTGGCCGTATCCGATCAGCAGCGATTCCAACTCTTCATGTGGAATACGCGCGAGAACTGTGGGGTTCGCGATCTTGTAGCCGTTGAGGTGCAGCACCGGCAGAACGGCGCCATCACGAATGGGGTTCAGGAATTTGTTGGAATGCCAGGAGGTCGCAAGCGGACCGGTTTCGGCTTCGCCGTCGCCGATTGCGACGGTGACGATGAGATTAGGATTGTCGAAAGCCGCTCCGTAAGCATGCGAGATGGAATAACCAAGTTCACCGCCTTCGTGAATGGAACCGGGCGTTTCCGGTGTGCAGTGCGAGCCAATTCCACCGGGAAATGAAAATTGCCGAAAGAATTTAAGCAAGCCTGCTTCGTCACGACTCTTGTCGGGATAAATCTCGGAGTAGTAGCCCTCAAGGTAAGAGTTAGCTAGCGTGGCTGGGGCGCCATGGCCGGGACCGGCGATGTACATGACATCCAGGTCATATTTCTTGATGAGGCGATTCAAATGCACCCAGATTAAAGATTGCCCGGGATCTGAGCCCCAATGGCCGAGCAGTCGATTCTTAATGTGCTCCGGCTTCAACGGCTGGCGCAACAAAGGATTGTCGCGAAGATAGATCATTCCCACGGCTAGATAATTGCAGGCCCGCCAGTACGCATGAATTTTTCGGAGTTCCTCCGGGGTGAGAGGCGAAGAAATTTCGGTTGAGGATACCACTCCGTGGTTCGTAAGACTTGAAGTTGAGGTGGTCATGGAAGGAACTCCTACTCAAAGAATAGACTAGTTTGATGCGGCAAGCTGGCCGGATGACTTACAGAACGATTGCGCCGACGCGTGAGTGACATCTCAATTTTACAGCAGCGTGGATCGAAGATTCTTAAGATCATGCTTGGGGACACGTGGATATCGGTCCTTCAGTTGCGCGGTTACTAAGAGTTCAGCGAGGCCAATAGGAACACTAATGGAGCGTTCCAATTGATGGCGATTTCGTTCAGCGAATAAGCCGCTTGATCATCCTTGTACATTTGCATCGGCGGGCGTTTCGGAAGCGATGCAGCGACGCGGTCGCCGGGACGGCCATTCGGGCCGCCTGACAGCAATCCGGGCCATGGAGCGGCGATATTGTCAGCGGCGCTTGGCCGATGATGAGGATGCTGAAAGGGATTCCGCCCTAACTGCGTGACCCACGAAAGATCGAAACAATTGCGTCCGATCAAGTAATGCAGGTTCTCCGCGGCCGCGAGGCGAAAATCATCATTCTTCTGCAAGCGATCGGTGACAATCAATTGCAGCGACTGATTGCCAGCGACGCCGTTTGAACCCCACACATAATCCGCGAGTGACAAGCTGTTTCCGTAACCGTTCTCCCGGCTGTTCTGAACCAGCCTTTCGGCTTCATGCACACTGGAGTCGCGAATCTGCTCGAGCAACTCAATCGAGGCGCCTTTTCTGTGAGCCAGCGCGTAGGTCCAGAGAGCAAAAGCTGAAAGATCGTTCCAGGAAGGCGCCTTCACGCGTAGTCCGTTGTCGGTGCGGAGATAGGAGACGCTCGTTTCGAACGCTTTTCGATATTGTTCTTCGCCGGTGGTGCGCCACAGTTCTGCGGCCGCCCAGAGCATCTCGTCGCGACAGTCGGTGTCCCCGTACTCACCGGTACGAATACTCTCAGGATTTTGAAAAGTTACATTCGGATTTTTGCTGGCCCATGCGTAGGCTCGCCTGGCCGCTTCTAAACAGTTCCTGGCATAGGCGTCGTCGTAAGGGCCGTAGCAACGCGCGGCAATGGCTGCGACCGCAGCAAGGTCGGCAGTTGCGCATGTGCTCTTATATGGGGCCGACCCAGTGCCGATGACATAGCTGACCAGATGGTCATCCTGAGGCATGATGAAACCGCAAAAGTTCTCGCTGGTCTGCTTGTGCCATACGCCGCCGTCGGCATCTTGCAGCGTCAGCATCCAGTCGAGATTCCAACGAATTTCAGCAAGAAAGTCGGGGACCTTTCCACCGGACTCCGGAATCTTCAGATCGAGTTTGCCGACTGCTCCGTTTAACATTTCCCACGTCCAGAGCAGAGTTCCGGTCGATATTCCGGAATTCACAATGTAGCGGCCGTAGTCGCCGGCATCGTGCCATCCGCCATGGTTCTTGTATGGACCGCTCTTGCCAGAAGTCGTATGGAACTCTGCGTTGAGATGGCAAGCGTGATGCGAATATCCGTTGCCCAGATCTACATTGCAGCCGCAGCGCTGACCATAATATCCGCGCATTGTGAGCCAGAGAGCGTGGCGATAGACATCATTTCCAATTTCAAAGGGCGCACTTTTAGCAGCGTCGGTTTCGAGAACGTACATGCCAGGCTTGCGGATCGCAGAAAGATCGCAAATCTGAATACGATCGCCGGACGCCGCGTCGTCGCGAGGCTCGTCGGGCTTTCCTTGCAGAACAATTACGCCACTGCTAACCGCACGCACTGTGGACTTTGTGGAAGGAGTACGCAGGGTGATTAGCTTCGGCGCGTTGGGAAGATATCCGAGTTGATTGAATACTATCGGGCTGTCTTCAGGCGCCGCTTCTGCCGTAGCCCATTTCGAGTTTATCCATAGTGTAGGAAGAGCCGCCGCACTGCCGGCTGCCACTTTAAGGAAGTCTCTGCGCTGCATGAGTCCAGTGTATTCCTCGAACGTAATCTGACACATCTACTCGATTGAGGAACGGAGGCGAAGTGGAACGGAATTATCGTCGGCGGAAACTTTCCCGGCATGTACCCATGCCCAGCGCGTGAGAAGCGAGCCGGCGACGGAAGAAATCGCAGCCGCGCGACGCAGCCCTCGTTCTCGAGTATTGCTTTTTCGCAGAGACAGCAATCGTAGGGCGAGTGGAAGCGGGCCGGAGAGCAATCCTGCTGCTCGCATCGCCCAACCACTCACGCTTGATCTGAGCGCTTTTGTGCCGGGCGACGACTTTAGCTCAATCGACGCGCCCATGGCGGTTTCTAGGGCCGCGGCGAAGTGGATTGGCAGCGTCGAGACGTGCTCGTTCCGCGCGGGAATTGCCGTGGCTCCTATCAAAACTCCTGTATAAGTGGACAACACTAAGCCGGTCAGAGCTGAGACGATTTGCGAGGCATCGGTCAGCACACTGACTGCGCTATTCGGGCGACGCTTCTCGAATTCGCCCAAAACAGCCGTAGCCGCTGCGCTGTTGGAAAATGCGACCAAGGTCCACGATCCAACCGACATGGGACTTTGAATTTTGAATACGTGAAGCATATTCAGGAAACGGGAGGGTACACCAAGGTCGGCAATGAGAAGAGCCGGTGAAATTATTCCGCCGATGGCTGCCATCCAGCGTGCATGACGGATCAGTTGTGCATCGGCAGACGACATCCGGCCCACAGCCGCAATCAGAGAAGCCGCGCCCGAGAGCCCTCCGACAAAAAAGTAAAGTGGAACTTCTACAGTCCACTGCGGCCTCTTCAGCACCGGCATTCCATAGTAGCCAGTTTGACCGGAAGCCCCCGCAGTCACTTTTTGCCCGGATTCGGTTTGTTTGGATTCGATTTGTTTGGATTCGATTCGAAGCAAAGCCTTGCCCTGCTCCTCCGCCTCGCGGCGAATTTCGAGGAGACGTTATTCCCGCGCTGCACGGCTGTCAGCTGCGATCGGAGGGTTCATCGAAGGCTTCCCTTGCCGAACGCGAATAACGTTCCGGCGAGCATCAAGCCCGCTGCAATGCCAGCAGAGATCCAACCTTTGCGCAGGTATGTGGTGGGAACTTCCGGCTGCGGAGGCAAATTGTAAGTCTTGGGATCGCCTCGAACGATGAAGAAGGCGTGAATGCCGCCCACGCTAGATTCCTGCGGATCGTATAGATGTACGTCGGTAAATCCGTCGTCTTGAAGTTTGGCGAGACGCTGGTTCGCACTCTGGCGAAGTTCGCCAATCTCGCCAAATTTGATCGATTCTGTCGGGCAGGCGGTAGCGCACGCGGGTTGCAATCCCTCTTTTTGGCGGTCGTAGCAGAACGTGCATTTGAAGGCCCTGCCATCGGCACGGTTGCGTTCGACAACGCCAAATGGGCAGGTTACGACGCAGTAGGCGCATCCATTGCAAACATCCGGTTGAATGTAAACTCCGCCAAATTCCGTTCGCACGATCGCGCCGGTGGGACAGGCCTCGAGACATCCTGCATTCTCGCAGTGCTTGCAAACGTCCGAAGAGAATCCCCAGGAAAAGTTCTCTGGCGAATTTCCTCCTTGTCCGGGAATAACGCCGCCTTCCACAAATTTGACGTGGCGCCAGGTGGAGTGACCGAGTTGACCTGTGTTGTCGTAGGAGAATCCCTTCCAGTCGAAGCCATCGCTGGGAAGCTGGTTCCACTCTTTGCAGGCAACTTCGCAGGCCTTGCATCCGATGCAGAGGGTTGAATCTGTGAGAAATGCAGTTACGCTCATGCGAGGGCTTTCTCCTTCTGCTCGGTGTGCAGTTGCCGCAGGGATCCCCTCTTTTTTGCGGGTACGACATTACACAGCAGCGCCTTCGTTTCCATGATGTGAACATTCGGCAATCATTGCCACAGATCGTATCGTCGTGCCCGATGAAGCGACCCCGCTCGACATTCCTGCGCTCACCTAGGATGCGCTAGCCAACCGTCCCGATCTTGCCCAGGCGGCGTTGCAAGTGCAGGCCGACGAGATGTCAGTGAAGGCGTCGCGCAACAATGTTCAGCCCTTGCTGAACGTCTATGCGAACGTCCAAACCCGAGGATCTTCGCTGGTGCCCTATGAAACATTAGGCTCGCCCGGCACCGGAGAAGTACTCGCGCCGGCGGAACTGACGCAAGGCGGAATACGACTTGCGACGATATATCAAGGTGGGTTACAGCTAAACATGCCGCTGCGCAATCGCATCGCGCAGGCTGACGCAGCGCGTGATGCGCTGCAGCTGCGGCAGGCGCAAGGCAGAACTGCAAAGTTGGAGAATGACATCCGCCAGCAGATTGAGAATGCCGCCATCGCCGTCGAAAATGCTCACCAGGCCTATGCTGCTGCGGTCGAGAGCCGAAATTACCAGCAGCAGCTCTTGCAGGCAGAGATCGACAAATTCGCAGTCGGAGCCAGCACTAACTTCATGATCGTGCAGGACGAGGCCTACCTGGCGCAAGCACGCTCTACCGAAGTGGCTGCGCGGTCTGACTGGATGAAAGGCTCGCTTGTCGCTGGATCGGGCCCTGGGCAATCTGCTGGAGAAGAACAATATTCTGTTTGACGAGGCTATTGCAGGACAAATCCGATCAAGCGGCGATTCTGCAGCCGCGCCGCAGAGGTAGTTGACGTTGTTGCAAGAACTTGTGCCTCCCGGAAGAGAACGTATTCATCAAGATAACAATTTGATGAGCTGCAGCGACAGCACAAGAACCCTGATGGGGCTCCCAGGGAGGAGAATGAGTCTTAGCGGAACGTCAGAGTCACTTACTGAGGCATAATCAGCGGTTTCTTTTTCGGGATTGCCTGCAGGGTCTCGCGACTGATTCCCAGATGCTGAATCACCAGCTCCGGCGGTGTGTTTGAAACCCACTCTGACAGCGACAAATCCATAAACCGATCGGCTTTGAACATTTCAAGAAAAATGAGGTCACTGTCGCCGACATTTTCTACGTAATGGCCCAGCGTTTTCGGAACGTATCCGACATCGCCAGCATTGAAATCGGCGGTGCGCGCCTTTGCGCCGTTGAAAAAGACAGTCATGCGCCCTTTTCCCGCCACATAGTACTGCCATTCATCGGCATTCTGGTGCCAGTGCAGCTCTCGCAAACCTCCGGGTTTAACAATCACATGGGCGGCTGCAATGGTGGTCGACACGGGAAAATTTCGCGAATCAATAATGCGAACCTCGCCATATTGAGTTTTCCTCGACGCCGGCATCTTGTGCATTGCGAAATCGAAGGCGACCGACGACGGCCCGATTGATTCGCTCGCGGCCTGTATATCATCCTGCAAAGAGCCGGGCACAGCGGCCTGAAAAATGTAATGTCCGTCGGGTGGGACTTTGTAGATACTCTCCAACGCGCTTTCCGCTACGCCCCAATTTTTCGCCAGCACTTCAGGGGGAGTATGCCGCGTCCAGTCTGATATTAGAGTAGTGTTGGCCTCTGAAAATTTGCCGTCATCGAAAACCAGCAAGAACTCGCATCCATCGGGCTCAAGGCCTTGTATCGAGTGGGGAGTACCCGTTGGGAAAAACCACAGATCATCTTTAGTCACGTCCCTTACGGCGCTTTTTCCCTCGTTGTCGATGGCGGTAATGCGCGCATTTCCGCTCAGCATGAGTGCCCATTCGGCGGCGTTGTGCCAATGCAGTTCGCGGATTCCGCCCGCGGTCAAACGCATATTTACGCCGGCGATGTCTTTGGAAATCGGGAAATCTTCAACTGTAACCTGTCGCGACCATCCACCCTCCTGGATGCGCCGGTGTGCGGCCGAGAACGAACTCCAGAATGTCTGCACCTCGCCGTGGTCCGTGGAAGGAGGCATAAAAGTATTGGGGTTCGAATCTTTCAGAGCCTGATTTTCCGGGCCGGGGTCGGTTGCACTCTTATCGTGCTGCGCCTTCTCGATCTTCTGAATGTCCTGCGCGCCTTGCGCTTCCATGCGCCCCGCGAGCGCGGTACTGAGAACTAAGGCGGAGCTTTTGCCAAGGAAACGGCGACGATCCCATGATTGGTCAGGCGATTCGGTGAGAGAGCGAGGGCCTGCGCTTACAGCTTTTTCTTCCTTATTCACGTTATAGCTTGGATGTTAATCGCCGAAAAGAGTTTGCAGAAAAATCGACCTGCTTCGTCGCTGCAACCGCAAGAATCCTGAGACTGGCTGCTTGAAGATGAAACGTGAAGCGGCTGTCGTGCCCGGGTGTTCAGCGTTGTTGATGCGGGGTGAGCGGCAAGACCACCTTAACGAGGCAACCTCGCGCGCCGTTGCGGTTGGAGATTTCAATTCTGCCGCCATGGGCTTCGGCAATCTGGCGCGAGAGGACAAGACCGACGCCGCTCCCGCTCGGCTTTGTCGTATAAAACGGAGTGAACACGTTGGCTGGATTGAGAAGGCCGGGGCCATTGTCTTCGATAAGCAGATTCACCTCTGATTCGTTTACATCCCATCGAACCCTGACTTTCATGTCCACCTCAGAATCCGAGTCGACAGCCTGCGTGCAAGGCTCCATTGCAACCGCAGCAGACGACAGTTCAAGCACGGCATCGGCAGCGTTGCGAACCAGATTGATCAACATTTGCTCAAGCTGATCAGGATCGGCAATGAATACGAGGTCCGGCCCTTTGTGCACGCACACTTTGATTCGGGTTTCCAAGGTAGCAACTCTGGCCACCAGCTTTGGCAGTTCCACCTCGCGCAGAACCGGTGCCGGCATCTGCGCCAGCCTCCGATAAGCTTCCAGAAAGCGATGCAAAGAAGCGGAGCGCGCTTCGATAATCTCCAGCCCGTGCTGCACGTCATTGCGAACCTCTGGATCCATGGCTGTGGCAGAGATTCGCGAGTTGAGGCTGCCGGCAATGGATTTGATCGGCGCCAGGGAATTGCTTAGCTCGTGGCCCAGAACCCGGATCAGCCTCTGCCAAGCCCTCCGTTCTTCTTCACGCAGGGCGCGGCTCACATCCGACAGAACGATCAGAGTGTGCGGCACACCATTTTGACGGAACGAACTGCGGCGCAATAACCATCGCGCCTGCGAGTCGTTGAGATTCAGGTCGAGATCTAGCTCGACCAGGCTTTCATTACCCGCGGTTAAGCATTTCTGTAATTTCAACTCTGCAGCGCTGCGTCCGAGCATGCGCGATTTCGACTGCCGCAACAGGTGTTCGCCCGCAGGATTCACAAGGCGCAATACAGAAGCTGGATCGAAGGCAAACAGGGGCGCATCAATCTCGTCGACTACGCGTTGCAGTAATGCGGTCGCTTCAATGGCGCGGATCTTCTCATCGGAAAGCATGTCGGCCAGAGCGTTTACTTCCAGAGAAAGCTCCCCGAGCGCATCTTCTGCGACGGCATTGCGCGCGCGAAACGAATAATCCTCTTCCCGCAAGGCACCGATCACATTGGAAAGAGTTTGCAGAGGTCGCGTCGTTTGTTCCTGAAGCGCCAGCGCCAACAACCACCATACAAATAGTTCCAGCGCTATTAGCGCAAGCCGCGATTCGAGCGCCCACGGCTGCATCCACACCAGCACAATGCTGACGAGAAGTCCGGGAAGCGCAACCAGAAAACAGTAGAGGTTGACTCGGTGTTCGTAGAGAAGTCGAACGCGTTTTCGCGGGCGGACTTTCGGCGCCGGCGAGCTAGACGCCATACTTCTCCATACGACGATAGAGCGCGCCGCGGCTCAGGCCCAGAGCCTCGGCAGCCTGGCTCACGTTGCCCTGATAACGCTGAAGCGCTTTACGAACCAGCATAGCCTCAACCGCTTCCAGGCTGAGATCCTCCAGGCCCTGACTTTGCACTCGCTGCGCGCTCAGTGACAGATCGGCGGGCTGAATTTCATCCGTACGGCACATCAGGACGGCGCGCTCAATGGTATGTTCCAGCTCCCGCACATTGCCGGGCCATGAATATTGCATCAACGTTTGGACCGCGGCGGAATCAAAACCTTGCACAGAGCGCCGGTATCGAGCTGAATAGCGAGCGAGAAAATGAGCAGCCAGTGCGGGGATATCTTCACGGCGCTCGCGCAGAGCCGGTAAATGAATCTCTACCGTGTTCAAACGAAAAAGCAGATCTTCACGGAATTGCCCCGAGGCACATGCAGCGGAAAGATCGCTGTTCGTGGCGGAGAGAACGCGAACATTCACCCGCCGCGAGCGCGACGATCCCACACGTTCAATCTCTCCAGATTCCAGAACGCGCAACAATTTCGCTTGCTGGCGCAGGGGAACATTGCCGATTTCATCGAGAAAAATGGTGCCGCCATCGGCCAGTTCAAAACGTCCAATGCGATCGGTGCGAGCGTCGGTGAACGCTCCCTTCACATGGCCAAATAATTCGCTTTCGAAAACGCCGTCGGGAATCGCCCCAGTATTCACCGCTACCAGCGGGCGTGGAGCTCGCGCAGAGAGCGCATGCAAGGTCTGCGCCACGATTTCTTTGCCAGTCCCGTGCTCACCCGTAATCAGCACATTTGCATCGGAGGGCCCTACACGCGCAATGGTCTCCAGCACAGGTTGCATGGCCGGAGCGGTGGCAATGAACTCCGGACGGCCTTCGGCGCGCAGCAG
>PKXU01000163.1:2823-43080 GCA_003132445.1 Acidobacteriaceae bacterium | reverse complement strand
GACGTGTGAACTGGGTGCTGGACCTGGACGTGCGCAGCTTCTTTGATCGGCTGTCGCACGAGTGGCTGGTCCGGTTTCTCCAGCATCGGATAGCGGACCGGCGCGTCGTGCGTCTCATCCAGAAATGGCTGAACGCGGGCGTGCTGGAAAAGGGAACGCGAACGTTTGTGGAGGCAGGTTCGCCGCAGGGCGGAAGTGCATCGCCATTGCTGGCGAACATTTACCTTCACTACGTCTTTGATCTCTGGGTTCAAGCATGGCGTAAGAAGCGTGCTCATGGCGATGTAATCGTGGTGCGCTACGCTGACGATATCGTGGTTGGATTCGAGTTCAAGACGGAAGCCGAACAGTTCTGGAAAGAACTCGCTGAACGCATGGCGAAATTCCAACTGGAACTGCACCCGGAGAAGACGCGACTCTTCGAGTTCGGACGCCATGCGGCGGCGAACCGAAAGCGCCTCGGTCTGGGCAAGCCGGAGACCTTCGATTTTCTCGGCTTCAAGCACATCTGCGGGAAGACGAAGAAGGGACGGTTTCTGGTGCTTCGGCAGACGGTTCGCAAACGCATGCAAGCTAAGCTGCAGCAGGTGAAAATCGAGTTGTGGCGACGCATGCATGACCCTGTTCCTGAAGTCGGCAAGTGGTTGAAGTCCGTTGTGGGCGGGCATTTTCGTTATTTCGGAGTACCGGGTAACGGTCATGCCATGGCCCATTTTCGTTTCACCGTGAGCAACCTCTGGCATCGAACGCTGTGCAGAAGAAGCCAGCATGGTCGCGTTCTGTGGGAGCGAATGAACCGGCTCATCCACCGCTGGCTGCCTCCGGCCCATATCTGCCATCCTTATCCTTCGCGCCGTCTGCGCGTCACTACCTGAGGCAAGAGCCGTATGCGGGAAATCCGCCCGTACGGATCTGTGCGGGGGGTACGGAGAAATCCGTATCCCTACCGCGACAAAATTCTTCCGGTGCGAAGCACCGTTCTTGCTCCGACACGAAATTGAGTGCAGGATCACGCCTTCACTGCCCGCACAGAAGGCGCTGACTCCACTCCTGCTACAGACTTCTTTGCAGGCTCCTCCGCTGCACAATTGCTCGGGCCTTTACGGACACGCAATGTGGAAGCAACCTGCATGGCCTGTGGCGTTCTTCAGAAAGTCCTGGAAGTCGCGGTCCTTCGAGAAGACATAGTTGAGCGCTTTGTCCACAACATCGTCTGCGGATGCGTGGATNNGTTGACTTCAAGCAGTGGCATAGTCGTTCTCCTTGATAGATAGCGAAATTAAGCAGTCTTCTTGCGGGCAATCATTCTCTGAGCCGCCTGTGCAATCTCCCGGGCACGTGCGCACCAGAGTACAACGGGAACGGTGAACCCTGTGCCAGCGCGGCGATAGGCATCAGGAGAAACAAGGCAAGAACAACCGCAGTTGGACGCGCGCACTTCGACTGAAGAAAGCGCTCGATCTGACTGACGGTATGGACTCGGAACCAACCTTTCATTTGCACCTCCCGCAGGACCTCAAATCGGCTGCTTGTGGCGCAAACGTAACCCCACTCAATCACCATGTCCAACAACTTCTCGTCACTCTGTTATTCCTGGGAGGAATAACAGACGAACATGGTGTCGCGACCAAGTAGATCGCGCCGCTCGGCGCGACACTTTGTGTAAAGAATTTTCCTCAGAAGGTGATTGGTTGGCAAATGCGACTCGGATACCGGTACACGGAAGGGGTCTAATTAGACGTCCCTAAGATGTCGTTGTGGTGGTGGGCGCATAGTCATTTTCCTCGCAAATCTGCGTCCAAGTGCCTGCCGATGAGGCAGATGAGGCTGTCGTGGTCTGCTTGACTCAGTTCTTCTGAAACGTCCGCTCCGCACCCGCGAAGTGATTTGCTCAACGAAATGTGAGGTGACGAATCGGTTTGCTGCTGTCTGATATTCCCGGCAGGAATANNGGTGCAACATGGGAAATGGTATTTTGCGTCAGCTTGGGGCAAACGCTGAAACGCTGGACGATTGCAGCGAGCCTTCCAACGTCGACCTCTCGGGGATCGTCCTTCCTTTCCAGTCGCCGACTGGCCGGATTGAACCTGCGGACCAACGTAGGCGCCGGCAGCTCGTCAGCACCAAGGAACTTTCAGAGATTTGGGGTGTCCCAGAAAGCACTTTGCGCTACTGGCGTTGTGCGGAGATCGGTCCTACCTACGTGAAATTGGGAGGACGAATCAAGTATGATCTTGCTGACGTAGAACGTTACGTCAGAGCCAACAAGCGAATGCCGTCCGTGCGGGCACATGGAGGCTAGAGCAATGGCTCTGCACAGACGAGGTGGGATCTACCACTACCATTTTTGGGTCGACGGTACGCGCTACCGTGGATCTACAAAGAAAGCAAACCTGGCGGCGGCCCGGCGAGTGGAATCGCTGCTGCTTGCCCAAGCCGAAGAGAAAGGAGATGTAGTTCTCAGAAAGCGCAGCCCGCTGTTGCGTGATTTCAAGACGCGGTTTCTTGAGTGGGTGGAAGGCAACACGACGCTCAAGCAAAAGACCAAGGACTATTACGAGAACGGTTGGCGGTTGCTTGAAGAGACTGACGTAGCGGCGATGAGGCTCAATGCAATCACCAAGGATGATGCGGACCGGCTTACCTTTCCAGGTGGTCCGTCAAATCACAACAACGCCTTGCGTACCCTGCGGCGGATGCTCGGAAAAGCCGAAGAATGGACCATCATCAAGGCTTCTCCAAAGATCAAACTCATGCAGGAGCACGCACGGGAGCGCGTCATTGACGCCGACATAGAAGCCAAGCTTTTGCCTTTCTGCAAACAGCCGCTTCGCGATGTGTTGATGATCATGCGTGATTCCGGGATGCGCAACCAGAAGGAAGTTTTTCGAATGCGATGGGAGCACCTGGACTGGGGCAACAAACGATATTTCGTCTACGAGAGCAAATCGCCCAAGGGACGGAGATTCGTGCCAATCAGTCCACGTGTTCGCCAGGCACTTCTGGCGCGATACTCGGAGCAGAAGGAGGGATGGATCTTTCCCTCAAAACGCGCCCGCGGTGGGCATCTGACAACGGTCGCCAAACAGTTCGAGAAAGCCAGAAAGGAGGCCGGGTTGCCAAATGACCTCGTCCTCTATTGCGCGCGTCATGGCTTTGGAACTGAAATGTATCGGGCGACCAAAAACCTGTTCGCGGTCATGAACGTCATGGGACACACGACCGTGAGCACAACCATGAAGTACCAGCACCAAAACATCGATGAGGTGGCCGAGGTGGCCAGCCATCGAGTCCAGTAAGGACACAAAAAGGACACAATCGGTGGAATGGGAATCGAGCCGAAGCTGCCAAGTGCTTGAAAAGATGGTGAGCGCGGTAGGAATCGAACCTACAACCTACTGATTAAGAGTCAGTTGCTCTGCCAATTGAGCTACGCGCCCGCGGTGGGGATTCTGGTTGGTGGACGAACAGAAATTATAGCATCCGGTGGGCGGGTTCCAAGTTTACGACATTCGCTCTCATCTGCAGCTACGTCTAGTGCTGTTCTTCGTTTTCGACCGTTGAGTCGCTTAAGAACACGAATGAAAAATCGCGGCGAAAGAAAAAGTTGACCGCGTCACACTGCCTTCATCTTCTGTTGGACTTTGCGTAGGGCTGCAGCGTGGAGAGCCTGCGCTTTGTCTTCATCCTCGATCACCGCGTTCAATTCCGCCCCAATTAAAATCGCAAAGCCCGTAATGTACAGCCAAAGCAGCAGGATAATAACGGCGCCCAACGATCCGTAGGTAGCGCTGTAGGAATTGAAAAAATGTAAATCGAGGCGGAAGCCCAGGGACGCAGCCAGCCACAGAATTATTCCCAGAGCGGCTCCCGGAGAAACCCGTGCCAACTGGCTTCACGGGCGTCTGGTCCGAAATAATAAATAATGGAGAATGCGAGAAACATCGCGGCAAACAAGAAGGGCCATTGAATCACTCCCCACGTGACCGTGAACAAATGTCCCAAGCCAAAATACTTTGCTGCAGCATGTCCTATTTTTCCTCCATATAGGACGAGGACGACGGCAAGAATGATCAGGCCGGCCAAAGAGACGGTTAACCCCAGAACTGTCAGCTTTTGCTTCCACCAGGGGCGTGTCTCGGTAAAGCAATGCACGACATTCAACGAGACCACGACAGCGCTCATTCCCGCGGAAGCAGCCCAGAGGGCGCCGAGAATGCCCGCGCCGACTTTTATAGCGCTGCTCGACTTGGCGGTTTCATTGAGTACGCCGTGAATCAAGTCGGATGCCGACCCGGGGGCCAGTTGTCCTAGGGCAGAAAAAATGCTCTCACGCAACTGTGAAGTCGACCCCGCGAAAACGCCGATCAAAGACACGATGAATAAAAACATCGGGAACAAAGCAAGAATAAAGTAATAAGACAGGCTCGCCGAGCGAGTGGCGAGTTCATCTTCACCGAGTTTCTTAATGGCTCGTTGCGCCAGCAGAATGGGAGTAAGGCCGCCAAATTTCCAGAGCGATGGCATAGTCGCTTCAGGCAGCCCGGTTGCGCACTCGCTTTGGACTGAATGCGGAGGGTTGCGTCAGTTCACCCAGCAAAGTAATGAGCATGCCCTGCACTCGAAAAAACTTAGTCTCGTCATCGCCTTCAAAACCTAAGGTTTCGGGCATCGCCGCGACCACAGCAGCCAGTCCATAATCCATCTCTCGATGGGCGGAAAAGCTGATGAACTTTTTCACTCCGCCAGGATAGTCGGTGAGCAGCATAACTGCGAGTTCCGTGCCCCCACAGAGAAGCGAAGCCACCGCTGCGCGGCGATTGCGGCGCCAGAACCATGCGGTCGTTCCCAGAAACAAGCCAACGCTGGCATAGTCGATGAGAGCATGGGCTTTGGGGGTGACCATCCGTGGAATCGGTTTGGCAACAATTCTGGTTAACTTATTTAGAACCGGCATCGCACTCCTCGCCTTCTCAAAAACGAATTTTGTCAATTCAACTACGAGTGAATAGCCCCGCGAAACCATAGCCTGCTAAAAAGCCAAGGCAAGATAGCGCGAACGAAGCTCCCGAGAGATGTTTGCGGGCGTTCGTGTTGGGATCGAATCTGGCGCGCACTTCCCCGACTTTGTCTTTTAATTCATCGATGGTCTCGTGAACCTGAATACGTTGCTCGAGAGCTTTGATTTCCAGACGGTCGACAGGGTTTGCGCTCATAAATGATCTTTCGCCTCGCGTTGTAGCCAAATTTTGTCGCCCCTCAGCACCTCGAAGGTTCTCTTAGGAACAATTCCTTTGAGAGCGAACTCACGTTTTGCGAAATACGCTGCAATGCCGCCGATAATGGCCCAAAGAAGCGCCACCCCGACAAATCCGAACACCCAATGATAAGGATTGTCCCGGAAAAGTGCGGCAATCAATGCAACTATCCCGAGGGTGAGTAGCAAATAGGCGGTCGAGAGCAAGAGGATTGCAGCCGCCAAAACACCTGCGATCTTCAACAGGGCCAGCTTTTCTTTGAACTCTACCTTGAAGAGTTGAATTCTGGTTTGTGCGAAATCTCTAAGTTCGTTCTTAATGTCGGCAACGACTTCAGCCAAACTTCGGCTGTTCTGTACGCTATGCATTTCTGCTTGACCTCCACAATCGCGTTGCAAAGCCAGCGGCAACAGAAACGCCCGCAACTACGGCAATGAACTGAAGCGGCTGTTCTTCCTTGATTGTTTCGGCCCGCTGACGCAAACGCGCCGCGAACTGGCGGGTGTCACGAACTGCAGCTCCCAGGCATTGACCTGCGCTTTCAAATAACCCCACGATCTGAGAGCTGGGCGTCCGCAACACTCCGTCGGTCGGTACTTCTTCCATATCTTGCGCCATCATTCCTCCGCCAGCTTTGCATACCCGGTCCTTACACTGAACACTGAGTTATTGGTGGGCGGCGGAGGGTTTCACTCCCGCCATAGGAGTGCCGGTATAGTGGGACAGTGCCGCCAAGAACGGTTGGCTCATGTGCGTCCGTCGCACTTTACCTTCAAGAATGTCGTCGAATGGCACGAACTTACCATACAGGATGCGAGTTTCATCCTTGTCTTGAGTGATAGATGAGCCGCTCAAATCGATCCCGGCGAATAATCCGCGGCTTCTCGAATAGGTAAGGACCTCAGATTTCATCTTCCAATCTGTATCCGCGCCAGCGTCCCGTCCAACCGGACCTGCGGCTGCGGAAGCGTCAGCTCCAATTTTAAATTTGCTGGCGAGCAGATGCTCCATGCCTTGGTCGTTCATGACGAGCATGACCAGGTCGACTGCCTGACCACCTAATTGGAGACCCCAGCTACCGCCGGTGATCGTGATAGGAGCGATCGCGCTCCATCTGCCATTGGCGGTGCGGCAGGTGGCGACTCCCTTTCCGTGGTTGCCGCCGAATCCAACTGCGATTTTCACCATGGACGGGATCACCGCGACGCACTTGGCATCGCTCATGATCTTGTCCGGAATGCCCTTGTCGGGAGTAGACATAATTTCATCTAGAACTTTGGCAGAGTTATCGATGCGTTTTTCGATATCCGACTTGTCTTTATCGGTGTCGGCGCTGAAACCCATGCTGGAGAGAAGCAGAAGGCTGGCAAACGCCACGAGAGTCTGCGAGTAGAGGCGCGGTGTTTTCATAGGGATCTCCCTTGAATTTCGTGACGGAGTAGGCGTGGGAAAACAATAAACTGCCGATGGGTGGGTCCCCATCCGGTTGATGCTGTAAGTAGGGGCAGGACAAGCCTGAGGAGCACGCCCGGCGAGAACACGGGCCGGGATTGACTCGACCATAATCAAGGGTTTCGCCCCCGCGAACTCGTGTCTGGTCTGGTTTCGGCAAAGGCAGCGTACCAGCAGGTTAAACTGTCTGATCAATAACCGACATCTTCTTCCTTAGGGACTCGAACATGCTGGTACAGGACGCTCAACGCGAAGTGCGCACCGTCTTCGTCGGCGGATTTTGGGGCCAACTCGTATCCTCCACAATCTGGTTGGTGTCCGCCGCCCTTGGTACGTGGGTCGGCCCACGTGCCGCCATCTTCGCGCTGGTGCTGGGTGGCGTTTTCATTTTCCCAATTACACAGCTGCTTCTGCGTTTAACAGGTGGGCCTGCCTCTCTCCGGAGCGGCAATCCATTGGGGAATCTGGCGATGCAGATCGCGTTTACGCTGCCGATGTCCATGCTTCTGCTCGTGCCTGTAACCGTTTTTCGTTTGAACTGGTTTTATCCCGCGTTAATGATCCTGGTGGGAGCGCACTATCTTCCTTTTGTTTTTCTCTATGGCATGCGCATGTTCGTTCCTTTATGCGCGATTTTTGTGGCAGGCGGTCTTGCCATCGCTCTTTACGTTCCGGGAGCATTCAGTTTCGGTGGCTGGATTGGCGGTCTGACGCTTTTCGTTTTCGTCTGGATCGGGCGTGCTTCGGTGCTTGCCGAGCGCCGTAAAGAATAGTGAATGCTGTTCTCGCTGTGCGCAGGCTTTGAAGTGCGCTCACAGAGAACCTGCCGCGACCTAAACGATAGATGCGTGCCTACTCGATCCCCAGTTGCTTCTGAATCTGCTCCAGTGGCACGCCCTTCGTTTCCGGAACCATGGTCTTCACCCAAACCAGTTGCAGAACCATCATGCTGGCAAAGAAAGAGAAAACGTAGCCGGGCGCGAACGATGCCACCATTCTCGGAAAGAAAGTTGTGAGTGCGGCGGCGAAGATCCAATGGGTGAAGCTGCCGAGAGTCTGACCCTCGGCGCGATGGCGATTGGGAAATATCTCGGAGATAAAAACCCAAATGACTGCGCCCTGCCCGACCGCGTGGGCGGCGATGAACGCGAAGATGCAAACTGGCACAATGGAAAAGTGATTGTTAAAGAAAGCCCACGCCACCAGCCCGAGCGAGGCGATGTAGCCGAACGAGCCAATATAAAGAAGAGTGCGGCGGCCCAGCCGGTCAATCAGCCAGAGGCCGACAAAAGTAAAAACGAGATTGGTTACGCCAATTCCAATCGATTGCAGTAATGCAGCCTTCGCGCCGAGACCGGTCAATTCGAAGATGCGCGGAGCGAAATACAAAATTGCGTTGATCCCGGACATCTGGTTGAAGAAGGCGATCAAGATGGCAAGCAGGATGGGCTTGCGCAGACGCATCGTCCAGAAATGTCCCGACGATGCTTTTTCGGTCGACGCCGCGATGATCGCGTCGGCCTCGGCCGTCAGTTCGGCTGGCGAAGCCTCCGGCTCGATGCGTCGCAACACTTCGAGGCCGCCCTCACGGTCGCCCTTTCGGCTCAGGAGCCAACGCGGGCTCTCCGGCAAGCCAATGCAGAATGCCGCGTAGAGCAATGAGGGAAACGCCGCCACGCCCAACATCCAGCGCCATGCATTTGCGCCAATGCCAGCGAGCAGCGCGTTGGAGACGAAAGCGATGAGAATACCGAAAACAATGTTGAACTGAAACATGCCGGCAAGCCGCCCACGATGCCTGGCTGGTGCGATCTCAGAGATGTACATGGGAGCGACGACGGTTGAGATACCGATGCCCAGTCCGCCGATCACGCGGGCGACGAGGAACATGGTGACATTTGTAGCCAGGCCTGACGCCACTGCGCCGACGAAATAAAGAATGCCGATCCAAAGCAGCGTAGCTTTGCGTCCGAAGCGGTCGGCGGGCCAGCCGCCCAGCAGTGAACCGACGACTGTACCGTAAAGAGCCGACGCCATGGCGATGCCGTGCAATCCAGGACTGAGACCCCAGAGCGCCTGAATCGTTTTCTCGGCGCCGGAAATAACCACAGTATCGAAGCCGAAGAGAAATCCGGCGAGTGCTGAGGTGAGTGACCAGAAAAAGATGCGACCATTCATAAGTGGATAGAGCGGACTTCAGACTTCAGACTGCGGACGTCAGATTTCAGACCCTAGACCTCACCTCTCCGACTTCTCATTTAGTGTCGGGTGTCGCATAGTGTCGGGTGTCGCGCCGTTGGCTGTGGTCCCCGGTCTGACGTCCGAGGTCCTGGTGGTCTACTTTCGTACTCCTGCTTCCAGCGGATAACCTTTCTCACGCCAGTCGCGAATGCCGCCGTCCATGGAAATCACATTCGTGTAGCCCATTTTCTGCAGATTGTCGGCCGCAAGCGCGGAGCGAAAGCCGCCGCCGCAATAGAGGACGATCTCGGTATTGAGTTCCGGGACGCGCGCTTCGATATCGCGTTCGATAATGCCCTTGCCCAGATGAATGGCGGCGGGAAGATGATCTTTGGCGTATTCGCTTTCTTCGCGAACGTCCACGAGCAGGAATTTATCCCCGCGATCCATCCGGGTTTTGACCGCGTCGACGTTTGTTTCGCGCACGCGCGTTTTGGCGTCGTCCACAATTTTCAGGAAGCGCGGCGGATGTTGGTGAGCCATGAGAACTCCTTGGACCAGCAGGCGACGAGGAACATCCTACCAAGTGCCGCCTCACTACGCACGCTCGAATCGTCTTGGACAAGAGGCATATATGTAACCGCGCCGTTGTCACGAAGTTCAGATAGCATCGATCCAATGGAAAAGGGGCACTCCATTCGAAAAATCGGTTTGGCGCGAGCAATGTCGAAACTGGGATATTGTTCGCGATCGCAAGCGGTGGAGTTAATTCGCGGCGGCCGCGTACGATTGAATGGAAATGTTCGGCGCGATCCCGAGACTCCGATTTGTCTGCAGAAGGACAACATTGCGGTAGATGGGCACGTCGTTGCGCAGCAGGAAAAAATTTACTTGATGATGAACAAGCCGCGTGGAGTGGTGACAACGGCGTCGGACGAAAAAGGCCGCGAGACAGTTTACGAGGTGCTGGGGAAAGCAGGCGAAACGCAGCCTTGGGTTGCACCGGTTGGACGCCTGGATAAAGCCAGCGAAGGATTGCTTCTGCTTACGAACGACTCGGAGTGGGGCGCGCGGATTACCGCACCCGAATCGCATCTGGAGAAGACGTATCACGTACAGATCGCTGCGCTAGCTAACGAAAAGTTGCTGCGGACAATAGTGAACGGAGTGAAAAGCGAAGATGGGGAGGTCCTTCGGGCTTCGCAAGCCCGGCTGCTCCGTTCGGGAGAGAAAAACTGCTGGCTTGAGATTATTCTCGACGAAGGCAAGAACCGTCAGATTCGGCGCATGCTGGCTGCGTTCGACGTTGAGGTGCTGAGACTGGTGAGAGTGGCGATTGGTCCACTGCGGTTGGGAACGCTGGCTAAGGGAGCCTTTCGTCCTCTAACGAAAGGCGAGAAGCAGTTGCTGGATCGTGCGATGGAAGCAGGTATTCCAAGCGTTCGCGGACGTTCGTATTAACATCCCGCATCTCCTCCTGTGCCTGAGAACGGGTCCGGTGAGGATGATGCCGGGCAAAGCAATACTTCAAACTGCGTTTCGCCGCCGTGGTTCACATTGTGATTAAATCGTTAGCGAAATGAGTCTGCGAATTTCTGGCGCTCTCATCGCTACGCTGCTCGCTGCCTTTGGCCTGCTTGCCCCTGGCTCACAAACCAATCCAATTGAGGCTGCGCGTTTGAATAATCTGGGCGTGGCGTATATGAATCAGCAGCTTTTCGAGAAAGGGTTGAAGGCATTTCAGCAGGCTGCGGAGGCTGATCCCAGGCTCACGATTGCGCGGCTGAACGAAGGCATTGCATATCTGAACCTGCAGAAAGTGGATCAGGCCAAGGCGGCATTGGAAGATGCGCTCAAACAAAATCCGAAGAGTCCCAACGCGTGGTACGGACTTGGAATGCTTGCCAAGAACACGGGGGATGCGCAGGCCGCAATCGAAGCGTTCAAGCGCGTAATTGAGATCGATCCGAACGATGCCGACACCTGGTATTTCTTGGGCACGGCGCATGTGCAAGCCAAGCAGTTTCCGCAGGCTATTGACGCTTTCGAGCACGCGCTGAAACTCAATTCATTGCATGCTTCGGCGGAATTCGGATTGTCCCGGGCCTACCAGCAATCTTCCGACGTCGAACACGCCCGAGAGCATCTGAAGAAATTCCAGTACATCACGCAGAACAAAATCGGCGCGCCCATGAGCCTGGCGTACGGTGAGCAGGGCCAGTACTCGCGCGCGGTGGAGTCGCCGCAAGCGGTTCTGAAGGCGCCGCCGCAGATCAAAGTGCGATTTGTGGATGTGACGAAGGAGGCGGGAATTGTGTCGCGGCCGCGGCCTCCCGCCTATCTCGTGAGACCCTTCGTTGACTTCGGCACGGGCGCTTGCTTCGTCGACTACGACAACGATGGCAAGATCGACATTTTCCTGGCAAACAATGGGCCGCGAGGCGGGATCGCGCTCTATCGCAATCTAGGGAACGGCAAGTTCGAGGACGTTACGACGCAGGCCGGGCTTGATCCCAGTCTGAGCGCCGTTAGCTGCACTGCAGGTGACTACGACAATGACGGTTTTGCGGACCTGTCGGTGAGCACCTTCGGGTCGGTTTTGCTTTTACACAACGAGAAAGGCAGCACCTTCAAGGACGAGGCCGGAACCGCCGGGATCAAACAGATGTATGTCTATGGCCTCACCTTCGTCGACTATGACCACGACGGGGACTTGGACCTCTACGCTTCAAGTACGGAATTCACAGCGGTGCGAACTACGAATTCTTCAGCCAGCGCCATGTGGCGGAATAATGGCAACAGTACGTTCACGAACGTAAGCGAGGATAGAGGATTCATCGTCCCATTTTCGGTTGTGAACGCAATCGGGACTGACTACAACAATGACCGAGCTGTTGATCTTGTCTCTGCAGACTGGTCTGGCGGAACGATATTGGAGAATCCACGGGAGGGGAAATTCCGGGCTTTGCATCCTTTCTCTAACCAACCTCCAGGCAATGACATCGCGGCCGTAGGCATTACTGCCCTGGATTTTGACCACGACGGTTGGATGGATGTTGCTCTTACCCGTCTTAGCACGCCAGCTCTCGTTCTTTGGCGAAACAACCAGGGCAAATCTTTTGAGCAGGCAAAGCTGCCGGAGACGAACTGGGTCCGCGCCTATGGCGTTGCAGCCTTCGATTACGACAACGACGGCTGGGTCGATCTCGTCGCTGTCGGAGAAACGAAAGAAGGCAAAGGCGAGGTACGGCTGTTCCGCAATCTGGGGCCTGATGGATTCAAAGATGTTACTGCCGACGTTGGCCTTGACAAGATTCAGCTTAAAGAGCCGCGCGCCATCATCACCGGCGACTACGATGGCGACGGCGCGACCGATCTCCTCATCACGCAAAATCATGGGCCTGCGGTGCTGCTGCGCAATGAAGGCGGGAATCAGAATCACTGGATGCGGCTCTCGCTCAAAGGATTGGCCGACAATAAATCCGCCATCGGCACGAAGGTCGAAGTTTTTTCGGGCGGGAACCGGCAGAAGTTTGAGATTGCAGGATCGAACGGATATCTGGGACAGAATTCCACCGACATCGTTGTAGGACTGGGCGATTCGAAAGACGCCGACATCGTGCGCATGCTGTGGCCGACGGGCGTTTTGCAGGATGAAATCAATGTCGCCGGCGACAAGCAACAGAACATCACCGAGATCGATCGTCGCGGCAGTTCCTGTCCGACGTTGTTTGTGTGGAACGGCGAGCGCTACGAATTTGTGGCGGACATGCTGGGCGCGGGCGTCGTAGGACACTGGGTTGGTCCGGGGCAGCGCGACATTCCGCGGCCCGTGGAGTACATCAAGATTGATCGGAGCATGATTCGGGAGAAGGAAAATTCCCATGTCTCGCAAAATCAGCGAGACATGGGGCACCCCACCGACACGGCGCAACACGATGATGGGGGTGCCCCATTTCTCCCCGATATTGGGAGAAGTGGAAAGCACGGCAGGCTCAGCTTCCGATTTATGGAGCCGCTGGAAGAGGCTGTGTACCTCGATCAGGTGCGCTTGCTGGCTGTGGATCATCCCGCGAATGTGGATGTCTATCCCAACGAATATTTTGCTTCGAATCCACCTTATCCACCATTCAAAGTCGTGGTGAGCCGTGATGCGCGTCCGCCGGTCGGGGCTTGGGATGAACATGGTCACAACGTTCTGCCCGATTTGATGGCGCATCGTTATTTCGGGGATTTTGCGGTGACGCAGTTTCTGGGATTTGCCAAACCGCATACTCTGACGCTCGATCTTGGCGAGGCCTACCGCGGCGGGCCGCTATGGCTGCTGTTGCATGGCGAGGTCGAATATTTTTCGGCGAACAGCATGTATGCTGCTTCGCAAGCGGGAGTTGTGGCGATTGCACCGTATGTTGAGGCGTTGGACGCCAATGGAAATTGGAAGCGCGTGATGGATGACATGGGCTTTCCTGCCGGCGGTCCGCGCACTATGACCGCCGATCTTACCGGCAAGCTTCCGGCCGGGACGCGGAGGATTCGCATCACGACGAATTTGCAGATTTATTGGGACAGCATTCTGATTGACCGCGCGGAACAGGGTCGTGCACGCAGGACGCGCTCGCGTGCGGACGGATCGCGGGAGATCTCTCGCCCCGCTGGAGAAAACCCGGGGCTTCGGGATGACGCCTCCAGTGGTTCTCCGGGAACCACAGCTTTGCGTCATGCTGAGCGGAGCCGTATTTCAGGCGTAGCCAAGGATCTCGCGAACATGAGAACCCAGGTGCACTTGACACCCGTTCCGTTGGTGCGCGCCGATCTTGAATTCCACGGATATCCATTCAAGATTGAGGGCACGCCTCCGGGCAACGTGCAATACGTTTATGAGAAAGTCAGCGCGACCGGGCCTTACACGCGTCCCTCTGGAACCTACACGCGCTATGGCGACGTGCTGCCGCTGCTGACCGCAACCGACGACAAGCTGGCAGTGTTTGGCTCGGGGGATGAAGTGCAGCTGGACTTCGATCCGGAGAATTTGCCTGCGTTGCCGCAAGGCTGGGTGCGCGATTATTTCTTTGCCGCTAACGGTTATGAGAAAGACATGGATTTTTATGCCGCAGAAGGGAACTATGTTGCGCCGCTGCCGTTTCTGAGTATGGGCGAATATCCATATACTCCAAGGAAAACGTTCCCGCTCGATGATGCACACGTGAATTATCTGCTGGAATACAATACGCGCCAGATGTCGGGAAATGAGCAGCGAGGATACTGGTTCGATTATGGGCCCAAATGAGTTTCGCTATCCCGCAGAGGTCTCTTTCGTCCCTCCGGGGCTTCCTTTATATTTTTCAATCGTAACCCGCGCCTTGCGCCGCCAGCAGCAGATGTGTGTCAGGGAAACGTTTTAACATTGACAGTTTTGCCACTTCCATAATTCAATAGCCGGACGCATGGAAAAAATCTCCGCGTCGTCCTCTGCTGCGCCCCGGCTCCGCCGCACCTTAACTCTTTGGGATTTGATTCTTTACGGCATCATCGTTATTCAGCCCGTGGCGCCCATGTCTGTGTTCGGCGTGCTCAGTGACACAGGTCACGGACATGTCGTCACAACGCTGCTCATTGCCATGGTTGCCATGCTGTTCACGGCATTCAGTTACGGTCGCATGGCGCGAGCGTATCCGAGCGCCGGTTCGGCGTTCACCTATGTGGGGCAGGAGATTAATCCGGCGCTCGGTTATGTCACGGGTTGGAGTATGGTCATGGACTACATTCTCAACCCGATGATTTGCATTATCTGGTGCAGCCAGCAGGCTTTTGTGTTTGCGCCAGGGATTCCTTATTGGGGTTGGGCGCTTTTTTTCGGAGCGGTTTTTACGTTCCTGAATCTTCAGGGCATTAAGACTTCAGCTCGCGTCAACACTCTGCTGGCGGCAGGAATGGGTGCGGTGGTGGCAATATTCTTTATGGTCGCAATCCGCTATATTACGGGCCATCCCCACGATGGCGCATCCTTCTTTACTCGCCCCTTTTACGATCCCCAGCTTTGGAATACTAAAGCGGTGCTGGGCGCCACTTCGATCGCGGTGCTGAGTTACATCGGGTTCGACGGCATCTCGACGCTCTCAGAAGAAGCGGAGAATCCGCGGCGCAACATTCTGCTGGCCACGGTTCTCACCTGTTTTGTTATCGGGATACTTTCCGCCCTCGAAGTTTACGCCGCCCAATTGATTTGGCCCGCGACCCAGCCTTTTCCAAACAGCGACACGGCATTTACTTTTGTCGCAGGCCGCGCCTGGAAACCAATGTTCGCAATCCTTGGCTTCACCCTGCTGATTGCGAACTTCGGCTCGGGGATGGGTGCGCAGATCGGCGCTGCCCGCTTGCTCTACGGCATGGGGCGGAGCGAGGCCCTGCCGCAGAAATTCTTCGGCACCGTCGACTCAAAGCGGCACGTGCCGCGCAATAACGTTCTTTTTGTCGGAGGCATCGCTCTGGCCGGGGCGTTGTTGGTGAGTGTCAATCTCTTCAGCTACGGGTTAGGGGCCGAGATGCTCAACTTCGGAGCACTCATTGCTTTCATGGGCGTAAACCTTGCGGCATTTGTGCGGTATTTTGTGCGCGAGGGGAAACACAATGCAGTGCCGCCACTTTTACTGACTGGGCTCATTATCGCCATGGTTCTCTGGCCGAGTTCGAATTGGACATTGTTAGCTGCCGCAGGAACCGCATTAGCGATCCTTGCCCTATGGGCGCCTCCGCTCGCGGGATTTACAATTTGTTTTTTTCTCTGGAAAAACTTAAGTTGGAAAGCCTGGATCGCTGGTAGCATTTGGATGGCCGTCGGAATCGCCTTCGGAGCTTGGAAGACGCACGGTTTCCGCGGAGATCTGGTGAACTTCGACCTTCCGCCTGAAGAAGAGTGACGATCTGCGTTCGGCGACTCGCAGGAATTTTGTAAACTTGCTAATCGGGAAATTAGTAATTTGATTTTAGAGGCACCCCATGCTTGGTTCTACGAACATCGTTGCTTTTGTTCCTACGAAAGATTCCGAGAAGGCGCGCGCCTTTTATGAGGGTGTGCTTGGGCTGCGCTTCGTGAAGGATGACGGCTTCGCCATGGTTTTGAATGCGAACGGGATCATGATCCGGGTCGCGAAGATGAAGGAGTTTACGCCCGCGCAGTCCACGATTCTAGGCTGGCAAGTTTCCGACATTGAGAACGTTGTGCGCGGTCTGCAAAAAAAGGGAGCGCACTTTGAGATCTTTGGGTTCTTCAAACAGGACGAACTCGGGATTTGGACCGCGCCGACGGGGGACAAAGTGGCGTGGTTCAAGGATCCGGATGGGAACATCCTTTCAGTTTCGCAGCACGTGTGAAGCGATTGTGTAATTTGGCAATCGGATAATCGAGTAAATTGAAAACCTCGGCCTCAGACGCAGTAACGCTCAAAGGCTTTCAATTTACAAAATTACTGATTACACAATTATTCAATCGTCTATTCCAAATTCCATCCGCTGACTTCTACTGCGGGCTTGGCCGTGCCCAACTCGCTGGCGCGGTAGGTTGCCGTGACTTCGCGCTTCTCGCCGGGCATCAGCGAAATGTAGTTGTCTTCCCAGACTACCGGCAGAATCTCGTCTCCCTTCGGACCTTTATCGACCTTCAGGCGTACGAAGAAGGCGAGGCTCTTGCTCGGATTCTGAAGAATCACGTGAGTAATTTCATCTTCACCTTTGCGTTCGCTACGGTCGGTAACTCTCAATTTAACTTTTGGTAATTGAGACAATGCGGTGTAGTCGGCATAGGACTCGGTAGGAGTCATCCACCATGTGGTTTTCGCCCAGTCCAGTGTTTCGGGTTTGGTCGAGAGCCAGTAGAGATTTGAGCCAGCAAGTTTGCCCGATGAATCTTCTAGCCGCAAAGAAACGAAATAGGTTGGACTCAAATCGGCGATTTCAGGCAAGGTGAAAATCTTCGCGGTACTGTCGGCGGGGGCGTCGACGGGATTGGATTGCGTGAACTTTTCGGTCATGTCGAGGTTGTAGATTTTCGTTGTCAGCTTTAACCCCTTGGCGTCCTCGTATTGGCTGCTGACCACCCAGATCGAATGATCGTCGTAGCCGTAGATGGGATGCAGCGCTTCCATGGCGCGTTTTGCGCCAAAATATCCGCCGCCGGGACACAGGTAATAATCATAGAGATGCCAGATCATGGAGGGCCAGGCGTTGTTGAGCATCCACTGAATCACGCCGGTAGCCTCGTATTTGTTGCGACTGTAGGCTTCGTACATGGCGCGCACGCCTTCGTATGTCTGCATTTGAGACTTCGTGGCGAAGTCCTGTACGTTGTCCGACTGCCCGTAGCGTTTGGCGAGCGCCTCGCTGAACACGCCGATAGTTTTAAATTCGCCGCCGCCGGCGTGATAGTTCCAGACGTCGTCGATCGGCCACATGTGATCTTTGCCCACCATTGCGCGGATGCTTTCGATCGGCGGAACGGCCGGTCCCATGCTGGTTTCGGTGTTGAAGCCATAGCCGCCACCGCAGCCTCCGGGATTGCACTGCTTGCGCCCCGGTTGCCCTTGTGGGGTGTCATCCTCCCAATATTCGGGCGCAACGTATTCGTAGGGGCCGGTCATCTTTACGCCGCTGTCGCCGGTCACGCTCGTCTTCTTTCCTGTGGCTGATGAGACTACAGGATTCGGCCAGAACAAATCTTTCTCGACGTCGAGATACATTTGTTCGACGTCGGGCGGCGGAGCATTGTCGCTGCCGTTGAGCCACATCACAAGGCTGGGATGGCTGCGAAGGCGATAGATCTGATCGCGCAGAGACTGTTTGGCGATTTCAAAATCCTGTGGCTGCCAGCGCGGCCAGCGCTCCCAAAAATCGCAGCAGCACCATCCGGCCATCACCAGAATGCCCTCATGATCGGCGAGGTCGAAGAATTCTTTGGTCTCGAGTTTGCCTTCGAGCCGGACCGTGTTCAGGCCCATATCGCGAACGTAGCGGAATTCATCGTGCAGGCGCCGCGAATTTTCGCGCAGCATCAGATCGGGCGTCCAACCGCCGCCGCGAATAAGAATATTTTTGCCGTTGATGTGGAAGGCGCGGCCGCCGACGGAATTGAGGTCGGAAGTAATTTCGCGAATACCGAACTCGCTCGTCGAATGATCGCTGACTGCGCCATTGGTCTCGAACTCCAGGGTGAGCGAATAGAGATTCGGCTTGCCCATTTGTGCCGGCCACCACAGGCGTGGATTCGAGAAGACAAGTTGCTGGAATTGATCAGGAGTGAAGGTGACGTCTTTCGATTCGTTGGGCGCGAGTTCTACATCCTGTTCGAACTTGACCGATTCAATTTGGCCTTTGAGTTTGCCATTGACCGGCTTATCGGTTCCGTTTCTCAGTTGCGCGGTTACCGTGAGCTTCGCCGTATCGTTCGCCGGTGGATTCAGTTTCGACACGACTGTGGGATAACGCAACGCCACTGGGCCGCTGTCGGTGACGTATACATCGCGCCACAGTCCCAGGTTCTTGTCGGGCGGCGCAGGATTCCAGTCGACGAAAGTAATGGCGAGATCATGCTCGGTGGGGGAATAAACCTGAACCGCGAGCACATTTTCTGCGCCGGGCTTGGCGGCGTCGGTAATGTTGAATTCGTAGGTGCGCCAGGCGCCGGCCACGTCCTCGGATTTGGCGATCTGCTTTCCGTTCAGGAAAATGTTCGCCCGATAATTGATGCCATCGAACTTCAACCAGACTGTTTTGCCTTTGTAGGAAGCCGGTAATGCGAACTGCTTGCGATACCACCAGGAGACCGCGTAAGGGCTGTCGGGCGCCATGGCGATGTTGGAAAAATTAGCGCCAATGGGATAGTTCATGCCGGCGAAATCGCGCAGGTTCATTCCAAAGATGGGATCGGGAAAAGTCTTGTCCTTCACCAGCGCTGCCACAATGGTGGTCGGCACGGTTGCTTGATGCCATCCTCTGGCCGAAAAAGCCGGCGTGGAGATGACTTCTCCTTTGGCCTCGACCTTCGCGGAGGTTTGCAGGGACCAGCCGTCATGCAACATCAGAAGAGGCTCCGCAACGTGCTTCGGCGGAGGGGTGCTTTGGGCGACCGCAGAGATTAAGAAAAATTGAGCTAGAGCAAAAACAGCGAAAAAAGAGAACGCAAGTCGCTTGCCTGAGTTCATGTTGCTCCTGTTCATTGCAGTTGGTGATTTGTCGGGAGACTAGTGCGAACAAATGTCTCCGAAGAATGGATAACATTTATATTAATACGTTTCAATAGCGGATTTTCGTGGGTGGGAACACTCTCGTGCGAGGGTGATCGGTGGTGCTTAGTTTGCAGGCGCTCCCTGCCAAGGCGTCGGGCTGCGCCCAACGGACAGCCGAGGGCAGCTGTCCCCACATTTCCTACATCAGAATTGTCATGGTGGGACTGGTTTATAATTAAAAACCCGGCTTACAACATTTGTGGAGTGAAAGAAGATGATTCGATTTTTGCAGACGCAGGGGCCCACCAAGAAGATCATTCTGAGCGGCATCCTGCTCGTGATTTGCGGCGCCATGGTAATTGCATTCATTCCTGGTGGCTTGACCGATGAACTGACGGGCCAACCGGGCAAGGGTGTGGTCGCGAAGGTGAATGGGTCCGATATCAGCGCTGATGAAATACGCCAAACCGCACGCCAGATGGCGCAGCAGGATGCGCAGCGTTATGGCGAGATGGCATCGAAGCTCATGCCCTTTCTGATTCAGCAGGAAACGGTGCGGGCGGTCGACCAAATGATCAACCGCCAAGCTTTGCTCACTGAGGCCGGCCGGATGGGGCTGCGCGTAACGCCGGAGGAGGTGAAGGACGAGCTGCAGCATGGACGTTACGCAGCCACGTTTTTCCCCGGCGGCAACTTTATCGGCCAGGCTGAGTACGAGGACATGTTGCAAAGGGCGGATCTGACGCCCATGAAGTTCGAACAGGAAGTCGGCCACGATATTTTGCTAACCAAGCTGCAGGCGCTTATTGCCGGAAGCACCAGCGTGAGCGATGCTGAAGTCCACGAACAGTTCATCAAAGAGAATTCGAAGGTCAAATTCGACTATGCAGTTTTGAAACAGGATGACATACGGAAAGGCCTGCACCCGACGGACGAAGAATTGAAGGCGTTTTACGAGAGCCACAAAGCAAGTTATGCCAACTCCATTCCAGAGAAGCGCAAAGTCAAGTACGCGCTCATTGAAACCGGTAAGGCCGCGGCCGATGTGCAGGTGACTCCGGAGGATTTGCGAACTTATTACGATCAGCACCGCGAGCAGTATCGAGTGCCCGAGCAAGTGAAAGTCAGTCATATCCTCATCAAAACGCCGCTGCCAGGGCCCGATGGCAAGGTGGATGAAAAAGGTGTAGCTGAGGCGCAACACAGAGCCGAAGATTTGCTGAAGCAGTTGAAGAATGGGGCCAAGCTAGAAGATCTGGCGCAAAAATATTCCGAAGATCCGGGCAGCGCGAAACAGGGTGGTTCGCTCGGCTGGATTGGCAGAGGGCAGACGGTGCCGGAGTTTGAGAAAGTTGCGTTCTCGCTGCCGAAGGGCCAGATCAGCGACCTGGTAAAGAGCAGTTATGGCTTTCACATCATCCGCGTGGACGATAAGCAGGAAGCGCATATGAAGACAATGGACGAAGTGAAGGCCGAGATCGAACCGGTCATCAAACATCAGAAGGGGCAGCAGATCGCGCAGCAGAAGGCGGACGGTCTGCTGAAACAAGCTCGGGCCGAGGGTTTGGACGCAGCGGCAGCGGCACAGAAAGTACCGGTGATCACTTCCGATTACTTCTCGCGTAAAGATGTGTTGCCGGGTCTGGGGCCGGCGACGCAATTTATGGATGCAGTGTTTAGCGAGCAGGAAAAGTCGCCGCCAGATGTGGCTCCAGCATCACAAGGCATCGTGGTGTTTCAATTGTTGGGAACAAAACCGGCCGCGACCCCTACGTTTGAAGAGATTCGCAGTCGCGTCGAAGAGGAATTCAAGAACGAGCGCTCTTCAACGTTGCTGTCGCAGAAAGCGCAGGAATTATCGGATCGCGCCAAGGCTGAGCACGATCTGAAGCGCGCTGCGAAAGAACTGGGCGCGACCATGAAGGCCAGCGATTTTGTTTTGCCCGACGGACAGGTGCCTGATGTCGGCTCGATGTCTGGGCAAGCCGCAGTGGCGTTCACGTTGAAGCAAGGCGAGATCAGCGGTCCAATCAACAGTGGGTCGAACGCTGTGGTGCTTCAGGTACTCGAAGACCAGAAGCCGTCGGAAGCTGAGTATGCCGCCAAGCGAGATCAGATCCGCGATCAACTGCTGTTGCAGAAACAGCAGGAAACATTTGGGCTTTTCGTTTCCAGCCTTGTCGACGAGATGACAAGATCGGGCAAGATCAAGAGAAACGAGGAAGAGATCAAAGCGTTGAGTCGAAGCGGCAGCGAGGAAGGAATGTAGCAGCGCTGCCATGCCCTTTCCGCGCGCCGCAGGTCTACTGTTGCATCCCACGTCGTTGCCCTCACGCGGCGGTATTGGCGATTTGGGGCCGGCCGCCTACCGATTCGTGGATTTTCTTGTCTCCGCCCGCCAGGGTCTCTGGCAGGTTTTGCCGCTGGGGCCGCTCGGCTATGGCAATTCGCCCTATTCTTCGACATCCGCCTTCGCCGGAAATCCTTTATTGATCAGCTTGGAGCGCCTTGCCGAATATGGCTGGATCGATCCTACGAAACTCGATTCCAGTTATCGAGAAGCCGCGCCCGTTTTTGGTGCGGTTGAATACGATCAGGTTTTCGCTCAGAAAATGCCTCTCTTGTTTGAGGCGGCACGGAACTTCCTGCGCTCGGCTTCAGGCGACGGGTTGCGGCGGTTTGAGGTTTTCAAGAAAGAAAATGCCTGGTGGCTGGACGACTTCGTTCTCTTTGACGCCCTCCGAGCTCAACAGAAGTTGAAAAGCTGGAATCACTGGCCGCATGATCTCGCGTATCGCGAGCCTGCTGCTTTGGACCAAGTTCGCCAGGAACTAGAAGACGATATGCGGATTCGAAGCGCGCTGCAGTTCGCGTTTTATGAACAGTGGCGTGCATTGCGGCGCTATTGTTCGGAGCGGAAAATCCGCGTGGTGGGTGATGTCGCGATCTTTATGAACTATGACAGTGCCGATGTATGGCGCAACCGGGAATTGTTCCGGTTGAAGGAAGATCTGGAACCGGAAGTCGTGGCGGGAGTTCCTCCCGACTTTTTCAGCAAGACGGGACAGCGCTGGGGAAATCCGCTTTATCGGTGGGACGTAATGAAAGAACGCGGCTATCGATGGTGGGTGCAACGTTTGCGTTGGGCGACCGAAAATTGTGACTACATCCGGCTGGATCACTTCCGCGGATTCGATCAGTTCTGGGAGATTCCCGCTGGCGAGGAAACGGCCGTGAACGGCCGCTGGGTTGACGGACCGCGCGACGATCTATTTCTGAAGCTTCGCGAGGAATTGGGCGGCTTGCCGTTTTTCGCGGAGGATCTCGGCTATATCACTCCTGAAGTGCATGCGCTGCGAGAGAGGTTGAAGATTCCCGGCATGGCCGTGTTGCAGTTCGGTTTCGGGGATGAAGGTGCTCACATGTATCTGCCGCATCGCGCGGCGGGCAAAGTCATTTACACCGGCACGCACGACAACGACACCGTTGCGGGTTGGTGGCAATCTGGAGCAACAAAAGACGAGCGCCGCAACGCCGAGGCCTATGTGGGACGTTGCGACGACGGCATCCATTGGGCTTTCATTCGCGCGGCACAGTGCTCAGCGGCCTGTTTGTGTATTATTCCGCTCCAGGATGTGCTGGGGCTTGGCAGCGAGGGACGGATGAACACTCCCAGTCAGAATGGCGGTAACTGGCGCTGGCGATTCGACCCGCAACAAATCAAAAGTGAACTGGCGGCGAAATTGGCCCATCTCGCCGAATTGAGCGATCGCCTTCCCAAGCCTTTCGTCGCGCTGGCGGACGAGCGTTTTGCCGCTTAACCTTTCCCATAAGCTTTTTTGCGAATTTCGACCTCGATTTTAGCCGGACCTCATTTCATCCAAACAAGGCTCGCAGTCTGCAAGAGACCGAAAGCGTGATCAACCCCAAATTGTGAACCCAATGTTACAGCCATTGAATTTTGCGCTTCCGCGCAGTTCGTGTATAGGAGGTACGGGAGTACTAGTGTGAACGAAGCGGCAGGCAACTCGACAACTGAAGCAATTATTGAAGCTGTGGGGGTGGAAAAATCGTACCCACAGGCGGACGGAACTCGTATTCAGGTTGTGGGACTCACGAATCTGTCCATCGAACCTGGGAAGATCGTTGCGTTGCTGGGGCCGTCAGGTTGCGGGAAATCCACACTGCTGAGAATATTGACCGGGCTTTCGCATCCGTCGTCAGGAACGCTTTTATGGCATGGCAAGCCCCTGGATGGCCAAATGCCCAACGTGGCCATTGTTTTTCAGAGTTTCGCGCTCTTTCCGTGGCTGACCGTGTTGGACAATGTAGAAGCTCCTTTGGAAGCGAAGGGAGTACCCGCCGTTGAACGGCGCAAACGGGCTCTGCGCACGCTGGATACGGTTGGTCTCGATGGCTTCGAAACGGCGTATCCCAAAGAACTTTCCGGCGGCATGAAGCAGCGTGTGGGATTTGCTCGCGCTCTCGTGGTGGAACCCGAAGTGTTGTTCATGGACGAACCTTTCTCCGCGCTCGACGTTCTTACCGCGGAAAACCTGAGAGGCGAACTGTTAGAACTCTGGCTAACTAAGAAGATGCCAGCCAGCGCCATTTTCATTGTCACGCACAATATCGAAGAGGCGGTGATGCTCGCCGACCGGGTAATGGTGCTGGGCAGGAATCCGGCGCGCATTCGGTCGGATTTCAACATCCGGCTAAAGCATCCGCGGGATCGCAAGTCTGCGCGCTTTGTGGAGTTGGTGGATTACATCTACAAGGTGATGACTGAACCGGAAGTTGAACATGCTTTGCCCGACGCCGAAACCACGGCGGAAATCATTCTGCCGACCGGAGGACTAACGAGAGATGCGTTGAAAAAGCAGGAAGGGCCCCTCCGCACGACGAAATATCAGATGCTGCCGCACGCCCGCGTGGGAGGCATCGCCGGCCTGCTGGAATTGTTGCATGACCATGGCGGACGCGAAGACTTGTTTCGCCTTGCCGAGGAACTGGTGATGGATGTTGAGGATTTGCTTCCGATTTTGGAGGCGTGCGTGGTGCTGGGTTTTGCATGGCTGAAAGAGGGAGACATGCAGATTACGCCGCAGGGCGTAGCTTTTGCCGAAGCCGACATTCAGCAGCGCAAAGTTTTGTTCCGGCAGGCTGCGCTCGAACATATCACCATCCTGAAACAAATCGACAGCGTATTGAAACGCAAGACCGACCATTCCATCGCCGACGAGTTTTTTCACGACATTCTCGACGAACACTTTGCCGAAGATGAAGTGCAACGCCAGTTCGAAACTGCAATGAATTGGGGCCGGTACGCGGAAATATTTGATTATGACCGCGACCAGGGGCGCCTGGTTCTAGCTGAATCTTCAGCGCCATCGCAGTCATCCGCGACACCTGTGATCGACACGCCAACTCAGAACTCAGCCCCAAAATCTTGAACAACGGCTGCGATGGAACCGTAGTTTCATGAAGAAATTAACCAGCATGCGCGGATTTTCGGCCTATCGAATCTGGGCGCAATTGCCTGGCCTTGAGATTTCATACTTGCCCGACTTGGTTATGTTCGGGGCGGGGATCGCATTATTTTATGGCGTGCTCGTGGTGGGGCGAAGTTGGCTGGGTCCGTTCACTCCGCAAGTGGAAATATCGCGGAGTCCGCTGGCACTGGTGCCCTACGCGGGATATTCTCTGCTGCGCATCACGATTGCGTATTTGTTGAGCCTTGCCTTTACGCTGGTCTACGGATACGTGGCCGCCTACAACCCGCGGGCAGAGCGGTTCATGATTCCATTACTAGATGTGTTGCAATCAATCCCAGTGCTCAGCTTTTTGCCTACGGTGATGCTCGCCATGGTTGCGTTGTTTCCTGGGAGACAGCTGGGAGTAGAAGCTGGCGCGATCTTGCTGATTTTCACCGGGCAGGTATGGAACATGGCGTTCAGCTTTTACGCTTCGCTGAAGAGTATCCCCAATGAGATGCGCGAAGCGGCCAAAGTTTACCGTTTCAGTTGGTGGCAGCGCTTCATCGAAATGGAACTGCCATTCTCCGCAATAGGGCTGGTGTGGAACTCGATGATGTCGGTGGCGGGCGGCTGGTTTTTCCTGATGGCCTGCGAGATGTTCGTGCTCGGTTCGCGCGACTTCCGCCTGCCCGGGTTGGGTTCGTATCTGCAAACTGCGGCCGGTGCGGGGGACACACGATCCATCCTGTGGGGAGTCGCCACCATGATCGCCGTGATCGTGCTGCTGGATCAATTCGTTTGGCGACCCGTGATTGCGTGGGCAGAAAAATTTAAGGTCGAGCAAGTGGAGAGCAGCGACGCTCCGCGCTCATGGGTGCTCGACCTGATTCGACATTCGCGCGGTCTGTCGCAGATTCGCAAAAAAACTGTGCGCCCGCTCGCCGAGCGACTCATGCTGCACTTTGCGCACAAGCAACCAAGCAATGACGCTGAACCGCGCAGCCCCTGGAAAATTTGGCTTATGCGGTTGCTCGTGATGCTTTTGCTGGCGGGGATCAGCTATGGAGTGGTGCGCGTCGTGATGATCCTGACCGGCCTACACAAAACGGAATTGCAGCAAACCGGCATTGGCTTGGCCGCTACTTTTCTGCGCGTGAATCTTACGTTGTTGATTGGAGCCTTGTGGACCATTCCTGCGGGCGTAGCCATCGGCTTCAATCCCCGGCTGGCGCGGATCGCGCAGCCGCTGGCGCAGATCGCTGCATCGGTTCCCGCGACCGCCCTATTTCCAGTTGTGCTCTTATTGCTAATTCGAATAGGCGGCGGACTGGGCGTGGGATCGATTGTGCTTCTGCTGTTAGGGACGCAGTGGTACATACTTTTCAATGTGATTGCGGGGGCAATCGCGATCCCCACAGATCTAAAGGAGTGCTGCTCCGTCTTTCGCATGCAGGGGATTCAGCGCTGGAAAAAGCTGATTCTTCCGGGCATTTTTCCATATCTTGTCACGGGGATGGTGACGGCGTCGGGCGGGGCTTGGAATGCAAGCATTGTCGCGGAATATTTCCATTTCAAAGGCCACATCTACACCACGGTCGGACTGGGAGCAATTATTTCTCAGGCTAGCGACGAGAGCAATTCCAAGTTGCTGTTGGTTGCAACGGTAATGATGGCCGCCACAGTGGTGACCATCAATCGACTGGTATGGCGCAGACTCTATGCATTGGCGGAGACGAGATTCCGACTCGAGACGTGAGCGATGCGGATACTTCGGGATTCAGGAGTTTGCTGCGCTTCATTTTGGCGCGCGCAAACGCGTCGGGTCAGCAGGCAGAAGACAGGTCTGGGCAACATCTTTCAATGCCTCTTCTAAATTCTTTCCCAGCAGCGCAAGTTCCTCCGGCGTCATCAATTCCTGTAGGCGCTCAAAGAGCTGGCGTTCTTCTTTGCGAATGTGCGTAGACATGCACTCCGCGAATGCGGAAACATCGGTTGCAGACATAGCGTGGGCTTCCGCCTGGGCGAAGCTTTCACGCAGCAAGAAGTGATCGAGTAGTAACTCCTCTACCAAGGGAACCAATGCCGGGAAACGTCGCGCCGCCGGGAATAGTACGTTTTCTTCCGCCGCGAAATGAATTCGTATCTCATTTTGAAAATGCTGCGCGATTTCCGATTGCCATGTCGAAAGATCCGACTCGCCAATGGGCGCGGCTCGATCGATGCGAACGCACAGCACCAATGCACGTCGATGCTGATGAGAGAGCGGAATCAGATTTCGGTCGCGCAGCATGATCGGTTCATTTTCACTCAGGACTCGTACGTATAAGTCCGGGGACCGAAGGTTCTCCCTCGATTTCCACGCGGTCCGCGGCCGGGCGTACGGTAAGCCAGTCGGTGCGAACCCGCTGCCATTCCTGGATCAGCATCCCGTTAGCCTCGAAAAAGCTGCGAATGCGGTACCGTTCCCAGCCGGCCACTTCTTCCAGAATCGGCGCCAACACCGCGAGAGCGCTGGTGCTCAGTACTGTGCGTTTCGCGACTTGCGAAACGTCAGGCGACTCGGAGACGGCAATTGTGAGCCCGTCGCGCGAATTGATATGCAGCATGACATGAATGTCGGAACTGCCGTCGCCCGTATAGATCACATGGTCCGGACCGGCGACTTGCTGCAGAAGCAACTGATTCAGAACCGCGACCTTGCCATAGCCGGCCGTGGCGCGCACGATGGTGTCGATCTCACCCGTAGGCTTGTAGCGAAACTCTGTGCCATAGATGTGATCGGGCGGAACGATATCTTCAAGCGCGGAGAGAATGACCTCAACCGGCGCAGCCGATAGAACATAAAAATCGAACTGGTGGCCGTCGATGCCCGCATCGAGCAGCTGGTAAAGAAGCTTGATGTCTCCCTTGAGGCGAATTCGCTTGCCTACCTCGCGGAGATGTTCTTTGCGAACTTTGGCTTTGAACTCAGGATCATGCAGCAGCAGGTAGGCGAGTTCCGCGCCTTGTTGCACGAGATTAATCTTGGCCATCCCCTTGGCCTTGCGTTCGAATTCTTCCGTGGGAATGCCGACCAGTTCGGCGAGCACATAGCCAGAATCGTTGAAAGTGAGCGTCTGGTCGAAGTCACTCGCGAAAATGTAGCGTTTGAGAGGCTTGTCTGCCATATACGTATTCGATTCGCCGACCGCTCGAAAGCCCCATAAAAAGAATTGATTGGAATTATATGCCTCGCTGGTTAACTCGTTGTGAATAAACAGTCAAGTTTACGCGGCTCGCTGAATTCGAGCGCTGGCGCACTTGGAGCGATGAAGCCCGCCGTGACCTTAAGGGTGTAAGCGAGTGCCTTTACTAAATTCGTGGGCACGTTCAGAATAGAAGCTCGCGACAGGCTGCGAACTAGAAGTGGAGAATTGGAAAGAGGAGCCCTCATGGCAGTTGTGACAGGTGAACTGATCCGAGCGATGAATTACGTGGAGGATATGACGACAACCTTGCGACGTATTTGTATTTACATTCCCAACATGAGTACCGAAGAGAGGAAGCGATTGGCGGAGTCGCTGCGCGCTGCGGGAGCCGCCATTAATGCAGCGGTCGCGGACCTGGAAAAGGTGGAGAAGTAGGTGGGCCAAGTCCAGACGATTGCTATCATCGGCGCCGGGATTATGGGTCGTGGTATCGCGCACGCGGCAGCCCTCGGCGGGTATCGCACGGTGTTGGAAGATTTGCTGCCCGGGACTCTGCGCAAGGCAGAGACCGAAATTCGCGCCAACCTGGATAAGGCAGTGGAACGGGGCAAGGTTACCGCTTCCGACGCGGATTCGGCGTTCGGTCGCTTAGAGTATGCCGGTTCTGTTGAAGAAGCTGCCCGCGAGGCCGACATGGTTATCGAAGCGGTTCCGGAGGAGATGGAGTCGAAGATCGAAATCTTCACTCTGCTCGACAAAATCTGCCGTCCCACAACCATGCTGGCGTCAAATACGTCATCGCTTAGCATCACTGAAATTGCGAGCGTGACCTATCGCGCGAAGAAGTGTGTGGGCATGCATTTCTTCAATCCCGTTCATAAGATGAAACTGCTCGAAGTTGTCCGTGCGCTGGAGACCGATGACGATACGCTGGCTGCCGCCGTCGAAGTGGGCAAGCGGATGGGCAAGGAAGTGGTTGTGATCAAGGAATCGCCCGGCTTCATCACCAGCCGCATCAATGCCATGATTGGGAACGAGGCGTTTTACATGTTGCAGGAAGGGATCGCGTCGGCGGCGGACATCGACAAGGCGCTGAAACTCGGTCTCAACCATCCCATGGGCCCGTTTGAGTTGGTGGATATGGTGGGGCTGGATACGCGGCTCAACATTCTTGAGTATCTGCACAAATCGCTGGGAGAAAAATATCGTCCGGCGCCGTTGCTGGTGCAGTATGTGAAGGCAGGGCGTCTGGGCCGAAAATCTAGGCACGGGGTGTACGAGTATCCGGAAGTTGTGTCGAAATAGTGAATGCGTCCGGGAGGAACGCCGGGCTGCGCCCGGGACAGCCGAGGACGGCTGTCTCCACATGATCCTCATCTGGGCTAACGGTTGCGTGCGAAGCTGAGGCCGGCAAAGGCCGCAACTCTTTCCAATTCGATTCCTTTGCTGCCAACCAGCACGTGAAAGCTCTCGCCCATGCCCGCGGGTGTGACCAGATGTTTGAGCTGCAGCGCGACTTTCGCGCGCTCCTGGGGCAGACGGCATTCCTCAAAGGCGTCCGCAAATTGATTCGCCTCGCCAATGCCTAGCAGAAACTGTGACTGGGTAACCAATTTTTGCGTCCGCATGTTTTGTTTTTCTGCAGTCGCGGTGAGCGCCGTGAGGTTCACGTCGGCAGTAATGTCCTGCTCGCCAGGAGCTTCGTAGGGATTTTCGCTGACAGAATGCTGGCGAATGGCCTTCAAGGTTCCACGGTGGCGTCCGGCAAGTTGCTCTTCGCGTGTATAGCCGTAGTCGATTACGAGCACAAATCCACAGCTGAACGCGCATACATCGGTCATGTATGTTTGCGATTGAAGTGGGACTTCCACGCGTTCTCCGGTTTCAGGATGGATCGAATAGCGGTCGAGGAATTCGAGTTCCTCGGGCGACGACTCGACCCAGACCTCGGTGAATTGCCCATGGTGGGCGTCGATGCGGAGAGAGCCTTCCGGGCTGACGATTTCGACCGGGAGAGCGTCGAAAAATTCGTTGGCGAAGATGATTACAGGCGTCTCCGCGTCTGCGGATTCAACCGGCGGAAGATTCTTTCGCCCCTCCGGGGCTTGGTTAGCATCGTGACTGTACCCACGGCTTGCGCCGTGGGCTGCATTCTTTCGCCGCTCCGCGGCTAATGAGAGATCAATTCTCGAGTCGGCTTCGACGGGAAATAACGAGGAATCAATTCGTGCCTTTCCAGCATTAAGATGTCGGCTCAGGTTCATCTCGATCCGCTGGCGCAGGGCCGGTGAACGTTCGTCCAGAACATAGTGCACAGCGCGGAAGAAGCCGGGAAACTTTTTTTCGGACCAGTCCAGCACATCTTGTGCGAACAATCCCCGGCCCGACCCAAGTTCGACCAGCTTAAGTTTTTCCGGCGAACCCAGAACACGCCACATTTCTTCGAACTGGCGTGCCAGCAGGCGGCCAAACACTGCGTGCACGTCGCTCGACGTGTAAAAGTCGCCGGCTTTGCCGAACTGCTGGGCGTTTCGCGAATAGTATCCGAGTTCGGAATCGTAGAGGCAGAGTTCCATGTAGCGAGAGAACGGAATCGGCCCGCGTTCTCGGATTTCCTGTTCGATTTTCTGGCGCAGGGTCGGCATCGCTCGGCGATTCAAATTGAACGCAGGAAGGCGATTGGCTATTTCCTCGCATCAGCGGCACCAGCATGCTGGTCGACCACTCTTTTCACATCATTCATAAGATTCGTCAGAGCCTGGTTATAATTCTTTTCTCCAGTGGCCGACCGGTTTGCTTCCTGAAGACGCTCCGCGAACCACCACAGGACGACTTGCGTTTTGGGATCGCGCACGCACAAATCAAAATAAGCCAAACGATTACTGCCCTGAACCAAGGTGTTTCCCATCGTTAGCCGGTCGACTAAGCTTATTTCAAAGATTAAATCAGCTTCTTCCGGAGTGGAGACCAACTCGTAATATCCCCAGTTCTTCATCGAGGCATAAAACTGATTGTACGGGCGGTAGAGATCGTCTTCAGCGGTGCGCGGAGAGGAAAATACCGCCCCTGGCACATTCGAGATGAATACTTTCTTGCCCGTCAGGAGTTGTGACGGTACGGGTGCTGGCGGTATCGGACTTTGATCGACTTGCTGCGCCAAAAGCGCTGATCCTGTAGTCAGGATCACCCCAAGGATCATACGAAGCATCGCGGATTCCAACATTTTCATACCTTTGTCCTCCCCTACAACATGGCAACGGATTTCTTGAAGGCGGCCATCTTACAAAGTATCGATCCGGCGTGCGCTAACGACTATAACTCCGAGCGAAAACAAGAGTTGTTGCAATCACGCCAGTTCTGCTCAAATTACTTTCCTTTACAGTCCCTTCTGGCGCCGGTCGGCGCGGTCCTGCGGGGTGCGGATGAACATCTCGACGAAATAATCATGCAACGCGTCGAAGAGCTGACGTTGGAAACTCCATTCGAACTGCGGGTCATCGAGATCGCGCGGATGCAGGTCGAAAAGATAAGTGTGCACCGGAACCGATTCATCTTTGAACTTTATGATGACTTCTACGCCGTCGCCTTTCGCACGCGCGTTGAAGTTCAGGAGCGGATGCTCATACAGACGCAGCTGAGCAAGGACGCGGTCGAGGCGGGGATTGTCTGCGTCGATCACAGAGGGATTGTAGCGGAAGACGATTCCATTGAGCGTAGACGGGATGAGTCGGCCGCCAGCACCGCTTTGGGCAATGCCGCCTGATTAAGGCGGTTGAGTTACAGATTGAGAGCGGAAATTGAAGAGGCCGGTCTTGGCAATGACCGGCCTTCAGAGTCGTTTATGGCCAACTCGACTATTTACTGCCACCACTCGTTGCCGGGGCAGTCATCGTCAACGGGCGATTCAATTCCAGTGTGAGTTCGGTTCCAGCGGGCAGAGTCGCGGAACGATGTTGCGACAACCAGTGTGCGGTGCTTGCGCCTGCTCCGATGGCGCCGCCGATCAAGACTCCTGGACCACCGCCGACCAGTCCACCGATGAGCATGCCTCCGGCAGTTCCGCCGCCCGCCTCAAGCGTGTCGCGGCGGTCATGGCTTTGTCCTTTGAACTGGCCTTCTTCATTCACATCGGTACCGCGGATGTTGGTGTCGGTTAAGGTCGCATCAAGAAAGTACCGCTCGCCGCCGGGAAGGATCACAGCCTCGGGAAGAATCCCGATGGTAGGCCTGCCGGAGATGCGACGTGGCTCACTCACCTTGGTAACGCGGCCTTCGACGGTCGAACCGGCCGGAATCACGGTTGCGCCATTGACTACCACTGGCTGGCTAATCTTCCCCTGGAAGGGATCGCCGACTCGATTGCTGAACGTGGCGAGGGTGGTATCGAGCCGCACCATGAGAGCCGTCCCTGCGGGCACGGGCAACTCGGCCTGAGCCGGTGCGGGCAACGCACTCGGAGCAGGTACCGGCGCCACAGTTTGAGTAGCAGGAGCGGGTAAGTCAGTCTCGGCTGGTGCGGGCGACTCGGTCTGGGCTGCCAGAGTGGCGGCCAACAGCAGCATGCCAGGTAGTGCGATCCAGTTCTTCACGGTACCTCCTGAATTCCTAGTGCAGTATTGTATCCCTAGACTCTAGTCCAGGTGCAAGTCCGCGACAATACGCGGTCAGGGCGGAGAACCAGCGGAGATAAGGGCATGGGCGTCCATGGCCAAGCGGACCGTTTCAGAAGGGAAATTGCCGCTGAGTGTGTGTGCCGGTGTTGGGCTACTTTGAAAGTTTCCGCGTGATCCACCACTTTCGGGCAGCGACGATTGACCAAACGCCCTCGACCAATCCAAAGGGCCACGCGCCTTGCAGAAAGCCATAAACAGAGCCCAGCAGGCAGGCAAACGCGAAACCGAGGATGAAACCGTGGTGCCGCTTTTCCAGCGCATACATGACCAGCATTGCCGTGACTGCAAAGAGTCCGAATGCAGTGAGACTATTCACGCTGCCTTTCTTTCCTCTGCTGCCTAGCGTTCCCATCGAGCGACTAAATCTTTGGCGCTCCAAAATGAAAGTAGCCCGCTACTGTGTGTGTCCAAAGTCACGCCACGTTTAAAACCATCCGATATAATCGATGGTTTCGCAAATGCTATGGGCAAGACTTATACCGGTGTCGGCCACCTTACCGGTCGCCGCGTCAATTTTAATACCGACATCAATCACGAACTACCCGAATCAAAATCCGAGGAAAATCCTATGAGCAATATTGCAGCAATTCATGCACGGGAAGTTCTGGACTCCCGTGGTAATCCTACGATTGAAGCCGAAGTATTTCTTCTGGACGGCTCGATGGGCCGGGCGATTGTTCCCAGCGGCGCATCCACCGGCGAGCACGAGGCGGTAGAACTGCGCGACGAAGACACGAACCGGTTCGCGGGCAAGGGCGTCTTAAAGGCGGTCGAGAATGTGAATGGCGAGATTGCCGAAGCGCTGGCGAACTGGGACGCATTCGATCAGCGCGGGCTCGACGCCAAAATGCTTGAACTCGACGGCACAGAAAACAAAGGACGGCTGGGCGCCAATGCCATCCTGGCGGTTTCGATGGCAGCGGCGCGCGCCTCCGCCGTGTCTCTTGATATGCCGCTCTATCGCTATCTGGGCGGGGCCGGAGCCAATACGCTCCCTACGCCGATGATGAACATTCTGAACGGCGGAGCGCACGCCGACAACAACGTCGACTTTCAGGAATTCATGGTAATGCCCGTGGGCGCACCGTCGTTCTCTGAGGCCCTGCGCTGGGGCGTAGAAGTTTTTCATACCCTCAAGGGAGTGCTCAAAAAACGCGGCTACAACACTGCGGTTGGCGACGAAGGAGGATTTGCGCCTTCAGTAAAGTCGAATGTGGAAGCGATCGAAGTTGTGCTGGAAGCCATAAGCAAGGCGGGTTATAAGCCGGGGGAAGAAGTGGCGATTGCACTCGATCCGGCGGCCAGCGAGTTCTATGAGGATGGCAAATACGTGTTCAAGAAGTCGGACAAATCATCGAAGAGCTCCGACGAGATGGTGAAGTTCTGGGCAAAGTGGATAAAGGACTATCCCGCCATCGTTTCTCTGGAAGACGTACTTTCGGAGAAAGACTGGGATGGCTGGCAGAATCTGACCAAGGAACTCGGCAGCAAGATTCAGTTGGTGGGCGACGACATTTTTGTAACTAATATTCAGATCTTCGGCGAAGGTATTGAGAAGGGAATTGCAAATTCGATTCTAATCAAGCTGAATCAGATTGGCACGGTGAGCGAGACGCTGGATGCCATCGACCTTGGACGCCGGAACGGATATACATCGGTGATTTCGCACCGCTCGGGCGAGACGGAAGACACATTCATCGCCGACCTCGCAGTCGCCACCGGCGCGGGGCAGATCAAGACCGGGTCAGCTTCGCGCACGGACCGCATCTGCAAGTACAACCAGCTCTTGCGGATCGAGGAGGAGTTGGGCGGAACGGCACGGTTCTTAGGGTTGAAGGCCTTGAATTACCGGGGCCAGCTGAGTTAGCTAATCTCCGGTTTAGGGCCACCAGTGTTAAAAGCCCATCGTGTCGTCTGCAGACGGTCCATAGGTCGCAGGAACAGGCTTATCGTTCAACCGCAGGTAGACACCGAGTTGGGCTCGGTGATGCACCAGGTGATTTAGAAACATCTCACGGTACGCCAAAAAGCGTTGACCTTCGAAAATGGTCTTGCCCTGGAAGCTGAGTTTCCAGTTTTCCTTCCATGCGGAGTCAGGCGTAGCTTGCAGAGCGGCGCGAACTTTGGCCGCGCCATCGTCGAAAGCTTCGAGCAGTTGGGGAACCGATTCGAAGGGCAACGGTTTGTAGCTGCCTTTGGAAAAATCGAGTTCCGNNCTCCAGAGTGATGCGAGTCTTTTTCATTTCATGGTCAAATTCGGGCAGCAGCAAATCGCTGATCGGCATGATTCTCTCCATTGTTTTTTTGAGTATAACGGGGATCAGGCGAATGGGACCCCACCGGGCCTAGTTGACTTAGTCCAGGACTTAGCTACAATTAGCTGATGGAAGTGAATATTCATGAAGCCAAGACTCATCTGTCGAGACTCTTGGAGCGCGTCGCCATGGGGGAAGAAGTAGTGATCGCTAAGGCGGGAAAACCTGTGGCGAAGCTGGTACCGTTGGACAATCGACCCAAGAGGCGGTTCCTGGGTTCGGCGAAGGGCGATTTCATCGTGCCAGATGATTTCAATGATCCTTTGCCCAAAGAGATCGAGGACCTCTTCTGGGAATGAAAGCGCTTCTCGACACACACACTTTCTTGTGGGCGATTTCCGGCGACAAAAGACTTTCGCGCCGGGCGCAACAAATATTTACCGGTCCCAATGAACTATGGCTCAGTGTGGCCGGCCTCTGGGAGATTTTGATTAAGGTGAGGGTCGGCAAGCTTCCTCTGCCGGAACCTTCCGGACCGTACCTCGTGAAGGAGCTTGGCAAAAACCGGATCGAAGTGCTGCCAATTAAACTGGATCACGTTTTGAGAATCGAAACTTTGGCGGTGCATCATCGCGATCCATTCGACCGCATCCTAATTGCGCAAAGCATCGAGGAGAAGCTTCCTCTGATCACTTCCGATCCGATATTTGAACGTTATCCTATCGACTTGATCTGGTAGTTACGCAGCGTTGACACCGAAGCTAGGAGCCGAAGCCAGGAGCCAGAAGCCAGGAGCCAGAAGCTGAATCATGTCTCGTCCAAAACCACTTGTACTGATGATTCTCGACGGCTGGGGTTATCGCGCAGAAACGAAAGCCAATGCCATCGCGCTCGCGCACAAGCCGACCTACGATCGGCTGTTGCGCGAATATCCTAATACGCTCATTCATACCAGCGGGCCGTTCGTGGGTCTGCCCGAAGGGCAGATGGGCAACAGCGAGGTCGGTCATTTGAACATTGGCGCGGGCCGCATCGTGCACATGGACATTACCCGCATCGACCTCATGATTCAGAACGGAGAATTCTTTGAGCATCCTATTTTGCTGGATGCGATGAAGCACGCCCGCGCAGGCGAGCGCCGTCTGCATCTCTTTGGACTGGTTTCAGATGGAGGAGTTCATTCCCAGCAGGCTCATCTCTACGCGCTGTTGAAGATGGCGAAGCAGAATGGTCTGGAGCGCGTTTTCGTCCACGCCTTTATGGATGGCCGCGATACCTTGCCGACGAACGGCGCTGGATACCTTGAACAATTGCAGCAGAAGATGCGCGAGTACAACTGCGGCAAAATTGCTACCGTCAATGGCCGCTATTACGCCATGGATCGTGACCGGCGCTGGGAGCGCATTGCCAAGGCCTACAACGCCATGGTTTTTGCCGATGGGGAGGGTGGCAAACATATCGATCCGGTGCAGGGAATGAAAGATTCCTACAACCGAGGCGTGACTGACGAATTCGTGATTCCATTCGTCTGCACCGACAGCCGCGGGCAGGCTTTGGCTACGATTGACGATGAAGATTCGTGCATCTGCTTCAACTTCCGCGCCGATCGCGTTCGCCAGATTACGCGCGCGCTCGCGCGGAACAGCGGATTGAACGAGAAGGGCGGCAGCGACCTTCCGGGAGCGACCGACCTGGATGCAACCATACCGCGCGACCGCGTGCCAAAGAATTTACGCTATGTCTGCATGACCCGCTACGACAAGAATTTCAGCCTGCCGGTGGTGATTCCACCGGAATCGATGGCGAACATTCTGGCCAATGTGATGGGCGGCATGAACATGCGCAATCTGCGCGTGGCCGAAAGCGAGAAGTATGCCCACGTCACATATTTTTTTAACGGAGGGGTAGAGCAGCCGTTTCCCGGCGAGGAGCGCGTATTGGTGCCATCGCCCAAAGTGGCGACCTACGATCTGAAGCCGGAGATGAGCGCCGCCGGCATTGCTGACGCAGTGGTCAAGGCCACAGAAGAAGGCACATTTGACGTCATCATTGTGAATTTTGCCAATGCAGATATGGTCGGGCACTCGGGCAAAATTGAGCCGACAATCAAGGCAGTCGAAGTTGTGGACGCTTGCCTCGGCCGCATTGAAGCTGCAGTTCGCGCCAGAGGCGGGGCGATTCTCATCACTGCCGACCACGGCAATGCCGAGATGATGATTGATCCTGTGACCGGCGGCCCGCACACGGCGCATACGACCAATCCCGTTCCGTTTATTGTGGTGTCGGAGAATTCAAAGCAATTCACGCTGAAGCCCAACGGTTCGCTGCGCGATATTTCACCGACCATGCTGGGAATGCTTGGCGTCGACGAACCGAAAGAGATGACGGGAGCAGATTTACGGCTTTTTCTAAAAGGCTAGCCGGAATCTGTTCTAGAGAAGTTGCCAGCAACGATCCGGTTGCGCGCTGCACGCAGAGACGCAGCAAGTCATTGAGGTCGGAGAAGTGGCGGTCGGAGAAGTAACTGCTCGCTTGCGCAAAAAGACGTTTAGTTTGTAAGCAACGCGGGAGCTGTGGCCAGCAGGCCTGCCGCTAACTCCAGATCGTGCAGATCTTCACGGCTGAAATCCTGCGCAAACTTCGAATCCAACGCCTTGCGCGAGATCTGTATCACGCCCACGACTGCCAAATCGCGATCCATGATCGGCACTGACATCAGTTTCTGGATGGGCGCCAGTTGCGCTGGTTCGTCTGTACCGTTCGTCTCGGGTTTCACGGTTTCAAAGATGCTGGCATGTTTTACGCGAGCGAAATTGTTGAAGATTTCGGCCTTTTTGCTGAGAGCGGTGTGTGCCGCCACTGCCTTGCTGGAAAGCGGAATCGCGCCTGAAGTCCGTAAATGTTCCGGAAACACGAAATGCAGCAGGCCAGCCTCCAGCCGCATGAGAGCGACTTCGGTGTACTGCACGCGAAAAATCTTCGCCAGGACCATGCACAGGTCCAACGCCGAAACACCCTCGCCCAGCACTGATCCCAAGGGGAGGAGATGCTCAGGAAGTACAATTTCTTCCGTCAGCCCGTGATCCTTATTTTGGGTCATCGCCGGTCGTCTCCGTATCGTCGCAACCTAGACTCTATCGCACTTTGTCCGCCACAAGGTACTACCTAAAGTAACCAGGATTGCAGTTATAAGCCTTTTATTTTCAATCACGAAACTGCCAACAACACCCTTTCGAGGGATAACACCACGCTGGTAACCCGCCAAAAACGATCACGTCTGTGACAGTTTTCGTCATGGGCGACAAGCACCCGCCTTCGTAAATCTGGCGTTTCCTTCCCAGGGTCTGACTCATTTACACTTCCTTCCTATGAATAACCCGACCCAACCCAACGTGAAATTAACGAACGATCCCGGCTACCGCGAGAATTACGCGAACAGCGTACAGATGCGGGTCAATATCTGGGATTTCTTTCTAGTCTTCGGCACGCTGCAGCAACAGACCGAGAGCCATGTGGAGATCAAGAACTTCCAGGGGATTTATCTCAGTCCGCAGCAAGCGAAAGCCTTACTGGGACTTCTTCAGCAGAACGTGGGCGGCTATGAGAGCGCCTTCGGAGAGATCAAACTGGATCCGCGCATGGGCCCCCAGGGACCAGTGCATTAGTCTCCGGTGCCTTAGCCTTCGGAAACAAGTAGGTTGCGCCAATTCGAGCCATCCTAGCGACCGGAGAACGATATGCCGCTGGCGACGTCTCTAGGCTGACAACGTCTGTGAGAAGACTGAATTATCTCCAGAATGATCTCTTCCATGCGTTCCGCCATTCGATCCGCCAGTCCGCAACCAGCACTTATTTTTGCGGTCATCTTCGTTGTAATTTTTCTGTTGCACATTCCGCTGTTGCAGCTTCCTTACTTCTGGGACGAGGCCGGATACTACGTTCCCGCAGCACGAGACTTGCTGCTCGGCGGAAATCTGATTCCGCACACCACGGTCTCGAACGCTCATCCGCCGCTGGTATTGGCGTGGATTGCGTTGTGGTGGAAGTGCGTGGGTTACGCGCCGCTGGTCACCCGGTCGGCCATGGTGATGGTGGCCGCATTTTCTTTGCTGGGAGTGTTTCGTCTCGCCGAGCGCGCGGCCAATACTCAAGTGGCCATCGCCTCGACATTGTGTACCGCGCTATATCCGGTTTTCTTTGTACAAAGTTCGCTCGCCCAGGTCGATCTCGCTGCAGCGGGGCTGACCTTCTGGGGTTTGTGCGCTTATCTTGAGGATCGTCCAGTCGCTTTCGCGACATGGTTCTCGCTGGCTGCCTTGGCGAAGGAGACCGCGATTCTGGCACCCGTGGCTTTGGCGGGATGGGAAACTCTGCGCTGGTTGATTCCGAAGCGCAGCGCGCTGCGAAGATTATGGAACGATGCCAGCGGAATGGAGAAGGCCGACTTTGACTATGCGCGGCGATCCGCGCGGCGTTTCCTGTCTCTTGTAATTCCTCTGCTTCCACTCGCTGCCTGGTACGTCTACCACTACACACGTACCGGCTACGTTTTTGGAAATCCGGAGTTCTTCCGCTACAACGTCGCATCTACCCTCAGTCCTTTGCGGTTTCTGCTGGCTCTGGCATTGCGCCTATGGCAGGCGTTTGCATACCTGCATTTCTGGGTGCTCACGCTTGGCATGTTGGTGGCAATGCTTCTGCCTGCGGTGAAAGACTCTGGAATCGAGCGCGCTCGCATTGCAATTCCAGTGCAGATGATTTTTCTCGTTATCGTTACCGCGTACGTAATTGCCATGGCCATCATCGGGGGTGCAGTGCTGGCGCGCTACATGCTGCCCGCAGTTCCGCTGGTGATTATCGCTGGAGTGTCGACGCTGCGCAGGCGGTTGCGCGATTGGCCCGCCGCCATTGCCGTTGTTGCAATTGCTTTCGTAGCCGCGTGGTTCTGGAATCCGCCTTACGGTTTCTCGCCGGAAGACAACCTCGCCTATCGCGACTACATCGTCCTCCATCAGGATGGGGAACGCTTTCTCGAAGCCCGCTATCCCATGGCACACGCGCTCACAGCCTGGCCGGCTTCGGACGAATTGACGCGTCCTTGGTTGGGCTACGTGACACGCCCGGTGCAGGTGGTACGCATTGAGGATTTCTCGCTGGAGGAAGTTCTCTCGGCAGCTGAATTCCGCTCGCATTTTGAAGTCGCGCTGGTCTTCTCTACCAAATATGAGCCCGCGCATCCGCTTCTGGGTCGTTGGAAGGCATGGGAAGACTTGAAGGCCAGATTTTTTGGCTTTCATCGCGATTTGCCGCCTGCGGCTGCAGCGCAGATTCTGGGCGGGAAGGTTGTGTTCTCGGAGGAACGAAAAGGGCAGTGGGTTGCTGTGATTGAAATGAAACAGGAAGAGGTTCAGAACGCCGAAATAACCTCTCGGTGACGACGTTACGTATTTGATCTCTGCATCAAGTGACACGAGTGCGTCTTGATCACCAGCCACACCTCGCGGTCGGCCGACAGTTGCAGCGAGTCGCGCGCGGCCAGAGTGAGATCGACTTCCA
>PKXU01000163.1:0-2818 GCA_003132445.1 Acidobacteriaceae bacterium | reverse complement strand
ACTCCGCCCCGTACTAGCGGAGTCTCCAGCAAAACCGGACCTCCGTCGCCCATAATGCGGCACGTCATGGTTCCGCGCTCGGGGTGAACAGATTCGACTATTGCATCAAAGATGTTCTCGAAGCCAATGAGTTGCGCGACGGTTTCCTGCTGCGGCGCCGCAATCACTTCGTGGGGCGTGCCTTGCGCGACGATGCGCCCAGTATCGAGAACAACCACGCGCTCACCCAGGGCAAAGACTTCCTCGCGGCTGTGCGTGACATAGAGAATCGGGATGCGATGAAGCTGATTCCATTGCCGTAGATCGTCGATGATTTTCGACTTCGTGGCCGTATCCAGGGCGGCCAGAGGTTCGTCCAAAAGCAGCACGGAGGGATCGGAGATCAAGGTTCGCGCCAAGGCTACGCGCTGGCTTTCTCCTCCGGAAATTTCGCGCGGATAGCGTTGCGCGAGATGAGCGATATGCAAATTCTCAAGCATTGCGGATGACCGCGTTGCGCGTTCGGCTTTCGGCAGATGCGAGAGGCCGTAGTGGACGTTTTTCTCGACCGTCAAATGCGGGAACAGGGCGAGGCTCTGAAAGACGTATCCGACGCGCCGCTTAGCCACAGCTACATTAATCGCCTGAGACCCGTCGAATAAGATCCGGTCGCCGCTCGAAATTCGACCCGAGTCGGGTGTGGCTAGTCCGGCTACACAATCGAGCGCTGTCGTCTTGCCAGCTCCTGAGGGACCGAACAAGATTGTGAATCCTGGCGCAGCCTGAAAATCAACTTCTAAAACAAATTCGCGAGAGCCGGAGTGGAATCGCTTGCTGAAGTTGGCCGCGAGCAACGGGCCAGCAATCTGTTCTCGAATCGAGCCGAGCGACGACACCGCAACGCCTGCTGATTCGCCGGTTTGGGAGGCGTTCATAGCAAACTATTTTATAGGTCCCACGATCCAAGGCTTGCGATTCATGCCATACATGACCGCCAGCAACGCAAAACTAAACGCGAGCAACAGCAGAGCGGTAACATTCGCGGAAGCGTAGTCGGAGGCCTGAACGCGGTCGAAAATATCAATGGAGACGGTGCGTGTGACGCCGGGAATATTGCCGCCCACCATCAGCACAACCCCAAACTCTCCCATAGTGTGAGCAAAGCTCAAAGCTGTGCCGGTAACGAGTCCGGGAACGGAAAGCGGTGCAATGACTCGAAAAAAAGTGCGCACTTGGGAAGCGCCCAAGGTGGCCGATGCCGCGATCAGCTTGCGGTCGACGCCGGCGAATGACGCGGCAAAGGGTTGCACCGCAAACGGCAAACTGTAGAGAATCGAGCCTATTACTAGTCCACTGAAAGTGAAAGCCAAAGTGTGGCCGGTAAGCGAAATCCACCAGCGTCCCAGCGGGCTCCGCGCTCCCAGTCCCACCAGCACGTAAAATCCCAATACCGTCGGCGGAAGCACGATCGGGAGTGCCACAATCGTTTCTATCAAGAACTTCCACCGCCATCTGGAAAACGCGATCCACCAGGCGATTGGCAGGCCGATCACCAGCAATAATGCCGACACCGTCACTGCCAATCGCAGAGTCAGACCGAACGTTTGCCAGTCGATGGCCATAGTGATGGACGCGAATCTACCGGACTACCAGTGTTCGATTGCTCCAAGGAATGCTGGCACTACACATTGGCGCTGGGCGATATCCTACTGCGCCAGCGTAAAGCCGTATTTCCGAAACAGTTCGGCACAGTCTCTCGTTTTAATGTATTCCAGAAACGCGGTCGCTTCTTTTTTATGCTCGGAATGCGAAAGCAGCACCACTCCCTGAGTCAGAGGGGGATAAGCATCCACAGGAACTTCCCAGTACTTTCCTTTGCCGCGCATGCCGGGCGCCACGGCGTGCGCCAATGCAACAAATCCAACCTGTGCATTGCCCGACTCTACAAACTGCGCCGCCTGCGAGATATTTTCGCCCAGTACCAGACGCTCCGCGACTTGATCGTACATACCCGCGTGCTTTAGAGCCGCCACTGCTGCCCGGCCATAAGGCGCATGCTGCGGGTTGCCGATGGCGATCTTTTTCACCGAATGATCCAGCAGAACGTTCATGCCTTGGTGTTCCACGTCGAGCGGCGAATTTGCCGGAACCCAGAGCACAAGTTTTCCCACCGCGTATGGATACAAGCTTGCCTCGTCGGCCTCGCCAGCGGCAATGAGTTGGCGGGGATAATCCATGTCTGCCGAAAAAAACAAATCGAAGGGAGCTCCATTCTGAATCTGCTGCGTGAGCGCTCCCGACGCNNGCACTGCTCAAATCGGCCGCAGCAGCCACGTGGATCTCAGAGTCATTACTTCTATCCTGTGCCGGACTCGGAATCGCAGAGAAGGCGAGGCAAGCAGCGAACAATATCGACGAGACAAATCGAACGCGATTGAACCGATAGCTCACTGATCAGCTCTTCCAAACCGCAAGATCATACAAAAGAGATTGTATAAGGCCAAGCGTTTGCTCTACCGACACGCAAGGCAGGTTTGTCCCAAAGTGGTCCAGTGCCGCGTCGGGACGGCGCTTTTGCGTTGCTTCACTCTTGACTGCTCTCGATACTGGCAGGGGATCGAGGTCGTCATGCTCAGTTGTCGTTTTCTTCGTTGGTCGGGAGTGCTGGCGCTTGCCTTGAGTTGTTCTTCGTTCGTTTCCATACTACAAGCGCAAGGCGCGAAACAGAACGTCCCTCTGAGCCCGATTCCCGATGCCGATGCCGATCACGTGAAAGAGCGCAACGAATGGTTCCTGCGTGGGCGTGTGGTTCAGGGTAGAGCTTCTGCCGAATTGCGCC
>PKXU01000063.1 GCA_003132445.1 Acidobacteriaceae bacterium | reverse complement strand
GTCTTCAATATCCTGCAACTCTTCATCTTCGACAGCCGTGAAATGCGAAAAATCGAAGCGCAGATGATTCGGCGCCACCAGCGACCCCGCCTGCTTCACATGCTTGCCCAGCACTTCCCGCAAACCAGCATGCAGCAAATGCGTAGCCGTATGATTCCGCATCGTTGCCTGCCGAATGTCGGTGTTCACGACGGCGTCGACTTTGTCGCCCACGCGAATGGCTTGTTTGGCGATAACCTGATGCGCCCGCACACCCTGAATCGGGTAATAACATCCCGTCACGTCGGCGACAACGGTGTTGTGATCATCCCAATAAAACCATCCGCGATCCCCCACCTGCCCACCAGCCTCAGCATAAAATGGCGTGTGATCCAGCATGACTTCGCCCGACTCCCCAGCCTTCAATTCCCGCACTCCCTGCCCGTTATGAATGATGGCCAGCACTTCGCACCCGTCCGACCGCGTCTGCCGATACCCATCAAACTCCGATTTCGGCAACTGCTGATAAGCCGGATTCGCCGTCTGCTTCGCCGCGCCTTTCCATGAAGCGCGCGCGCGCGTCTTCTGCTCCTCCATCGCACGATCGAAACCAGCACGGTCGAACGCGATTCCCTGATCGCGCGCCGCGTCCTGCATGAAGTCCAGCGGCATCCCAAACGTGTCATATAGCTTGAAAGCTTTTTCGCCGGCTAGCATTGGGCCCGTCAAAGGCTCTTCCATCTGGTGTCGCTGTTTAGCAGTCGGTGGATACAGTCCAGCCCCGATATCCTGACGACCAGAAAAAGCGATTTCGAAGTCCAGCCGGGAGTTACGAAGTTCCTGTTCGAGTTTCTCAAGGCCAATTTCCATCGTATGTGCGAATCGCTGCTCCTCAGCGAGCACCGCTTCGGAAACCCTATCCGCCGTCTCGTTCAGTTCCGGATACGCATCCTGCATCAGATCGCGAACAGCAAGAACCATCTCATACAAAAACGGCTTCGTCTGCCCCAGCAGTCGTCCATGGGTGATAGCGCGCCGGATGATCTTCCGCAGCACGTATCCGCGTCCATCGTTCGCGGGCAAGACGCCGTCAGAAATCAGAAACGCAGCTGCCCGCGAGTGATCCGCAATGACCCGCAGCGAAGCAGCAGATTTGTGCCCGGAGGAGCGAAGCTCGACGCGCTTTACCGCTGCACCCAAAGTCAACTCCGCCGCTCTCTCGATCAGCGGCGTAAACAAATCCGTGTCGTAATTCGAAATCACGCCCTGCAGCACCGCCGCTGTTCGCTCCAGCCCCATCCCCGTATCAATCGATGGCTCGGGCAAGGGCGTCAGCTTTCCGCTGGCATCCCGATCGAACTGCATGAACACCAGATTCCAAATCTCCACATACCGCCCGCAGTCACACGGAAAAGCACAATCCGCATGGCCCTGATCCGACGCCGCAGGGCCCATGTCGTAATGAATCTCGCTGCACGGCCCGCACGGACCGGTATCGCCCATCTGCCAGAAATTGTCTTTCAGCCCCATCTCGAAGACGCGATCTTTCGGCACGCCCTGCGCCACCCATAGATCGTAGGCTTCGGCATCGCGCTGCATGCCACCTTCGCCGTTGAAGACGGTCGCGTACAGCTTGTTCCTGTCAATCCCGAACCACTCCGGCGAAGTAATTAACTCCCATGCGTAGGCGATGGCATCTTTCTTGAAGTAATCGCCGAACGAAAAATTCCCCAGCATCTCAAAAAACGTGTGATGCCGATTGGTGAAACCAACGTTCTCCAGGTCGTTATGCTTCCCCCCAGCCCGCACGCACTTCTGCGACGAAGTCGCCCGCGAATAGTCGCGCTTCTCCAGCCCAAGAAAAACGTCCTTGAACTGATTCATCCCCGCATTGGTGAACAGCAAAGTAGGATCGTTCGCCGGGACGAGCGACGACGAATGCACCTCCCTATGTCCCTTTTGCACAAAGAAGTCCAGAAATTTTCGGCGTATTTGAGAACCAGTCAGCATGAGACTAAATTCTAAATGAACGATGCTCTTCGGCGTTCGCTCATTCCTGGACATTGAGCGGTCTTTGTTCAACAATCTCGTTCAACAACGCGGGACCGGTCCTCGCCTCAGCGGTGTTTCACCGCTACCTTGCGAACAGGTTTGCAGAACAGGATTGGGAATCCGGCAGCGGCGAGCCAAGGCTTCTGGATTCCATTTAGGGGGCGAAGAGTCGCATCGGCGAAGGCTTATTAGAAGGCAGGGAAGCAAAACAAAACCTCAGAGGACACAGAGACGCGCAGAGGGAAGTCGAATTCCTCTACGTACTCTCTGGTGAGTTCTTCGCCGCCGGAACGCAAAACCTACTTCACTGCATCTTCCGTCTTCTCTCCGGCTTTCTTCACTTCGTGTCCGGTAGCTTCGGTCCCTTTTTTCACGCCGCTGCCTGTCTTCCTGGCAGCTTTGTCTGTGCCCTTTGCCGTATCTTTGGCGGCAACTTTTGTTGCGTGTCCAGTTTTGTCGGCGGCCGTTTCAGTTGCGTGTCCGGTTTTCGTTGCTGCTTTCTTGGTATCAGTGCCGGCATCTTTGGCGGCAACTTTTGTTGCATGTCCAGTCTTGTCAGCGGCCGTTTTGGTTGCGTGTCCGGTTTTCGTTGCTGCTTTCTTGGTATCGGTGCCGGCATCTTTGGCTGCAACTTTTGTTGCATGTCCAGTCTTGTCTGCGGCCGTTTTGGTCGCGTCGCCAGTTTTCGTCGCAGCTTTTTTGGTGTCGGTGCCGGTATCTTTGGCGGTTTTCTTTACGTCTGAACTGACGTCCTGCGCCAGGGCGATCGATACCGCGCCGAGCAGTGCTGCGGCAAAAATTGCCTTGCAGATTGTCATAACCGTTCTCCTAATGAGCGTTTCTTTTGAACTGACCGGAGTATGCACGATGGAAGGGGATATTGCCAAGTGCCGGTCGGTCAGGGAGTCGTAAGTCAATTCTCCATCCTGATCGCGAAACAAGAATCCAGGCGATGGGTCGCACTTCTCGCGAGTACCAACTTTGCGAAACTCATTCGCACTTGGTTCTCCTCATCACTAAGCGGCGCATCTTCATCCGCTCTCGCTCTCGAGCACGCTCAAAGTTTCGTCGTCCACATCCCACTTTTTCAAGATCGCGAAGATGGTCTTGCTGCCGAATCCCGCTCGCGCGAGTTGGCGGAAAATGCGCGCTGTCGCCTTCTGATCGCCCTTCTTAGGTTTCGCGATTCGCTTCTTCCCCAGATAATCCCGTGCTTGCTTCTCTTCGCTTACGCCTTCGAAAGCCGCATCCACAGCTTGATCGATCACATCGCCGTGCACGCCTTTGATTTTCAGCTCCGTAACCACCCGTCTGCGGCCAAGCTTCTGATTATCGCGGCGAAGAGATGAAAAGTATGCGGCGTACTTCGAGTCGTTGAGATATCCCTGATCTTTCAACCGCCGGATCACCAGCTCGATCAGCGTCTGCCCATATTCCGACTCGGCTTCCTCGACCCGCGCGCGCATTAGCCGCTTCAATTCAGCAACCGTCCGCATGCGCCGCGCCAGCGCGCCCACGGCATACTCATACAATTCGTCCTCGGAGTAGTTCTTTTTTTTTGGACGCGGGAATGCCATACCCGCCAACGATAGTCCAACCACCACCCAGATGCGAACTATTTAGCTCCGCATCGCCCAATAGGGAACGAATCATTCCGCATACTGCGGATGCCGTGCAGCCGCACGATGATGAACGTCGCGAGCCAGCCTGCGCAGCCAGCGCAATTCCGTGCGCAACTGCTCGATCGTCAAGCTAACCATCCAAACCGTCTCGTGGAAACGGTGGCCGACCTCCTCGCGAACGGACCGCAGCACCTCTTGCTCCCGCGCTAGCTCCTTCTCAAGAAAAGACTGTCGTCGCCGTAACTGCTGCTCGAAAACTCCCGGACGAGCCTGCCACGACAATGCCATCCAGGTTAGAAACGGAGGCCGTTCCCGCTGTGTGGCCCAGTCCGCGCGCTCCAGGGCATCGGCCAGTGCGGACCGTCCTTTGGCGGTGGTCTCAAATACACTACGCTCGGGACCGGCCGCCGGCGCGTCACTCGCGCGAGTGCGGATTAATCCTCGATCCGCAAGTTTTTCCAGCGAATAATAAACCTGCGGCCGCGAAATCCCTGCCCAGTCCCGGACTTCCCGCCGCTCCAGTTCCAGGTTCGCCTGGTAGCCGTGCATGGGGCGCTCCGCCAGCAGGCTCAGCAGCACCAGATCCGGTGTCGTCAGCCCGCGCTTCCTAACCGCGGGCATCGCGCGCCTTCCGCTGACGGCTCCAATACCACCACTTGCATTGCTCAAGCGGCAAGTGTGGATTTCGCGCCTGCGCAACCGCCGCGCAGAAAACGTCCAGGCAGCAAATGTCTTGTGCTTTGCCCGTCTTGCGGCAAAGGCCTTCATAAAGTTTTTCCGGATTTCGATGGCTCAGTTGGGCCACGCTGCGCACCCCGAGCAGCTCCAGGTCACGAACGAAAGCTGGCCCGACGGAGATCAGATCCTCCAAGCCTCGTTCGTGCCGCTGATTTTTAGTTGCCATAAAACCTCCTTGACACCGGAATCGGAGTTGGATATTGTGCCACTAGTCTAATTAAGACTACACAGCTTGGCAAGATGAAGGTTTTGGCGAGAACAAGCTCCAGAACTCGCCGAAAAAGCCGAGCGGGCGAGCGCAAGGGATTCTGGGAAGGGCACGAACTTCCGGGAAGGGCGCGGACTTTAATCGTGCCGCGAAGCGGCAAAGGTTTGTGAAAGGGCACGGACTGGAGTCGTGGCGCGAAGCAGCAAAGGTTTGTGACAGGGCACGGCTTCAGCCGTGCCGCAAAGCGTAGAAATGATTTGGGGCTTTAGCCCATCAGGGAGACGGACTTTGGACAAGATGGAAGGCTGGGCAAGAAGAAGCTTGTTTAGTAAGGACAAAGAATATGCGAATAGCGACCTCCGTACCGCTCCTGCTGGCACTGCTTACCATCCCTCGGAGCGGCCAAAGGCAGAAGAAAGGACGAAAACTATGAGCGTTAAGAAAATCACTCCCGTACTTTTTGCAGAAGAGGTAGAACCGTGCGTGAAGTTCTGGGTAGAACAGCTCGGCTTTCAGAAGACTGCCGAAGTCCCCGACGGCAACCGGCTGGCCTTCGCCATGCTGCAAAAAGGAAACGTCGAGCTGATGTACCAAACCTACGCCAGCGCTGACAAAGATGTCAGCGCGCTCTCAAAGGTGATCCGCAAAGGCCCGACATTTCTCTACGTTGAAGTCGACAACCTGGACGAAACCATTGCTGCTGTCAAGGGCGCCGAAGTCGTGATGCCGGTGCGGACCACCTTTTACGGGGCAAAAGAAATCATTGTTAAGGATCCGGCAGGACACTTCGTCACCTTCGCACAATTCGGAACCGTGACTCAGCAGTGAAACCCGCGAGGCGCCGACATCGCGAAAAAACATCGCAAAAAAGGGCGCGCGTGCGCGCGCCCATTCAAAAAGGCAACTCACCGAAAGCCCAGCTTACCGTCCCCCAAAACCCGCCGACTGCATCGACTGCCGCGAAATATCTGCGGTCGAAGCAATGCCCTGCATGCGCAGCTTGAAGTCGTCCGCGTTCGAAGCATTCTCCAGCGCGGTTTCGTAATTCACCAGGCCAGCCTGGAACAAATCCCATAGCGATTGATCGAACGTCTGCATGCCATACTGCGAAGTGCCCGCGGCAATCGCGTCGCGAATCGACCGCGTCTTTTCCGGCACCAGCACGCATTCGCGAATGTATGCGGTATTGATCATCACTTCCACTGCCGGCACGCGTCCATCGGCATCGCAGCGTCGTACCAGGCGCTGGCTGATGATCGCCCGCAACACGGCAGCAAGCTGCATGCGAATCTGCTTTTGCTCCGGCGGGGGAAAAATTGAAATCACGCGGTTAACGGTTTCGACCGCGTCCAGCGTGTGCAGCGTCGAGAACACCATATGGCCGGTTTCCGCCGCGTGCAGCGCCGTTGAAATCGTTTCCAGGTCACGCATTTCGCCCACCAGAATCACGTCCGGATCCTGACGCAGAGATGCGCGCAGCGCTGCGCCAAACGATGGCGTATCCACGCCAATCTCGCGCTGATTGACGTAACCTTTTTTATCGCGATGCAGGAATTCGATCGGATCTTCGATGGTAACGATATGTTCCGCGCGCGAGGAGTTCACGCGATCCACCATCGCCGCCAGCGTGGTCGATTTACCCGAACCGGTAACTCCCGTCACCAGCACCAGCCCGCGCGGCATGTCGCAGATCTGTTCCACGACCTTCGGCAGGAACAGTTCATCGAGCGCTCGAATCTTGGTTGGAATGACGCGCAGCACCAGCCCCACATTCCCGCGCTGCTGGAAAATATTCACACGAAATCGTCCCAGGCCGGCAACGCCGTACGCCATATCGATTTCCGTGGTTTCTTTGAATTTTTGTTTTTGCCGCGCCGACATCATACTGAACGCCATGTTCAACATATCTTCGGCGCTGATGCGCGGCTGATCGGTCAGTGGCACCAGCTCGCCGTCAATGCGCAGGTGCGGATAGTTTCCTACCTTCAAATGCAAATCGGAGGCTCGCCGTTCCGTCGCAATCCGAAGCAGGTCATCGATATTCATGCGGACTTTTCCCCTGGGAATTTCGTAGCAGCACTCGCTCCAGCATGATCGCCGGAATCGTCACCTTCCCCAAGATGACTGAAGTAATGACCTGCCACAGGAGATCGGACACGCCCTAAAGTTTGCCCGAGATCGCTTGCCCACGGGATGCGCCCCGAAATATGTCTTCAAAAGCGAACTGAGAACTGAGAACTGANNCTGAGAACTGAGAACTGAGAACCGAGAACTGAGAACTGAGAACTGACTTCCGCCAACTGCACTCAATCCGTCCGCAGAGCCTTCATGGGATTGATCGAGGCCGCCCGCCGCGCAGGTAGATACGCAGCCAGCAATGACAACATCAATACAAACACTGCAGCCAGCAAAAGCACCAGGGGATCGAACGGGCTTACACCGAATAGAAACGAGTGCAACAGCTGTGAAGCGGCCGCGGCGCCCAGCAGTCCCAGAATGCATCCTGCGATCGCCAGCTTCGCGGCTGAAGTAAAGACCAGACCAAGAATTCTCGATCGTTGTGAGCCCAATGCCATGCGAATGGCCATCTCTTGCACGCGCAGAGCGGCGGAGAATGCGATAACGCTGTAGATACCGAGCGCCGCCAGCAGCACTGCCGCGATGCCAAAGGCGGAGATAAGCGCAGTGTTGAAGCGTCGCGGAGCTTCGCTATCGGAGACCGCGTGCGCCATGCTTTGCACTTGAGCCAGTGGCAATTGAGGATCAATCGAACGAACCGTAGCGCGGAGAACATTCTCCATCTGTTCAGGCTCCATCGCCGTCCGAACGGTGATGTAACCTCCGTTGCCGTTCAGATCCGTGGGCGAAGCGAGGGCGCCTATGGATTTTTCGACCTGTTCAATCGGCTGATACCACTGTTCCTTATCGGGGGCGTCGGGCGAACCTTCCTTCACGTCGGCGACCTCTCCAACAATGGTCATCCACGGCGTCTGCGTCTCCTGCATCCCCATGCGCAGGCGCTTCCCAATAGGATCCAAACCAGGCCAATAATGATCGGCGAGCTTATGATTAACGATAACGAGCAGTTGCGTGTTCGCTTTGTCCTCTGGCGTGAAGAAGCGGCCGCCCTGCAATGCAATTCCCATCGCCTGCAGATAATCGCCCTGCAACTGAATCGGTGTGGCAAGGTTCATATTGGCTCCCTTGGGGGGCACGTAGCCTTCCGCGATAAACGTGCTGTTGCTGTTGTTGCCCGAAGCCGGCAGAAACGACGTCAGCCCTACGGACTTCACCCCGGGAAGCTGCTGAATGCGGCGAATCAACTCGTCATTGAATTCGTCCACCGACGCTTGGCTTAGGTACTGTTTCTGGGGCAGCGAGTAGGAGGCCGTCAGAACATGATCCGGGTGGAATCCGAGATCGACTGCGCGCATCTTCTCAAAACTCCGCAGCAGCAAACCGGACGCAACCAACAACACCAATGCGACTGCAATTTCGCCAACCACCAATACCGAGCGCAACCGCGCGTGTCCGCTGCCCGCCGAGCCGGTGCGTCCACCCTCCTTCAGAGTTTCATTTACGCTGGTTCGTATCGCGGCAAATGCCGGCGCGAGTCCGCAAAGCAATCCTGTCCCCACCGCCAGCAAAATCGCGAATAACACGACCTGCCAATCCAGTCCGATCTCGTCAATCCGCGGCAATGTTTCGGGCAACCGACTTACGCCCACCCGCAATGCCATCGCAGCCATAATCAGACCGACAACGCCTCCGGTTACGCTCAACACCAGGCTCTCCAGGATTGCTTGACGCAGCAGCACCCCGGCACGCGCTCCCAGCGCCAGGCGCACTGCAATTTCGCGCCGCCGCCGGATGGCGCGTACCAGCAGCAGCCCAGCCAGATTGGCGCAGGCGATCAGCAACACGACGACAATGGCCAGAAACAACGTCCGCACCAATTGACGAGCCTGCTCCACGGTCTCTTCATGCAGCGAGCGCACCACTGGGCGTATGTGCAGGCTCGACATGAAGGCAGGGTAGTTGCGCATCGTCTCCTGAGCCACGCGGTTGGCATCGCTCTCCGCCTGTGCCGGTGTAATGCCCGGCTTGAGCCGTCCCACTATGTTGAAGTTCCACGAAGCCGCTCCGGTCGTCAGTTCTTGCTGGGTGAAGCTCATCGGTACCCATAACTCAACGCTGTTCAGATGTCCCGGCACCAGCGGGAATTCAAAGTTGCGGGGCATCACGCCGATCACTTCATAAGGCTTGCGATCCAGCAGAATCTTGGTTCCCAGCACGTGCGCATCGCCGTGCAGGCGGCTTTGCCAAAGTGAATAACTGACTAACGCTACTTGCTCCTTTTGGTCATCTTCCTGTGGGGTGAAAAATCGGCCCATGAGAGGTGCAACTCCGAGAGTCGGAAGTACCCCTCCCGAGAGCCGGGCCGCATTCACCTGCGCCGGTTCGCCAATGCCGGAGAGTTCATAACCTGTTGGTGTATACCCGCCGAGACTCTCGAAGCTGTGCGTGTCGCGCGTGTAAGCCTGAATGTCTGGAGCCGTAACTCCGGCCTCTCCATTTCCTCCCACGTCGGCGCCTTGCAGAATGTCTGAGAGCTGCATCAGCCGCTCGGGATGCGGAAATGGCAGCGGGCGCAACAGCACTCCTTCGACCACGGAAGAAGATCGCGGTTGTGGCCCCGATTCCCAGCGCCAGCATTAGCACCGCTGTGGCCGTAAAGCCGGGAGACTTTAATAAATGGCGGACAGCAACCCGCAGCTCATGAAAAGCCATGGCCATCACCTTTTTTCAAATCGCAGAATGTCCAAGCCGTCAAATCGCAGAATGTCGACTCGAATGGAAATGGTTTTGAGACACTTCCCGCATGGGAAGGGCATGGCTTCAGCCGTGCCGCTGGAGGCGCAAATGACTCGGGCTTTAGCCCCTCAGGAATCTTTCTGCTGATCATGAAATGATTCCTCAATCCATGCGCAAGGCCTTCATGGGATCGATCCTCGCCGCTCGCCGCGCCGGCAAGTACGACGCAAATAAAGCCGTGAGAAACAGAATCACGCCCACGGATACGATCACCGAGAAATCCATCGCTCCGACTCCGTACAGAGTGCTGTGCATCGTGCGTCCCACCACCGCAGCGCCCGCAAGGCCAATGCCCAGCCCAATCCCCGCCAGCAGCGACGCCTCTCGCAGAATCATCCAAACCACATGCAACCGGGTCGCGCCCAACGCCAGCCGCAGGCCAATCTCGTTGGTCCGCTGCGCAACCGCAAACGCCATCAACCCGTAAATGCCCACCGCCGCCAGCAGTAACGCAACCACCGCGAAGCTGGCGAACAGCACCATTGTGTATCGGTCTTCACCGAGCGATTCCTCTTTCACCTGGTCCAGAGTCCGCGGGCGGTTCAGCGCAATCTGCGGATCTATCGAATGCACTGCTGCCGCAATTGTCTTGCTCATCATCCCCGGATCTTCGGCTGTGCGAACGCCCACGGACACACCCGGAGCGGGCGATTGCACAAACGGCACATCCACCTCCGGATAAGCGTCCCGAAAATCTCCATATCGAACGTTGTGAAAGACTCCGACAATCTGCCACTCGACCGCGGGCCCCAGCTTCGGAAGCCCCGGTATGATCTGCTCAATCGACAGCCGCTGCTGCAGGGGATCCAATCCCTTCAGATAACGCGTGGCAAATTCCTCGTTCACCATGGCCACGCGCACGCTCGTGGCCGAGTCCTGATCGGTAAAAGTGCGGCCCTGAATCACCCCTACGCCAAAGGTCCTGTAGTAGTCGGGCGAAACCGATTGAAAATTCGTATTCGGCCGCTGCGATGGATCTGCATACGCCGCCCCGCCGACCACAGAGAAGGACATCCCATCGCTCGTTCCGCGCAGCGGCGACCCTGTCAGCATGGCAGCATCGGCCACACCCGGCACCGCGCGCAGCACATTCAACATCTGTTGATTGTAGGAATTCATTTCTTCAGGATTCTTGAATCGTTCCTGTGGATGATTCAGCCCGAAAACCAGCACATGATCAGTGCGCACTCCCAGATCGATGCGCGTCAAATTCCAAAAGCTGTGAATCGCAAGCCCCGCACCCGCCAACAGCGACAGCGCCAGCGCAAACTCTCCCGTGATCAAGCCCCGCCGCAGTTTGTGACTGCCCGTCCCCGTCGACGTGCGCCCGCCTTCTTTCAGCGATTCTCCCGGATCAACCCGCGACGCATACCACGCCGGGGCGCAGCCAAACAGCAATCCAGCCAAAGTAGTCGCCGCCAGCGCCGCCACCAGAACATGAATGTCGAGATGAAAGTTCGCTTCCGACGGCAAAATTCCCTCCGGCACAATACTTAGAACCGCGTGCAGCAGCCCGACGCCGAGTACGATTCCAAGTCCGCCGCTAATCAGCGCCAGCACCACGCTCTCCGTCAAGAACTGCGCGAAAATCTGCCGGCGATTCGCTCCCACCGAACAACGCACCGCAATTTCTCTCAGCCGCGCCGCTCCCTTTGCCAGCAGCAGGTTCGCAATGTTCACGCACGCGATCACCAGCACAAATCCCACCGCGCCCAGCAGCAGCCACAAGTTGCGAATGCGTTCGGGAGGCAGAAAATCATTTTGCAGCGGTTCCACCGACGCGCCCCACCCTTTATTAGAGCTCGGATACGCCGCCGCAATGTGCGCCGTCACCGCTTCCATATCCGCCTGCCGCTGTTGCCGCGTGACCCCATCTTTCAGTCGGCCCATCGCCAGCAGCCAGTGATAATCGTGATTAATCTGTTCCGGCCGGAACGCCAGCGGAGCCGCCAACTGAAAATTAAACCGGTCTCCGATTCCCGGTGCGAGTACTCCCACCACCGTGTACGGTTCATCATTGATGCGCAACGCTTCTCCGACAATGCCGCGATTCGCGCCCAGCCGGTTCCACAGTTTGTACGTCAAAATGACTTCGCGGTCCTTGCCCGGCACACCTTCCTCGGGAAGTAAGTCGCGTCCCATCAGGAACGGAATTCCCTGCATGTTGAACCACCCCGGCGAAGCGCGCATGCCGTCAATCTGCTCGGGCTCGTCCTGCGTGGCCAGATTAAAACTGCCGCCGGTGAAGGCCGCCAGTTGCTGGAACGTCCTGTTCTGCTCCTTCCAGTCGAGAAAGTCTCCGGCCGAGAGACCATTGTCGTGCCCATTCACCTTCGACCAAACCATCATCAGCTGTTCCGGATGCGGATAAGGCAACGGCGCGAGCAACACCGCATACACCACGGTATAGATAGCCGTCGTGGCACCCACGCCAAGCATCAGCGTCGCAATTACTGCCGCCGTCAATCCCGGATTCTTGCGCAACATCCGCCAGCTGTAACGTAGATTCCCTGCCAGAGTTCGCATATTAACTTCCGCCCGACAAGAGATTTAAAGACAAGAGGTTTAAATGTAAGAAGAGCCACCCTCGAAAAGAGTTCTGAATGTGGGGACAGCCGCTAACCGGATGAACGAGCGCAGCTCGACCCCTGCCGCCTCGTCTACATTCGAAATGCCAATCCCTCGCCCCGGCCCGACGCTGAAAAGATTCAGCTTAGGAAATCGCGCCAGGTTCCGTGCATCCGCTCCTGTCCGAAAACGTAATCCCGTGTCCGTTCCCGAACACCTTAACCACTTGCCTTAAATTGACCGCAACGCATCCATTGGATCCGCCGCCGCCGCGCGCCGCGCCGGCACTGCCGACGCGAGCAACGCCAGCATCATCATGATCCCCACCCCCGCCGCATAAATCAGCGGATCCGTCGCACTCACCCCAAACAGGAACGAGCTCACCAGCCGCGACACCGCCAGCGAACCCAGTACGCCAATCCCACACCCAAGCAGCCCAAGTTTCGCACTCGAAATCAGCACCAGCCGCGCGATGCCCGCCTGCTGCGATCCCAGCGCCATGCGTACCGCAATCTCCTGCGTGCGCAGCGAAACCGAAAATGCCACCACCGCATAAATCCCCGTAACCGCGAGCAACAAAGCCCCCACGGCAAACGCGGTGATCAGGTCGGTGTTGAAACGCCGCGGCGCTTCCACGTTTGAAACAACAGCGCTCATCGGCTCGACCTGCTCCAGAGCCAGTAGCGGATCGACTCCGGCAACAGCCGCGCGCAGCGTCCGCGTAATCTGCTCCGGAGGCAGAGCCGAACGCAACGTAATGAACCCGCGCACAGGTTCCGTAAGCTTTCCAGAAAAATCAGAGCCATAGAGTGTCGCCGGCTGCTGCGCTGGCCCATACCACTGATCGTTGCTGGGTTCGTCCGGCGCACCCATCTTCGTATCGGCCACCACTCCCACCACCGTCGCCCAGGGCAGTCCCTTTTTCGGATTGCCCACGTGCATCCTCTTCCCAATGGCGCTCTCGCCGGGCCAGCAATCTTTCGCCATCGATTGATTGACTATCACCACCAGTTGCGAATCGGCTCGATCGTCCACCGTGAAATACCGGCCATCGATCAGCGCGATATCCATGGCGCGGAAATAGTCGCCATAAATCATGGCGAACGCCGCGAACTTCAGCTTCCAATTTTCTGCCGACGCCCCCTCGATTGTGTAGGCGGCCATTGCAGTCACGTCAGTTGCCGGGGGCGCATTGGTCATGCCGACGGCAACGATTCCGGGCTTACTCGACAGCCGATCGATCACCTCTTGGTTGAAAGAGCCGGTCGCAGCCAGCGTGGAATATTGATAGAGCGGCAACTGATAGCCGGCGACCAGAACATGATCGGGACGGAATCCGGGATCCACCGCGCGCATCTTCTGAAAGCTGCGCAAGAATGCTCCCGTCACCGTAAGCAGCACCAGAGCGATCGCAATCTCAGCCACCACCAGCGCCGATCGCAGCCAGCTATGGCTCGACGCACCCGTGCCTGTCCGCGCACCCTCCTTGAGATTCTCCGTAAGATTGGTGCGCAATACCGCCAAAGCCGGCGTCAGGCTGCACGCAGCGCCGGTCACCAGCGCCAGACCAAATGCGAAAATGGCAACCCTCGCATCCATTGCAATAGAGTCGACGCGTGGCATCGACTCCGGCAAAAGGTGCAAGGCCGTTCGAATCGCGGTCGCGGCAAATGCCAGCCCAAGCAGTCCTCCCGCCGCGCTCAGCAACAACCCTCCGAAAATAGATTCTCGCGTAATCACTCCCGGACGCGCTCCCAGAGCCAGTCGCACCGCATACTCGCGCCGTCTGCGGATCGCCTGCACCAGCAACAGGCCGGCGACATTCACGCAAGCAATCAGCAGCACGATCGCTACCGCTAAAAATAACGTTCGCAGCAGCGGGCGAACATCGGCCACGGTATATTCGCGCAGCGATTTCACATCTCCTCGAATATGAATCGCCGCCATGCGCGACGGAAAATTTCGCATGATCTGCTGCGCCACTCGATCCGTATTCTGCGCTGCCTGCGCCAGAGTGACGCCATCCTTCAGCCGGCCAATGATCCGGTATCCCCAAAACCCGGCGTGTTCGTCGGAGAGTTCGTCTGGGCTCAAACCCATCGGCACCCACAGTTGCGCCTGGTCGAGTTGCCCATCCTCGGGTGGAAACTGAAAATTGCGCGGCATCACTCCCATAATCGTGTAAGCCCTGCGGTCGAGAACAATCGAACTGCCAAGCACCGCGGGATCGCGGCGGTAGCGCTTGATCCACAAAGCGTAGTTGATGACCGCCAGCGGCTCATGTGCGTCTTCTTCCTGCTTCGTGAAAATCCGCCCCAGCATCGGCGCCACGCCCAGCGTCGGAAAAACGCCGGCCGTGAATCGCGCCGCATGAATTTCTTCCGGAATCTCTCTGCCAGAAAGTTCATAGCTAAGGCTGATGAAGCCGCCCAGAGAAGAGAATGCGCCAGTGGCCTGCGAATACGTAACGATCTCCCGCGCCGTAACCGGAAGATTTGGTCCATTCCCGAGATGATCTCCCACCAGCACCAGCCGGTCAGGATTGCTGAACGGAAGCGGCCGCAGCAAAATGCCTTCGATCAACGAGAACACAGCGGTAGTCGCGCCAATGCCAAGAGCCAGCGTGAGAATGACAATCACGCTCACTCCCGGCGTTTTCCAAACCTGCCGAAATGCGAAACGCAAATCCTGTGCGAGTGCGTACATGCATCCTCCCGGCGACCGGCCAATTCGTGCTGAGCAATAGAAAATCTAAGACTATACCGCAAGCCGGTTCAGCCGCCTCGAAACTGCGCGCAGGAACGAATAAGGCACAAGCAGGAGGGAGTTAAGAAACGGGAAGGGCGCGGCTTAAGCCGATTCATATCAGCCGATTCGTACCAGGCCACGACTAGAACCGATTCGTATCAGGGCACGGCTTCAGCCGTGCCGCAAAGCCATCCAAGAAGCAGCCGGCTTTAGCCGCTGAGGGTCGTCCTCAGCTTACAAACAAATTCCGTCAAGAGAACAGAATCGATTCTCAATTGAACCTAAACAACCGCCGTCGCCCCGCGCCCCACACTCTTGGTTCCCGCGTGCGTCCCCTCGCCCTTCCACTTCCGCGCCAGCCCTTCCAATTGCGCCAGTACTTTCTCAATATCTTTCATGCGATCGGTAATCCCATACGTCACCGCCGGCGGAATCGTGGGCTTGTAATCGCGGAATACGAAGCCTTTCTCTTCCAGCGTGCGCAGTCGTTCCGTGAGAACGCGCGAAGAAATCCCACTCACGTTCTTACGCAAAACTCCGAAACGCATTGGCCCATTCGTGCTCAACGACCACAGAATATGCAGCGTCCATGGCCGCGTCAAAAGTTCCAATAACCCCCCAATGGCGCACGGAGAAGGAGTTTGTGCGAAGCGTCTCATAAAGTAGTTTCCTGATACTAGGTTACTACAAAGTGCCTACTGTTAAAAAGAGCTATGGTTATTTATTGTAACCAGCAGCTACGCCGCGACATCTAATGAATTGTTTTAGGAGGATTTCATGAAATTACTTCGTATTGACTCCAGCGCACGCCGCAGTTCGGTCTCGCGCCAGCTTACGGGCCGCTTTGTGGAAGCATGGCAACAGGAGCATCCCGACGGAACCGTGATTGAACGCGATTTGGCGAGCACGGCTATTCCTCATATCTCCGACGAATGGGCGCAGGCGATTCACGCCAATCCAGCCGCTGTGACCCCGGAGCAAAAGAAAGTTCTTCAACTCTCCGATGCGCTGGTCGACGAATTAGTCCAGGCGGAGACGATTGTCATCGGCGCGCCGATGTACAACTTCGCCATCTCCGCTCCTTTGAAGGCATGGATCGATCAGATCGTCCGCGTGGGCAAAACGGTTTTATTCGTCGCGTCCGGACCGCAAGGAATTCTGAAAAACAAGAAGGTCTATGTCATCACCTCGCGCGGCGGCGCCTTCCGTCCCGGAACTCCGACCGAACGCTTCGATTATCAGGAGCCTTATCTGCGCCACATTTTGGCCTTCATCGGGCTGACCGGCGTGACCTTCATTCACGCGGAAAATCAGAAGCCAGGCCCACAGGCGGAAATCGCCAAAGCCGCTGCTATCGCGCAGATCCGCGAAGTGGCCAGCGAGGCCGCGACGAGCGCTTCCCGATAAGCGATCCGTCTTAGCGAATCCAGAAGTCGTCTTGAGCAATCAAATTCTCGCAAGGAGAAACCTATGGCAAGTACCTCTACGTTGTCGACCCCATCTCTCGCCCACGCTCCCGCCGTCGCAGGTCCAATAGTTCTGCTGGGCCGCCTCTTTTTCGCGCTGATTTTTGTACTGGCGGGCGCAAATCACTTCTCCAGCCAGACGATCGGTTACGCTGCGTCGCAAGGTGTGCCGCTGGCTTCCATCGCAGTTCCGTTTTCGGGCGTGCTCGCGATTCTCGGCGGACTATCGATTTTGCTCGGCTACCACGCCAGGATCGGGGCGTGGCTCATCGCCTTGTTTCTGGTCGGAGTCACTCCCATGATGCACAACTTCTGGGCCGTCTCCGACCCTATGATGCACCAGATTCAAGTGATCATGTTCATGAAGAACGTATCGATGCTGGGCGGCGCCCTGCTGATCTCGCAATTCGGTTCCGGCCCGTTAAGCCTCGATAGCCGAAGGAAATAAAAAAGCCGCCCGTGCCTGGGCGGCTTGCCGTTTCTTTCTGCACGAATAACTATGCTGCGGTCTCCGCCAGTTCCGGCATCTTGAATGGCTCATCGTAGCTGCCGCCATAAATCGCCGGCACCTTCGCTCCCATCGGCCGCAGATAAGTCGCCAGCTGGGCGCGATGATGGATGCTGTGGTTGTTGAGGAATGCCAGATAGAAAACCGCCGGCATGTTGAACACGGCGAACGGCAGGGGCGTGAGCAGTTGCTCGCCTGTCAGAGCCTCTACCCGGGCAATGCCGGCCGGGACACGCTCGTCGTAAAAAGCCAGCACTTCGGCAATCGTCTTCGGCTTGTCCTTCGGGCCGCCGCCCATCTCAAATTTCAGGTTGGCGATGCTCTCGATAAAATGCACGTCCGATGCAGCGATGTGCCACGCCAGGTCCTGCGCCGTGCGCGCATTCGGATCGGGCCGGTAAGTGGATTTCTCATCCGGCACCGCGGCAATTACTTTATGTGTGATTTCGCTTTCGCGCTTGAAGCCGTCGAGCATCACCGCTCGCAGGCCCAGGGCAAATTCAGGAGTAGGAGCTGTTGGCTGGGGCATGGAATCCTCCTTCGATGAGGGAACTTCGTTGATTGCTTGAAGGGACGGAGAGGACGTAAGACGCGCCCTCTTCACTTCGTAAGAGCTGAACTGATAGAAGCTTCACTTCCTCAGCTTCACTTCCTCAAACTGCAACTTCAAACCAGCCGGAATTATACGCCCACCGGCTGCTTGCTGCCCGCTTTCGTCCGCACCGGGACCGCCGTCAGCCAGCCGTGGCGATCGCTTTTTTCTCCGCGCACAATGGCGTAAAACTCTTTCTGCAGCGCCTTCGTAATCGGCCCCACTCCGCCCTTGCCCACTGGAATTTTGTCGACCGAGCGAATCGCCGTCACCTCCGCCGCCGTGCCGGTAAAGAACGCTTCATCGGCGATGTAGAGCATCTCCCGCGGAATCATCTGCTCCACTACCGGGATGCTCAAGTCGCGCGCAATCTGCAGCACCGAGTCGCGCGTGATCCCCGGCAGCACCGAACTGCCCAGCGGCGCGGTGATCAGCTTATCGTTGTGCACCAGAAATACGTTCTCGCCCGAGCCCTCGCTCACAAATCCCGCCGCATCCAGCGCAATCCCTTCCACATATCCGTTGACAATCGCTTCCATCTTGATGAGCTGCGAGTTCATATAATTCGCGCCCGCCTTGGCCATGGCCGGCAGCGTGTTCGGCGCCAGCCGCGTCCACGACGAGACGCACACATCGCAGCCTTCACCCTCGCCGCTCAAATATTTTCCCCACGGGTAATTGATGATGTAAACCTCGGTCGGCGAGTTAAACGGATTCACCCCCGCCTCGCCATATCCGCGCAGCACAATCGGGCGAATGTAGCTGGGCCACGCGCCATTGTGCCCGACCATGTCGACCATCGCCTTCACCAGTTGCTCGCGCGTGTAGTCCACGTCAATGCGATAAACCTTGGCTGAATTCAGCAGCCGCTGCATGTGATCGTCGGCGCGAAAAATCGCCGGCCCGCTGGGCAGGTCGTAGCAGCGAATGCCCTCAAACACCGAAGACCCGTAGTGAACCACGTGCGCCATCACATGGATGGTCGCGTCGTCCCAGTTAATCAACTTCCCGTTATGCCAGATCTTGTCGGTCTTCTGAATCGCCATAAAAACTCCTTAAGAATTGCGTCGAAGAAGAACGCCACTCCGCCATCAATTATATCCGACGGCCATTTCGACTCTGTGATCACAGCCACACAAGCCCGCCCTGAGCGGAGCCGAAGGCGCTGTCCGGCGGACGACTCATGTGGGGACAGCCCCCCAAGCTTGCCCTGAGCGAAGCCGAAGGGGCTGTCCAGCGGCCCAGCTTCATCGGGCCGCAGCGTTTTAAGCCCTGTCATCCTGAGCGAAGTAAGCCGATCCGCGAAGCGATCGGCATACGCAGTCGAAGCGAAGCCGAAGGGGATCGATCCCTACCCGCACTCCCGCTTCCCCTCGAGCCACAAAAGCGCTTGGCATTCGCTCCAAGGCAAGCGTAAAAAGGAATCAGAACGCAAGAGAAGTCCCACTCGGGCCGCGGCTTTCGTATGCGCCAGCTAATTCAATTTCGTATGGCGGTGCTCCTCGGAATGCTCCTCACAGCCAACATTGCGGCGTGGGGAGAATCAGGAATATTAGTCGTGCACTTAAGAGACGTACAGCGACGGCCGATCGCTGGTGTGCAGATTGGAGTCGAGGGGGACGGCGGCTCATCGATCACCGGGGACGATGGGAAGGCGCGAATTCCGCTGGCAAAACAGTCCAAAGAAAAAAGTTGGGTCTCGCTACAGATTCTAAAATCGCCACCGGGCAAAGACTTCGCGATGGTATCCCCTTGGGACTACAGGGCCGTCGTTCCCCCATTCGAGAACGAATCCGAAAATTACGTTGAGGTGGTCGTAGTGCAGCGCGGCGACCGTGCCGCACTTGAAAGCGGCACGGTGCTGGTAGCCGCCGCGGAGCAAATCAACAAGGCAAACGCCCCAAAAATGACAAGCAGGCAGCCACCCCAAGAAGATACGCGAGAGCACCTCGACGCAGTCGCCAGACTGTACGGCCTGTCCCCTAGCGACCTGGACGCAGCGATCCGAGCGTGGGGGGAGAAGACGACCGATCCGTACGAGGCAGGACTTGCCGCGCTCTATCAGAGAAACTATCCAACAGCTTCAATGCGGCTAGGAGAATCCTTGCAGAGACGCGAAGCGATGCTCGCGATGGACCAAAAGGCCGTTGCTGATGCAGCTTCGTTTCTTGGTCAATCGTTGTACGCTGAAGGCAAATATCGCGAATCAGCCCGAGCATATCAGCGCCTTCTGCAGCTCAGGCCGAATGACCCGGTAGTCCTTTGCAACCTCGGCGTTAGCCTGACAGATGCAGGAGCCTACGCAGATGCGGAGCCGCCGCTACAGCGGGCCCTACAGATTGACGAAAGCAACTTGGGCCGTGGCAATCCACTCGTGGCGAACGATCTAAAGAATCTCGGCGAACTGCTTTGGAACAAGGGGGACTACGCGGGCGCAGAATCATTCCTTCGCAGAGCGCTGCAAATCGACGAAGAAGCCTATGGTCCGAATTCTCCTGAATTGGCGACTGCCTTCGAGAGCCTCGGCGAAGTGCTTCAGGACAGACTCGACTATCGCGGCGCTGAGAAACTTCTTCGTCGGGCGCTCGAGATCAACGTGGGAGCCTTCGGAAAGGACCATCCTCAGGTGGCCGCAAGCATGAATAACCTCGGTCAGTTACTCCAGTCCGAGGGCGACTATCGCGACGCGGAGCCGCTTTTCGAAGGTGCACTCGCCATCAGCGAAAAAGCACGGGGATCCGATCATCCCAACGTTGCAACCTGCCTCAACAATCTAGCCGTGCTACTTGAGGAAAAAGGCGAATACGGAAGAGCAGAGCTGCTTTTGCGACGAGCGCTGGCAATCGAGGAGAAGTCCCTGGGACCGGACCATCCAAATACCGCCTCTGCCTTAAGCAATCTAGCCAGCTTGCTTCAGGCCAAGGGGAACTATGCGGACGCGGAGCCGCTTTTCCGGCGCGCGCTCTCCATAAGGCAAAACGTATTTGGCCCCGACCATCCCGACACCGCCGAAGGAATGAACAATCTAGCATTATTACTTAACGCAATGGGCAACTACGCAGCTGCGGACCCGCTCTTCCGCCAATCCCTCGCCAGCGTAGAGAAGTCGCTAGGACCGGATCATCCGAAAACAGCCACAGCGCTGAACAACCTTGCATTGGTGCTGAAGGGCGAGGGGCACTACGCAGATGCCGAACCGCTCTACCAAGAAGCCTTAGCCGTCAGGGAGAAGACCGCGGGGCCCGATCATCCCGCTACCGCGCAAGTGCTATATAACCTCGCCGCGCTGTTCCAGGCGGAGAAACATTATGCGGACGCCGAGCCGCTACTGCGGCGCGCTTTGGCCATCGACGAACGGGCGCTAGGCCCCGACAACCCTATGACGAAGCAAATCAAAACCACCTTGGAGACATTCACCCAGAAAGGTTTTGCGCAGAGGACGGAGAGGTGAACCGTGTGGGATAAAGCGCTCGAATTTGCGAGCCACATCGAGCACCCCACACCCGCAGCGGCGGTCGCGCTTGTCCTTGTCGCCTACCTGCTCAGCATAGCGCTCAAGAAAAGACGGTCAGGTGCCACGTGGCCCACCGTCGCCCTAATCGTAACAATTGGTCTTGTGATCATGATCATTGGCCTCGCTCCCTTGGCCTCGTCCACCTACCTGCAAACGAGAAATTTATACATTGTTCGAGTTTTTGTTCTCGGGGTGGAGAAACAGCCAACCGACGAGGCGCACTTGACCTCATCTAGCGGCGGCGAAGCAAAAAAGATTCAGGGCGGCTGGGAGCTCGATATCCCTCCGCCGGTACGGCCGGCCGACGGAAAGGTGATTCTGTTTGCCTCAGTTCCGAACGCGTTTTTGTCCGGGAAGTCCAGCCTCGTCCTCGGTCAAGACTACTACCCCACAATGACGATCCAACTAACAGCGGACACCTCGGCGACAGTGCGCGGCGTCGTAGTAGATGATCGTTATAGATCGGTCGGCGGCGCGCAGGTCTCAATCGTGGGCTATCCGGACGAAGCCCTGACAGACACGATGGGAAACTTCACCTTAGCGGCCCATGCGGCGGACGGGCAGATCATTCAGGTTCGGGCCCAAAAGGGCCAGTTAGTCGGAACCTTGTCTGTGCCCTGCGGGTAAGCCAATAGAGTTAATGGTGAGGCGTCCATAATACGAAATCGGTCCCAGCCTTTTTCCACAGCCTTCCACAGCCCACTATGTGACGAGCAACCTTTACTCAAAATTCTAAACGTGCCAATTTGGAGTCGTGCACAAGAAACCAGCCAAAAACGGCGCTGCTGCCAGCAAGACCCGCAAGCCCAAACCAACATCTCCGTCGGTCGAGGCCAGGAAATCGGCCTCGCCATCGCAGACCACAGAGCTGGCGCAGATCGCCGCCAGCATTAAGTCCAATGTTCGCAATATTTTACTGGCAAGTCCTTATTTTCCCAGATTATACGCGGATGTCGTCATATCCTCCGCCCCTAACTCCAATGAAGCCAAGATCTTAGCTCGCAACTACCAAAAAATTGTCGATATGACCAATCGCGAAGGGACCAATATGCCAGTTCAATCCAGCGTCAAAGTCTGCACCCACATCAAAGTCACCGGAGTCCGCTGCGGCTCTCCCGCTCTTCGCGGCGAACAGTTCTGCTACTTCCATCAGCGCATGGTGCGCGGCGTTCCCACTCCGCCCAACGCCCGCCTTCACCCCATCGCCCTGATCGAAAATGACGAGGCCATCCAGGCCAGCCTCATGGAAGTCATCAACGCCCTTGCCCGCAACACCATCGATCTCAAACGCGCCGAGCTCATGCTCCGCGCCCTTCACATCGCCGTGAAAAATGTCCGTCGCGTCCGCTTCGACCAGAGCAAAAACGAAATGGTTCGCGAAGTCCCAACCTATCCCGCCCCACCCCAGCCGGCAATGCCACCGGTCCCCGAACCCGCAGTCGAACTCAATCCCAAACCGCTGCCCTACCCAACCCTGGCCTCGATAATGCTGCACTCCGCCGACCCCGTCCCCACCGAACGCAAACCCCAAGCCCGCGCCGGTCTCCCGCCAGAAAAGAAAAAAATCCAGCTCCCAAAAGGCAGCTAGCTCAACCTGTTTCAGTTGGCCGGGAGTAGGGCGGCTTGCGTGGTGGTGGTGGCGAGTTCGTCGCCGCGGAAGTATTTGGGATTTTGTTTGGAGGCGGCGTTGGCCGACTTCATTTCGGGCATGGCTTCGTAGGGCTTCGAGTAGTCGTTGGCCGCGTTCCAGAACAAGAATCCGATTCCACCTTTACTTCTGGCGGTCTCCACCTGAACTTTAATGTATTCGGGCGAGTAGGTCTTGGTGCGCCAGTGGAAGGCTTGCAGCCAGGGGCGGATGACCACGCCGCTGCCTTTTGTGATGAGTTCGAAGCGGTCCATGGATTCGCCGATGAAGTGGGCGGGTTCGTCGCCGGGGTGCGGGATGTTGTCCATGCCGAAGAAGTGCGAGGGATAGATCATGGGGCTGAGCACGTCGCAGTAGTGGGCCATGCCGACGATGTCCTGCCCGGTGTGGGAGAGATCGACCTGGCGTTGCCAGGCCATCACGCCGAAGACGTCGAGGCTCAGCAGTACGCCGGTGGGATGCAGTTCAGCGTAGGCCTTTTTCAGGAAGGCCGTGATGACGTCGGAGCGTTGCGGGCCGCGAGGGACGCGGCAGGCGGCGGTTCGGTCGTCCCTACGGGACTTGTTCCCGCTTTTCGGTGCTACCCGGCGCTGAAGCGCCGGGCTATTTTCGATCGCCCCCTTCGGCGCGCTTCGCTCGCTCAGGGCAGGCTCTGCAGGGCTTTTCGGAGAGGGCACGGCGGCTTTGGCAGTTGTGCCCGGTCCGCCTTGCTTCGCTTCGGCGGGACGGCCGAGGCGGCCGTCACCACATGAGTCGTTGCCACTCCCATCATTGCCACTTGCGCCGTTGGCGCTGGTCTCATTGCCAGTTGAGTCTTGCTTCGGTTCCGGTTGAGTCGCTTCCGGTTGGCCGGATTGGTAGGCGAAGCTCGCGTCTTTTTGGTCGCCTTCGGCGGGGAATCTTACGTAGTCGAACTGGATTTCGTCGGCGCCGAGCTGGGCTACGTGTTTGGCCAGGGCGATGTTATAGTCCTGCACTTTGGGCTGGCTGGGATCGGTCCAGACCAGCTTGCCGTTTTCGCGCCAGGCTTGGTGGTTCTTGCGGGACTGGACGGCTAGTTCGGGGTGCTCCTTGACCAGGCGCTCGTCGCGGAAGATGGCGATTCGGGCGATGGCGTGCATGTTTTGCTGGTGCAGGAAGCGGACCAGCTTGGGGACGTCGTGAATGTAGACCTGATGCTGGCCGAGCAGCGGATGCTCGAAGGGAATGTTGACGCTGCCGTCGGAGTCTTTGATGTCGAAGACGACGGCGTTGCCGCCGACTTCGCGCCAGTGGCGGATGATGCGGAGTCCGTGGTCGCTGGCGGCCATGATGCCGGTCAGGTAGATGGCGCGGACTTCGAAATCTTTGGGAACGGGGATGGTCTTCTCGGTGATGGGAGCGGCGAGGATTCCGGGGATGATGATATTTTCGTTGGCTTTGAGAATGTTGGCGGTGCGATCGTTGTTGCTGTGGCGGATGGCGTCGGCGAGTTCAGAGGAGGTTAAGTAGGAAGTGCGGCCGAGATATCGGCGAGCAATAGTTTGAATGGCTTCGCCGCGCTTGGCGGTGTATATTTCCGTGCCGGGGGCGGGGATGGAAACGGGCTTGGTCGTAACGGGGATGGACGCGCTGACGGGATGAAGTTGTGCGGCTGTCGCGGCGGAGGAGTGAAGCGTTTGGGCTTCGGCGGTGAAATCGTTGGAAGAATGAGAGCCGACCTGCCATGCGGCGGCGGCGAATAAGGCGCAGGAAATCCCAGTGACGATGCGAACCGACGAAAGACGCAAGCGATCCTCCGCAAAACTTCCTGCATAGTAGAGGCGAGTTGTAAGACTTTCTAGTTACGTGTGGAGTACGACGTTGGAGGGGGTGTGGGTACCGAGTCGCGAGTTGCGAGTNNCGAGTACCGAGTACCGAGTATCGTGCTCTGCGGCCGGTGGGAATCTTGGACGGGCTTTGCCTGGGGGCGCTCGCTTTGCTCGCTTGGACGGCCCCTTCGACTCCGCTCAGGGCAGGCTGCGGCGGCCGTCATCTCTACTCCAAAGATTTGTGGTGCGGTTCCTTTCCGCGATGGTGCAAAGTATTTCTCTTTGGTGGTCGGGACGGGAGGATTCGGTTTTGATGATCGGTGTTGAGATGGCGGTAAGTATTGAGGCTGCTGGAGTTGGCTCGTTTCGGGATCGGGATGGAGGCATGGCCAGCGGGTTGCTTATTCTATTGGCAACCGGATGCGCTGTCCGGGAAACTGATTTAGGCGCCGCCGGGGAGCGGGGCAAACGGGGTAGGGAAAGAAGCCCACAACGGTCAGAATTACTAGACCAGAATTATTAGAAAAGAGCCGAAGAGAACGGCCTCGAAAGGGAAAATGTCCGGCGCGCCGGGCAACGATCTTATGAGAACGAATCTGGCAACAGTGCTCGATCCGAACCGTCGCAGCAACGATGCAGGAGAGTTTGATGGCGCGCTGCGCCGCCGCATTGTGGGGCAGGACGCGGCGGTCGAAAAGGTCGTCGAAATTTATCAGATGTTTCTGGCGGGGTTGAATGCGCCCGGACGTCCGGTGGGAAATCTTTTGTTTCTGGGGCCAACGGGATCGGGAAAGACGCGGGTGGTCGAGGCGATGGCCGAGGCGTTGTTTGGGGACGCGCGGGCCTGCATCAAGATTGATTGCGCGGAGTTTCAGCATTCGCATGAGATTGCGAAATTGATTGGCTCGCCTCCGGGATATTTGGGACATCGGGAGACGCATCCGCTGCTGACGCAGGAAGCGTTGAACCAGTGGTATACGGAGAAGCTGAAGCTCTCGATTTTATTGTTCGACGAAATCGAGAAGGCGTCGGATTCGTTGTGGCAGCTGCTGTTGGGGATTTTGGACAAGGCGACGCTGACCTTGGGCGATAATCGGCGAGTGGATTTGTCGCAGTGCATCATCATCATGACGTCGAATTTGGGCGCGGGCGAGATGACGTCGCTGGTGGATGGCGGATTTGGATTTGCGCCGAAAGTGTTTGAGGTGGACGAGTCGTTCGACAGCAAGATTCAGCGGACGGCGGTGGAAGCAGCGCGGCGCAAGTTTACGCCGGAGTTCATGAACCGGATCGATAAGACGGTGGTCTTTAAGACGCTGCGCGATGAGCACCTGGCGCAGATTCTGGACATTGAACTCGGCATGGTGCAACAGCGCGTGCTGATGGCGGCGGGAACGAACCAGTTCGTCTTCAACTGCACGGCGGCGGTTAAGGAGTATTTGCTGAAAGAAGGAACAGATCCGCGGTATGGAGCGCGGCATTTGAAGCGGGCGATTGAGCGGAATTTAGTTTTTCCGCTGGCGAATTTAGTGGCGACGGGACAGGTGAAGCTGGGAGATTTTGTTCGCGTGGACATGGCTTCAGAGAACAAGATGATTTTTGTGAAGGAAGCCGAGAATGCAATGGCGCCGGTGCTGCTGGAACGTTATGGAGCGGTGGCGGTGAACCAGTCCAATGTACGCGCGGCTCGTACGGCGGTGAATAATCGCCGTGATTTTGGAACGAGCCCGTCGGTCGCGGAGAGTAAGTAGGAGCTTCTAGCTGCTAGCTTTTAGCTGAACCAAAATTCTCGCTTGAACGCATCTCGCGAGTTGTTTCACTCGATGGCGCTGGAGCCCTTCCGGCGCCTTTTTTCTTTTTTTCTTTGTTGTTCGCGGGTGGCCGGTTTTCCTGCGGCGGCGGTTGAAATTGCAGAGGGCTAGCTCATTCGCTTTCGCTTTTCCATGGCGCGAGGGAAGTGCAGGAGATTGTATTTGGAAATGTTCTCCGCTTCATGGATGAGGGCGGCGAGGGCAACTTTGAGCTCTTCAAAAGCTGCCTCTTGTTCCGGGCCGGTCTTCGCGGCAACGATGGCACAAAGTTCTTTGACCCGGAGTTCTAAAGGCGACGACATTCTATTAAAAGTGCCAGAAAGCCGGGCAGAAGGATGTACAGCGTTCTCCGTACCGCCCCTAGGGTCAACGCCTTAGGGGAGACGGCCGCTGAGAGTAGCGCGAGCCTGTGGCTAGGAGGTTTTTTCCTCTTTTTCGGGCAGGATCTTGGTATTCAACATCTTATTAAGCTCCAGCAGGAGAGCGCGAAGTTTTGAGGGATCACTCTCGACTGCCACCTGGGCGGCTAGCTCGACCAATCGTTCTCGTTGCTGCGCTGGCAAGGAAGCACCTCCGAACGTCAGCGACTCTCATTTACCACAAATCATAAACAACGATCAAGAAATTATTTTCGGGGAGTAGGCCTGACGCCAGGGGATCGGCTTCGCTCAGGGCAGGCTCTCGTCCGGCTGGAGAAAGCGCGGGACATGGGATGACTCCCGAGGGTCGTAATCGCTGAGGATTTCAGATTGGCATGCACCGGCCGGGCGACCGGGTAAACGCGTGTGTTTCGTGATTTTGGGAGCCATTTGTTATCCTGCATGCAGGAATGGCTCGGCCCCGACAATTCGTGGCCGCACCCCTCCCGGGATGGGCGCGGCGGATTCGATCTCTGCGCGAGAGCCTCGGACTGAATCAGTTCGATTTCGGAAAGCACCTGAAATGCTCTTCGATGGTGATCTCGCGATGGGAGCGGGGACTGCAGAAGCCGCCGGCCGACTGCCTGATTGCGATGGGGAAAAGGGCAGGGCCGCCTGCGGGTTGGTATTTCTGGAAGATGGCAGGTGTATCTCCGAGTGATGCGAAACGGATGTTGCGAGAAGTTGATTAACTTTCGCGACTTCAGATTACAGACTTCAGACCTTAGACCTCAGACTTCAGACCTTGTGCAGCATCGCCATTCGTTAACTGAGTGCCTCAGGGGCTAAAGCCCGTACCGTTTTTAGCCAGCGAGCGGCACGGCTGAAGCCGTGCCCTTCCCGGACTGTGCGCTGCCGGAAAGTGCGCCTTCCAGGCGTTTCCTTTGCCGATTGTGGTCTGCCTGGGCTCTGCAATTCTCGAACTGTACTCTTTACAATCGCGCCGTTCGAGGAACGCGACTTCTTTAGTCCGTGCCCTTCGCGGATTGGACCTTCCCGGACTGCCAGGCACATCGAATAAAATCACATCGATCATGGGCAGCAAGAGGATATTCGCGGGGCTATTGCTTAGCGCGGTCGTGGGCGTCACCGCGTCGGGCGTCACCGCCTCGGGCGTTGCCCTTTTGGACGTTACCCCTTTGTCCCAGACGAAGGATGTTTCGATTAAGGGCGGACAGACGAGAGATGGACAGGCGATGGGCATTTCGTCGAAGGATGAACAGTCAAAGGATGGACAGGCGAAGGATGGCCAGACAACGGATGGACAAACGGCTGTGAAGGTCGAGCCGGGAAGCGAGGCTTGTTCCGGTTGCCACGCGGAGATTTACAAATCCTACAGCTCGACGGTGATGGCCAATGCCAGCGGATTGGCTGCGAATGGGCTGATTACCGGGGAGTTCGACGACAAGATTTCCGGGGTGCGCTATCGCGTGTACAAGCAGGACGAGCATGTATGGATGAGTTACGAGCGCGCAAGCGAAAAATTCAGCGGGCAACGCGAGCTTCTTTATTTCATTGGGTCGGGCAGGAAAGGGCGCAGCTATTTATTTTCGGTGCAGGGATTTCTGTTTGAGACGCCGATCAACTGGTATTCGCAGGAAGGGAAATGGGGAATGACGCCGGCTTACGCGGACGCGCGACAGATTCCCATGAACTTGCCGGCGTTGATGGATTGCATGAATTGCCACGGCAGCGGGCTGCAGCCGCCCATTGCCGGGACCGATAACAAGTTTTCCGGGCCACCGTTTCAGCATGGCGGGATCACGTGCCAACGTTGTCATGGCGTGGGCGAAGGTCACGGAGAGAATAAGCCTCGATCAGGCGCGAGTTCGTCCAGTACGACTTCTGAGAACGTGTATTCGTCGAATCTCAATTCGTCAAGAGACGGTTCCTCGATTGTGAATCCTGGGAAGTTGCCGCCGGATCGGCGCGATGCGATTTGCATGGAGTGTCACTTCGAGGGAACGGTGGTGGTGCAACAGCCGGGAAAGGAAGTGTATCAATTTCAGCCCGGGGAGCGGCTGGAGGACTACATCCATTATTTCTTGCTGAGCGGGAATCAGCCGCAGAAGGCGGAGGCGCTGAGCCAGTTTGAAGCGCTGTCGCTGAGCGCGTGCAAACGGAAATCGGGGGACAAGATGTGGTGCGGGAGCTGTCACGATCCGCATGCGGAGCCGGCGGCGGCGGAGAAGGCGGCGTACTACCGGGGAAAATGCCTGGCGTGTCATGGGGAGGGGTTTGCGGCGAAGCATCATGCGGATAAGCCGGATTGCACGAAGTGCCACATGCCCGCATTGCCGAGCAAGGATGTGGCGCACACGGAGGGAACGGATCACCGGATTATGCGCTATCCGAATACACCGCCGGTGCCGCAGTTGGAGGTGCGAGGGACGCCGGGAGCGCCGCTGGTGACATTTCCGGCGCGCGCCGGCGGGCTTGCGACTACGCGGGATTTCGCGCTGGCGTTTGAGACGCTGGCGCAGCGGAATGTTGCAGACGCGCCGCAGAAGGCGGAGCAGTATCTGCGCAAGGCGGTGACGGAGCGGCCGGAGGATGCGGTGCTGCTGGCGGCGTTGGGCTTTGTGGATCAAAAAAATCGAAACGAAAAAGAAGCGCGAGAACTTTATGAACAGGCGTTGAAAATCGATCCGCTGAACAATGACGCGGCGACGGACCTGGGAATATTGGAAGCGCGTGCGGGAAATTTGCGGCGGGCGGTGGACTTATGGCAGGGGGCATTTGTGCGCGAGCCGTACCGCAGCGCGATTGGGATGAACCTGGCGATGGCATTTTGTGCGGCGGGGCAGAAGGACGTGGCGCGGCGATTTGTGGAGCGGGTGCTGGAGTTTAATCCGGACTATTTGAAAGGGAAGCAGTTGCTGGAGCGGTTGAAGGAGGAGCCGGTGCAGTGCCAGCCGTGAGGTGGGGCCGTGGTTGGCGCCGTAATGCGCTGCCGGGCTTTGCCCGGCTGGACAGCCGAGGGCGGCTGTCCCCACATGGTCCACATGGACACATAGTAGATCGCACATGGTACTTACACATTCGTCTTTACAGGTTGGTTTTTACAGATTGCTGTTGCTTTTAGAAACTGCCATGGTTGCCGAAGCGGTAGACCATGCTGGTGGACAGGCGCAGGTCGTTCTGGCCCTGGATCGCGCCCGCGGAATCTCCAAAGGATGTGCGCTGATAGTCAGCCTGGACGCGGATGGCGAGCGAAGAAAAGATTCCCTGCTCGACTCCTCCACCGACGGCATAGGAGGGGCGAGCTACCCAGCCAGTTAGATAGTAAGGTCCACTGACTGGAACCGCGCTCTCGACGCGGGAGGCGCCGGCCAGTGCACGAATGAAGAGTCCCGTTTGGCCGTGCACAATGGGATAGTAAACGGGGCCGGCGAGAAAACTAAAAACATTGGCGCTGTGCCCGGTGCCCAGTACGTTGGCAGTGCTGGCATAGAGTGCGTCGACAGTGGCGCCCCAATGGGAGTCGAACTTCACGAGAGCGCTGGCGTCCAAACCGGTGAGTCCAACCCGCTGGGCGGGCGTGGACATATTGAAATACGCGTAGCCGGCGCTGGCCTCGAAGGCGGGGCCGGTGGCGGCGGCGGCCGTCTCGGGGGCGTCGAAGTGAGATTGCGCCAGCAGCGGCGCCACGAACAAGAAAACGCAGGCAATGGCTTTTCGCATCATTCCTCACTCCGGTAGCTCGACTTAATTGCGGTAACCCTCTTGCTTAACCGAACTGCGAGAACTATTTCGACCTCAGGGAATCCTACCTTTAGTTTTCTTTAACTTCAGGTTACGTTGGTCCTTTTGGCCTGCACTCTGGGGATTGAACTGTGGGTTAGGAGATACACGGTTGGGCAGGTACCGGGGTGCTGAGTGGGAGGGTGGCAACGCCCACGAAGGGGTGAGCGCATTAGGGAATTGCCGCAGTCCGAGCCTGACGGCTACGGTTTTGGGCGAAATTTTTTAGGGTGACGACCCGATAGCTGGATGGTAGGAAAAACTACATAGTAAGCCCACATTCCAGCGGTAATGCCGCTTTACGAGGTTACTTTCCCCTATGAAGTCTCTCCCCTTTGCGCTCACACTTCTTCTTGTGTCTGGGCTGGCCAGCTTCAGCAAAAGTGCGTCCGCCACAACCCCGGTCGTTACGGTTACATCCCCTAAGAATGGTTCCCAAGACAGCTCTCCCGTGAACTTCACCGCTTCAGCCAGCAGCCCGGATTGTTCGGCGGGTATTGCGGCAATGCGAATTTACACTGCGCCAAGCCAAAGCGCATATACCACTGACTCCAATAAACTGGACGTGAGCCTGACCCTGGCTGCGGGCACTTATAACACTGTGGTGCAGGCGTGGGATAACTGCGGAGGGGTGGGAAAAACGCCGGTCAATATTACCGTTACGGCGGCAAGTTCGGGGCCGACACCGAAATTTCTGTACTCTTCCGACTCCGGCGGCAACCGAATCTATGGGTACAACATTAATCCCTCCACCGGAGTGATCACCCCGACGTCGCAAGGTTCGGTGGTTACGGGATCACAGCCCGGGCGAATCGCGTCTGACCTTGGCGGTTATCGACTGTACGTGGTCAATAGTGGATCCAAGGATGTCGAGGGTTATTTTATTAACCGCTCGGACGGCAGTCTGCAACAGGTGCCGGACGCGCCGGGCGTGATCGTGGGGGACCCGCTCGCGGTGGTAGTACATCCTTCGGGAGACTACGTGTTCGTGACCTCGACTGTTAGCTCGACGGAAAACTATGTGGCCGCATTCGCCGTACAGAGTAATGGGAGCCTGGTGCAAGTACCTGGTTCGCCGTTCCCAACGCAAGACCTCCCGTCAGCGGCAGTGATTGATCCAACCGGCAACTTCTTGTATGTGGCCCCTCTTGAGACCACGTATGTGGACGCTTACCGCATTGACACGAGTAACGGCACATTGACTCCGGTGCCGGGCGAGCCGTTTCTTCTGCCTGACGACACGAACGAGGGTCAGTGTGGTGCTTTCGACCTGGCAATTGAACCGGGCGGCAAGCGTCTGCTGGCGCCAGAGGAGTGTGCCGGACAGGTTGCCGTGTTCAACATCAATTCCAGCACGGGAGCGTTGACTAACGCCCCATACTCTCCTTTCGTGGACCCACGACAGGTTCCCCAAGTGCCTGAGGACATTACCTCGATTGCGGTCGATCCCCAGAATCGCTGGTGGTATCTGTACGAAAGCATTCCCGAGGAAATACCAGGCGGTGATATAGCGACCCTGACGCCGCAAGATACCGCCGAAAGGACGGGACAAAATTGTGGCGACCTGGTTCGTGCCGATCCTTCCGGGAAGTTCGTTTACGCGCTGGGCAATACTGATGGAAACGGCGTCTGCGGCACTTCGTCGGGCGGCCAGCAGGGCGCGATTTTGGGATTTTCGGTAAATCAGTCGAACGGTACGTTGACTCCGCTGCCGGGTTCTCCATTTCCTTCTCCGACGCCAGACAATCCTGGGGGCGGGGATGGTTTGGTGGTGACACAATAGCCTGACCAGCTCGATGCTGCTAGGAAAACCCGAATCGTAATTTCGAAAAACTCTATCCTGGGCCGGATCAGCATTCTGGCCCAGGTATTTTTTTTGGCACTCAGATTCGATCGCTTTCCTACGAGATCACCGAAGCGATCCCCGGACGAATGCGTCCGGGGCTACGCATCTGAAATGGCAATTTGGTCCGGGAAAGTTGTGACCTTCGTAATCGCGCGGGGGCGTTACCGCATTGCTGGGGGTGGGAGGCGCTCCTAGAATCGGAGCAGGGTTTACTCCGCCTGAATCCGCATGCCTGAAATCACAAAACGACTGGACCGAGCCGAATTAGGGAAGCGCGTGGAGCGCGCGGAGAAGCTTTTGCAGAAAGGCAAGACCGCGGACGCGCTGGAAGAGTATCTGCTGGTGTTGCGGGACGATCCGGACAATGATGTGGTGCGGCAGTTGTCGGCGGATTTGTGCCTGTCGTTGAACCGCAATACGGATGCGGTGCGGCTGCTGGGAGAGCTTTTTGAGAGGCAAATGGGCGCGGGCGACGCGACCCGGGCCAGCCTGACTTATAAGAAGCTGGCGCGGCATGGAAGCCCCACGTGGCAGCAGAAATTCCGCTTTGGGCAACTGCTGGAAGGATCGAACAAGAAGCTGGCATTGACGACCTACGAGTCTGCGCTTTCGGATCTGGGCAAGCTCAGCAAGAAGAAAGAAGCGATCCCGATTTTAGATCGCATTGTGGCGCTGGAGCCGACGCAGGCGAATTTGATACGGGTAGCGGAATATACCTCAGAATTGGGAAATCGCAGAGCTGCGGCGTTGTCGTATCAGCAAGTGGCGCAACTGGCGGCGGCGGCGGGCGAGGACCCGACGCAATGGTACGAGCGCGCCTACCAGGAGGACGCTTCGGATCAGAATATTGCACTGGCCTACAGCAAAAGCTTGCTGGCCCAAGGACAGGTAGGCGCGGCGATCTTTATTATCGAACCGCAAATGAATGCCGGCGGAGAATTAACGCTGGCGCTGCGCGAGGCCTATGCGGATGCGCTTTTGGCAGCGGGACGATTTGCAGATGCAGAGCCGTTGGTCTGGCAGCTCTTCGAGGCGAACCCGGCGCGGGTGCAGCAGGTGATTGGGCTGGTGGGAAGTTTTCTGGATGCCGACCAGCATGATGCGGCGGTAGCGCTGGCGCGAAAGCTGGAACAATTCCAGCGGCGACGCGGAGAGCGGCGCCAATTCATCGCCATCATGGAAGATCTGACGGCGGCGCACCGATCTTCGCCGCAGATTCTAGAGTTCTTGAGCGAGTTGTATAACGCGGCCAACCGGGAAAGCGATTATTGCCAGACATTGCTGAGGCTGTTTGATGTTTATTGCGGAACGGGCGAGTTTGCCAAGGCGGCTGAGTGCCTGGATCGCGCTGCGGACGTTGATCCGTATGAGCCAGGTCACATGAAGCGGCTGGAGATGTTGAACGGAAAGCTGGATGACGCGCGCTTTCGCTCGCTGGCTGCGCGATTTGCAACGGTGGCGAATGCCGTGGAAGAACCCGTGCACCATGAAGGGCCGACCCTGGGGGCTTCGACGCTGCAGGACCTGATGTTGCAAGCGGAAATTCTGGTGCAGTATGGGATGCGCAACAAGGCGGTCGAACGGCTGCAGAGAATTCAAGAACTGTTTCCACGGGAAGAAGAGCGCAATGAGGATTTGCAGCGATTGTATCTTTCGGCGGGAGTGACGCCGCGCTATGCGGGATCGGCGCCGCTGCCTCCGACGGCGGCGGCTTCTGTTCCGGCGGTTGCGCCGGTGGCGGCCGCGCCGGATCCGGCGACAGACGTGCGCAGCTTTACGCGCGTGGCGGAAATTTCGCGCAAGTTGTATCACCAGAGCACGGCGTCCGCGGTGCTGAGCACTGCGGTGCGAGAGATTGGTACGCATTGGGAGGCCACGCGCTGCATAGCGGCGATGGGGAAGGCCGGGTCGTTCCCGACTGCGCTGGAAGAGTTTTGTGTTGAAGGGTTGAAAAAAGCGGGCGCACCGGCAATTTCCGAACTGATTGCGTGTCTGCATGCGGCGGCGAGTGGGCATGATCCGCTGGCGATTGAGGATGCGCCCAAAGCTGCGGCGTTGCAGTCGGCACAGAAAGTGGTGACAGATATAGGCGCGGCGGCGGTGCTGGCGATCCCGCTCAGCGACGGCGAAGAAATTGTGGGCATGCTGGTGCTGGTGCACAACCGGGCGCGGGTATGGCAGCAGGCGGATATGGTAGTGCTGAAGACGCTGGCGGATCAGATGGTGATTGCGCTGAATAATGCCGGGTTGCGGCGGTTGGTGAAAAATCTGTCGGTGACGGACGAAAAGTCGGGGCTGCTGAAACGGGCCTCGTACATTGACCTGCTGCTGGCGGAGAGCAAACGGGCGATTCAAAATGCGTCGGCGCTTTCGGTGCTGTTGCTGCAGTTCGGCAGGAGCGGAGCGATGGTAAAGGAATACGGCGAGGCCGAAGTACAGGGCGTGATGGAGAGAGCGGGCCAGCTAATCGCGGACAATATTCGTTCGAACGATCTGGCGTTCCGCTACGACACGACCACGATCGCAATTATTCTTGGCGAGACGGCGGAGAAAGAAGCGTTGCTGGCGGTGGAAAAGTTGCGCAAGATTGTTGCCGAAGTGAAGTTGCCGGCGAAGGATGATAGGGAGAAAGGGTCGTCGGCGGTGTTCGCTGCCGGGCTGGCGCAGGCGGTGATTCGCACCGAATATGATCCCGTGGATGTGGTCACGGAAGTGATCAACCGCGCGGAGCATGCGCTCGGGCAGGCCATGGTGCAGGGTTTGGGAAAAGTTGTGACGCTGGGGGCGTCTGCGCTGGTGACGGGAGCGGTGGCGTAGGATTGCCCGCCGCGCGACTGTCATTGATTCCGTTGTTTTAATTCGATTCGATTCCATAACAACTTCGGCGATGGATTCGCGTGAGCTGATTACGGACGAAAACCCTGTCGAGCTTCACTCGACCGGACAGCCGGGGGCGGCTGTCCCCACATGGCCGAGGATGATGTCCCCACATGGTTCTCGGTTGGTCAAACATCCTAACTGGCTGCTAAACTAACGGGTTTGGCTGATCTCATTTAATAATCTTGTTTAATAATTTTGAATCAGGGAAGGCCTCCTCAGGGGCTTAAGCCCGCCTGAATCGTGCTGCAAGTGGCACGGCTGAAGCCGTGCCCTTCCCAAAACATTTTCAGTACAGCTCAGGTCGAGCGTTTGAGACGAACGGGGTGATCTAAACAAGTTCGCGAAAAAATCATGGTTTAAGTTCGTAGGAAAATTATGTTAAAGCCGGGTGACATTGCGATTGTGAGCGGGGCGCGGACGCCCTTTGGCCGCTATTGCGGCAAGTTGAAGGACTTTACCGCGCAAGAACTGGGCGCGATTGCCGCCAAGGGCGCGATGGAGCGGGCGGGGATTGACGCGAAGGAATTTGATCACGCTATTTTTGGTAACGCGCAACAAACTTCCGGCGATGCGCTGTATGGGGCGCGGCATGTGGGATTGCGAGCGGGGCTGCCGATTGAGACTCCGGCGCTGACGGTGAACCGGCTGTGCGGGTCGGGGATGCAGGCGATTGTGAACGCGGCGCAGATGATTCAGTTGGACGAGGCGAAGATTGTGCTGGCGGGCGGGATGGAAGCGATGTCGCAGGCGCCGTTTGTGATTCGCGGGCGGGATGGATTCACGCTGGCGCCGGGCGGAAAGCTGGAAGATTCGCTGATGGTCGCTCTGCTGGACTCATATTGCGGACTTTACATGGCGAATACGGCGGAGCTTTACGGCGAGGAGCAGGAGATCACACGGCAGGCTCAGGATGAATTTGCGCTGCGCTCACAGAAGTGCGCGGACGATGCTTATAAGGCGGGAAGACTTCAGGAAGAGCTTGTGCCGGTGCCGCTGCGCAATCATAAGGGCGAGGCGACGGGAGAATCGCTGACGGAGGATGATCACCGGCGTCCTCAAACGACGCTGGAAGGGTTGGGGAAGTTGCGACCGGCGTTTGGGAAAAATGGGACTGTGACGGCCGGGAACGCGAGCGGCATTGTGGATGGAGCTGCGGCGGTGGTAGTGATGTCGATGGAGGAAGCGCGCAAGCGGAATCTGATGCCGCTAGGCCGGATTGTCAGTTGGGGAATTGCGGGAGTTGAGCCGAAGCTGATGGGGCGCGGTCCGGTGCCGGCGTCAAAGATCGCGCTGCAGAAGGCGGGGATGTCGCTGGAGTACATGGATTTGATTGAAGTGAATGAGGCGTTCGCGGCGCAGTATCTGGCAGTGGAGAAAGAATTGGGATTGGATCGTGAAAAGGTGAACGTGAATGGCGGGGCGATCGCGCTGGGACATCCGCTGGGCGCGACCGGAACGCGGCTGGTGATTACGCTGCTGTATGAGTTGCGGCGGCGGAAGAAAAAGTATGGGCTGGCTACGGCTTGTATTGGCGGCGGGCAGGGGATCGCGATGGTGGTGGAGAGTATGAATTAGTCTTCACCACAGAGTCACAGAGACACAGAGACACAGAGAAAATCTCGAACGAGGCAATTCAATCTGGTCGCATCGCTTTGCCGGAGCAAAGTGTTGCATGGAGACCGTAATCTATATGCCGCTTGTGGGGGAGGGGACGGACTGCTGGCGTCCCGTGCGAGCCATGCGGATTGAGGAGGACGTTTTCGAGATTATCGACCAAATTCCCTTAGACGAGAGCTGGAAGTTTGCGCCATTTTCTCGCGTGCGCTGCCGCGATAAGATTTTCGCCGACGGCCAAGCAGGCTTGGTGGTGTCTGCTTACGCAGTTGAAAGCAACCCGTACTATCGGCTCCTGAAGGACAACGAGGGACAAGTTTTTCGTGTCGTCTTGGCTGATGGCGAGGACGCCGTTGTCAGGGTCACGCATGTCGACGAGGAGCATGAAGATTTCATCTATGACCTGCTATCCACAAATTGTAAACAAAAGTATCGTGGCAGGCCAAAGACAGCAGTGTACGTAGTCAGGTTCGCCGACTTGGTCTCGGCGCGTTTAGAGGAATGATTTATTCTCCGTGCCTCTGTGCCTCCATGGTGAAATGATTTTGATCCGTAAAAAATCCGCGCAGATCCGCGGCAAAGGAATCTTCGAATGGAAATCAAGAAGGTTGGTGTTCTTGGCTGTGGATTGATGGGGTCGGGCATTGCGCAGGTTTGCGCTACGGCTGGGTTTGATGTGACTGTGCTTGAGGTTGAGCAGAAGTTTCTCGACAAAGGGTTTGCCGGGATTGAGAAATCTTTGGCGAAGTTTGCCGAGCGGCCGGTGGAGAAGGGCGGGATTACGGCGCAACAGAAAGATGCGATCCGCGCGCGGCTCAAAGGCACGACCCACAAGGCGGACCTGGCCGATTGCGACATTGTGATTGAGGCCATCATCGAGAATGTGGAAGAGAAGAAGAAGATGTATGCCTCGATTGACGGGATCGTGAAGAAGGATGCGATTTTTGCATCGAACACTTCGTCGATTTCGGTGACGGAGTTGTTGACTGCGGTGAAGCGTCCGGAGCGGTTTATTGGGTTGCACTTTTTTAATCCCGTGCCGCTGATGAAGCTGGTCGAAGTGGTGCGGACGATTGCTACTGCCGACGATGTTTATGAGACGGCTTACGAGTTTGGGAAAAAGCTGGGCAAGGTTCCGGTGCGTACGTCGGACAAGACGGGATTCATCGTAAACCGGCTGCTGGTGCCGTATTTGTTGGATGCGATTCGCGCGTACGAAGAGGGTGTTGGGTCGATTGAGGATATTGATAATGCGATGAAGCTGGGCTGCGGATATCCCATGGGGCCGTTTACGCTGCTGGATTTTGTGGGCCTGGATACGACTTATTACATTACGCATGTCATGTATGACGAGTTCAAGGAGCGGCGGTTCGCGTCGCCTCCGCTGCTGAAGCGGATGGTGATGGCGGGGTGGTATGGGCGGAAGTCGGGGCGCGGGTTTTATGATTATTCCGATCCGGAGAAGCCGCGGGCGCAGAAGCTTTAGCCACTTCGGCCACGGATTTACGCGGGTCAACACGGATTAAATGCGAATGAATCAGCGATCGTAGATCTCGCGGCGATGGCCGACGCGAAGGACAAGCACGACGAGTCGATCGTGCTCCAGCAAACAAACGATGCGATAGTCACCGACGCGGTACCGCCAGTAGTCGCGTAGCGGGCCCTTGAGCGGGTCGCCGATTTGCCGTGGATCGTTGATTTTGTCTACCCGTTCTCGAAGGAATTTGACGATTCGGCGGGAGACAGTAACATCCAGATTGTCGAGTTGTTTCTGGGCGAGGCGCGAGATTTCAACCTTCCAGGCCATAGCGCCGAATTACCTTCTCCAGCGGAATGGGCTTGCTGCGGCCTGAGCGGATCTCCGCCAGCGCCTTTTCGGCATAATAGATGTCTTCCAAGTCGTCCAAATGTTGCAGGATGGCTTCGCGGGCATAGTATGTTTTCGTGCGGCCGGTGCGCTTGGCGAGACGGTCGAGGCGTTTTTCGATCTTGTCCGGAAGACGGATGGCTAGCATGGATTACCCCTTGCTATACAATTATAGCACTCATCCCATAGACTGACGGAGCGGTCGCCATAGCATGGCAACAATGTGGCTGGTTATGGCCGAGATTATTTCTAATTCGCAGAGTTCCTCTGAATCGAAGATCGGCTTCATGAATATTACGACTTGGGCGGATTCGAAGGAAGCTGCAGGCTCGAAGATCCAGCGGTATCTGACATCATTTGGATGGCATTTGGTTTCTATCGACACGGCCAATATCATCGACGAAGACTCCGCGTATGGCGACGAGGTCACGGAGATGATCAACAGCACGCGTAATAATCCGAACGCAATCATCCTGGGGACATTTCATACGCATAAGACAAATTGACGCATTTACATCCGTGCGGGAATTGAATTTATGAACTTCGAAAACATACTTCTGGAAAAGAAAAACGCGATTGCTTACGTCACCGTCAACCGGCCGAAGGTGCTTAATGCGCTCAACATGGCGACCATGGAGGAGCTGCGGGCGGCGTTTCACGATATTAAGAATGACAAGGGTATTCGGGTCGTCATCTTTACTGGTGCGGGCGAGAAAGCGTTTATTGCCGGGGCCGACATCAGTGAGCTGGCTAAGCAGGATGCTGTGACCGGCAAGGAATATACGCACCGTGGGCAGAATGTTTTGAATTTGATTGAAAATCTGGGCAAGCCGGTGATTGCTTGCATCAATGGATTTGCGCTCGGGGGCGGATGCGAGATTGCTTTGGCTTGCACCATGCGCCTTGCGAGCGAGAACGCGAAGCTGGGGCAGCCGGAGGTGAATCTGGGGATTATTCCGGGATATGGCGGGACGCAGCGGCTGCCGCGGCTGGTGGGCAAGGGGATGGCGATGCAGATGGTGCTGGCGGGAGAGATGATCACGGCGCAGGAGGCGCATCGCATTGGGCTGGTAAACGAAGTGACCGCTGCGGCGGAGTTGATTCCGCGGGCGGAAGCGATTGCGGCGAAGATTATTGCGAACGCTCCGCTGGCGGTGCAGTACGCGATGGAGGCCGTCAATAAAGGGATGGAGATGACGCTGAGCGAGGGGCTTTATCTGGAGGCTGTTCTTTTTGGCGTCGCTTGCGCTACCGAAGACAAGAAAGAAGGGACTACGGCGTTTCTGGAGAAGCGGGCGGCGGTGTTCAAGGGGAAGTAAATTCTTTTTGCCACGGATTTGCACGGATTTTCACGAATTCAAAACATTCACCACAGAGGCACAGAGGCACAGAGAAAACCACGAAGAAGAAAAACACATTGAAGGTGGAAAATCCTGTTCAGGTTGAATTCCCCGCTTTGGAGGGAGAACTCGACGGGACGGGAAGGCGGTTCGCGATCGTGGTGGCGCGGTTTAATGCGTTCATCACGGAGCGGCTCTTGCAGAGTGCTTGCGACGGGCTACTGCGTTCTGGCGCGCGGCGCGAGGGTATCGAGATCATTCGCGTGCCGGGGGCGTTTGAGATTCCATCTGCGGCGCGGACTCTGGCGCTTACTAAGAAATATGATGCGGTTATCTGTCTCGGGTGTTTGTTGCGCGGGGATACGGCTCATTATGACGTGATTGTGAATGAGGTCACGCGAGGGATTGGGCAGTCGGCGCAGGAGACTGGGGTGCCGCATGCGTTTGGCGTCCTGACTTGTGAAAACCTCGAGCAGGCAATTGATCGGGCTGGGTTGAAGATGGGGAACAAGGGATTTGAGGCTGCGCTGGCGGCGGTGGAGATGGCGAATTTGACGAGCGCTGTCCGGCTTTCGGCTTCCGGCTTCCGGAAGACGAGCGTCGGACGTCGTAGCCTTCGCCAGGCTCAGGGCGTGCCCGCGGACGGCGAACAGCAGATTCCTCCTTCTCGCTCCGCGAGTCGTCGGAACGGCAATGCTGCGAAGAAGGCTTCGAAGAATAAGCGCCGTAAATAGACTTCCTACAGTGGACCGTCCTCTACAATAAACTGGCAACTGGCTGCTGATGACTACCTTATGGGGACTCGCCGCAAATCTCGGGAGATGGCGCTGCAGATGTTGTTTCAGTCGGATATGGGGAAACAGGATGCGGACCAGGTGCGGCGCACATTTTGGGCGGAGCATGGGACGGCGAGCGCCGAGGTGCGGGGATTTGCCGATGATCTGTTTCGGGTTGCGGTCGACCGGAGCGGGGAGATTGACGGGTTGATTGAACGGCATGCGGAGCATTGGCGTATGGAACGCATGGCGGCGGTGGATCGCAATCTGTTGCGGGCGGCGGTAGCGGAGATGATGGCTTATCCGGATACGCCGCGGGCGGTGGTGATTAATGAAGCGCTGGAGATCGCGCGGAAGTTTTCCAGTCCGGAGTCGGTGCACTTTGTGAATGGAGTGCTGGATAGTGTGGGGAAAGAGCTGGCGGGGAGTTGTCCGTAGGGGCGGTTGGCAGTTCTCGGTTCTCAGTTCCCTTCATGGGCATTTTTCTTTTCCTTACTACAGATTTGAAGCGGGTGGCGGTTGTCTGGCTGTCGTTTCGTTTTATTTTTTTGAACGACGTTTGTGTCGTGGTTCCCGGTGGTTCTCTCGCGAGTGTGGTGCTTACGCACACGAAGGCATCTGCCTTCCGCTGCAGCCCGGTAGGATACTGGCCGCATGGTGCAGCCGGGTACTAAGGAAACTGACAACTGAGAACTGTGTTTACGGCCGGGCGGCGACCAGGTTCAACGTGCAGGGGCTCTGAGTAACGATTATTTCGCAAAAGGCGTTGAGGTAGTCGGGGACGTTCGGAAATGAGAGCTGGATTTGATCGCTGCCGCCGAGGCCGGTGCTGACCTCGTGCAGCAGGCCATCGGAGCCGGCGATCAGAATTGTTCCGGCGTCGGGGCTGATGTCGGCGCTCACGGGTGTGGCGCTGCCGATGAGTTCGATGCCGCTGCTCACCGATCCAGCGCCGAAATCATAGACCAGGATGCTGGCATGATCGGAGGCGACGACATAGAGTTGCGAGCCGTCAGCGGAGGCGAAGAAATTCAGCGGCTGGAGCGTGCCCTGGCCCAACTCGACGCGTTGCGTCAAAGAAGAGGGATTGCCGCTGATAAAGGTCAGAGTCTGAGGACAGAGCGTCGGGGAGGCTGGCGGAGCGATCGTAGCCGTGAGGACGTCGAAACCGGTCGAGTCCAACACCAGCACGTGCTGTCCGTCAGGAATGGCAAAGCCAGAGGAGTCTCGGCCTTCGAGATGAGGTCCTGGTAATACTTTCAGGAAAAGAGGATTGGCTGGAAGAGGCAGAGTAGCCGGAACCAGTAATGGGCTGGCGGCAACCTGATTGTTGCAAGTATTAAAGGCGGTGAGGCTTGCGGGGTTGCTATTGGCCGCGGCCTCGGCAACGAAAGCGAAGGCGCTATTGGAAGAGAAGGCGACATCATTCGCGGCGACCGGTCCGGTGAGGGGAAAAGGTCCCTGCAAGGCTTGAATGGAGGAATAGATGTAGAGCGAACTGCCCCCGTTTCCGAAGATAAATGCTTTTAATCCGTCGGGGGAAAAGGCAGCGGCGACGGCTTGGGAGATATTTAACGCGCTGGCCGACAATGAGCCGCCGCTGGCTGCATTCACGATGTAGACCTGATTCGGGGTGTGGATGGTGTCGGAGTAGACGGCGGCGGTTCCGTTGTTGGAAGTGGCCAGGACTTTTCCAGAAATAGTGCCGAGCCCGGTAAAAGGGCTGTTGCTGGTGCCGAAGTTGGCTGGATTGATCAGCACAGCTCCGTAGTTGCTGCCCATGTAAGCTTTGTCGCCGGGAGGATCGAAGAGCAGGGAATTGGGCGGCGAGGGCAGAAAATACGCCGGCCCGGGCGAAGCCTTGGCTGTGGAAAGGCTATAAACGGCGGTGCTGCAAGTGGTGGGAGGCTCGTTGACACATCCGGTACTGGTGGCTAGCAGAGAAACTGTGGGGGTAGCGCCTGTAATGAGGCCGGAAATGGCGCCATCCCCGACTGGGGAACCGCTCGTCACGGGCACAGGTGACGAATAAACGGGATAGGGGATCAGCTGCTGACAGCTCACGAACTGAGGAAACTGTGCATGAAAGAACTGAGTGCAGGCAAGGATGGCGGCCGGAGTGGAAAGCGAAGTAGGAACGAAGGGGTATCCGATGTTGCAGGTTGGCGGTGAGCAGGATGCAGTAACCGATCCAGAGCCGGGCAAGGGAGTACTGAGTGAGCAGGATTGCACGCAGCTTCCGCTGGTGCCGACCACGGCGGGTTGAGATGCGCTCCAGGTCAAGGGGATCTTGCTGAGCGCAATCCCATCATTCGTGTTGGGCAAAGAGCTGTTGCCCATCACATCGGTGAGGATGGCCGTAGCGGTTTGCGTGGATGATCCCTTCGCGGTGACGAAAGTGGTTTGGCCGGTTTCCTGAGAGCCGGGCAGGCCGACTTCAAGATTGATGGTCTGGATGGGACAAGTCTCGAAGAAATCGAGGACTGGGGAAGTGGTTCCCAGCGAATTCGTATATTGCGGTTGTTGAAAGGTGGAACTGGAAACCCCGCTGGCCGTGGCATAAATTTGCGTCATCCCGGGGGTGACTGCAGTCGCCGTGACCTGATCGGTGGGGAAGTTATAGTTCGTGTTGAGGATTCCCGCGAAGGAGACCACTGTCGGATATTGGGCGGACCAAGTAAAGGGTCCGACGGAAGAAGTGATATCGGAGCCCTGGCTGAAAGCATGCGCTTCCAGGCTCATGGATTGACCCTGGGACAGGCAAGGTTCCTGCACGGGGACACCACTCAGGAGAATGCCGGTGACGGTAACGCTGTCGATAACCGGATGGACGAAAACGTAGGTGGGAACGCTGGTTTGACCAAGAGCGGTCACGGTCACGAGAGCTAGACCGGTGCCTCCGGGAGTGCAGGTTGTGAACGCGACATCCCAGTGGCCGGCGCAGGCGACGCCGTTGGGAGCGACATTGAGGACCGAGTTGTCGCTCGAGGAATAGCTAAAGGTGGTGGTCAGCCGGGTGCCGGAGGCGGTTTGCGCCGATGCCGTAAACACAAAAGTGGCGCCTAGATTTACCGAGGTATTGCTGCTGGGAGTGAGAAGGACCTGAGCGGGATAAAGTGGAGGGCCAGCCTTGGTGCCTTTGCCACAGGCGCTGATGCAAGCGAGGGAGAGGATGGCAACTGCGAAGCACAAAACGTTCGAACGAGACCGAATCATCGTCATCATCTTTAACCGCATTAACCGCGACCTACCCATGCACTCCTCTTCTTAGACATTGAGACATTTCTCGGCTCCGCGTACTGAACTCGCAGAGCGCGTGTGAATGAATTGGAAAACTTGTAGTGTAGAGGCTGGAGGCGGAATCAGCAAGCGCGGTGCGGATCGAGCCGAGTGGGTTGAGATTCAGAACCGACGTGCCGATTTCCAAGCGTCCGTTGATTGGGATGCAAAAACACGGGTTGACGATGTTTGCGCGCGCTTGCTATAGTAGTTTGGTTCCGCGAGTTCATCCAAGCTTGTTGTGTGCTGCGAGCTTTTCTGCCGTACGGGCAGAGAGCTGGCAGTAGAGCGATTGAGAAATGCATTTCCGGATGAAGTGCTGGTTCGGAAATTTTCCTCGCTGAAACGTTCCTGCGGCGCCTTCCAACTTTGTGGAAGGATATGCAGGGCAAGGCTGACGAAACGGAGTGCCCCCGCAGTTTGGCCGGGCGCCACCGTCGGCGGCGAAAGTCTTAAGGGAATCCAGAATCTCTCTCCGGCATTCGTGCGCGGTGAGAAGTAATGGTCGGCATTTCGGCCGATCATGACCACGGATGCGCGTCTCAAGCAGGATTGAGCTGTGCTGATCTGCCGTAAAGGCAGGATGCTGCGCGGCTAAGGAGTGGCAAGAGTGCCTACGTTTAATCAATTGGTGGCTCAAGGTCGCAAGCGACCCCGTTACAAGACGGCCAGCCCTGCGCTGCAGGGATGTCCGCAGAAGCGCGGAGTGTGTACACGCGTGTATACGCAGACGCCCAAGAAGCCGAACTCGGCTTTGCGCAAGGTTGCACGTGTGCGCTTGACAAATGGAATTGAAGTGACGACGTACATTCCTGGTGTCGGCCACAACCTGCAGGAGCACTCGATTGTGCTGATCCGCGGAGGCCGCGTGAAGGATTTGCCGGGCGTGCGTTATCACGTGATTCGCGGAACTCTGGATGCGGTGGGAGTTGCCGGCCGTATGCAAGGGCGCTCGAAGTATGGCGCGAAGCGGCCGAAGAAGGGCTGAGACAAAGTTTCAAGGTTTCAGAGTTTCAAGGTTTCAATGTCACGACGGTGCGACGGTTGGTCTTTGAAACGTTGAAACCCTGAAACGTTGAAACCCTGAAACGTTGAAACCCTGAAACGTTGAAACCTGCGGGAAAAAGTTAGGGAGTGTAACAGCTGATGCCTCGAAAAGGACATATCGCAAAGCGGACCGTTCCGGCCGATGCCGTGTATCAGTCGGATCTGGTGACAAAGTTTATTAACTCGATGATGTGGCAGGGCAAGCGCTCGACCGCCGAGGGCATCTTTTATGAGGCGTTGGCGAAGGTGCAGGAAAAAGGTGGCGACGAAGCGCTGAAGCTGTTCAAGAAAGCTGTCGAGAACGCCAAGCCGCTGCTCGAGGTGAAGACGCGGCGCGTCGGTGGCGCGAACTATCAGGTGCCGGTCGAGGTGAATGCCGATCGCCGGACGTCGCTGGGGATTCGCTGGCTGATTACCTATGCCCGCGCGCGTGGCGAAAAGGGAATGGTCGACAAGTTGACGAACGAATTGTTGGACGCTGCCTCGGGTAAAGGTGCGGCGATCAAGAAGAAAGAAGATGTGCACCGGATGGCGGAGGCGAATAAGGCGTTCGCGCATTACCGGTGGTGAAAAATTGAGTGATTGTGCGATTGGGTCATTGAGCGATTTCGGGCAAGCTTTGGTTTTCAATCTCCCGATCACCAAATCACTCAATCGCTAAATCAAAACGAAGTTTGGAGCCCTAGAAAGAGTAAGAGTCGTGCCCAGAACAGTTCCATTAGAACGCTGCAGGAATATCGGCATCATGGCCCACATCGATGCTGGTAAGACCACTACGACGGAGCGCATCCTGTTNNAGCGCGGCATCACGATTACGTCCGCGGCGACGACCTGCACCTGGCGCGACATTCGCATCAACATTATTGATACGCCTGGACACGTGGATTTCACGGCCGAGGTAGAGCGCTCGCTGCGGGTGCTGGACGGGGCCGTCGCGGTATTTGACGCGGTGCATGGCGTGCAGCCGCAGTCGGAAAAAGTCTGGCGCCAGGCTGATAAGTACGGCGTGCCTAGAATTTGTTTCATCAACAAAATCGATAAGATGGGTGCTGATTTCGAGCATGCCGTCGATACCATCCGCAAGCGCCTCAGCGCCAAGCCCGTCGCGATTCAATTTCCGATTGGCCAGGAAGACAAGTTTAAGGGCGTCATCGATCTCATCAACATGAAGTCGATCGTGTGGCAGGACGACACCATCGGCGCAGAATATCTCACCGAAGAAATTCCCGCCGAACTGAAGAAAAAAGCGGAAGCGTTTCACGCCCAGCTGGTCGAGAGCATTGCCGAGAACGACGACGAAATCCTGCACAAGTTTCTGGAAGGCGAAGAGATTACGGCGGACGAGCTCCGCGCCTCGCTGCGCAAGTCGACCATCGCATTGAAAGTGTTTCCGGTGGTGGTGGGAACTGCGTTCAAGAATAAGGGCGTGCAGCCGCTGCTGGACGCGGTGGTGGATTATCTGCCGTCGCCGCTGGATGTGCCGGAAACGCATGGCATCAATCCCGACAACGGGGAGAAAATTTTCCGTAAAGCAGACGACAAAGAGCCGTTCGCGGCGTTGGCGTTCAAGATCATGGCGGATCCGTTTGTCGGCCAACTGACCTTTATCCGCGTGTATTCCGGACAATTGAAGACGGGCGATTCCGTGCTGAATGTGCGCACGACGAAGACCGAGCGCATTGGGCGTCTGCTCAAGATGCACGCCAACAAGCGCGAAGAGATCAACGAGATTCTGGCAGGAGATATTTGCGCGGCGGTTGGTTTGAGGAACGTGGGCACCGGCGACACGATTTGCAGCGACGCGCATCCCATTGCGCTGGAGTCGATCACCTTTGCGGTTCCGGTGATTTCGGTGGCAGTCGAGCCGAAGACCAAGGCAGACCAGGAAAAAATGGGCATGGCGCTTGGCCGTTTGGCCCAGGAAGATCCTACCTTTAAAGTTCATACCGATCCCGACAGCGGACAGACGATTATCAGCGGCATGGGCGAGCTGCATCTGGAAATCATCGTCGACCGCATGATGCGTGAGTACAAAGTCGAGGCCAATGTCGGCAAGCCGCAGGTAGCATATCGCGAGACCATTCGCAGGCACGCCGAGGCGGAGGGCAAGTACATTCGGCAGACGGGCGGACGTGGGCAGTATGGGCACGCGAAGATTTATCTCGATCCGCAACCACCTGGAACCGGCTACGAGTTTGTGAACGACATCGTGGGCGGGTCGGTGCCGAAGGAATTCATCAAGCCGATCGACCAGGGCATTCAGGAAGCGCTCGAAGGCGGAGTGCTGGCTGGCTATCCGATGGTTGATGTGAAGGCGACGCTGTATGACGGCAGCTATCACGATGTCGATTCAAACGAAATGGCATTCAAGATTGCCGGCTCGATGGCGTTCAAAGAGGCGGCCCGCAAGGCTTCTCCGGTACTGCTGGAGCCAGTGATGGCGGTGGAAGTGGTGACGCCGGAAGATTATGCCGGAGTGATCATGGGCGACCTCAGTTCGCGACGCGGACGGATTGAAGGTATGGAGCACCGCGCGGGATCGCAGGTGATCAAGGCGATCGTTCCCCTGGCGGAGATGTTTGGCTATGCGACCCACATGCGTTCGTCGACGCAGGGGCGGGCTGAGTACTCGATGCACTTCGCGCGCTATGAGGAGGCTCCGCGATCGGTCGCGGAGGAAATCATTGCCAAGGTGCAGGGGACGGCGAAGTGATCGCCAGCGCGGCGGTTCGTCGTCGACCGCAGGTTCTGGGTGAGAGAAGGTAAGCGGGTTGAGTTTGTAAATGTTTTTCGAGCTGACGGAATCTGGGCACGGTTTTTGCGGCAGGCCCAAAGCTACATCGAGACGGAAGTGAAGTGCGAGTCGTTGCCCGCCGCCGGGAGCGACGGGCAGGATCGGGTGCGGGATTTCTGGAACGGCCACCGCGGGTTTGAGATTTTTCGCGAGCGCTTTTCGGAAGATTTCGCCGAGTTCGATCGGCAGGTGGTCGAGGAGCTGATCGAAAAACAGGAATTTGTTGGCGCGTATTACGAAGCCGACGAGGACAAAAGAGGTTCGGCGTAGCTGAAGCCGAGGAGATAGGAATATGGCGAAAGAGAAATTTGAT
>PKXU01000167.1 GCA_003132445.1 Acidobacteriaceae bacterium | reverse complement strand
GTTGTACTCGGTCAAAGCTGGGTCTGCCGGAACTCCATTGACAGTGCATTGCACGTAACTGTACTTAGAAGGGTCAAAGGCCGTAAGCAGGCCGTATTTCTCCGAGAGCGGCCCGTCGATGTCCCAACGCAAGCCGGCGGTTACCGTGAGGTTTCTCCTCATCTTAAAGTTGTCGTTAATGTACGTGCCGATGGTATTGGAGCGGTAGTAGCGGTGAGCCGAACCAGCGAACTCGTCGCCCCCGTGCAAAGTGCCTTCTACAAAGTTCTGGAAGGTCGTGAAGTCAACCGTATCGGTATTTGTGTTGTTATTGAGGATATTGAGCTGAATGTGGTCCCACGTCGTCCCTACACTCAGGATATGTTTTCCTTTCACCCAACTCGCGGAAGTCCCGTATTCCCATTGATTCTGGAACATGCCACCATTGCCAAAGCTGGTGCTGGGACCAAACTCCAAACCATCACTGATCGTAGGGTCCGACGTGGAGATGTCGAACTGAGGAAAAGTCGCCGAGCCAGGCAGGGTAATTCCCACCGCACTTGGAGTAAACGCTGTTGTTGTGTCTGCGTAAGCCCGCAGCCGAGTGAAACCCACATGCTGTTCCCAGGTGAGGTTGGGGGAGAGCACGACAGAGTTCGCGATGGAAACCACCTGGCTGCCAGCGGAAAGCTGTTGGGCAAATCCGAGCAGCGAACCGACCGCGCCAAAAGGATTGTTGGTGGGATTGCTCTGAACGTAATATCTCGCGGACAAGCGATCTTTGGAGCTTAAAACATAATCGATAGCGGCGATCCCTTGGTTTACGGTGGCTTGCGTATTAGGGCCTTGCACGACGGCATCGTAGCCTAGCGTGACGCCCTGCGTCGGAGTGTACTGCGCGCTTGGTATCAGATACTGCCCGTTGGGAAGTTTCGCATTCAGGATGCTTGCGGCAGCGCTATTGATCTGGCTCGGGGTAATGGCTTTGCCGTATGTGGCCTGAATCATGTTGATGATGCCCTGCGTACTGCGGTCATCCGTCAAACCCAGAGGCACGGTCACATCTTTGGTGGAAGCCTGCGCATCGGCAATGCGCACTCCCTGATAAGACCCAAAGAAGAACAACTTGTCCTTGATAATCGGCCCGCCGATTGTTCCGCCAAAAGCGTTCCGGTTCAGGAAAGGACGAGGCAGATAAGGCTGATTGGTGACAGGATTAATGCCGGCAGCATTGTAGAAGTACGGTGTGGCGTTCATATCGCTGTTCTGCCACTGTTCCCACAGTGAACCATGCAGCGCATTCGTACCAGACTTAGTCAGTACGCTGATGTGCGCGCCGCTGTTGTTGCCCTGGGTGGCGTCGTACTGCGAAGAGTTGACGGCGATTTCCTGAATGGCATCCGGGGGCGGAGTGGGAAGAGCCTGGCCAATCGCCCCATATACTGATGTGCTGGTTTGGATGGTACCGCCCGCACCGAAGTTCTCACCGGTGTTGAGCACGAATCGGTTCTCACCTACCTGGCTGGTGGAGTTGCCGTTGAAGATATTGTTTGTGCTGATACCGTTCAAGGAAAAGCTATTGCTGGTGTCCCGGTTTCCGTTCGCGAAGATGGCCTGATTGCCAAGGCCCGTGTTGGCGCCCCCTCCACCGAGGAAGTCCGCATGCACGCCAGGGCTGAGAATTGCCAGTTGCGTGAAGCTGCCGGTGCCCAGTGGAGTGGTTTCGATGGTGTTGGTATCGACCACATAGCCGATCGTGGTGTCGACCTGGTTCATCAAGGGCACGGCGTTCACTTCCACCGTTGTGCCGATCGAGCCCAGCACCAGAGACGTATCCACTGTCGTCGTACGGTTACCGAACACCAGGATTTTCGTGTGTGTCTCCGTTTTGAAGCCGTCCTTCGTGACGGTGACTCGATAGGTTCCGGCGGGAAGATCCGGGATCACGAAAGAGCCGCTTTTGGTATGAGCAACAACTTCGAGGTTGGTCGCGATATTGACCGCTTTCACGGTGGCGTCGGACACGACAGCTCCAGACGGATCCGTCACCGTGCCGGTGATGGCGCCCAAAGTTTGCTGGGCGGATGCAACTTGAGCAAGTAAAAAGAACGTGAGAGCGAGCAGGAAAGACAGCAGGGATTGCGAAGGAGAAACGCGGACACCCATGCGTGGAAGCGGCACGGTAGAACCTCCTATAAACGGACAGCCCTTATAACAAAAGAACTTGGCTGGATTCAAGATAGATCGTGGCAAAATTCATCAATATTCCATGAATTTTTTTCTGGCATTGCAGAGAAAGTTTCGCTGCCCCGTGCGGAAGATTTTGATCGTTTGAGCCGGGTGAGGCGTCCGGTCGCTGATCGCGGGGCCGCAGCGGCGTTATGCTGTAAATGTGAGTCTGCAGAGGTGAGGCGCTAACGTGATCCTGCGCACGTGAGCAACGAGATGCACGTGAGTAACGAGATGACAGAAAGGCTGCAATCGCGCGTGGGGCTGTGTATGGATTGCGCCTTCATGCGGCAGCTTACGTCCGATCGCGGTTCAGTCTTTTATTTATGCGAAAGGTCTGCGACGGACGACAGATTTCCCAAGTATCCGCGATTGCCCGTGTTGCGCTGCGCTGGGTATGAGCCGGTCAAAGACACGCCCGCGAGTGGACAGAAATAGGCCTACGAAGTGCTTCCCAATTACTCAATCCCCAGTTCTTTGGCCAGCGCCTTCCATTTGCTGTCGACCAGCGCTTTTGTTTTCGAGTCCATAACGATTTCGCTGGGCCAGGGGCGGGTGAAACCTTCGCTGGCCCACTTACGCGTGGCGTCGATGCCCATCTTGGATCCATAGTTGGGCAGACGCGAGGCGTGGTCGAGAGAATCCACGGGGCCGAGCGTGAATTGGATATCGCGCTCGGGATCGATGTGGTTGANNCCTTCGATGGGCAGGTTGATGTCCACCAACTCTGGAATCGTCAGCTTCATAAGCGGCAGAAAAATACGTTCGACTGCCTTGCCCATGTAGCCGTCTTCCTGCGGAGGCTTGCCGACGATCGTAGTTGCGTAAATAGGATCTTTGCGGTGCGTGATACAGGTGACGTGGAAGACCGGATATAAATCTTCGAGCGAGTAGAAGCCCGTGTGGTCGCCGAACGGCCCTTCGCTGCGGAGTTCGTCGAGATTCACATAACCCTCGAGAACGATTTCACTTGCGGCCGGAACTTCGAGATCGACTGTTTCACATTTCACCAGATCAACCGGCGCTCCGCGAAGAAAGCCGGCAATCAAATATTCTTCCACCTCAGGCGGGGCGGGGACGATTGCAGAAAAAGTTACGGCCGGCTCGGTGCCGATGGCGACGGCAACCTCCATTTTTCCAGACGGGCGGTTGCCTTCAGCCAAGACGGAACCTCCAGAAGAACGAGCCATGATGTCGACCGCCGCCGATTTCCCGCCCACTGACGCACGCATGCGCTCGCGTGCGTGTTCCGCCGCAACTTTCTGCCGCTGCCAGTGCATTCCCGTGGAGCGTTCGTCATAGACCTGCATCCGGTACATGCCAAGATTGCGCTTTCCAGATCTGGGATCGCGCGTTGTTACCAAAGGCAGTGTGATGAAACGGCCGGCATCTTTTGGCCAACATTGCAGAATTGGAAAGTCGAACAAAGAGAAGTTATCGCGCTTGATTATTTCCTTGCACGGGCCCGTCGGCAAAGTACGCGGGAAAAACTTTCCCGCTTCCGTGAGCAGCGGAAGCATTTTGAGTTTATCGAGAAAACCCTGAGGAGATTTCACATCCATAAACATGCGGATGCGGGCGGCAACTTCGTCGAAAGAATTGACGCCGAGCGCAAGCTTCATGCGGGCGTCGGAGCCGAACTGATTGATGAGGATTTGAGAGCCGGGATGGCCCTTGAGGTTTTGGAAAAGCAGTGCGGGACCACCGAGCCCGGCTGCGCCCGGACGGATAGCCGAGTACGGCTGTTCCCGCATGTGCATTTTGGAGACGCGGTCGGTGATTTCGGCGATCTCGAGAATGGGGTCAGCTTCGGTCTGGATGCGCTTCAGTTGGCCGGCGCGATCAAGTGCGGCGATCCACTGGCGGAGGTCGTCGAAGGGCAAAGGATTCCTCTCGGTGCTCGAATTATAAGGGACGAAGATTATAAGGGATTCATTCGGACGCCTGTACCAACTGAAGAACTGTCTTCTCGACTTGCTTCCAGGCCTCGGTCCGCGGATCGATTAAATCGAAATGACCAGCGCCAGAAATCTCCAGCAACTGAACGTTTTCCTTATCTTTTCCTGCCCGCTTCTGTTTGGCGAGCACGTAGTCGCGGCTAAACACAGGTGGGACGATGTTGTCGCCGGAGCCGTGAATGAGCCATTGGCGGGCTTGCGCGATCGAGAGAGCCATGGGATCGGCCTCGCGGTAGTGATCGGGAACTTCAGCGGGAGTGCCGTGGAGAAACTCGACCACGGCATCGTCACTCAGGTGAAGTTGATACGCGCGCTGCAAATCAACGACCCCCGCGATTGAGACCGCGCGAGTGATACCCGGTTCGTGGGCGGCGAGGCAAAGAGCGAGTTCGCCTCCGGCGGAGTGGCCCATCACGACGATTCGCCGAGAATCAAGGTTATGCGTGTGCGCGTTCTGCAGCAGAAAGTGATAGGCCGCGCGGAGATCGGAGAACGTGCCGGGCCATCCTCCGCCTTCATTACCGACTCGGCGGTATTCGAGGTTGGCCGTCGCTAATCCACGAGCGGTCAGAGCCGCGCACAGGTGCCCGGCGTGATCGAGATTGTATTTCGCTCGCCAAAAACCTCCGTGGATGTTGATGACCAGAGGATACGGCACTTTGCTTTTTTCCTTTGAGGAAGGAAGGCGCAGATCGAGAAACTGGTTTGGATCCGAACCATAAGCGAGACGCGCGTCGGCAGGTGGCGGAGGCAGAGCGAGAATGTTGGTCGACATTGACATTAAGCAACCAGGTTCAAACAAACAAGGTTCAAGCAATCAAGGTGTAAGGATAACGAAAATCTAAATGCGGCGAAGGTCCGGCCGCCGTGGCAGAGTTGATTTTAGCCGCAAGCCAGTGCGTGGGGTCACCGTCTTGTGTAGCTGAGGACACTGAAATCCGGGCTTCGAGGACTTAAAGTTTCGGCGTTTCTGATTCGGGATCGGGCTCGCGAGAGGCCGCCTCGAAATGTGGACTCTTCCGAGCACTTTCCCTCCAAGAAGGAGAGTCTCCCATGTTTGCACGTTTCGTAGAAATAACCCCGAAACTCAATCACAAAGAAGAACTGATCACAGCGATTCGTCAGGAAGTCCTTCCGATCCTGAAGAACCGAACGGGTTTCCTCGAACTGCTTCCGTTCGTTCCGGAGAGCGCGAAAGAGAACGCGAAGGACGATGCGAAAGAGAAGATGATTGCCATCTCTTTATGGACTGAGAAATATGAGGCGGAGAAGTATGTGAAAGAAGTGTTCCCGAAGGTTGAGCAAATCTTGAAACCGTTCCTCGCCGTCCCGGTCACGGTCAGCAACTACAAGGTTGAAACCACTGTCTGCGAGCATTTCGTGGAGGCGCTGACCTCGGCTGCCTAACAAGAGATGTCGTAACTCAAGCCGGAGCCTAAGTTGCTCCGGCTTTCTTGTCTGCAAAACGCGGATTTCTTTACTCGTAGCGCAGGGCTTCGATGGGATCGAGATTGGCGGCCCGCAGCGCTGGAACCATGCCACTAATCACACCCACTATGGCGAGAATTGATGTTGCCACCACCAGAATCATCGGCGAAACAATAAGCCGGATATCTGCCGCCTCAGCGTGTTTCGCCAGAGCGCTGTAGAAAGTAATGCGGCCGGCGAGGATCGACACCGCATAGGAAAGCAAAATACCGGCCGCACCTCCCGCCGCCGTGATCACCATTGCCTCGGCAAGGAACTGGAAAAGAATATGGTGGCGTCGCGCTCCGAGCGCCTTTTCCACTCCGATTTCGCGGGTACGTTGCGTCACCGATACCAGCATGATGTTCATCAGGCCTACGCCACCGATGCCTAACGTCACTGTTCCGATGAAGGCCAGCAGCACTTTCAGCGCCATGGTGATGATGCCGAACTGCGAAAGCTGCTTCTGGGCATCGAAGACAAAAACGGCGCGTTGGTCGCCGGGCTTAAAGTTATGCGCCGTGGCCAGAGTCTCACGAATTGTCTTGTCCAACTTATCGTGGTTCAGGCCCGCTGAGTCGAGCCACATCCCGTCGAGATAGTGATTGTCCTTGAGAACATCCATGGAGTTGTAAGGAATGTAAACGACGCGATTATTGTCGTTGTCGCCCTCTTGCATGCGCGGCGCCCCTACTCCGATGACCTCGAAAGTCACGCCATCGATGCGGATCGACTGCCCGACCGCGGGCATGCCGGAGAAAAGCTTATCCCGCGCCTCCGAGGCGATGACGGCATAAAGACCGTGCTGCATATTATCGGCATCGTTCAGAAAGCGTCCTTCCGCAATGTCGAGATTCCAGATTTCCTGAATTGAAGGGTCGAGGCCCATGACCGGGAAACTGAAGGAGCGGTTATCGTTCTGCACCGTAGACTGTTTGTCCGATTCGCGCGCTACGTGGCGGCACAGGGGAATGTTGTTGCGCACCAATTCGATGTCGTCGTTGGTGAAGCGAATGGGAACACCTGCCTTGTTGCCTCCCAGTTCCTGCGAAGTGCGTCCGGGAAAGACTCCAACGGCGGTTGCGCCGAAACTTTGAAAGATCGTCTCAATCGCTTTGCCAAAACCGTTGCCGTAAGAGAGGAGCAGCACAACGGTGGCAATGCCCCACGCCATTCCTGCCATCGTAAGCAGGGTGCGGCGCAGGTCGTGGCGCATCGCCGAGTAGGCTTGATGTAAAAGATCGCGATGCATGGTTATTCCTTGCGGAGAGCTTCGACGGGTTCGAGCATGGCGGCGCGCCGGGCGGGATAGAGTCCTGCGGCCACGCCGGCCACGCCCAGCGAAATCACGGCCAAGGCTGCGGTGGAAGCCACCAGCTTGGGCGGATCAAATCCCTGGCCGAGATCAACACCCGAGAGCAAGGCCATCAATCCGGCCGCGCCAGCGATGCCGATGCCTCCGCTCAGTAGTGTGAGAAAAGCTCCTTCTACAAAGAACTGGAACATGATGCTGGCGTTCGTGGCGCCAACGGCTTTGCGCAAGCCTATTTCGCGCGTGCGATCGGCCACGGCAACGAGCATTATGTTGATAATTCCGATTGCGCCCAGAGCCAGTGTCACCAATCCAACGCTGCCCAGGAACATATTCATGGCGTCAAAAATCTTTCCCACCTGGTCGACAGTTTTGATGGTGTCCCACTCGTCGAAAGAATCAGGATTATTCGGGTCGAAGCCGTGATTGCGGGCAATGATCTTGTGGACTTCCTGCTGTGCTTGTTCGTGAAGTGCTCGCGACTTGGGCTGATAGTTGATGAAACTGACTACGTCTGTGGCGATGCCGGTATTCAACGGGCGGAAGTAGTCCTCCATAGTATGAAATGGAATGAAGCTGCGCAGATTTTGATTGATGTTGTCGCCATGGCCGACTTTTTGCAGCGTGCCGATTACGGTGAAGCTGACGCCGTTGAGCAGGATCGAGGCCCCGACTGCCGGACGACCGGGGAATAATGTCCGGCGGACTTCATCGCCAATGACGATCACTGTGCGCTTCTGCGAATCGTCCAGATCATTGATCCAACGGCCCTGGTTCAGCGGAAGGTTGCGGATCTGATTGATGTTAGCCGGCGCGCCAAGAATCTGACCGCTGGCCTGGAAAAAATCGCTGACCGCGCGAATGTCGCTGCGCTGGATAACGGGCGCTGCCGCCCCTACACTGGGGCACTCTCGCATGATGTCTTCATAGTCGCGATAGGTCAGATAATACTGCCGCAAGGCGGTGAAACTGCCCTGCATCACCGGAGCGCGCGAGGACCAGATGAACATCACGTTCTCGCCAATGGAATCGAATTGTTTGCGATTGCCGGCGCGAAAACCCTCGCCAAGGCCAACCAGCAGAAGCAGGGAACCAACGCCCCACGCAATGCCAAACATAGTTAGAAACGAGCGCAACTTGTGCGCCCAGAGAGCACGGAAGGTTTGTCCGATGATATCGACGATTAGGCGCACAAATACCTGCTGGGTCCATTATACGGAGGATGGGCGGCGGTAGTTCCCGAGAGTTTAGGGGGCAGACTTCAGACCTCGGACTTCAGACTTCGGACTTCAGACTTCAGATCTCATTTGCCGCTTCCGGGAAGAACGGTTCGCGCAAGCCGTTAGCTGAGGTCGGAGGCCCGAAGTCCGACGTCCGTTATTCGATTTTCGTTTCGAATCGCGCGCGAGTTGGTTATGCTCTAGCGGGATGACGACCGTTGCCTTAACCGAACTGCTGGGCGCTCCGGTGTATGACCCGTCGGGCGCGCCCAGTGGGCGTGTGCGCGAGTTAACCCTCGCTCCTCAGGAGGACCGTTCTCGGATTTCTTCTCTGATCGTGAAAACGAAGTCAGGAGACCGAGTATTGCCCTTTGGAGCGATCTTATCCATTGACGGGGGCGTTCGCGCGACTACGGTGGCCGGAGAGTGGCAGCCAGTCAATGGGACGGAGGGCTTATTCCTGCTGGAACGGGATCTGCTCGACCAGCAGGTCATCGACGTTAACGGAAGAAAAGTCGTGCGCGTCAACGATGTTGACTTGCAGATGGAAGCGTCGAAGGACAAAGGCGCAAATCCTGCGCATCCGGTGTTGCGCGTCCTTTCTGTTGATGTGGGGGCGCGCGGCGCGGTGCGTCGGCTATTGCGCGGTGTTGCGCCAAAAACAGCCTTGCAGGCATTGCTGGGCAGAATCCCCCCACGCAGCATTCCCTGGAACTTTATCGACGTCATCGAGACCGATCCAGCCCGGCGCGTGAAGTTGAAGACTTCCTATGAAGGTCTAGCCAAGCTGCACCCAGCGGACATCGCGGACATTGTCGAAGACCTTGCGCCGGATGAGCGCCAGGCTGTGTTTCAGACTCTGGATGAAGAAACGGCGGCGGAAGCTCTTGAGGAGGTCACGCCGAAGGTTCAGAAGTCGATTGTCGAGTCTCTGGATTCGGGCAGGGCAGCGGACATTGTCGAGGAGATGGACCCGGACGCGGCAGCAGATCTGCTTGCGGATCTTCCCGAAGACCGTACCGAACAGATTCTGGTGCAGATGGAACCCGAGGCGCAGCAGGATGTCGTCGAACTCCTGGAGCATCGGGAAGAGACGGCTGCCGGTCGAATGACCACGGAGTTTCTCGCGCTGCCGGTTGCCGCGACGGTACAAAATGCCATCGATTCAATGCGCGAATTTGAAGGCGGAGTTGAAGCAGTCAGCACGATTTACCTCGTCGACTCTCACGGAACCCTCACGGGCGCCGTTCCGTTGGCGAGATTGGTGCTAGCCGAACCCTCGACACCAATGCTTTCACTGATACAGGAGCCTCTTGTGCTTGCCCACGAGGGCGTCGAGGAGAATGCAGTGGCGGAGTTGTTCGATAAGTACAACCTGCAAACTCTTCCTGTTGTCGACGAGCATAACAAGCTGACCGGCGTCATCACTTCGGACGACGTGATCAGCATGTTGCGCGCGAAACTCTAAGGGCGAAACCTTAATTGAAAATCTAAAATTGAAAATCTAAATTTCCTTTCCTTCCTGATTTCTGCCGACTTTCGTTTTTATTTACACGAAGGAACGCTTTTTGTTTGGTCAGATTCCCCGGCTGCATTTATCCTGTGGCGTCGTTGGTAGCTGCTGTCTGTTCCATCCATATGTCTGCGAAAAGTGTGCATGAAGTTTCTAAGACGCTCCAAAACCCGGCTCTTGTTGTTCCTCGCCGTAGTTGGGCCGGGATTCATTACCGCCAACGTCGATAATGACGCCGGCGGCATCCTGACCTATTCCCAGGCGGGCGCACAATTCGGGCATCTTCTGCTGTGGACCATGATCCCGATCACATTGGCGCTGATCGTGATTCAGGAGATGTGCGCCCGGATGGGAGCGGTCACCGGAAAAGGACTTAGCGATCTCATCCGCGAGGAATTCGGGCTGCGCATTACCTTCCTCATGATGATCGGGATTCTGATCATCAATTTCGGTAACGTAGTCACGGAGTTCATCGGCATCGCCACGAGCCTGGAATTATTTGGCATGTCCCGGTTCGCAACCGTCCCCGTATGCGCGGTGATTGTTTGGCTGATCGTGGTCAAAGGCCAATACAAAAGCGTGGAGAAAATCTTCCTGGCAGCTTCATTTTTTTATGTAACCTATATTCTCGCCGGCGTCCTGGCGCACCCTCAATGGAAGGACGCGACCATTGCCACATTTAAACCCCCATCGCTCGCCGCGTTTCGCGATGAAGCGTATCTGTTTATGGTGATTGGAGTCGTCGGCACGACCATTGCGCCGTGGATGCAGTTCTATCTGCAGGCTTCAGTGGTTGAGAAGGGAATTACCAAACGCGGATTCAAAGCCTCTCGTCTGGACGTAATCACGGGATGCGTTTTTACCGACATTGTGGCCTGGTTCATCATTGTGGCGTGCGCTGCCACGCTCTACGTTCATGGCTTTCGCGACATTAAGTATGCCGCGGATGCGGCCCAGGCGCTCAAACCGCTGGCAGGCGACTACGCCTACATTCTGTTTGCCGTGGGATTGTTTAATGCGTCCCTGTTTGCGGCTTCGATTTTGCCGCTTTCAACCGCTTATACCGTATGTGAAGGGTTGGGGTTTGAATCTGGTGTGGGAAGAAAGTTCGGAGAAGCACCGGTGTTTTATTGGCTCTACACTTTGCTGATAGCGGCGGGCGCGGCGCTCGTGCTGTTGATTCCGGGCGAGCAACTGGTGAGAATCGTTCTCTGGTCTCAGGTATTGAACGGCGTGGTGCTGCCCTTTGTTCTGATTTTCATGCTTCTGCTTATCAACAAAAAGGAATTGATGGGGGAGTACGTTAATACGCGGCTATTCAATATGGTGGCATGGTCGACAACCGTCCTGATCGTTGGGCTGTCCCTGATGTGGGCGTGGTCTTCAATGAAAGGATAGAGTTGTGAGAGTCGTGTGTAGCAATCGAAGTTCGCGCTGGCGCACTGTGTGACTGTGGTTGACCTGGCCGCAATTTGGCTAAATCAATTGTCCCGCCGCCAATTCGCGCACTAATATTTCGTCTGCTTCCAGAAAGTCGTACTGGGGAAGGTCTTTAGGCTCGGCCCACTGGATTTCGCGGAAGATGCGATTTTCGATTTCTCGCTGATAGTCGGTCACGAGAAAGAAACGAAGCTCGACCATGCCGCCATTCGGATATTCATGCTGAATGCGTCTGACTTCGTTTCCGATCGTGGCGAAGATGCCGAGCTCTTCTTCCAGTTCCCGGCGCAGGGCGTCGCGGGGTTGTTCTCCCTCTTCGATTTTTCCACCTGGGAACTCCCACTTCAGCGGCATGGTTTGGTGGCGCGTGCGCTGGCAGACCAGGAGTTTGCCTTCCCTGAGGATAAGAGCTGCAACTACTCGCTTCATGGCGCGGATACGCCAGTCGCTCGCCGTCCCATGATTTGCAGGGCGATGACCTGTACTGCAATGAATTGCAGGGCGACGACTTGCAGTGCGGTGATAATGGGATCGCTGCAATTCGAAAGGCTAAACAGCGTCCGGCCAATCCGCGGGCCGCACACGTTGTAGTTTTCTCCTTTCATCCGTGACTTTCATTTGCCATTCTTAGGTTCGATTTTAGCTTCCGACAGTTTCTAGTTTCTTCCCCACCAGCATGGCGCAGTGCTGAACCAGGTCCTGATGTTCGGGAGTGAATGCTGCGCTGAAGTGGCTATCGACGTCTAACTCGCCCACCACGTTGCCACGAACAAACACCGGGACGACGATCTCCGATTTGGTTTCGAGCGAACAGGCCAGATAACGCGGATCCTTACTGACATCATCGACCACCACCGTTTGCCCGCTGGAGGCAGCCGCGCCGCAGATTCCCTGATTCAGAGGAATGCGAGTATGCGGGGTCATAGCGCCCTCGAACGCGCCCAACACCAGCATGGGCGGATTCGCCCCGGCTTCAAGCATATAGAAGCCTACCCAGTTATATTTCAGCATTCGCTCGTGCAGCAGTTTTACCATGCTGTGCATGAGTTCGCGGGCGGTAGGAACGGCCCGCGCTAGTTCGGTCAGTTCGTTGCGAATTTCTTCAATTCTGGTGGTCACAGGCATGATTGAATCTTAACTCACCGCGGCGAATTCTCAGCGGCGGAGGCAGGAACGGCAGTAATCTGCCGGATTCCTTTCGTGCGGGGAAATAGTTCGGGATGAATCGCAAAGGCGATTGCCCGCAATCCATCAAGCAATGGAGGTGCGGGGGTGTTGAGAAGTTCGTCGCGAATACAAAAGATGCGGCTGGAGAGCGCGGCGCTGGTCTGATCCCAGCCCCGATCGGCAACGATTTTTTCCAAGGGAACGCGTTCTCCCGCACCGCACCATGCGGTCAGAATTATTTCAGGATCGAGCCGCCGAACATCGTCGGCCGTAGTCTGGCGCCCGGGAGCGCCCAGGAATTCGCCGCCAGCGGCATCGACCAGTTCGGCAACCCAGGTTTGCGAAGCGATAATTGGTTTGCCCCACTCCTCGCACCAGACTCTTGGCCGCCGATGCAATGCAGCGCGGTTGCTGACTTCGCCGATCTCACGCTGCATCGCTGCTATCACTTGTTCGGCACGATCTGGAGCGCCGACTGCGCCAGCGATGGTGGCGATGTCGGTATAGATATCCGCGAGATTCTTTGGAGCCAGGCCAAGAAACCGCGCACCCGCTTTTAGTATCTCGATGACTGCCTTCTCCTGATAAGGGACGGATGCAATCACGAGATCGGGTTTGGCGGCGGCAATCTCCCCGCTATGAGCAATCCATGAATCGGCCAGGACGATGCGCGAACCGTCTGCGACTTCGGGCACAACGTCGGCGCAATATCGCGTGCAGGCCACCACCCGCCCAATCTCGCCAACTGCTTGGAGAATGACAGTGGCGCTGGGCTGGAGACATGCGATGCGCCGAGCGGTATGAGTGGGAGGCATGATTCTAGACTTTTACCTGGTTCAGTCTATCTGGTCCAACGCTGCGGAGAGCGCGTCTAACGCCAACTGCGCGGCGTGGGTCGAAGCCTGCGGTAATCCTCCCACGCATGCGATCAAAGTTTCGCGCTTTAGCCCTCGAGTCTCCGCCAGAGTTTGTCCATTTACCAGTTCGGTCAGCGCCGATGCGCAGGCCATGGAGGGCACGCATCCTTTGGCCTTGAAGCGGATCTCCGCAATGCGTCCTGCACTGATCCTTAAAGTTAAACGAAGCACATCTCCACAGGCCGGATTCTCAATTTCTGCGGTGGCGTCAGGCTTGGAAACTTCGCCAGGGTTACGCGGATTCTGGAAGTGATCGAGCAAACGCACGGAGTACATGACTAAAGAAATTGTAAATGGCTTGTAGAGCAGCGGAGTCGGCACGACCTATTGGCGAGTTCCGTCAGGGAAATAGATGGTCCATCCACGCTGGCGGGCGATTACTTCAAGATCAGGATTAGCATTTACGGCGAATGCGTGTTTGGCCATGGCGAGCATATCGATATCCCAGCGGGAATTGCCGAAGGCCGCGTCGATATCCCTCTTGACAACTTCGCGCAGGGCTTTGGGTTTGCCCGGTCCCGACGGGATGCAGGGCAGGCGGTCGCTGATCACACCATTTTCAATAGGGACCTTCGCCGCCAGAATGTGATCTTCCGCGATGCCGAATTGCCTCATTCCAGCGCGAATGACCCATTCGTTCGATGAGGAAACTGCCCAGATGTCGCAGCCGTTGTCGCGCAGGCGGCGCACCAGTTCCTGCATCTCGGGGAAAATTTGGCCGGGGAAAGAATGCTCCATGAACTCAACCGCGGCCTTCATCATTACGGCTTCGGTCATTCCCTTGTGCATGGTGACCATCTCGCCGCACATTTCGTCTTCACTCACGCGCCCCGCTTTGTATTCGATATATCGGGCGCGCATGGCTACGCCAACGGCTGGTGGCACGATTCCTCGTTTGATCTCCCAATCGAAGAATCTTTCGCCCGCATCGCCCGACCAGAGGGTGCCATCGCAATCGAATGCCGCAACTTGCGGTTCCAGGCGGAGAACGGAATCAAGAAATTCGTTGCGAGTCGGATGAAACGTCTGGACGGCTTTCATGCACTTCGACAATAACGTGCCAAAGCCGGTACACGCAATTGTGCCGGTAACACTAAACAGGCTGGACGGGCAAAGCAGTCAAAGCGGCGTAGTCCTCGGGAGTATTAATGTTCAAGGCGACAAAGGGATCGCTGACGGGCACATAACGAACGTGGTTTTGATGGTTGTGCTCAATTTCGCGTGCGCTGGCGGTAGGCGCTGCCTGAAGAAATAGTTCGATCAATTCGCGTCCCGCAAGATAAGGATGCCCGTGTTTCCCGGAAAACTCGGGTATAACTGCCCAGATATTTGGCGGAGCAGATTCGTACGCTTCACGCAAAAGCAAAACCGTAGCAGTGCTGACCGGCGGGCGGTCAATCAGCGTAATGATGGCGGCATCACGGCCGCGATTGAGAACTTCATGCAATCCCACTTGCAGGGAACTGAATTGTCCCCGGCTGGGATCAGGATTGATAACGACCGATGCTCCATGCGCATATGCGATGGGTGCCAAGGCCGCCTCGTTCTTTCCCGCTACGATCAAGATAAAGTCTGTCGACAGCATGAGCGATCCAATGGCCGAGGAAAGAAACGTCTGGTTCGAGGGCGCCTGCCCAGGAACTTGCGGCGGCCAGGGCAGCAGCGCTTTATCTGCGCCCATGCGCGAGGATTCTCCGGCGGCAAGAATCACTCCGGCAAAGCTGGGGGCGCGGGGCATGTTGGAAAAGTAGCAGAAAGCGAAGAGAAAGTCAGTGACCGGCGAACGTTAGCGGCAGTTTCTTGTCCCACATCGACTACACAGCCGCATCGCCCTCTTCCTGCGTCACCTCAGCTTCCTCTCGCACTCCTTTAAACCAGCTCAGATGCGGCAGGGTTGCACTGGCGTGCCGGCGGACGGCGATTAATTCCGCAGTGACGGCGACCGCAATTTCTTCCGGCGTGACAGCGCCGATATCGAGTCCGACCGGGGCGTGCACGCGATCGAACAGGTGCGCCGGCACTCCTTCTTTCTGTAAAGTCTTGAAGATTTCGATGACCTTTCGCTTCGAGCCGATCATCCCTACATAGCGGGCCCGCGTCTGTACCGCCCAGCGCAAGATTCGCATGTCGTCGCGATGTCCGCGGGTAACAATCACAATGTAGGAAGACTCATTGGGATCGAGCCTTTGCATGGCCTCGTCAAAATCGAGCGCATGCACCTCGTGCGCGGCGGGAAAACGTTCTTTCGTCGCGTAGGACGACCGATCGTCAGTGACTGTGATCTCGAAACCGGCGTTGGCCGCAGTCTGGCAAAGGTTGAATGCGACATGGCCTGCGCCGAAAATATAAAGTAATGCTGGAGGTAAGATAGGCTCCACGAAAACTTCCAACATGCCCCCGCAGACCAGGCCTGTGTCGTATTTGGGATCCTGGTTCAAGTCAAACTTTAAGGTTCGAGGTTTCTCGGACTCCATGACTTCGCGGGCTGCCTGCCATACATCCGCCTCGACGCATCCACCGCCAATCGTGCCGACAATTGAGCCGTCATCGCGCACCAGCATTTTGGCGGTGCGAAAGGAAGGAATCGACCCACGCACATTGACGATGGTGGCTACGGCTCCGCGGCGCCCACTGCGGCGCAGCTCGACGATTTGTTCGTAGATATCCATGAAAAGTTATCAATGAAACGCCCGACAGTCCTGATTATCGATTGGTTAGCAATAGCGAGTCAATCGGGGGTTAAATCGAGGCCGAGGGAGGGAGAATTGGTTGCCGGATTGGCACTCGGGCATTTACTCTGCTCCAACTTTGCTGGCGATTCCACTGGGTGGGACGTTTGTGGTAGCGTCCTGCTGAAGGAGAATTCGCTTGAAACTCGTTCGCATGCATCGGTTCAGCAGATCCGTAGTATTTTTCGCAGGAATTGCAATACTGGCGCTGGTTCCGGCTCTGAGCGCGCAGCAGGCCAAGAGTGCGCCGGCTGGTCCGGTGCCGCCGCAAATCGCCGCCGCGCAGAAGGTATTCATTTCGAATGCGGGCGGAGAAAGTTTTGAAAGCGTAATCGACCAAACCGTGTTCAATGGCGGCGCAGACCGGCCCTATAACCAATTCTACGACGCCATGAAGACCTGGGGACGATATCAGTTGGTGTCTTCGCCAGCAGACGCCGACCTGGTTTTCGAAATCAGCTGGGTGCTTACCGATACCGGACTTCGGCTTCCCGTGCTCGGACAGCTTCGCCTGGTAGTTCTCGATCCTAAAACACACGTTACGCTGTGGACTTTTATCGACTACGTGCGCGGAGCGATGCTGCTGGGAAATCGTGACAAGAATTTTGATCAAGCGATGACAGTCGTCATGAACCGCATGAAGCTTCTGGCTGATCCGCGCGCGGCCTCATCGAATGCCAACCCGCAATAAAAAATTATGAAAGCCGTTCGTATTCATCAATTCGGTGGACCGGAAGTCTTGACGTATGAAGATATTCCCGATCCGATTCTGCGCAAAGATCAGGTGCTGGTGCGTGTGAAGGCCTGTTCTTTAAATCATCTCGACGTATGGGTGCGCAAAGGACTGCCGGGCGTGAAGCTGCCGCACATTCTCGGCAGCGACATTGCGGGCGAGGTCGCAGAGGTTGGTGAGTATGTCAGCAGTTTCGCGGTCGGGCAACGCGTGATGATTGCTCCTATGCATTTCTGCGGGCACTGTGTGAAGTGTCTGGCGGGATTGCAGAACCAGTGCCGTGAATTCACGGTTCTGGGCAATGCCGTCGACGGAGGAAACTGTGAATTCATCGCGGTGCCAGCTGCGAATGTAATTGCCATTCCGGCTACGCTCAATTTCAATCAGGCTGCCAGTGTGCCGCTCGCATTCGTAACTGCATGGCACATGCTGATGGGGCTGGCGCAAGTGCGGCCGGGACAAACCGTGCTTATTCTCGGTGCAAGTTCGGGAGTTGGAATCGCCGCCATCCAAATCGCCAAACTATTTCACTGCCGGGTCATCACCACTGCCGGCGATGAAGCGAAGCTGGAGAAAGGCCGCGCACTGGGAGCGGACTACGGAATCAATCACTACCAGCAGAAGATTTCCGAAGAAGTCCGGAAGATTACGAACAAAGAGGGCGTCGACATTGTGGTTGAGCATGTGGGCGCGGCGACATGGGACGAAAGCCTGCGCTCCCTGAAGAGCGGCGGCAAACTGGTTACGTGCGGCGCGACGACGGGGTCCAGCGTAGGAATGGATCTGCGTCATCTCTTCGCCCGTCAATTGACTCTGCTCGGCTCTTACATGGGCACGATGAGTGAACTGCACGAAGTGCTGGGGCACGTGTTTGCGGGGCGGCTGAAGCCCGTCGTGGATCGGATATTTCCGCTCAGTGAAATTCGTGCGGCCCACGAATATTTGGAAAAGAGTCAGATGTTCGGCAAGATTGTATTGAATCTCTAAACTGATCCTTAAGAGATTATTCGATTCATCGACGCTGAATCCCCTACCTTTTATTTTTAGGTTTCGACTTCAATTTCGGTCGAGAGGTCGCGGCAGCTGTCCCGGTGACGACCGTATTCTTTATTAGATCAACGGTGAAGCTATCCACAACCGTCGCAGCGGGTGTGCCTCCGGCTACATACGGCGCTGACTGATATATCCCCACGATCTGGGTCTTGCTCACCTCCAGGCGCAGGAAGCCAAAATTCTTCTGATCGTACTGTTCAAGAGTAAGTCCGCTTCCTACTGAAAACGGCGCTTTCGGAAACGCGCCATTCACCTGTTGGAGATCGCTCAAAAGGGTATAACCGCCGGCTCCGGCGACAACGTAAGGAATCTGGAGTTGTCCCTTGGGTCCCTTCACTACGTTTGTGAATCGCTGATAGTTGTGAACGTGGCCCGACAAAATCAAGTTGGGATACCGTTTGACTGCCTGGAACGCCTTCATCAATACCTGGTCCACCACGCTGCTTCCGGAATGTTCGACATCTCCGGAAAAGGGAGGATGGTGCACACTCACAATCAAAGCGAGCGCTGGATTCGCCGCAGTCAACTCGCTTTGAAACCAGTCAATCTGATCCTGATGAAATTCGCCTTGGGTCTCGCCGACATTGGAAAACAAGCCGATGATCGTCGCCAAAGACGTGGTGAAGGTCCAATAAACATTGGGCAGGTCGAGTTGCGTGCGAGCCGTTCCCGTCTTCAGCGAGCCTGGCTGGGCGGGATTCTTCGACATGAAATTCTGAACCCAGCCATCGAGCGGATACTTGTTCGGGTCTCCGGGACCGTCGGAGGGATCGTCGGGTTGGCAGTCATGGTTGCCTGGGATCGAAACAATGAACCCGGGATAATTCTTGTAGGTAAGGTAAAAGTTGTCAGGGTAGCGAATGATGTCGCCGGCAAAATAAATCACATCTCCCAGGTGATAAAAGAAAGCGGGCTCCCTGCCGGCGGGTAGGGTCTGCGCGTCTTGAGTCATCATCTCCGCCACAAATAACTGCTGTTGGCCGCGATAATCGCCCGTATCCCCTACGGTATGAAAAACCAGAACTCCGGCGTCAGTGATTTGCTGGACATCGGCGGCCGTCAGCAGTTGCGACAAGTCGAACCGATAGGGTGCCGGACCATTCGGCGGAGGAAGAGGCTGAAAGGGATAGCTGGGAATCTGCTCGCCGGTCGCCTGAACCTGAAGCCTCGCCGCAGAAATCGGCGGCACATGACTTCGCCGGCGGCCACTTCCTTTGCCGGTGCTGAACGAGTGCAATGGACTCATGATTTTCTCCTCGAGTGAGACTGAGCAAGTAATCGTTAAACGCGCCTTCGTCCAATGCACACGAAGTGTGTAAGGCGCAGCGATTCAAGTTGTCCCGCACTGGTTCGATGCAACGGGCCGAAAAAGATCGGCGGAGGGAAGTTGGCAAAAGCTTACGCCTGCAACTGCAAGTGTCAAGGGATTTTTGGTACACGGGGCAAGCTAGAACCAAAACGCACTTAGCGGGTAGAATAAACCTATGTCCCGCGATTTGAACTTCGGACCTTACGTTGACATTGAGCACGGCAAGAAGACGGTCAAGGATCTAACCTACGGCAATCCCACACCCGAGGGAGTGGTGCTGACTACGCTCGACTCGGCGGTGAATTGGGTGCGCAAGAGTTCGATCTGGCCCATGACATTTGGTTTGGCATGCTGCGCAATTGAAATGATGTCGATGGGCGCGTCGCGTTTCGATATTGCCCGTTTCGGCGCCGAAGTTTTTCGTCCCTCTCCACGGCAAAGCGACCTGATTATTATTGCAGGCCGCGTCTCCAACAAAATGGCTCCGGTCATTCGCCAGTTGTGGGAGCAGATGCCAGAGCCCAAGTGGGTGATTTCCATGGGCGCGTGCGCGACTTCGGGCGGGGTATTTCAAAACTACGCCCTGGTGCAGAGCGTGAATCAGGTCATCCCTGTGGATATTTACGTACCCGGCTGCCCGCCACGTCCGGAGCAGCTCATTTACGCCATCACGTTGCTGCAGGAAAAAATTCAGAAGGAACGCGGCACGATCAAGAAGTCGCTGAATCTGGTATAGATGCCGCCCTCGGCTTAGAACCGGCACTCATGGCGGACCTTCGATAGCTCACTTGCGCCTGGATTTTTTTTCGATTTCGTACTGTTCCTGGTTGCACCCCGCGCTATAATCAGCCGAAGTCGGCTTGGGGTGTTTTATGGAACGTCTTCGCTTTGCGTCCTCCTTGCTTCCCGCGGTTCTTCTCCCTGCAATTCTGGTCAGCGCTCAGAGCTCTAATCCGGCATCCTCGTCCAAAGATCAATCGTCGGTGCCGGCGTCGGTTGCCAGTTCGCCATCGACGATTTCGCAAACCCCCGCGCCGCCAATTCCTGCGAATGCTCCGCGCATGTCGAGGCAGACGCGTCTCGAAATTATTCGCGACTTCGAGACCCAGATCTTTTATTCGCGTACCGTGTTCCCAATGGGCACAAAAGGTCTGAAGCTGAAAGATGGTCAGACTACTCCCAGTGGGCCGGAACTGCGACAAGCTCTTGCTCTCTACGGGCCCGCGATAAAGCCTGGCGATCCCGCGCATATCTCTTTTATCCAGATTAAAGACGATCATATTCATTTCGATATTAATGGCGGTCCCATTCATCGCAAGAAGTGGTATGAGCACATTCAAATTTCCGGCGCCAATGGGGCGCCGATGCAGGCCGGGCCCGACGAAACGCAACCCAATCCACATGGAACCTATCTGGATGTTTATTTCAATAAGTATGTGCCGGAAATGACGGCTCGCCAGCTGCGCGATTTACTTTATCCCGTACTCGATTTCAATGCTCGAAATAAAGAAGAGGCCTACCTTGATACCGTGCCTCCCAAGGTGAAGGCGGCCATTCAGGAGCATCATGTGCTCGTAGGAATGAACACGGAAATGGTCGTGCACGCCAAGGGCAAAGCGCCGAAGAAGGTGCGCGAGCGGGATGGGGAAACCGAATACGAAGAATGGATCTATGGCGAACCGCCGCAGGATGTGGACTTCGTCCGCATTGTGAACGATGAGGTGGTGCGCGTCGAGACCATGAGAGTTGGCGGCCAGAAGATTGTGCGCACCGAAAAAGAAATTATCCTGGAAAAACCCGATAAAGATACCGAAGCCAAGCAGGAAGATCGCCCGGCGAACGCGCCCAGCCTGCGGCGGCCAGGCGAAGACTCGGAAAATGCTCCCAAGCCTTCCGATGGAGCGTCACCAACCCCCGTTTCGGCGCCGCCGGATTTTCCTCAGCCTTCGGGAAGCCCCGGACCGGGCAGCCTGGTAGCTAGCCAACGGTAATGCCGCCCGCCACGGATCGCTAACATTGATAGATTAGATTCGGCTACTCCTGTGAGCTACCGAAACGCATCTTAACTAATAGCGCAGCGCTAATGCTGCAGCCTGCAATCCGAGGAGGACCGGGATGAGCACCACGCCGTCGGAACAGATGATGGATCTATTGAAAGAGCTGGCTCTGTTGAAACAGCTGGACGAGAAACACGAAACTGGCACCGGATCGGATGCGAATGCTGCCGAACTCGAATCCCGGAAAATCCGACGGCGCGAAATATCGGAACAAATCAAAGCTCTCGGTGGCCCAGTCGCTTAGTCACTGCTGCGAGAGCGTAGAACTCGCGACCGTTGGTGCAACATCTGCGAAAGAGAAATCCAGCGAAACATTGGAATATTCCTTCTCGTCGACCTCCACGTAGGGATAAACAAAATAATTGAGCGGCTTGCCGGACTGGGCCGGAGTCAAGTGCAGATCTCGGCCCATGCTGAACTGCACGCGGTTCACGTCGTGCGATCCGAAGAAGTAGTCACGCTTTTCTGGATGCTTCCAGGCTTCGGAGATGTCGACCGGAATCCATCCCTTGCCTTCAACGTAAAAATCAGACCAGCAATGGTAACCGGCGATCTCGGCGGAGTGTTTGTCGGGCGGCAGAGGAAATCCGATTTCGAAGCGCGCCGGAATGCCCTGGGATCTCGCCATGGCGATGAAGAGCGAATGGAAGTCGGTGCAGTTGCCTTTCTTGGCGTCACAGGCATAGAGGACGTCGCCGTGTCCCCAGCCAGTTCCCGTCTTGTCATACTTCATCGTCGTAAAGACATAGTCGTAAATGACGCGAGCCTTATCCAGCGGTTGCGCCTTGCCTTCGGTCACCTTGGCCGCGAGATCAGCCGGCAAGCCGGTGACCGGCACCAGTGCGTCGGGTTGCAGGTCCTCTTGCCGTTCTTTACTGGTGAGAGCGGTTGCGACAATTTGCGGGGCGGATTTCAAAGCCACGCGTTCCCGCCGCAGGACATCGTATTCCACGTCGAAATGCAATTCAGGCTGACTTGAGTTGGCGGTCTCGGCAAAGAAAATCTCATTTCCATATTTCGACTCGCGCGTTTTCTTCAGCGGCATGTCTCCCTGGGCGGAAATGATTTTCACTTCCTGATAGCGATTCGACTGGGCAGCAGGAATCCAGATTCGTACTTTTTTGCGTGCGGGCAGATTCTTAACGGTAAAGGCGTAGTGAAAAGTAAAGTGGCGGGAGTCTTGGGCGGTGGCAGTGAGGCACAAAACAAACAGAGACGACAAGACACAGAGCTTGCGCAGCATAGGCGGCTTCCTTTTTAGGTTCTGAAAACTGGGAACTGTTTGGAAACGACACACGGGCGTCTTAGAGGGAACGCCGTCAAGTGAAGCCGCGCTTGGGGATGCGCATGGAAATAAAAGATGCCGGGGCCTTTCTGAGGATGCGGTATTTTAGCAGGACCTGTTCTCGCGACTGAAGGCGACGAAGAAAAACGGCATCCGGTAGAATCACCGAATGCCAACTGCCATCCAATGCCGGGATCTGCGCAAGACCTACGACGGTAAGGTCGAAGCCGTGCGCGGCCTGAACCTCGAGATCCAGACCGGCGAATGTTTCGGCCTGCTCGGGCCAAACGGGGCAGGGAAGACCACGACCATCGAGATTCTTGAAGGCCTGCTCGCGCCGACCTCGGGAGACGTCTTGATCCTGGGGCATCACTGGCGCGAGAGTGAACGCGAGATGCGAGAGTGGCTCGGCATCTCGCTGCAAGAGACGCGCCTATCGGAAAAGCTTACTGTGCGCGAGACCATTGAACTCTTTGCCAGCTTTTACCGTGAGCCACGCTCTTGCGAAGAAGTTCTCGACCAGCTGCAACTTACAGAGAAATCCGACTCATGGGTAGGAAAATTGTCGGGCGGTCAGCGGCAGCGGCTGGCCGTGGCGACGGCGTTAGTATGTAATCCGAAGATTCTTTTTTTAGACGAGCCGACCACCGGGCTTGACCCGCAGAGCCGCCGGCAGTTATGGGACATTATCCGCGAGTTTCAGCGCTCGGGCGGGACCATCCTGCTCACCACACACTACATGGACGAAGCCGAGCGCCTATGCGACCGCTTGGCCATCGTGGATCATGGGCAGATCATTGCCGAAGGCTCTCCTGCGGATCTGATTGAGCGGCTGGGTGGACATCATGTGGTGGAGTTTTCTGTGAGTGGTGACTCCGCGAGCACCGGATTCCAGGCCTGGAGCGGATTGCCGAGCGTCGAATCCGTTCGCGGAGACGACGGCATGATCGCTCTGAATGTAAAACAGCCGCACCTGACCATTCCGGCGTTACTCGATGCGATCGATAAGCAGGGAAGTCAATTGCAGCATCTCACGACCCGGCAGGCAAGTTTGGAAGATGTTTTTGTACGATTGACGGGGCGGCATTTGCGGGAACAGTAGTTCGCTGACGAAGAGTGATTTGCTGACAGTAATTGGCTGACAATGATCTGCTAATAGTGATTGGCTAACAGTGATTTGCTAACCATGGTTTGCTAAAAATGCCCGTTGCACAGGAAACTCCGGCCACAACACGAGAGTCTCAACTCGCGCGTGCCCCACGGCGCAACGGCCGTTGGTCCGGCTACAACCATCTTCTAATGGCGCGCCTGCTGGAGTTGAAGCGCGAACCCGAAGTTGTTTTCTGGGTTTTTGTCTTCCCGCTTCTGCTTGCTCTTGGGTTGGGCATCGCTTTCCGCAATAAGCCAGCCGAAGCGGCATCTGTGGCGATCGTGGCGGGACCCGGATCGCAAGACGCGCAAAAGCTGCTGGCTGGATCTGCGCAACACGCTTTCAAAATTCAGACGTTGAATTCCGACGAAGCGCAGAAAGGATTCAGGCTGGGCAAATTTGATCTGATGATCAAGACCGATGGCCAGGGCGGGGTGGAGTATCTGTACGATCCCGCGCGTCCTGAGAGCGTGCTGGCAAAGGCCGAGGTGAACGATGTTCTGCAATCGGCCGCCGGCCGCAAAGACGTGGTGGCAACGAAGGCGGTGACCTCGTCTGAGCCCGGCTCCCGCTATATCGATTTCTTGATTCCCGGACTACTGGGAATGAACCTGATGAACTCCGGCATGTGGGGCATCGGTTTCGCTCTCGTCGACATGCGCCAGCGCAAACTGCTGAAACGCTTCGTGGGCACTCCCATGCGCCGCGGAGATTTCCTGCTGGCGATCATGAGCAGCCGCTTGTTGCTGATGGTCATTGAGGTTGGGCTGTTGTTGGTGTTCGGGGCACTTTTCTTTCACATCCGCGTGCTCGGGTCGGTATTTTCGATCGCCGCGATCGGAGGCCTGGGATCCCTCACCTTCGGCGGCGTTGGCCTGCTGACCGCCAGTCGCGCGCAGAAAATCGAAAGCATCAGCGGGCTGATCAACCTGGTCATGATGCCGATGTGGATTTTTTCCGGGGTATTCTTTTCGTACGAACGATTTCCCGCGGTGATCCATCCTCTGATCAAGGCTCTGCCTTTGACCGCGCTCAATGACGCGCTGCGTGCGAGCATCCTGGAAGGCACGCCGCTTCTGCATCAATGGCCACGTTTGCTGGTTCTGGCGTTATGGGGTGGGATTTCGTTTGTGCTGGCGCTGAAGTGGTTCCGCTGGACCTAAAACCTGTCGACCTGCCCCGCTCAGACCTCGTCCGTCATTGAAAGAACGAACGAGGCCGTTCGCGGTGCTTGCGAAAAAGACTGCAGTTAAGACTTGACTAGCTTGGCCGCTTGTTTCCGCACTTTGGCCCAGCGTAGCCTCTGCGCTTCGGCAATCCGCCGGCGAGCGTCCTTGCTCAAGGTACGTCCCGTCCTCTTGAGCGTCTTCCCGCCAGCATGGCCTAAAGCGTCCAATGCCTTCCCCACTCTTCCCATCTCTTTTTCGAGACGAGAGTACTCGTTCCGTAGGGAAGTAACTACATTGTTCAGGTTGGTCATTTACTACCCCCTAATAAGTCAAGGGTAACATGGAGAAGTCATAATACTGCGAAGATTAGAATTGAAGATTAGAAACTTTAGACAACAAGAAAAAATGCCTATTGCGCCGCAACCTGCAATCGTAACATCCCCTGTACCTTAGTCCAATCGTCAATTCCGCGATCAAAAACTACTGCCCGGCGCGAATCCGAGTAGCGCACATCCACCAAAACAATCTTACGGATTGAGTACTGTATTACGCCGTTTTCCTCATACAGTTCGTCATAAATGACTCCGTAACATACATACAAGTGAGAATTCCACTGCAATAGGAATGCCTGTTTGCCCGCCAGTGTTCCGATGATTACGCCGGAGTAGATTGCGGCCGGTTCGAAGTATTCGGCCGTCACTTGGATCGGCCGCCCGTCGCTTAACAAATGCCTGCCTTGCAGTTTCGAAGCAAGATCTTTCAGAGACTGCAAATTCGCTCTTTTCGATGCTGTCCTCGAGGGCCGAATCCTTGCCGCAGCACACGCTTTTGTCCTGAATCAGCATTTCCAGCGAGGTCAGCAACACATCCCGCAGAGCGTGGGATGGCGCAGTCCACTTTGGCAGACCTTCGACGCGGAGTTCTCGATTCCAATACGACTGCCCATGCGCGAGACAGCCGACCATAAAGAAAACCGCTAGCCCACACTTAGCGAGGATGGAAAGCGACAATCGGCGACTCGGGAAGTTGGCCAAGCAGTCCTCCCGCACTCTCTTAAGAGCCACTTTATAGTGGATCCTCCAGTTCAGTGCTAGACAACGCTACTTAAGAACCGCGGCGGCTGTCGCGACCTGGTAGCTTGCTCAAACGAGTATGCCAACCTGATTAACATTGGCTCACTCCATGCGCGGCCGAAGAATGAGAGACCAACCGGCAGGCCAGAAATAAAACCGGCGGTCACATTGATATTGGGATATCCCGCGACCGCGGCCGCATTGGAACTGCCTCCGGCTGCGTGATCGCCATTGATCAGATCGGTCAGCCACGCTGGACCGCCTGTGGGCGCTACAATGGCATCCAGATGGTACTTATCCATCAACGCATCGATGCCCTCGGTGCGCGCTAGTTGATGATTCCTGGCCAGCGCGTCCACATATTCTTTCTCAGTGAGTGGCCCCTTGGCTTGTGATTTCAGGAACAAGTCTTGCCCAAAGTAGGGCATTTCTTTCTGCCGGTTGCGCTCATTGAAGTCAATTAAGTCTTGTAATGTCCGCACCGGCGCGCCCGGACCTAACCGCGACAAGTAAGCGTTCAGGTCGGACTTCAGTTCGTAGAGGAGCACCAGCAATTCGGTGTCATCGAATTTTCCAAAAGTGTCGATATCGGCGGGATCGACCATTGTCGCGCCGTGCGACTTCATCAGACCGATGGACTGTTCCATGAGGGCGTCGACCGCGTCGTTGAAGCCGAAATACTTTCGCGCCACGCCGATGCGCGCGCCCTTGAGGCCATTGGGATCGCAGTATTGCGCGTAATCGGTTTGCACCCGGCCGGCACTCGCCGGCGTTGCCGCGTCCTCGGGATCGACTCCAGTGAGCGCGCCTAGCAGAATCGCCGCATCGTGCACCGTGCGGCACATCGGGCCCGCGGAGTCTTGGCTATGCGAAATGGGGATGATGCCGCTACGGCTCACCAGTCCTACCGTCGGCTTAATTCCCGCTAATCCATTGGCCGACGACGGACACACGATCGAACCATCGGTTTCGGTCCCAATGCCGACGGCGGCCAGGTTCGCTGAAATCCCGACGCCTGTGCCGGAACTCGATCCGCAAGGATTGCGATCGAGAGCGTAAGGATTTTTCGTGAGGCCGCCGCGTCCGCTCCATCCGCTGGTGGAATGGCTGGAACGGATGTTCGCCCATTCGCTGAGATTGGTTTTGCCTAGGATCACCGCGCCGGCGGCGCGCAGCCTTTGCGCTACGAAAGAATCCTTGGACGGTTTCGAGCCGAGCAGCGCCAGCGAACCAGCGGTGGTCGTCATGCGATCAGCGGTGTCGATGTTGTCTTTGATCAGCACCGGAATGCCATGCAGCGGTCCACGCGGACCTTTGGCCTTTCGCTCTCGATCGAGCGCGTCGGCAATCGAGAGTGCATCCGGATTCAGTTCGATGATTGCATTCACGGCCGGCCCTCGCTTATCGATTTCGTCAATTCGTGCCGAGTATTTCTCGACCAGCCAGCGGGCAGTAAATCGACCCGATTTCATCCCCTCCTGAAGTTGCGCAATGGTGATCTCTTCGAGTTCAAAAGCTTTTACGTCGCGAGACTGCTGGGCCGGTGAAGACGATGGGACTTCCCGCGCCCCGCTGAGCGCGGGCCGCAAACCTACCGCAGCGGCGGCGCCGACCGCAGTCTGTAGAAAAGAGCGACGGTTGGAGGTGGAGGTGGGAAGAAAATCTGTTCTGGGCATGTTCGGGTGCGGTCCCTGAGCGCCACGAGAGCGCGTCGAACATAGTAATGCACTCAGGCACAAAATGCAGGCCGCCGCTGACAGGGACGAGCGAACTGACAGCCTTGACTCGCCAACGATTGCACGAAGTGGCACTGTCGGGCGGTTGTGTGCCTATAGGCAGGGTGATAAGCTAGCTTCGTTCGCCGGCCACAAGCGGGAGTAGTTCAGCGGTAGAACGCCAGCTTCCCAAGCTGGATGTCACGGGTTCGATCCCCGTCTCCCGCTCCATTTTCCTCTGGAAGCTGACCGAAGACTCCAGGCGGTAATTGGACTTAAGAATCCCCTTGGTTCTCTGTTCAACGCACTGTCCGTATTTCGTAACAGGCAGAACACTCCGCTTGCACTACAGTCCTTGCGCTGCTAATTTCCAGACATAGAACCCGCCGGCACCGACTTGGAAGTGGAGAGCGCTCGGCGTTTTTCTTGGGAAAAGTTCCTCGAATAAAACACCCGCCCTTCAAGCGATGCTCCTCTTCATGCGCTCGGTGCTGACGAAAGGAGACTTATGTCTGCTCCGAAAAAAGGTCTTCCACTTGCCGGTAGTGAGCGCGCTCCTTTGGAAGGAGCGCGAGAAATAGGTCCAGCCAATCCCAATGAAACAGTCGACGTGACAATTCGTTTGCGATCGCGGGCAGGAAAGAAGCCGCTTGTCAATGCGGATACGTTGGCAACGCCTATCGCCGAACGTTCTCATTTGAGTCGCCGGGACTTTGCCCAACGCTACGGCGCCGATCCTAACGATATTGCCCTCGTCGAGAAATTCGCCCGAGCGCATGGAATTGCGGTGAAGGAAAAGAGCGCTGCTCGCCGTACGGTGATTCTGTCCGGGACTGTCTCTAGAATGAACAAAACATTTGGCGTTGAGCTGAAAGAGTACGAGCATCCCACCGGCAACTACCGCGGGCGAACGGGTTCGGTTCAGATTCCGCCGGAACTGCAAGACGTGATCGAAGGCGTGTTCGGCCTCGATAATCGTCCTCAGGCGAAGCCGCATTTTCGTAGGCGGCGCGGCAGGGCCGGCGCCCGCGCCGCCGCGGTAAATCTTTCCTATACGCCTCTTCAAGTCGCTGAACTTTACGACTTTCCCGCAGGCGTGGACGGAGCCGGAGAATGTATTGGTCTCATCGAATTAGGCGGCGGGTACAACCCGACCGATCTCAGCAATTACTGGAGTCAACTCAAGCTGGCCACGACGCCCGCGGTGTCGGCGATTTCGGTTGGCAACGGCAGCAATAATCCAACCGGAGACCCGAACGGACCCGACGGCGAAGTGATGTTGGATATCGAGGTCGCGGGCTCGATTGCGTCGGGTGCAAAGATCGTCGTCTATTTTGCGGAAAACACGGACGCCGGTTTTCTGAATGCAATCACAACCGCGGTGCACGACAGCGCCAATAACCCGTCTGTGGTTTCGATTAGCTGGGGTGGGCCCGAATCTTCGTGGACCCAGCAGGCCATGACCTCGATGGATGAGGCATTTCAGTCGGCGGCGGCGATGGGCGTGACGGTATGCGTGGCGGCTGGAGACGACGGCTCAACAGACGGCGTGACGGATGGCCTGAATCACGTCGATTTTCCCGCATCCAGCCCTAATGTGCTGGCCTGCGGCGGTACGGAAATGGTTGGGTCGGGGAACACGATCACCAATGAAACAGTGTGGAACGAACTGGCCAGTAATGAAGGGGCGACCGGAGGCGGCATCAGCGATGTGTTTCCGCTTCCGAGTTGGCAGAATGCTGCGGGAGTGCCAACGTCCGCCAATCCAACTCACAACGTTGGTCGAGGCGTTCCCGACGTGGCCGGCGATGCCGATCCCAGCACCGGTTATGTCACGTTGGTTGATGGGCAGTCCGATGTTATCGGAGGCACCAGCGCTGTCGCTCCGCTGTGGGCCGGACTCGTCGCGCTCATCAATGAGGGCATTGGAAAGCCAGTTGGCTTTGTAAATCCTCTGCTTTATCAGGATGCGGCAACGGCGAAAGATTTTCATGACATCACCTCGGGCAACAATGGCGCCTACTCAGCTGGTCCTGGATGGGACGCGTGCACCGGGCTGGGGTCGCCCATCGGCTCGCAGGTTGCGGTAACGCTGGGGCTCCCGCCGGCGCAAGCGAAAACCGGTACGTAGCCGCAGGGTCCTAATGATTGGACAGGCCGCGAGGGTGTGGTTGTTCATTCCGAAGCGGAACTCCGGTTTTCAATAATTCCTCTCTCTGGTACCCTGCATACCTATGCGCCAACACCAGAGCCTCGTCATCGTATTTTTCCTCACTCTAGCCGCTTCTGCATTTGCTCAAAACGTCAAACCGGTGACCGAACGCGTTGCCGCTCAGAATGCGGTTTTCGATGAGCAGTACGAATCCGATCTGCGCAACTTTCCCGAACGCGCCACTGCTTTTGGGGACTATCGCTATAACGACAAGCTTGCCGAGCGCTCGCTCGCAGCCATCGCTCAATTTCACAAAACCGACGAAGACTTTCTCGCGCGACTGCAGGCCATTCCGACCACAGGGTTCGACGATCGCGATCAACTTTCTCACGATTTGCTGGTTCGAGTGCTGCAGCAACGCATTACCGACTACGATCTCAAAGAGTATGAGATGCCGATCAATCAGCAGAACGGCGTCCACACCAGCCTTGCCGATCTGCCGCTTTCCGTCCCGCTCGACTCGGTAAAACATTACGAGGACTACATCGCCCGGCTTCATCAGATTCCGCGTGTGCTCAATCAGACCACCGAAGTTCTTCGCGCGGGAATGAAAGACAAGCTGATGCCAGTCCGCTTTCTCATCGATAAACTTCCGGTGCAGTGCGAAGGGATCATCGAAGCCGATCCTTTTCTTCAGCCAACCAAAAAATATTCTGCGAGCATTTCCGCGGAAGATCAGAAGCGCCTGACGCAGCAAATTACTGACGCCATCAATACCGATGTGATTCCCGCGTACAAAACTTTCGCCACATTTCTGCGCACGGAATACGAGCCCGCGGGCCGAACTACGCTCTCCATTGAATCTTTGCCGGATGGCGAAAAACGTTACGAAAACGACATCTATGCGCGCACCACGACCCACATGACGCCGGACGAGATTCACCAACTTGGTCTGCGCGAGATCGACCGCATCCAGGCCGAGATGACGGCCATCGCGAAGAAGGAAGGCTTCGCCGATCTGGCTTCATTCCGGGATTCGCTCAAGACCAATCCCAAATACATTCCAACTTCCTCTGAGCAAATCCTCGACGACTTCCGCCGTTACATTGCGCAGATGGAACCCAAACTTCCGCAGCTGTTCACATTGCTACCGAAGTCGCCGGTCACCGTCGAAGCGATCCCTGAGTTCCAGGCGGCCGCTGCTACGCACTACGTCACTGGTACGCCCGACGGCAAGCGGCCCGGCCGCGTTGTGGTTGCAACCTCCAATTTCGCTCAGCGCTCGCTCATCGACGATGAGGCCATTGCCTACCATGAAGGTATTCCCGGACATCACATGCAGCTCTCGGTGCAGCAGCAGCTCACTGGCTTGCCGAAATTCCGCCTGCATGGTCTGGGATTTAACGCCTACATCGAAGGCTGGGCGCTGTATGCCGAACAACTCGGCAAAGAGGTCGGCTTCTATCAGGATCCCGTCTCCGATTACGGCCGTCTCTCTTCCGAACTCTTCCGTGCCGTGCGTCTGGTGGTCGACACTGGAATTCACTCGAAAGGCTGGTCACGCGATCAGGTCGTAGATTTTTTCCGCAAGTCCGGCGCCGTGGATGAGCCCACCATTCAGTCTGAAACCGATCGCTACATCGCGTGGCCTGCGCAAGCTCTCAGCTACAAGCTCGGCCAATTGAAGTTCCGCGAACTCCGTGACCGCGCCCAAAAAGAATTGGGACCGAAGTTCGACATCCGCACTTTCCACGACGAAATGCTGGACGGCGGAACCCTGCCGCTGGATCTGCTCGAAGCCCGCACGGACAAGTGGATCGCAGAACAGAAAGCAAAATAAGCCATTGGGCGGGTGGCCGAGTTCAAAAGCCTGGGCTACCCGCCTCCACCCTTGCTCCAGGAGTTGCCTGGAGTGCACCCTTGGACTGAGACACGAAGTTAAGGGGGTAGTTGCCGTTCGATGAAAAATCATT
>PKXU01000188.1:21968-23159 GCA_003132445.1 Acidobacteriaceae bacterium | reverse complement strand
GCTATCTCCGCCTTACCCTCGCGTCGATCCATCTAGCCGGACTGGATTTGCCAGTTGAGACCTCAAGCCTCTTTGTCCGCGCGAACGCGGCTCAAACTCAGTCATCGCAAATTCAAGTTCCAAAAGATGAAGCTTCTTCCAGGATCATTCGGCTGGAAAGCGGTCGGAGGCTGGTTTTCCGCCTGACGAAGCCCGTTTATGTGACAGCTAGCCAGCGATTACCCTCAGATTTCTAAATCTCCAGACCCAATCTTGAGTGGCGGCCAAGTTTTCCACAGAAAAAATTCCCATTTTAGTGACATCTGCCCTTAGCAGCCACCGGCTCTGTTCCCTATAGTCGAAATCGGATTGGAGTTGGAGCCTGAATCTCCCGGTAATTCCCATTCCAGGAAAACCAAAGTATCAAGCGACGGGATAGTCGGTTCCTTCCGGGAACATTCCGCTGCAAAGTAGGTCTATGAGCACTGCAGCTAACTTCGAAGGTCTGTCGCAAGATTCGAAAACGGAACTCTCTCCTGTTTTCGATCACGCACCCGTCGGGCTGGCTCAATGCCAGCGTCAAGGAAATATCACTGCACTCAATCCGGCACTGAAACAGATGCTCGGACAGAGATCCGGAACGGTTCTGTCGCTCTGTTTTGCAGATCTTCTTCAACCTTCAGAGCGTGCCGAGGGCGAACGCCTGTTTCGGGAATTGTTTGAGCGTCGACGCGACAGCTTTCAGCTCAACTCTCAGTTGACTGCCGCAAATGCCGCGCCGTTGCGCTGGACTGGATGGCTTGTGTCCGGCAGCAATGGCAATCCCGACTACACGCTGCTTCTGGCTGAGAATGCAAGTCAGGATCACGATGCCAAGCAGCGCGATCGGCAAGCGGAGAAACTGGAAGCGGTAGGTCGCTTGGCCGGCGGAGTGGCCCACGACTTCAACAATCTTCTCACCGGAATTCTGTTGTACACCGATTTGCTCATGGCTCACCTTGAGCCGTGCCATCGGGTAAGAACGTATGTGGACGAGATTCGAAACGCTGGCATGCAGGCCGCCGGCTTGGTTCGACAGTTACTCGCAGTGGTTCGCCCTGCCAGTTCTGACCTGCGCCCGCTTTCCCTGAACCAGATCGTCGAAGGAATGCGCAATCTCCTGCTTCGCCTGATTGGCGAAAACATCGATCTGCAATTCCGTCTCGACCGCAA
>PKXU01000188.1:12359-21931 GCA_003132445.1 Acidobacteriaceae bacterium | reverse complement strand
CCCGAAAAAACATATCCCGGAGAACTCGGCTTCGAAAAAACAGATACCGAAAAGTCAGTTCCCGGAAAGCCAATTCACGGAAAGTCAGATCAAAGCAGATCGGGTATCTCGTCGAACCGTCCAACCACGCTGCCGTGCGCGCTTTTCGTGGTGTCGGACAACGGGAGCGGTATAGACGAAAGCACCCGCGCGCACTTGTTCGAAGCTTTTTTCACTACCAAGGCCGACAAAGGCACAGGTCTGGGATTAGCAACGGTCTACGAAATCGTCACCAGCAACGGCGGCTTGGTCCATATAGATAGCGCCCCCAATGGCGGCGCCCGTGTGTCTGTGTTATTGCCCCTGGTGCCACAGGAGATTTTGAAGCTTCAGCATAGCGAAACGCATGATTTTCAAGTCGCAACGACTCCAACGATTCCCATCTCAAACGGACAAGAATGAAGAGGATTGACCGCCATGACGTCACCAGCCACAAGCCTGAGTCTCGCCACGCCACAAATACAACCCGCCAATTTTCTAAACCTTCTTATCGTGGACGACGAACGATCGATCCGCGAAGCCTGTCGTGAAATAGCGCAGTCGCTCGGCTATTCCGCCGCTGCGGCCGACTCCGCCGAGCAAGCCTATCGGCTATCTCGACACTCAGCCTTTCGACGCCGTCCTGCTCGATTTGCGGCTGCCCGGCGCGGGCGGGCTGGATGCGTTGCGCCGCATTAAGGAACGCCGGCCGGAAGCGGTAGTGATCGTCGTCACCGGTTACGGTACGGTGCAGTCGGCGGTGCAGGCCATGAAGAATGGCGCTTACGATTTCGTGACCAAACCGTTCAGCGTCGACGAATTGAAAATGCTGCTCGAACGCGTGAGCACCCACCTGAAGCTGAAGTCCGAAAATCGTATGCTCCGCGAAAAAGTAAAGTCTAAACAAGGATTCGGCGGCATTGTCGGGCGCGCTCCCGAAATGGAAAAGCTGTATCGCATCATCGCCAAGGCGGCGAACAGCGTTCACCCGGTACTAATCCTGGGTGAAAGCGGCACGGGCAAGGAAATGGTCGCGCGCTCCATTCATTATTCCGGCCCATTTAGAGATAAGCCGTTTATTCCAGTGGATTGCGGATCGCTGGTTCCCACTTTGATCGAAAGTGAACTTTTCGGCCATGTGAAGGGCGCTTTCACGGGAGCCAATCAGGCCAAAGATGGACTCCTGGCCATGGCCGAGGGTGGAACCGTATTTCTCGACGAAGTAGGAGAGCTTCCCGTCGACCTGCAGGCCAAAATGCTGCGGGCGATCCAGGAGAAAGAAATTCGCCCCGTCGGCAGCACTCGCCGCGTGCCGATCAATGTGCGCATCCTGGCCGCCACCAACCGCGATCTGGAACACGCCGTCACTCAAGGCGAGTTTCGCCGTGATCTTTATTTCCGTCTCAACGTGCTGAGCTTGAGGATCCCCGCCCTGCGCGAGCGTCGTCAGGACATTCCCCTGCTGATCGCTTACTTCCTGGAACGAATGGCGCGAGCCTCAAGCCAGGAAAAGACGCTGAGCGACGACGCCCTCAAGGCCATGCTGGCTTATGATTGGCCCGGCAACATTCGCGAACTGGAAAATTGTCTGGAGCGGACCTACGCCTTTACCAGCGGGCCGTTGATTAATACAACCGATCTGCCTCGCGAAGTTGCCAACCTCCCTGCGCTGGAAGCTTCTCAGAGCGCGATCGGAAACGGAAGCAGCATGGGGCGCGGCAAGATCATTCCCATCGCGGAACTGGAGAAGCAAACCATTTTGAGCGCAATCACGGAATTGAACGGCGACAAACTTCAGGCTGCGCGGCTTTTGGGTATCGGCAAAACAACGCTTTATCGAAAACTCAAAGATTACGCTGCGCAGGAGTACTCAGCCTGATTGCCCGATTGTGAAATCGCTGTCAGAGGAACTGTGCCGAGATGGGAACTTACGTTGCGGCTAGATGTCTAAGGTGTGTGTTTTCAGCGGGCATTCCGTGGCGGCAGACGTGCTACTGAATAGGCATGATTTTACTCATCACTTCTTCCGCTGCAGGCCCGCAGTGCGCCGAAGCCCTGCGTGCCGAGACCGGCCTGGAAACGCACTGGGCCTCCACGTTGCAAGAGGCTGCGAGCCGCCTGCGCGAGCACACCTACACCGCTGCCGTCATCGACCAGTTCCTGCTTGAGACTGAGCCCTCCGAAAGCGATCAGATGATGGAACATCTCGGCACGGCCTTCCCCGTCCACCTTAACTTTGCGGTCACCGGTATGGAACGTCTGGTCCGCGAAGTGCGTTCGGCCCTGCAGCGCCGGAACCGAGAGGAATCCGCCGCCCATCGCGCCGTGCAAGACCAAATGTGCAGTGAAATGCGCGAAACTCTCACTGCGATGCTCCTTTCCTGCGAGCTTGCCATATCGGTGCCGAATGTTCCGGGGCCGGCTGTTGAAAAAATTCGCGCCATCGACAACCTGGTGCGCGAACTCAAGCTTCGTCTGGAGGCGCATTGACGGTGACTTAAATTTATGCGTCAGTCCATCCAGCTTTCGGCCGCACTCTGCTGAACGCCTAGGTCGTCTCGCCTCTTAAGTCGAAAACATAGCCCCGGACGCATTCGTTCGGGGCCGCCCGCTACACCTCGCGGGGCGGATCCTTCGACTACGCTCAAGGCAAGCTGCATCCGCCCCCAGGTGTTGCGCTATCGCTGCCGAAAATCTCCGCCGCCGACCCTCCGTCAAATCCTCCATGCAAAACCGTGCACTTCGCCGCCAGTAAAATCACTTCCCGTCTTGCTCGATTCCCACTAGAATAAACCCGCCTGAACAGGCGCAATATGATCGGCGGAATCGCCTGTTCCTGGCGGTCTTCCGAATTTTGCCGGGGAGGTTCCGTGCACGTTCTCGTCACTACCGATTCGCTTTCGGGGTCGTGGACCTACACGCGCGAGCTTGTGACCGGACTCGTCACTCGCGGTGTGCGAGTCACGCTGGTTAGTTTCGGCGAGATTCCGCTTCCTGACCAGACCTCCTGGATGGATCATCTGCACGGCCTCGATTATCGCCCCACGGCCTTCCATCTGGAATGGATGCAAGAAGCGGAAAAAGATCTGGCGGAATCCTCCGCGTTCCTCGCCGCGCTCGTGAGCGAACTGCAGCCAGACGTTCTTCATCTCAATCAGTTCTGTTATGGAGATCTGCCCGTCGATGTCCCCCGCGTCGTAATGATTCACGGCGATCTGATCACCCGAGGCCATGCTGTGCACAATCGAGCCCCACGCCCGGAGGGATCGCTAACCTGGTATCGCAACACGGTCCTAAGAGGGCTAGCTGGGGCGGATGTAGTCCTAGCGCCGTCGGCCTGGATGCTCGACCGCATTTCGGCTTTCTACATTCGTCCGCGCCGAGCGGAAGTGATCTACCCCGGACGCAATCCCATTTTCTTCAATCCGTATTTGAATAAAGATGATTGCGTGCTGGCGGTGGGTCGATTGGTGGACGCCGGCAAGCAAGTCTTTCTTCTGACCCAGCACCCGCACCCAGTTCCGGTCTGCATTGTCGGCGCGGAACATACGGTGCCAGTGCCCCGCATTCCCATTCGCGCCGATGTGAAAGTCGATACCGACCAGACCACGGTTGCCATTCGCGGCCCGCAGACTGAAGCGCAATTGCGGGCCCTCTATAGCCGCGCGTCCATTTACGCGGCTACGGCCCGTTATGAACCATTGGGCATTGCCGCTCTGGAAGCCGCGTTTTCTCGATGCGCGCTCGTCGCCAACGACATCCCGAGCTTCCGTGAGACCTGGGGCGATGCAGCTCTTTACTTCCGCACCAATGATGCATCCAGCCTCGCCGACAAAATACGCCAACTGAATGCCGACCGTTCCATGCGGCGCGCCTACGCGGAAATGGCCTATACTCGGGCTCGCGAGCGCTTCACCACCAAGCGCATGATCGACGATTGTCTGCAACTTTACCGCAGCCTGCGGTATGCCCGAGTCGAAGCGGCATAGTCTGGAAAGCTGGTAGTCGAATCTCCGTCAGCAAGCTGCCTTGCAGCATCAAGACACTAAGCCTCGGTTGGTGATATCTTTTAGCCTTACTAGAAACCCGTAAGGTTGGAGGATGAATTCATGGCTCAAGTAAAAATCACCGTCAAGCCCAATGGTCCCTTTCGAGTCGAAGCCCCCGAAGGTTCCGTCGAATTAGTAGACGCGAACGGCACGCCCTACGATCTCACCGGCAAGCCCGCATTTTCACTCTGCCGCTGTGGCGGATCCGTCAACAAGCCTTTTTGCGATGGAACTCACAGCCGCATCGGATTCCAGGGAGCCGAACTCGCGGTGAAGAAAGCGGAGAGCGGTCAGTCTTCTTCGTAAGAAGTCGCCGCGATGCGAGTGTCGCGGCTTCTAAATGGCATATCGGTTGTCTCGCTGGTTTGAAACGGCGCGGCTTCGAGCCGCGCCGCAAGTCGTGCAAAATGCCGGACGGCTTTAGCCGCGGCTAATATCAAACCTGCGAAGGCGCATGGCTTTTAGACGTGTTGCGCTCACCGGAAAAGGATCTTAGCCTCTGAGATCGATTCTCGGAGATTTTTCAATCCGAAAAGCTTCACAGAATTTGCGGAGAACTGCTTGAACGATCTACGGGACCGGGAACTGGGAATGCATCGCAAAATCACGCGCCGTGATTTCCTCAACGGCGTGGCCATGACCGCAGGGGCGGCGATGATGCCCTGGGACCTCTTTGCTTCGCGTCTCGCAGGCGACGACAGTCATTCCGCTAATCCTCAGAACTCCTCTAACTATTACCCTCCCGCTCTTACCGGCATGCGAGGCAGCCATCCCGGATCGTTCGAAACCGCGCACAGCCTGCGCGACGGCACTTTCTGGGATTCAGCAGGCAAGCCTGAAGATACCGGCGAGGCTTATGACCTGATCATCGTGGGCGGCGGCATCAGTGGTCTCGCGGCCGCGCACTTCTATCGCAAGGCAACCGGCAGCAACGCGCGCATCTTGATCCTCGACAATCATGACGACTTCGGCGGCCACGCCAAGCGCAACGAGTTTCGCATCGACAACGCTTTTCGTCTGGGTTTCGGTGGAACGTTCTCCATCGAGAGTCCTGCACCCTACAGCGCGGTCGCCAAAGGCGTGATTCAAGAATTGGGCATCGATGTTCCTTCCTACGCTAAGCATTTTGACAAGAAGCTGTATTCCTCCGCCGGCTTGCACTCCCGGATTTTTTTCGACAAAGAAACCTTTGGCGCCGACAAACTTGTCATTAATCCCAGTCCTCGCGTAGGCGGCGGCGAGAGCGACGATGAGGCCACCCAATCTTTTCAGCTGCTAAAGCAATTCCTCACCGACGCTCCGCTGGCCGACCAGGCCAAGCGAGACATGCAGCGCCTCTACCAGGAGCCGAAAGACTATTTGCCAGGACTGACCTCTGATCAGAAGAAGGCCAGGCTGGCGCGCGTGAGCTATGCCAATTACTTGAGAGACATTGCCGGTGTGCACGAAGACATCGTCAAAATCTTCCAGGCGTTGCCGCACCCGCTTTTCGGGATCGGCATCGACGCAGTCTCAGCGCAAGACGCCTGGGGACTTGGACTGCCCGGTCTCGATGGCCTGAAGCTCGATCCCACGCCAGGCAAGGGCATGAACCGCGACTGCATTCCCAACGAGGAAGCGGAAAAATACTTCTTCCATTTTCCCGACGGCAATGCCAGCATCGCGCGAATGCTGGTCCGGAAGCTCATTCCCAGCGCTATTCCTGGCAACTCCGCTTCCGATATCGTTCTCGCCAAAGCAAATTATGCGAAGCTCGACGATTCGAATTCGCCCGTCCGCATCCGCCTGAACAGCACCGTGGTTCGCGTGAAGCATCTGGGCGATGCTTCGAGCGCCAGGGAAGTGGAAGTTACTTACGCCTGCGGGGGCAAGGTGTACACAGCCAAGGCGAAGAACTCGATTCTCGCCTGCTGGCACGTCGTCATCCCCTACATTTGTGAAGAACTTCCCGACAAACAGAAAGAAGCGCTGGCTTCGGCGCAGAAAGTTCCTCTGCTCTATACCAACGTCGCCATTCACAACTGGACGTCGTTTCAGAAACTCGGCGTCAGTTCGGTCTACGCGCCGGGCATGTACCACACGGGCTTCAACCTTGATCTGCCGGTGAGCATCGGCGGATACGAATTTCCCCACAAGCCGGAACATCCTATCGTCATTCACATGATGAAAGCGGCGTGCAGTCCCGGACATCCCGCGCGAGTTCAGCACAGCATGGGCCGCATGGAGCTTTACACCACGACGTTTGAGACCATGGAGCGCAATATCCGCGATCAGCTGGCGCGCACGTTAGGTCCAGGCGGCTTCGATCCCGCTCGCGACATCGCCGCCATTACCGTCAATCGCTGGCCGCACGGCTACGCCTACGAATACAACTCGCTGTTCGATTCGTTCTGGCTGGAAGGTGGCATAACTCCCTGTGAAGTTGCCCGCGAGCCTCACGGCAGGATCGCGATCGCTAACGCGGACGCCGGCGCCTATGCCTACACAGATGAGGCCATCAATCAGGCATGGCGGGCGGTGAACGAAATTACAAAAGCCTAGAGTCTCGCTGTCGCCAATTCGCAATTCAGGTTTCGATTGTCATCTTGAGCGAAGCGAAAGACCTATGCATTCCCGCAGGCCAAGCATTTAATCCTTTTGCCCGTCTTGTAACTGTTCCGCTTTACTTCTCGCTTCTTGCGCTTGTTGCGTCAGCCCTTTGGCCTGATATGCGTCCGCCAGAGCACTCTCCAACTCAGCATCGTCGCCGTTTTGCGCTATCTCTTTTTTGTAGGAAGCAATGGCATCGTCATACTGCTTGAGTCGAGCTTGCGAAACTCCCATGCGGTAGGCAACGCCGCGAGCCTTCGGGTCGATCCGCAGTGCAGATTGGTATTCGTTGATCGCGGCTTCATCTTTCTGCTGTTCCGCTAATGCCACGCCCAATGCGGCATGCGCAGTCTCATTGTCCGGTTGCTGCGCTACTACCTTGGTGAATTCCCGCTGCGCCTCCTGCGGTTGATCCTGCCTCAGATAGAGGACTCCCAGTTCCATAAGGGCCTGTGAGTTCCTAGGTTGAAGGTCGACTACTTTCAGCAACTCGTCCTCGCCTTGAGAGAATTCTCCCTTGGCGAGGTAGGCGTGCGCCAGTGCGTAGTGAACCGAGGCATCCTGCGGATGTTGCTTCACTTTCTTTTGCAAATCAGCAATCAAGCGATCGACGTTTGCCCGCGCCTCCATCGCCGAGCCAAAATGCATCCCGGATCCGCGCCAGCGATATATGCCGAACGCGCTGACTCCGACGATTGCGATCATGCAGAGCAGGATGCCGATCCGACGCAACGGTCTGTCATGTTGTGGCGCGACACGAGCTACCAGGGCGCCGACGATCAGTCCGCTGACCAGCCCACCGGCGTGGCAAGCATTGTCGATGCCAGAAACCAGGCTTCCAAACAGAACATTAAAGCCAACGAAAAAAAGAAGACTCCGCAGAGTCCCCTTAATCGCCACGCTCGGCAGCGAGAACTCACCCAGATAGAATGACGCAATCAGCGCCCCGGCTAAACCGAAAATCGCTCCCGAAGCGCCTACGCTCAGCACTCCCGGATTCCAGCCCACGCTGGCTACGCCACCCGCAACACCGGTGATCAAATAGATCGCAGCATAGGTCCATCGCCCATAGAGCGATTCGCAGAGCGCGCCCAGTTCCCACAAACACCACATGTTGAATGCGATGTGCATCAGGCCGCCATGCAGGAACATGTAGGTCACGAGCCGCCACCACTGGCCCGACAATGTGAATGGCCCGAAGTTGGCGCCGAAACGCACCATCACTTCCCCGGGAAAATCCAGGGCCGAACCGCTGGCCAGCGCCATCGCGAGGTAGACCGCGACATTGACGCCAAACAATATGTGAGTGAGGGTGATGCTGGATTCGCGCCGCACCCAGGGAGCGGCGATGACCGGCTGAGGCGCGTCATCGCTGAGTTCACCGCGCTGTGCCGCCTCATGCTGCACGCACCAGTGGCAAATCTTCTTCCCAAACATCAACGGAGGAAGCTGCCGCCCGCATCGAATGCAATTCGCCATGATTTCTCTAGAAAGATTACCAGTTAAAACGGCACCGTGGAGGCGCAGTCAAAACACGTAGCCCCGGACGCATTCGTCCGAGGCCCTTGTTTTGGGAACGGAACAGCCCAATTGGTCTTCCGTAATATTAGCGTGCGTGAAAGAGCCATGCGTGAGGGTGGGTGCGAGAGTCGTGCGTGAGCGTACGTGGAAGAGTCGTGCGTGAACGTGCGTGGAAGAGCCATGCGTGAGGGTGCGTGGAAGAGCGGGAGATGGGCGTGCCGTGGAAGAGCGGCGCTTCAGCGCCGCGTAAGGGCTCAAAAGAAGGCGGGCTTTAGCCCCCGAGGGCCCGCGCATCAATGAATGGTCTTTGTCTTGCGCGACATGTAATCCATCAGCAGATATTGTCCCAAAGTGTAAGGCGTAGTGAAGTAAGCTTTCCCGCGGCACATTTCAGTGACTTTCTGCACAAACTGCACTAGCCCATAATCCGACGCCAGCATGAACGTATTAATCAGCACGCCCGCGCGTTTGCACTTCGAAACTTCTTCCAGCGTCTGGCTCACCACCAGCGGATCGAGACCGAAGGCATTCTTATAGATGCGTCCGTCTTCCAGCGTCAGCGCCGACGGTTTGCCGTCGGTAATCATTACAATCTGCTTCATGTCTTTTCGCTGGCGTTGCAGAATCCTCTGCGCCAATCGCAGCCCTTCCCGCGTGTTGGTGTAATAAGGGCCAACCTTCACCCGAGCCAGTTGCGACAAAGGAATTTCTTCCGCCGAATCGTGAAACAGCACCAGTGAAAGCGAGTCGCCCGGATACTGCGTGCGAATCAAATGCGACAGCGCCATCGCAACTTTCTTTGCTGGCGTGAAACGGTCTTCGCCGTAAAGAATCATCGAGTGCGAACAGTCCAGCATCAGCACAGTTGCGCACGACGACTGATATTCGCACTGATGCACTTGCAAATCAGAGTATTCAATGTTGAGCGGAAACGTAAGCCCTTCGCGCTGGATCGCGCTCGAAAGCGTGGCCGTGATGTCGAGATTTAAGGTGTCTCCAAATTCGTAGGTCTTTGCCGAACCGCTGGTCTCGATGCCAGTGGCAAGATCGCGTGTGTCGTGGCGTCCGAAGCTTGATTTGCCGAGCGATCCCAGCAGATTTCGCAGGGACTTGAATCCAAGAAAGTCGAGGCTCTTGTCGGTGATTTCAAACTTCGCGTTCTGCGCCTCGCCAGCCTGACCGCCCACGCTCGATTGCCGCGCCGGGTCGTGCGGTTCGTCGATTGAAATGTAATCTTCCTGCTGCATGCGCTCGATCAACTTTTCGATCAGTTCGTCGAGTTCGCCATCGGCCGCCATTTGCTGCAGGCGTTCGCGCATCTCCTCGTCGAATTGCTCGCCTTCCATCAGAGCCTGTTCGATGGCGCGGCGGAGATCGTCCAGCGTCTGCTCGCCT
>PKXU01000188.1:0-12321 GCA_003132445.1 Acidobacteriaceae bacterium | reverse complement strand
GAGCTTCGAGCCACGAGCAAAGCAAGCATTTGGGCTCGGACCTCAAAGCTAGTAGCTCAAAGTTCATAGCCCAAAGCTCGTAACTCAGTTAAACTGCCGTCTCTGCCGGTACGGCCGTTCATCCGGCTCGAACGACTTCTCCCGGGCCGGTTCCTGCTTCTTCTCTCCAGCTTTGAAGACGCGTTCCTCGCTGCGGCCGATGCGCTTGTGCGCATATAGGCCTTCGAGAATGAACTCCGCCGCCGACACTTGCTGCTCCGCGCTTTCTTTTTGCGTAACGCCGAGCGGACCCAGTTTATCGACGAGACCTTGAATGCCCTTCAAGTTCTCCAGGGCCTCCACTGCGGGAACCGAGTCCGACAGTTGAATCTCGCCGCCCAGGTCGAACCACTGCACAATCTGCTGCACATTGGCTCCGGTGTAGTACTCGTCGTAGGTCTTCGCAATGGCGGCGCGGATCAGTTCGCGTCCCACGTGGTCCGCGCCTTTCATCTCGCCCTCATATTCCAGTTCCAGCTTGCCGGTAATCGCCGGCAGAGCCGCGTAGACGTCGCTGATGCGCGGCACAACCACTTTCTCGTCGTTGCGAATCGCCCGCCTTTCCGCGTTCGAAACGACATTTTCCATTGCCGAGATCGGCAGCCGCTGGCTCACGCCCGAGCGCTTGTCGATTTTCTTGTCTTCACGGGCAGCGAACGCAACCCGCTCAATTACCTCTTGCACATAATTTGGCAGATGCATGGGATGCCCGTTGCGCCGTGTCCACGCTTCCTGCGCCGTGATCGCGATTCCTTCCTCCACCGTCGCCGGATAGTGCGTGCGAATCTCCGAGCCGATACGATCTTTCAGCGGCGTAATAATCTTGCCGCGCGCCGTGTAATCCTCCGGGTTCGCCGTGAACACCAGCATCAAGTCGAGCGGCNNTCGCCTTCCTGCATGATGTTGAACAATCCCACCTGGATTTTTCCCGCCAGGTCGGGCAATTCATTAATCGCAAAAATTCCACGATTGGCGCGCGGCAGCAGACCGTAATGTACCGTCAATTCACTCGACAGTTCGTGTCCACCCCGAGCGGCTTTGATGGGATCGATGTCGCCGATCAAATCGGCAATCGTAACGTCAGGCGTAGCCAGCTTCTCCACGTAACGGTCATCGGAAGAGAGATAAGCTATGGGAGAATCGTCTCCCAGCCGCGCAACTTCTTCGCGGCAGCGCCCGCAAATCGGAGTGTAAGGATTATCGTGAACCTCGCATCCTGCGAGATAAGGCATGTGCGGATCGAGCAGAGTGGTCAACGCCCGCAGGATGCGGCTCTTGGCCTGCCCGCGGAGCCCGAGAAGAATAAAATTGTGACGCGAAAGAATGGCATTGATAATCTGCGGCACCACCGTGTCGTCGTAACCGACAATGCCCGGAAACACCGCGGCATCGCCGGTGGCGCGCAGCCGTTTGGTCAAATTATCACGCAACTCGTCTTTAACCCGGCGCGTGCGCAACCGCTCCTCGGAAAAGGTACTGCGGCGCAACTCACCCAGCGTGCGCGGAAGACTACTCATGAAAGGACCCCCACAAACAAAACTTTCCAAGATTATACGCGCCGCTGCGATGAAGCGTTTTCGCACATGGCAATCACCCGCGCTCTAGCCTCAAGAAATTCCAAAACCGCACGCTCAGTGCGCATGCCCGTTGCCGCCGGCCTTCTCGCGCGCCTTGGCCGCCCGGCGGAGTTTGGGGAGAATCGTTTCCAAATACTCCGTCACCATGTGAATGCGTCGCTCCTCGGATCGCATGGCAAGCAGTTTCTGTTTGAAATCCAGATCGAGCGGCAAAGAGCCCGCGAGATAAAAAGAAAGCAAACTTTCATCGACTGCGGAGAGATCCTGCACCGCTCCGGCCAGCTCCAGAATCTCCCGATGAGCCTGAATGGCGCGCGCCTTATCCTCCGCCGACGGCGCGCCCGGTTCGTCCGGCACCAGCAGTATTTCCGCTTGCAGAAAAGAGCGCGTTCGGTCCAGTTCCAGCACTTCAAAACGCTGGCGTCCTTCGGCGACAAGATCAAGGCGCCCGTCCGAATATTCTTTGGTAACGCTGATAATTTCCGCTGTGCAGCCAACGTCCGCAATGCCGTCTTCGACCGCGCGAACCACCCCGAACCGGGTATTGTTTGCCCGGCACTCACAAATCATCTCTTTGTATCGCGGCTCGAAAATGTGCAACGGCAAGGGAGTGCCCGGAAGCAAGACCACATCGAGTGGAAACAAAGGAAGAAGAGGCACGAATTCTCCGAACTTGATAAGCCCCCGCAGCCGAAGCCGCGGTTCGATTGTACGACAAGGTCTTCAGCGCGCTCGGCCAACATCAACCTGCCGGGGTCCTGCCCATGCTTCGCATCTTGACTTTGCCGTCTCGCGAAGAATACAAACGCCAGCATGGAACTCGCGGGCAAAGTAGTGGTGATCACAGGCGCTTCAATGGGAATCGGCGAAGCAATCGCCAAAGTTTTTGTCGAAGAAGGCGGCAGCATCGTGATGCTTTCGCGCGATGCGGCACGCGCCGAAGCCGCCCGTGAGAGAATCGGTTGCCTCGAAAGAACCATCGCGCTCTCCTGCGATGTGCGGCACACGGAAGAGATCGATCGTGTTCTGGGCCTCACACTCCATCATTTCAAGCGCGTCGATGTGTGGATCAACAACGCCGGCCACGGCCTGCTCGATTCCGTCGCGGATGTTGACATGTCGTCCTGCCACGAACTTTTCGAGACTAACTTTTTCGGAGCACTTTCGGCCATGCAGGCAGTCATCCCGGTCATGCGCCAGCAGGGCGGCGGCACGATCATCAACATTTCCAGCGTCGCGGGCCACATCCCGCTCCCGTTTCACGCCTCTTACAGCGCTACTAAATTCGCTTTGAACGCTATTGGCAAGGCGGCAGGAGTTGAGTTGAAAAAGGATGGCGTTCACGTACTTACTGTTTGTCCGGGATACGTCCGCACTGCTTTCGCTGAGAATGCTGTTCGCGGAAATGAAACGAAGCAGGTTCGTCCCGGTTCGGTGCGCGGCATCAGTGCCGAACGCGTGGCTCGCGCCACTCTGCGCGGATGCTTGAAGCAAAAAGGGGAGGTAATTGTGCCTTGGACAATGCACGTCCCGGTAAAGCTCTATCAATTACTCCCAAGCCTGGTAGAGTGGGCGATGGCCAGAATGGTAAAGTAGTTCGCGCTTCGAACGGCACGATCGAATTATCCGCCCAGCTCGCCCAGCATGGCTTCCATTTCGGATTGCGCGTGCAGATTGCCGCTCCTTCGCGCCGATGAAATGCCCTCTTGCAACATCTTCTTGGCCTCTTCGGCTCTCTCGGCGCGCACCAGCGTTTGCGCTGCCATGAAATATCCCGCGGTGTATTCGGGATGGCTCTCGAGCAAAATCGAAAACTCCGCCAGCGCCCGATCGAAGTCGCCCTGCTTGGAATATTCCATGGCAAGTCCGTAACGTGCGAAGGCGTCTTTCGGATTTTCCGTGAGAATCTCGTTCAGCGCGGCGATGCGATCCATAAGGCTAAGCGGCCTCTGAAACGAGATTACTACAACCAGCTCAATCCAGCGCGACAGCTACTCGAGTGCTTGTGGCATTCGGCAGCGTGGGCATCATTCTGAACGGAGCCGCTCTTCAGGCGAAGTGAAGAATCTCCTCGCGCATACGTGAGGTGAAAGGTGTCACGCGAGGGTTCTCGATCGGCAGAAAAATTCAGAGATCGAAATGAACCCCTTCCGAAATAGGACATGCCCGAATAATTTTCGCTTCCAGGACTGGCTACAGCCGCTCGAACTGATTACAATGGCGCAGTCCCAACAAATTTCTGATTGCGAGACGAGCGAATTTGGCCTGCCCGTATTTCATGCCGCTGGCAAAACTGGAAAATGGCAACTGGCCGCACCCTGCGCGACTTCCTTTAGGAGCGGGATGGAGTGGGCATTGTACCGCTCCCAATCACGATGGAGAGATTCCGGCGCAAGACGTTCTGAAGGCATTCTGCAACCTCGGGTACGCCATCAGTTGTGGTTGGGCGCCAGTAGAGCGCCCGTGGGATGCGGTCCGGTTCGCCGTCTCCTCGCCCCATGGACGGAACGAAGCATCAGATTCCGCATCGAGCCGCGTCCTTCTGCTTCGTTATGTTTGCGAACGAGCCCACAGACCCGTCGAACACGGCAGCCTCGAATTTGATTTGCCGAAATCTGTCTGGCTACGTCGGCATGACGACCCGCGCATCCAGAAAATGGCGGAATGTTTTCTGCAGTCGTACCTTAAAAAGGCATTTTGAGGAATACACCCGAGACCCGCATGAGCCGGCCTGGCTGATGACCTGAGAAAAAGGACCTGACGAAGAAGGTCTCACAAAAAGGACTCACCAAAGGAAAGACCTGGATGAACGACAACACGCTAGCGCCCCGGCCAGTCCGGGATTCGCAATCCGAAATGGCCGAAATCGTACTGCCCAATGATGCCAATCCGCTCGCGGCCCTGCTCGGTGGGCGGCTCATGCACTGGATCGATCTCGCCGGCGCCATGGCCGCGCATCGCCACTCGCGCAACTACGTCGTGACCGCATCGGTCGATCACATCGACTTCCTGGTCCCGGTTCGCGTCGGCGATCTTGCCATCCTGCGCTCCTCCGTCAACCGCGTTTTTCACACTTCAATGGAAGTGGGCGTGAAAGTATTTGTGGAGAATTACATTGCCGATACCGCGCAGCACGTGGCCTCGGCCTATCTGACGTTTGTAGCCATCGATGGCGCTGGAAAGCATCTCAAAGTTGCGCCCGTTATACCGGAGACCGCCGAGCAGCAGCGCCGCTACGAGGACGCCGGAAGACGCCGGGAGATTCGCCGGGCCGAACTGGAACGTCGGCGCAAGGCGCGCTGATTGCGCGGCAGAATGTGATTCACGTCACATTCAGATTCTCGGGAAATTGTTTAGCCTAACGGCGAGCTGAGGTCTTTCATGGATAGCGCTCTCCTGGTTCATCGCCTTCATTTCGCGTTCACCGTTACCTTTCACTATCTTTTCCCGCAACTCACCATGGGCCTGGCGCCACTCATCGTCGTGCTGAAGACGATGGGGCTGCGCCGCAACGACGAGACCTATCATCAGGCCGCGCGCTTCTGGGCCAAAATTTTTGGCATTAATTTTGTGCTCGGCGTGGTGACTGGCATCCCGATGGAATTTCAGTTCGGGACCAACTGGTCGCACTTCTCGCGCTATGCCGGCGGCGTGATCGGCCAGACGCTGGCGATGGAAGGCATGTTCGCTTTTTTTCTAGAGTCGGCTTTTCTCGGTTTGTTCTTATATGGAGAGAAGCGGCTTAGCCCGCGCGCACACTGGTGGTCTGCAGTCGCGGTGTTCGTGGGCTCGTGGCTCTCGGGATATTTCATCATCGCAACCGATGCCTGGATGCAGCACCCGGTGGGCTACGCCAAGGCCGCCGACGGATCGGTGCAGCTATCCAGCTTTTGGGCTTTGGTCCTGAATCCCTGGGCATGGTGGCAGTATGCGCACAACATGAGCGGCGCGGTTATTACAGGAGCGTTCGTGATGGCGTCAGTGGGTGCGTTCTACTTGTTGTGGGGAAAATTTGAAACCTATGGCCGCATCTTCGTGAGAACCGGTGTTATAGCGGGATTGATCTTCAGCGTCTTGCAACTCTTTCCCACCGGCGACGGCCAGGGCGTGATGATTGCGCATGAGCAGCCCGTAACCCTGGCTGCGATGGAAGCTTTGTTTGAAAGTCAGCCAGGAGCACCCTTGGTCCTGATCGGTCAGCCGAATGTTGAGACGCGAAAGATCGACAATCCGCTGATCATTCCCAACGCGCTCAGCTTTCTGACTTACCGTGCGTGGAAAGCGGAAGTGAAAGGTCTGAACGCCTTTCCTGAAGATCAATGGCCTTCGAACATCGCACTACTCTACTTCAGTTATCACATCATGGTGGGGCTGGGCACAATCTTCATTGCGATTGCAGTCGTGGCCGCGTTTTTGTTGTGGCGCGGCAAGTTGTTTTCCAGCCATTGGATGCTCTGGATCCTGCTGCTGTCGTTGCCGTTCCCTTACATTGCCAATACGGCCGGCTGGATTACCGCCGAACTGGGGCGCCAACCCTGGCTGGTGTATGGGCTCATGCGGACTGCGGACGGTTATTCGAAAACCGTTTCGGCCGGGAACGGCATGTTTACTTTGCTGGGATTCATGGGCATGTATATGGTTCTGGGAATTCTTTTTCTGTTTCTGGTTCGCCGGGAAATTGAGCAAGGGCCGGAAGCCCGGGCAGAATCGGCTCACTGATTCTAGATGGCCCATCCACTGCGAGCGCCTGCGCGATGGGGCATTCGCGGCAAAGGGCTTCGGCCCGTAGGAAGCAAGCGAGAGAAAAATGACAACTTTGTGGTTCATGATTGTGGCGGTGATGGTGGCGGCTTACGTAGTGCTCGACGGGTTCGACCTGGGCGCCGGAGTGATTTACCTTGGCGCGGCCCGCACAGCCGAAGAGCGCCGCAGCATCATGCGCGCCATCGGGCCGGTTTGGGACGGCAACGAAGTGTGGCTGCTGGCCGCTGGAGGCACGCTCTTCTTCGCCTTCCCGTTGCTCTATGCCTCCAGTTTCAGCGGCTTCTATCTTCCGCTGATGATCGTGCTCTGGCTGCTGATGCTGCGCGGCATTGGCATTGAACTGCGCGCGCAGATGACGAATCCTGTCTGGCTGGGATTCTTCGACATGATCTTCTGCGTCTCCAGCGGGCTGCTGACTATTTTTTTTGGCGCCGCTTTGGGAAATGTTGTTCGCGGCGTTCCTCTTGCTGCGGATGGATATTTTTTCGAACCGCTGTGGACCAATTTCCGCGTCGGACAAAATAACGGCATCCTCGATTGGTACACGATCCTCACCGGCGTGATTGCGCTGGTCACGCTGACTGCGCACGGCTCGCTCTACATCGCCGTGAAAACCGAAGGCGACTTGAACCGGCGTGCGCGCCTGGTGGCCCAGTGGGCGTGGCCGCTGCAACTTCTGTTAACTGTTGCCGGACTCATCGCGACCGTCTCCATTCGCCCCGGCGTGCTCGACAACTACAAACATCACGCCATCGGATTCGTCATTCCGGTGATCGTCTTCGGCAGTCTCGCCGTGATGATGCATGCGATGCTGAAGCGCGCGGAAAAAATCGCGTTCGTCGCTTCAGCCGCCTACATCGTGGGCATGCTTGTCGGCGCTGCCTTCGCTCTTTATCCCGTCGTGCTTCCGGCGAGCACCGATCCCGCGCGGAACCTGACCATCTACAACACCGCCGCCGGAGAACACGGGTTGGCGGTCGGATTCACCTGGTGGATTCTCGGTATGGTTCTGGCACTCACCTACTTCACCGTGTTGTTCCGCATGTTCAGGGGGAAGGTGAAGCTAGAGGACGGAGGGTACTGAGGACGCCGCCTCGGTATCCAGTACCGATCTTATTCTTTACCGATCTATTTTTTTTGATACCTTTCCGCTAAAATCCCTGTTTTCTTCGAGTTGCGCGCCGTGGATATCCCATGCTCCCCGTAAAATCTTGAGCCGCAAGGACTTGTTTGTAAAATACTGGGGAATAAGGAGTTAGCTCCCAATTTATGAGAATGAGGCCGACGACTACGGCCGAGCTCGTTGAGAGGACTTGCACGCATCTCCGCAGTTTGCTCTTTGTGTTTTCCTCAGTAAAGGTCGTTCGGCACAAGAATCAGATTTTTACTGTGGAAAACTCGAGGAGAGCATCTTGGTCGGGCTAAAGAATCTGAAATCAGGGCAGAGCGGCGTGAATGCCGAGATCGTCGGCGACCTGACGGAGTCGCTTGTCTTTTGTCCACAGAAGCGTAGGCGAATCGATCAATACGGAGGCAATTAAGTGCGCGTCGGTTAGACCGATCCCCAGGTTGTACAGTCGGCGAGCTTCTATCGTGATGCGGAGTTCGTTCCGTTGCGCTACGCGGACTTGCGGTAAGAGGTCAAGCAGGGCAAGCGTCTTGGTGCGTTCTTTGAGAGAACCCAAAGCAAGTTCTGCAATGACGAAGGGATGGATGACTATCTGAGCCTGGTCAAGGTGACGGCGCAGGTCTTTGTTGCCTGAGCGCAGATGGTCGATCCAGACAGAGGTGTCTGCGAGGATCAATCTCTGGTCACCCCAGCTTTCCCACCCTGCGGCGGGGAATGTTCTTCAAGTTCGGCATCGAACCTCCCAGCGAGGCCAATCGGCGGGCGCTTTCGCGCTCGATGAGGGCTTTGAGGGCTTCTCGAAGCAAGGCCGTTTTTTCCGCCACTCCGGTGAACTCCTGGGCGATGCGGACGAGATCGTCATCCAGTGCTACCGTGGTTCTCATGGAAGCTCCATGCACGGATTATAGCATCAAATGATGCTTAATTTAGTGCCTTTGAATCCAACGGGCGAACTCTCCTGGTGTCATCGCCTGTGGTGCCCACACTTCGAAAAGCACGAAGGGTGGGGCAGCCTCGCGTTGTGCGGGTAGACGCAATAGATCAATGGTGGCCAACCCCCTCTAGAGATCATATCTGATCATTGCCGTCCCTCAAAAGCATCCTCATATTCCGTTCGGCTTACGCTTCTAGGGCGTCCATCAAGATGCCAGATAACCTCGGGAAACCGTCCCGGACGCACGACATCGATCGAAACAGTGCTGCGTCTGGTTCGGTCCGGCAGCTTGTTTGTCACATCCAACTTGAATGTCTGGCCCACATCAACGGAAAACTGATAATCGCTCGGGGCTTCCCCGAAGCCACGCTTGAACCAGCCCTTCTCCATGTTCTTCCCTACAAGCTGACTGGTTTCGTCAAGTCGGCGCTGCTCTTCCTCTGTCGCTGCCTCGAATTTGTTCCCGGTCCACCTACAGAGATAGCCCCGGCAGTTCGCGTAAATGTTGCCCTGGAGCCGTGTGTAAAGGATCGGAATGTTTGCCGGCTGTTCGTCTAACATCTCGACTACATGATGCTCAACTCCAGACGCCGTTATATGAAGCACCGTGACGGAGGTTCGCTGATCATCTGGAAGGCGGACCCCGTAAAGTAATTCCTTGAGTATCACCCACGGATACTCCAGGTAGCTTATTCGGAAGCCCCGGCGAGCCACGCCAATAAACAGATATGCTTCATCGGCATTCCACAGCAGATCGCCGCCGCAGTCGTCGCGGAAAGCATAGATCTTCCCAAAACCAAGGGCCGTGATCGCGATGACGAGAACCGCGATAAGGACTGCCAGTTTCCAGCTTTTTCGCATCTTGTCCTCAATTGCAAGAGTCTGGCGGGTGGCCCAGCCTTTTGATTTCTCGCACTACCAACACTGTGGGTGCCCCGTCCTTTGCGAACTCTGCAAAAGAGCGGGTACTACGAACCCATCGGCAACGGGGTTTGTGCCGGAGGAATTAAGACTCGTGTCGGCAGCGTCGCAACCCACCCTTGCAAAGAACGCAAGGATGGGACACCCTCAGTTGAAATGCTGCAAGCCTAACATCGCGCGGAGCGTGGGACACCCCGCCCGTCCCGACACCATCCCGCCTGTATAATCGAAGAGGGTTCTGCCTCATCTTCAATTTTGCAATTCTTATCTGGAGTGTGATTCTTTGAACGCACATATGCCGCATCAGCATGGAGGTCCGGCGCCGCAGGGGCCGCAGCCGCTGCCGGGGGTGGACGCCATTATCGCCGTCGGGTCGGGGAAGGGCGGGGTGGGCAAGACCACGTTGTCGGTGAACCTGGCGGTCGCGCTCGTCAAGATGGGACACAAGGTCGGGCTGCTCGATGCGGATGTGTATGGGCCCAACGTGCCGCTCATGCTGGGGGTGAACGACCAGCCGCGCATGGTGGGCGAGAACCGGATTGAGCCGCTGCAGGCCTTTGGGTTGAAAGTAATTTCTGTGGGATTTCTCAATCCCGGCGACAAGCCCATTATTTGGCGCGGGCCGATGCTGCACCAGATTATTCGCCAGTTTTTAGGGTTGGTGGAGTGGGGGAAGCTCGATTATTTGATTGTCGATTTGCCGCCGGGAACGGGCGACATTGCGTTGTCGCTGGTGCAGACGGTGCCGCTGACGGGCGCGGTGGTGGTGTCGACTCCGTCGGACGTTTCGCTGCAGGATGCGCGCAAGGCGATTGAAATGTTTCGCCAGATGAAAGTGGATGTGGTGGGCGTGGTGGAGAACATGAGCTATTTCACCTGTCCGCACTGCCAGCATGAAGTGGATATTTTTTCGCGCGGCGGCGCGGAGAAAATGGCGGAGCGATTCAGCACGCCGTTCCTGGGAGCGATTGCGCTCGATCCGGAAGTGCGCAAGTCCGGCGACGGGGGCACGCCGGTTGTGCTGGAGGGCGAGAACTCGCCGCATGCGAAGTCGATNNCTTCCCTCCGCCTGAAAAGCGGCTCCGGTCAGGATGACTCCTGGGCTTTCGAAGCTCTGATGGGGCGCGAAATTCCGATCACACACCACTGCCAACCACAGAGGGCACAGGGTTTCACAGGGTAATTCCTCTGTGGTTCTCTGTGGTTAGATTCTTGAAGCGCGCCAAACGCCAGAACGCAGCTGGTTCGCGGTCGTTCAATAACAACTCTGCCATCATTTCGCCGATTGCCGGACCGTGCTTGAAACCGTGACCCGAACCGCCGCCTACGATCCAGACATTTTCCATGCTCGGATGGCGGTCGATGATGAAGTGACTGTCGGGAGTCTGCTCGTACTGGCAGACCCGAGTTTCGAGAAGCGGCGCGTTTTTCAGGGCAGGGAAGCGGAAGCTGAGATATTCGCGAATATCTTTCAACGTTTCCGGACTGACTATGCGCTCGCCATGGGTGGGATCGAATGCGGGCCCGCGGGTGTCGTCGGCAATCTTGAATCCGCGGCGGGCATCTCCTGGGAGGGCGCCGGGAATACCGTAGCGAAAGCGGCCGCGATGATCGGCCCAGACGGGAAGATGCGAGTCGCTGAAACGATTATCACCTGCGGGCGTGCCGAAGAAGAAGACATCCTGCTTGGTGGGCCGCACCAGGTTGCCGATGGTTCGCGGGAATAACTTTCCGAGCCAGGGGCCGCAGGCGAAGACGTACTGGTCGGATTTGAGCGTCGAACCGTCACGCGTTGAACTGTCAAACAGTGAAAGTGTGCGAAGACGCGAGTTCTGCAGAGCGTCCGCTAGCTGTCGAGCTTCGCTCGACCAGACAGCCGAGGCGGCTGTCCCCACATGAGGATTGCCAATCTCCGGCTGGTTGATCTCCGGCTGGTCGATCTTCGACTGATCAAGATCCAGCCGATCAGCCTCCGGCTGATCGAGCACGGCGAGTTGCCTGTATGTGCCGCCGGAGGCGACGAACGCTTCGACGACCGCCTGACAACTTGCGCGCGCGGTGAGGTATCCGCAGTCGGGCTCGAAGATTCCCCAGGCGACGCCTTCGAAATTAATTTGCGGCCAGCGTTTTTTCATCTGCGTCGCTGAGAGTTCCTGAAACTTGATCTTGGCTGCGCGCAGCATTTTGACGGAGCCGCGCTCGAAGGCGTCGTCATCGTTATCATTGCGGCCAGAAGCCATCCACAGCACGCCGGTACGATGCAGGAAGTGGCGCTTCCAGCGGCGCTCGTATTTCTGCCAAAGCTGGAGGGCGTGGGCGGCCAATTCCGTGTAGGGCTGATCGGGGCCGTAGGTGCCGCGCATGACGCGGGTTTCGCCGCCAGAGGACGCGCGCGAATTGCCCGGACCCCACGCGTCGAGGAGTGTGACGCGCGCTCCGCGCTCCAGAAGATGCAGTGCGGTCCATCCGCCGAAGGCTCCGGCGCCGATCACGGCGATGTGGGGCTTGGACTTCATGGGGTCGCTTCATCATAGCTGTAATGAGTTTGTGCCACCGCGGGAAGAGCCCACATCCCTCGCTTCGCTCGGGATAACAGTGGGAAAGGGCTGGATCCAATGGGCAAATGATCCAAAAAGCCAACCTTCTGCATCTAAAGATAGTTAGGTAGAATGAATCGGAGGCAGTTTCTTCCCCAGCCGCCGCTGCTCGGACTGAGACAAGTGACAAAAACTGCAGATGCCTGCTGACCCAAATATCGGGAATCGCGAACGCGAAATCCTGACCGCCATCGTGGAGACTTTTATCACCACGGGAGAGCCGGTCGGGTCGCGGACGCTGGCGCGTTCTAATCGCGAAGGGCTGAGTCCCGCGTCGATCCGCAACGTGATGGCTGACCTGTCCGATGCCGGCTTTCTGGAGCAGCCGCATGCATCGGCTGGGCGCGTGCCGACGACTGA
>PKXU01000118.1 GCA_003132445.1 Acidobacteriaceae bacterium | reverse complement strand
ATCACTCAAGACGAGATCAACGACCTATTAGTTCGATTTAGTTTGTCTGGAGAAGTAGTTGTTCGGTTGAAGAGTGGTGACCCATTGATCTTTGGTCGCGCGGGCGAGGAACTGGATGTTCTACGGAGAGCAGGCATTGAGGTTGAGATTGTGCCCGGTGTGACCGCTGCCCTCGCGGCCGCCGCCTCCGCGCAAATCTCTTTGACCGACCGCCGGACGGCAGATCAACTCCTGATTATCAGCGCTCACCGCGGGCACGGAAAAGATGATTCGCACTGGCACAGTCTGGTGACCAGTCGCACCACCGTTGTTGTCTACATGCCAGGGGAGTATGGCAGTGTTGCCGAGGATTTGTACCGAGCGGGGTTGAGCGCCTCTACTCCGTGCGCCGTCATATCCAGAGTGTCAAGCGCAGGCGAACAGCGGTACCAAACAACTCTCGGATTGCTTCACCGCGCGCGGATCCTGCCTTCTCCTTGCGTCCTGATTGTGGGAGACACCTTGGCGACGGGAGCGTCATCGGAATCACGGTCCGTCTGTCCACAGAGCATTCCACCTGAACGGGACTCACGCCAGCCTTCGACGCCTCTGCCTGACTTTTGAAAGTCCCACGCCCGCTAGAGTGAGCTCTGAAAAGCCTCAAATGCAGAAGCACTGGCTTGCTCATGCAACGTTCTGCGGCGGGTCTCACTGTCGATCGCCTTATCCTGAAATAGGCGACTCCGAAGTTCGCCCAGTCTCGTGACCCAGAGACCGTATTCCTCCCCGAACCGTTCTTCTAATTCCTTGCGCAATCTTTGTGCCAAAGCGGGACTCTTTCCTGTTGTCGAGATCGCAATCTGAAGCGGACCGCGGCGCACTACTGCGGATGCATAGCAGTTACAGTGCTCGATATCGTCCACTGCATTGCAGAAGGTCCGACGCGTTTCGGCTTCTTCAAAGACTTGCGCGTTCGTCTCCGGGTCGGCCACAGATACTACAAGGAAAGCATCGGACAGATCTCCACTTATGTAAGAGCGAGGTTCCCATTGCAGCCTTCCCGCCTGAGACCATGCCGCGACTTGCTCGGTCACCGCAGGAGCGATGACGCGGACCATGGCGTCTGCATCCAAAAGCTCGTGTATTTTCCCCTCAGCCACCTCGCTGCCGCCGACGACGATGCAAAAGCGGCCCTGCAAGTTCAGGAACAGCGGGTAGAGTGGACTCATAGGCGCTCCTCGGTTCGTGGTGGGAGCTGTCCCCGTTTCTGGCGCAGAATCTCGGGGCTCTTTTCCGCCGCTTCCTGCACAAGAAATCCCATCTTAGGGTGCGTGCATTCGATGTCGACGTTCAAACCTCGGCTGCGAAGTTCCTCCGAGGTCAGCGGCCCGACGGACGTGATCACCACCTGGGACAGGGCCTCACGCAGCGGTTCGCTCTTCGCCATTCTTCCCGCGACCTCGAAGAGGTGTCGTATCTGCACGGAAGACGCGACCAGCAGCACGTGTACATCGGCACTGATGATCGACTCGACAGCCTTTTCAAGAGGACTGAGGTCCTCGGGCAATGCCCACTGATACACATTGACCGGGGTTACGATGGCTCCCCGCTCTTCCAGACCCGAGGACAACTCGGGATTCGTCACTCCATACTCCTGTATAGCGATGTGGCGCGCCGCCACAGGAAATGTGTTCTTGTTCTGGTCAAGGACGGCCAATAGATCGCGCCACGTATTGGGTTCGGGGACGCTAATGCTGACTCGCACTCCCAGTTCCTTCAGAGCCGTAGTTGGCTTGGGCCCACGGGCAACAACCACCACGTCGTTTAGATAGCGTGACAGTTCGTCTCGCGGGCACACTTTCTCCACTGCCGACGCTAAAGCTTTGACGCCGACGCCAGTCGTGAAAACCACCATGTCCACCCCGCGCGCAGCGAGCTTCCGAACGAAGTCCAAAGCTTCTTGATTTGATTCCAAAGCAACTTCTCTGACGGAGGGAGCTATGATCGGCACGCCGCCAAGATTCGCAATAAGCTTCGCAATCTCACGGGCGCGCCGGCTCTCTAGCGCCAAAACGCAGAGTCCTCCGAAAGTGCTGTTGGCCATCGCCGAAACTCTCTTCTGCAATCCTCTAGAAATGGTAGTTCGTTTCAAGGAATATAAGCTGCCCGTTCGCGCTCTTGGGATAAATCGCCTCGATCACTCCCTTCCCCCACGCATGCCCGTAATACAGAGTCGCGCTAAAGGAATGCGTAAACTGATAGTCCGCACTTGCGTCCCAAACGTTCGCGAGTCCGCGATTGCCGTTGCTGGGTCGGCCCGTATATCCAAATGTCTTTGGCTGGAACGCTCCTCCGCCCAAGTACCAGAGGTCGGAGGCGCTGGCCAAACGCAAAGTGTGGCCTTCAGTCCTGAAAGACAGCTTTGATAACGGCCGCACATTGAGCGTGGCGTACAGATCCTCATTATTCATCATGTTGTAAAAAGGAAAGCGGGCATACTGGCGCGGCGTAGGAAGAAGCTGAAAGAAAGTACTGTGGCGTCCGTTGTTCGGGTCACCGTCGCCGCTGCCGTAAGAATAGCCCGCACTGATCCACGGTTTGAGCACTGTCACCGGCGGTTGCCATCCAGCCTCGCCCACAAACGCTGCGGCGTGCTGCGTCTGATTTCCCCAGGATCCACCCTGCAGCGCTCCCCAAAGCAGGAAATCGAACTTGCCAGCGTGCTCCGCGTTGAATACGTGGGCATAGTCCAATCCGTAAGTGCCGATCTCAATTTTGCCTTGATCCGCAGCCCGAACTGCTTGCGGACGGTTATCAGTCTTCAACACCAGCGTCCGGTGATCGATATAGCCCATCGCAAAGACACGCAATTCTGCTGAGTTCCTCTTGGTGCTGATGGAGCGGGTGTACGCCCCGGAATACATATCCACGTCCAACTCGTCCATACCCTTCACCTGGAATACTCCCTCCGTCGGCCGGGCGCCGAACAATGTCAAGTTGTCTTGTCCCGAGTTCACCGAGAACTGGACTCCATCGAAAGCTCGCTGGACCGCGCTGAACCCAAAGTTTGAAATCAGGCGACTGCTAATTCGCGTCTGAATCACGGTCGCGAGAAGCGGGTCTGAGGGTTTGACTTCTGCGCCATCGAAATATTCAAAGCGTCCCACTTTCAATCCGACGGGTCCGAGACCCTTAAAGTTCACAAAGGCTTGCTTTACGAATCCGTTAGCCTCGTTGGTGTGGTTGTTATTGGCAGCGTAGTAGGTCCCACCTAGTCCGAGCTGGCCCTGGGGAGCAGCCACCACCGCACCGTCGGGCAAACCTAAGATGGACGGCTGCTCACCTTCGATGAACCAATCCAAGCTCTCGCCGGTCTGACCGATTCCGACTCTCAGCAAAGAGTTCCACAGGCCGTAATCGCTGTTTCCGGTGTTGCCTTCAAACCAGTTCCATCCTTCGGCTCGTGTACGCCAGTTGACCGAAATCTCCAGGGGACCGAGCTTGTGTTTTGCCGGTGAGGTACTTGAGGTAGAAGGTGCCGATGGAGCCGACCTGCTGGATGCACTCGTCATATTTGCAGCCGGTGCGGGCGCAACTCCGGCCTGGCTTACGGAAGGCGACTGCTGCGCCAATGTCACTCCGGAGAAAAGGAGGATTGCACCCAAGCATTCACTGATTCGCAATTTCATTTCATGCCCCCAATTTGATTTTCGTGTTGTCTTCTGAGAAAAAGCGGGGAGATAAAATCCCCAGCCGACTTGTATTGCGCGGCAAATCCAATCGAACGAATCGGTTTCCGTTGCGGTAGCACTTCGGGCATGTGATCGCGCACGCGCAGCCAGTCCGTGATCGTGGTGCCGCCGATACCCTAGTCGGCGGACATAAGAGCAGTGATCGGATCAATCTCGGATTCCGAAACCCTCGCCTCACTAAATCGCAACAATAGTGCCGAGAACGAGGTGGCCACCACGATACTTCCCAGAATGAAGAAAGCGTTCGCGCCAGAAAGGCTTTCCGACTTGAATAGCATGGCTGCCAAAACCGCCCCAAAGTTTCCGCCGGCGCCTACAATGCCGGAAACCGATCCGACCGCCCGGGGACGAATCAAAGGAACCACCGCATAGGTGACACCGCATGCCATGCATACAAGCAAGCCAAACAGAAGGAACGCCGCGGTGGCGGGACCCAGAATCGTGAGTCGCGAGAACAACACCATCAGCAACCCCTCGACAAAAATGGTCAGTCCAAGCAGGCGAGAGCGGCCAGGCAAGCCCCATCGTCTCCCCGCCCAATCGCCGGCAATTCCACCCAACGCGCGGGCGAAGAGATTCATCATCCCGATGAGGCTGGCAAGAAGGCCAGCTAACTTTAAGGTCACGTGAAAAGAGTCCTTGAAATATAAGGCAGCGACATTGTCTACGGTGATTTCGACTCCAAAGCATGCACCATACAGAACGAAAAGCAGCCAGACACGGTAGTCGCCAGCAGCTTCCCAGAAAGCCTGTCCGCCAGTTCGCGGCACGAAGGGCCTGCCATCCGGAGTGTCTTCGGTGAGGCGATAGTAGGCGAGGCCCGTGATTAACATGAGGGCGCCAGGAACGATCATCGCCAATCTCCAGCTGAGGAACTTATCCGCCCCCAGTCCGATGATGACGCCGAACAACAGAGGCATTACCCATTGCGTGACGCCCCCACCAAGATTTCCCCAACCAGCTGTCATGGCGTTGGCCGTGCCGACGACTGTTCGCGAGAACATGATCGAGGTGTGGTACTGCGTGAGGACGAATGAAGCGCCAATCAGCCCGATGGCCAGCCGAAAGAACAAGAAGGAGTTGTAGCTGTGGGACAAGCCAATCCCCATCACGGGCAAAGCACCGAATATGAGCAGGGCCGAATAGGTGCGGCGCGGCCCGAAACGATCACACAGCCAACCCGTCAGTAATCGCGCAAAGATCGTGATCGCTACCGAAGCAATCACGGTGTTTCCGATCTGAGCCTTGGTAAGTTTAAGATCGTCACGCACAACAGCCATGAGTGGAGCGATACCAAACCAGGCCACGAAGCTCAGGAAGAAGGCGAACCATGACAAGTGAAAGGCGCGCATCGGTGCATTGTGGAAGTCCAGCAGCCGTATGCGAGTCGCCTTTCCATCGGAATCCGGTTCCAGAGCCAGATTCCGATCTGGGTGCAGGGCCTGGTTCGCTGATCGTAGCCGCATCTTGCTTTTCTCCTTTCTGGCTGGTGCAGGCGCCAGGGTTACTGGGTAGCTCCCGACGCGCGGGCGAAATCCACGATGGCAGGCCTGCTGCCGGTGTCTACGGCAGCATCGTCCGACGGCTCAGGTTGCTTCTCGTAAAAGGTTGCGTATAACGCGAGACCGGTGAAGAGCGCTCCTGAAACGATGTTGCCCAGAGTGACCGGAAACTGATTCCAAAAGAACCAGTTTCTGATCGACACCGGAGCACCGAACATCATTCCGGCTGGGACTACAAACATGTTGACGACCGAGTGCTCGAAGCCTTGCGCGAAGAAAGTCAAGATCGGCAACCACATCGAGACAACCTTCCCCACTGTCGAACGAGAAACCAGCGCCAGTAGGGCGCCGATGGTGACCATCCAATTGCAGAGGACGCCCTTGATGAATGCCGCCGCCCATCCGTTGGTCCCGAGCGCCATGTAGCCCAAGGTCTTCTTTTGCGCGGCCGACTTCAGCAGATCACCGACGGCTCCGCTCCCGGTGGCCCCGACGTTTGTCACAGCCCAATAGAACATCAACGCGTAGAAGAGGCTGCCCACAAGATTTCCGAAATATACCCAGCCCCAATTTCGCAGCAGCTTCCCGAGCGAGACCTTGCCCGCCACAAGGCCCGCGGGCAACAAGGCAAAGTTGCCGGTCGCAAGCTCAAGTCCCAGCAGTGCGAGCATGACGAATCCGACGGGAAACAGAATTGCGCCCACGATGGGCTGAAGACCCTGAGCGGTCACGACCACGGCCAGAGAAGTCGCAAAACCAAGGAACACACCCGACAGAGCGCCGCGAATCAACATGTCGCCGACACTCAGAGACGCTTTCTTCTCCGCCACGATAACCGCTTCCTGAACGAGTTCTTTCGGATTGACATAGTCCACGGAACACTTCCCTTCGTCTGTTATTTCTCTGGCGCATTGCCCCACTGCACTCGCTGCGCGAAGCATCACGTGGCAGGACGTGACTCGGCGGCAGTTGCAGTCCCGCCCGTTTCCACGCAAAGCACCGGCAGCTCTTGCATGCCGTCTTCTTGCCCCTTCCGGTAGTTGTCCGCCAGCTCAAGGAAAATGACTCCATGCTCCACGCGCGTGCGAAGCGTCTCGATGCAACTCGACGCGCTTGCGCTGTTCACGCCTTCTCCGGTTTCGAGGCTTATCTTCCAGGCGTGCAGCGGGCAGACGACAGTGGTGCCGGAAACAATGCCATCCGCCAGCGGCCCGCCTTTATGCGGACAGCGATTGTCGATGGCAAGGAACCGGTCGCCCAGATTGACGATAGCGATTTCGCGATTGCCGACTTTCACGGCGCGGCCCTCGCGCGGTGGTATGTCGTCGCAAAGCGCAATGCGTGTCCATCTTTTTGATTCCGCTTTCGTTTCCTTCATACGAAAATCTCCTCCAGCGGCTTGATTTGTACGAACTGAGTAGGGTGGCGTGGAGAATCACGCTCCAGCCATGCGTCGCTCGACCGTTCCTTCGATTTGCGTAGACGCTCCAGCAGGCCCTGCTTGGCTGCATCCTGTGCATACACGGTTTCTTTCCGGACTTTCTCGATACCGATCCGCTCGACGAAATCGTAAGTGCGTTCCAGGTAGTTGGCGCTCTCCCGGTAGTATTGGAAAAAGAGAGCGGCGGCTGCGAGGGCCTCTTCTGTAGTCTCGACCGTGATCAGCAGATCCGCTTTCCGTACTTTCTTGCCGGCGGCGCCGCCGACGACCACTTGCCAGCTTCCCTCCTGCCCAATCAGGCCGATGTCTTTGACAGTTGCCTCGGCGCAATTGCGCGGGCAGCCGACCGCCCCCATCTTCACCTTGTGAGGAGTGAACAGATTCTCAAAACGCCGTTCCATCTCGATTCCGGCGCTGGTGGAGTCCTGCACCCCGAAGCGGCAAAACTCCGTGCCCACGCAGGTCTTCACCATGCGGACTCCCTTGGTGTAGGCCTGACCGGAAGGCATTCCAAGGTCGGCCCAGATTTTCGGCAGGTCCGACTTCTTCACGCCCAACAGGTCGATGCGCTGGCTGCCGGTGATCTTGACCATGGGCACTCTGTATTTGTCGGCCACATCGGCGATGCGGCGCAGTTCGTCCGGCGAGGTCACGCCCCCGCGAATGCGCGGCACAACGGAGAATGTTCCGTCCTTCTGAATGTTGGCGTGTACGCGGTCATTGATGAAGCGCGCCGAACGGTCCTCGTCGTGATCGCCACACCACAGCATGTCGAGCATGTAGCTCAAAGCCGGTTTGCAGATTTCACAACCGATACCATTGCCATAGATCTCCAGGACCTCCTGCACCGACTTCAGTTGTTGGCTGCGCAGGATCTCGCGAAGCTGATCTTCGGCGACTGGAATGCACTTGCAGATCGTCCGCTTCACTTCTTCTTCGAACTCCGGCACAACCGCTTTTAGCAATGATTGGCACAGGCCAGTACAGCTGCCACAGCCCGTTGAGGCGCGCGTGCACTCCTTAAGCTGCGCCAACGTATTCACACCGCTTTCGTGAATCGCCTGGATGATCGTGCCTTTGGTCACCCCCATGCACCCGCAAACCGTTTCACTGTCTGCCATCTGGGCGACGTCGATACCGGCGTCCTCCGTCGGTGTCGGAAACAACAGTTGGCGCCGAAGTGGCACTAGATCTTTTCCCGTCCGCAACCAGTCCATGTAGCGGTGGCTGTCGGCTGTGTCACCGACAAGGATGACCCCCGCGAGTTTGCCCCCCTTCAGAGTCAGCTTTCGGTAGATGCCGAGAGCGGGATCCTCGTAACGGATCACCTCCGAGCCGTCGAGCTTGTCGCCGATCTCGCCCGCAGAAAAGACATCGACTCCCATGATCTTTAGCTTTGCAGCTTGCACGCTGCCTTGATACTTCGGACCTTTATTTCCCGTGATGGTTGCGGCCAGAACTTTCCCCTGCTCGATGAGGGGCGCAACCAGTCCGTAGCAGACGCCGTTGTGTTGCACGCATTCGCCAACAGCAAAAATGTCAGGATGCGAGGTTTCCATGTAGTCGTTGACCACGATGCCACGCTTTACTTCGAGTCCTGCCTCGTGCCCGAGGCCGACGTTCGGACGAATGCCAGCGGCGATCACCACCAGGTCGGCGGGAATGCCGCCGCCACCCTTAAATTGAACGCCCTCCACTTTTCCATTGCCGAGAATTGCGGTGGTACTGAGCCCAAGCAGCACGGTGATTCCCATCTGGTTCATCTTGGCCGCGAGATATCCGCCGCCCGTCGGATCCAACTGGCGCTCCATGAGGGTCTCCATCAGATGGACGACTGTCACTTCGCACCCTTGCACTTGCAGTCCGCGAGCCGCTTCTAATCCAAGCAGGCCGCCTCCGATCACGACGGCTTTGATCCCTGGGCGGCAGCGCTCCAACAACGCGCGCGTGTCATCAAGATTGCGGAAGACAAAGACACCTTCCTTTTTTACTTCTTCGATTGAGGGAATAAGCGGGTTGCTTCCAGTCGCCAACAGGAGCTTGTCGAACGGAGTCACGCTGCCGTCGTCGCCGGTCACGGTCTTGGCTTGGGAATCGACACCCGTGATGCGGACGCCGAGCCGGAGATCAATGCCGTTTTGCTGGTACCAATCGAGGCCGTTCAGGACGATGTCGTCGCTCGCTTTTTCTCCTGCCAGGACCGACGAGAGTAGAATGCGGTTGTAGTTCACATGAGTCTCGTCGCCGAAGATCGTGATCTCGAACTTGGGTGAGTGGCGCAAGATCTGCTCCACGCAGGCGATCCCGGCCATTCCGTTTCCTACGACCACCAGCTTTTTCACAAGCGCACCTCCACCGGGAGTTCCTTCTTCCGCTGCGTTTCTTTGGCGCGCCGCTCCTTTGGTGAAACGCTCAATTGAACGGATACGGCGCATTGTTTATAGTTCGGTTCGCGCGAAATCGGATCAAACGCGCTCTGCGTGACTTGGTTTGCGTTGGTTTCTGCGAAGTGAAACGGCATAAATACCTGGCCTGGTGCAACGATCTCCGTGACCCGCAACTCAACGTTGCGAACCCGTCCACGCCGCGAGATGACGTCAACAGAATCGTGAGGTTTCAATCGCAGGGCCAGGGCGTCGCGCGTATTCATTTCCAGCCACGCGTTCGGCGACATTCTTTCGAGGATCGGTACTTGAGCGGTCTTCGTGCGGGTATGCCAGTGCTCTACCGTCCGGCCGGTATTGAGCACGAACGGAAACTGTTGGCTTGGTTGTTCAGGGAATGGCATCCATTCGATGCAGAACAGCTTGGCCTTGCCGTCTTCCGTGGGGAAATGCCCGTTTGCGTAAAGCCGAGTCGTACNNTACCTACCTCGGTCGTTCCTTCCGGGAACGGCCACTGAATGCCGTTGTGCTCTTCGATCAGGCTGTAGCTCAGCCCGGAGTAATCACAAAGCCGGCCCTTAGAAACGAACTTCCATTCCTCGAACGCGTGCTCCGGACTCGTCCATCCAGGGAACAACTCCTCGCGGCATCCCAGCTTGTCCTCCAGCGCTAGGAAGATATCGAAATCCGACTTCGCTTCACCCGGCGGGTTGACCGCGCGATTCACCTTGCTGACGCGCCGTTCGGAGTTCGTATAGGTCCCCTCCTTCTCACCCCAGATGGCGGCTGGTAAGACGAGATGGGCAATCTCCGTGGTTGGCGTGGGATGAAATCCATCCTGCACCACCAGGAACTCCAGCGTCTCCAAACCTTGCTTCAAGACGTCGAGATTCGGGAACGAAACAATTGGATTCGTAGCGATGATCCAAAGTGCACGAATCTTCTTGCCAACGGCAGCCTCGACGATATCGGGATAGGCCAAGCCTCTGGAAATTGGAATACGATCCGGATCGATCTTCCACAAGCGTGCCAATTGTTCTCGGTCTTCGGCGTTTTCAAATTTCCGGTATCCCGGCAAACTCGACGCGAAGCCTGCTTCACGCGTGCCCATCGCGTTGCACTGTCCGGTGATAGAAAAGGGTGAAGCGCCCGCGCGACCGATATTTCCCGTAATCAGCGCAAGGTTGTTGATCGCATTTACTGTCTCCGCGCCTTGCGTGCTGTGATTCACGCCCATAGTCCATCCGATGAAAGCCGCTTGTGCATTCCCGTAGAGATCTGCGGCTTTGATGATCAGGTCTTCACTTAACCCCGTAATCTGTGACACGTATGTGGGGGTATATTTCTCGACGAACCGTGCGAGTTCCGCAAATCCGCTGGTATGGTGCGCGATGTACTCGCAGTCAATCTGCCCCGTGCGAATCAGCAAATGGATCAACCCGTTCAGCAAAGCAATATCGGACCGCGGTTTCAGCGGCAGGAACAGATCGGCCATCATTGCGGTCTTGGTGACTCGTGGGTCGGCAACAATCAGAGTCTTCTTCGGATTGGCCTCCAGATGCTGGCAGAGAATCGGATGTTTATCGGCGATGTTGGCGCCAATCAGAAAGATGACGTCTGCTTTCTGCAGATCTTCATAGGCTCCCGGCGGCCCATCGCTGCCGAACGACCGTTTATAGCCAGAGACAGCGCTCGCCATGCACAGCGTCGTGTTCCCGTCGTAGTTCTTTGTGCCGAATCCCAATTGGACGAGTTTCCCCAGCGCATAGAACTCTTCGGTGACGAGTTGTCCAGTGCTGATCACGCCTAGAGCGTCCGGGCCATACCGCTCCTGCGTGGCGCGAAACTTCTCGACCATCGTGTGAAGAGCTTCGTCCCAACTCACCGGAACCAGCTTGCCGTTCTTTCTCAGAAGCGGGTGCTTCGCGCGGTTCGGAGCTTCGAGTGTGTAGTGCTCCGACAAGCCCTTGGGACAAAGCTTTCCCAGATTCACCGGATGATTCTCGTTGCCGCGGACGCTGACGGCGCGGCCATCCTTGACGCCAATCGACATTCCACAACCGACCGAACAATATCCGCAGGTAGTGGATACCCAGTGGTCTGGAATCTTCTGCTCCGAAGTGTGGCCATACTGGGGATCTTCACCATACGCATACTTCTCGGAAAGAATGTCCAAGCCGAGCTTTCGCTTGAGGTTCATGCCGCCCGCTCCTGAGCCGCGAGATACGGGGCAGCCATGTTTTTCGGCACCACGCTGACATAGAAGAGATAACGGCCGAGGATTTCTCCGGCCAAAGCGATGGGGAGGGCCGCGAACCGCGTCAGATACGAACCGGACAGCGGCAAAGCGATGCCGCCAACCAGCAGCAGGGCACTTCGCAGCAACAATGGTCGTGCCAGAGCCGTCGACAGTAACCTTGCGGAGGCTTGCAGTTCGAATGAGTCCGAAGCGATAAGCCAGAGAAATCGCAGAGTCTGATTGAGTAATTGGGCAGAAGCCGCCGCCACCCCTATCAGCATCAGCAGACGTCCTTGCGCGGCGCCAATCGCGACCGCAAACAACGGTCCAAGTAGCGCACCGGTCAGGAAGAAATCAGTGATCGTAAACCGCGTGTTCCAGGACGGACGCGCCGGCACCAGGTAAATGAAGGCGCTCGCCGTGATACCCGCGGATCCGAAGATTGCTGTCACACCGCCCGACTCCAAGCTCAATGGCAAACGCAGCCAAAGTGTTGCGGCATAGAGGCCAGCCATCCCGGAAAAACAGCCGAAGAGAAGAACCTCGCGGCTAAGCCACGAACGCTTCCACATCTTGAGGGCGCGATACGCATATATCGGACGGCCCAAATGCGTGGTGGATGAAACCAGCGCTATTCCACCCAGGATGAGTGATCCTAGAGCGGCGATGCCCAACCGAGCCGTCGCTCCTGCTAATTGCAGGAGCCAGATCGTAGCGAAGGCCCCAACAGAAAGCTGTGTCAACACGGTCATGACGACAAGCGGCCAATGCGAAGACTCGGGCCGGACGCGCCAGTAATCCGCCTTTCTGATGTCGGGTGGCAACTTGTCCGGAAGGGTGATGCGCGTCGTGGAGACGCTGTCATCGGCGGAAGGTAGCCCCGGCGCATTGGCGCTGCCGGTATATTCCCGCCTCCACTCCTCGATCTTCACAATCTCGATGCGAATTGCACCCTCGGGACAAGCGTCGACGCATGCGGGCTCGCGGCCCTCTGTGAGCCGCCCGTAACACATATCGCATTTGCCGACGACGCCGCGCTCGGCGTTGTATTGCGGCACCCCATAGGAGCAATTCCAGGTGCAGTATTGACAGCCTATGCAGGTATCGGCGCTGTGTTGCACGATGCCGGTGGCAGGATCTTTTGTGTATGCCTCGACCGGACACCCGATCAGGCAGGAAGGCTCCAAGCAGTGGTTGCAACCCATCGATAAGTACAGGCGATGAGTATCTGGATACCAGCCGCCCTCGATCTCTCCGACGCGGCGCCAGTTGATCTCCGCCGGGTTTCCGTTTTGCTCGTTGCAGGCCACCACGCAGCACTTGCAACCGATGCACTGCGTCATGTCAAAGTGAAAGCGATATTGTTCGCCTGCTTCCGGAAGGCGTTCGGGGATTCTGGGGACGGTCGCCAGTGGCTCAATTTCGTACAGGGGCTGTTGGGCCGGTTGCTGCCATTGCTGGCTCAGAACAAACCGGACGCCATCGTTTTCTGCCCGCTCGATGAGAGGTAAGGACATCGCTTCCCCAGTCTTTTGCTGACCCAACGTCAGCCTTCAAGATCGAACCCTTGCAAGATGTTCTTAGTGCGGCCAAAGCAAGGCTTAGGCAAGCAAACACGCCGACCTACCTTTCGATCTGAGCTGAGAGCTGATGGATACGACGCTGTATCCGCGGTTCGAACTGTCGGGAATCGCTGCGCTTGGACCTCAACCTGGAGGTGAGCGTCTGATTCAGTCTTGAAGAGCAAAACGCACTCTGTACTTGTGGGCACTCTAACGGTGCAGGAATCAAGCCGGAAATTAAAAAAATCTATGGTTGCGATTATCCAGAAGGCAACACCGAAATCCCTTGAGTCTTGCACCTGCGGCTCCTTTCCTCACAGCCGCGGAGCTAATTCTCCTATCCAAACGATCAGTTCTTTGCATTTGTCCTCCGCGGGTTTCGTCGGCTATCTAAAGGGTAGGTGTTCTGGCTGCGGGGAGGGATGTGAACAAAGCGTTGTCACGTCTGTCGGGAGAAACGACCCCGCTGTTCCCCATATCTCTGAAGCTCGCCAAGCGCCGTTGCCTTGTGGTAGGCGCGGGGAAAACGGCGGAAGAAAAGATACCCACGCTCCTTCGATGTGGGGCGACCGTCGTCGTGGTTGCCCCGGCAGCGACTCGAACCATTAAAGATTGGGCGGCTGACAACAAGATTATTTGGAGAGAGCGTCCCTTCGAGCTCAGCGACTTGGACAGGATTTTCTTAACCGTTGTGGCCACGCCCTCGAGGACTCTCAATAAAACGGTGTATGAAGAAGCACAACGGCGTCAGATTCTGTGCAATGTCGTTCGCGGTCGGCCACTCTGTAATTTTTATTACCCGGCTGTAGTGCGACGCGGTCCGCTGCAAATCGCGATTTCAACCGCGGGTCACAGCGGTGCACTAGCTCAGCGACTGCGCAAACAGATGGAAACCCAATTCGGCCCAGAATGGGAGCACTGGTTGCGATGGCTTGGAGAAGCTCGAAGTTCTCTCTACGAGCATCCTATTTCTCCGAAGCGGCGCCGCACCATGTTGCACCGTTTGGCGAGCCAAAAGAAACAGGCAGAGTTTTTCGATCGTTGGGGCATTCTGTCCAACGGCGATCGAAAAACTTAGAAAGCGCTAGAACAGTATTCACATCGCGACGCCCCTCGATTCCCCAAACTTTGCAAGGTTTGCAGAAGGAGTGTCGACTGGACCTAGCTTGGTGCGGAGCGCGCGATCCAAAAGCAGTGCCAGCGTGCCACCGAGTTTGCAGCAGACCGACGTTTAACCATCGGTCGATAGCAGATTTGAGAGAGCCCTACAAAGCTGATCGAGATCGACGGGCTTAGTCAGGAAATCAGCCACCCCCAGGTCCAGAGCGACCTGCCGAACATCCGAGTCACCGCTGCCGCTCACAACGTGACCTGTCCCCATTGCGGCAGCGAAAAGGTCGAACAGAGTGGTTCTATGCGGCGGAGGACAAGCGGAGCGCATAGACACCCGGCACTGAAGCGCTTCGGTTAGGCTACGCCGGATTCTTAACGTAGAGGAGCCGACCCCTGCCGTTTTCGATTGATTCCGTTCCGTTTTCGTTCCTCATAAGGCCCGGGCGGTGATCGCTTAACAGATTAGGAGTAAGAAATAAAGCGTCTGGGAGGCGGAGGCGTTTCCTGAAGTCATTCCTCATCTCCTTGGCCAATCAGGACATGTCAGGCTTAGAATATCTGCACATCAGTGTGGGGGCGAGAAATCCCGCCGTTTGTCTGCCATAATTAAGACTGACGTAAGTATGCCTCCGCTAATCCGTTGTCCGGAGGTATGAGGAATGTCATCGGTCGGGCCTTCACAACCCCCGTTCTCACGTCCCGCTCCATCGTTTGAGTCGCAAGGTAGGCGACTGTTGTATTACGGGGTTGCTGGCGGCGCAGTTGTCCTCGCGCTTTTCACCGCCTGGTCCAGCCTCAGACACCAGGTCTTCTCCTCCAGCTATATGCCGCATTTTTATTGTTACCTTGGCAGCCGCGGGCTGGTGTGGAGCCACGTCGTAACGGACTCTCTGATTGGCATTTCCTATCTCGCCATATCGCTCACGCTGGCTCACCTGGTTTACAGGGGCCGGCACGAAATACCTTTTCACTGGATGTTTCTCGCTTTCGGACTGTTCATCGTGGCCTGTGGATTCACGCATTTCATGGAAGTCGTGACCGTGTGGGTCCCGGTTTATGTCCTGTCGGCAGTAGTGAAGGGGTTCACCGCCGTAGCATCGCTGACAACTGCAATCGCTCTTCCATTCATCGTGCCGCAGATTCTGTTGATGGTGCACAAAGCTGGGGAATCCGATCGATACTTAAAATCCCTGCAGGTAGGGCTACTAGAAAGAGATGCTGCTCAGACCGAGTTGAGAAAGACGAACGAGCTTCTGGAAGCTCGCGTCCACGAGCGCACCCTGGAGCTTGGCAAGGCGAACAAGATCCTGGACACGTCTGAAAAGCAATATCGGCACCTGTTCGAGAGCAATCCCATGTCGATGTGGGTTTTTGACCGTGACAGCCTGAAGTTCCTTGCCGTGAACGAAGCGGCCATCCGGCACTACGGCTACACCCGAGACGAATTCCTCTCGATGACGATTGCCGATATCAGGCCCGGTGAAGATGTTCCAAAGTTGATGAACTCAGTGTCCATGACAGTGCCCGGACTGAGCGAGGCCGAACTATGGCGGCACCGGAAAAAAGATGGAACGATCATCCAAGTTGAAATCACCAGCCATCCGATCAGTCTGGATGGGCGAGCCGCCGAACTGATTCTTTCCCATGATGTCACGGAACAGAGGAAGAATCAGGAGAGCCTTCGACAATCAGAGGAGAGATTCGCGACGGCCTTCCGCTCCAGCCCCCTGGCGATCACGATCAGCACAGAGAAGGAAGGGCAGTACGTTGACGCCAATGACGCTTTCGTTAACATGATGGGCTATCGGCGAGAAGAAATTGTTGGCAAAACCGCGCACCAATTAAGGATTTGGGTTGATCCGGAAGATCGTCAACAGATGGTGCAGCAGGTCGATCAAACTGAACAGGCAGAACCTTTGGAGACTCGTTTCCGCACGAAGTCTGGCGACGAACGCCGGGTGCGGATCTCCGCAGGGCGGATCCTCCTGGATGGAAAACCATGTATTCTTGCCAACACGCTCGATATAACGGAGTCACGTCTTCTGGAAGAGCAATTCCGTCAGGCGCAGAAAATGGAGGCGGTGGGACGGCTGGCGGGCGGTGTCGCCCACGACTTCAACAACCTGTTGTCGGTGATTATGGGCTACAGCGAAATTGCCCAGGACGCTGCACCCAGGGGCACAGCTGTTCGCAACCACTTGGATCAAATCAAGAAAGCCGCGGAACGAGCGGCTGCCCTCACCCAGCAACTCCTCGCTTTTAGCCGGCAGCAGGTATTGCAGCCCAAGGTTCTCGACCTGAACGCGGTCGTGCATAGCGTCAGCAAGATGTTGCTAAGAGTGATCGGTGAGGATGTGGCGCTCAACCTGGCTC
>PKXU01000180.1 GCA_003132445.1 Acidobacteriaceae bacterium | reverse complement strand
TTCAGCACCTGGCACGAATACTTCCGGGAGCGCGGAGTTTAAGGGTTGCACTACACCGCGCACGAGGTGTCCGTATTGGCAGAAATGTTTGGATCGGCTACGACGTGATCCTCGAGACTTCACGCCCTCACTTGGTTACCATTGAAGACAATAGTGCGCTTAGCATGCGGGTGACGATCATTGCTCATTTCCGGGAAACTCAGGGCGTGAAGATCGAAGAAGATGTTTTTGTGGGGCCAGGCGCTATCATCCTTCCAAACGTTGTGATTGGCAAAGGATCTGTCGTGGCGGCGGGCAGTGTAGTCACAAAGTCAGTGCCGCCAGGGACGATGGTCCAGGGAAACCCTGCGGTTCCTGTCGCGAAGTGCAACGTACCTTTGGGGCCACAGACTACGATTGCTGAATTTTCAAAAGGATTGATGCCGCTGTCCCGCCCCCCGGTTCCAAGTAAGCCCGCCCCGATTGGAGAGCGTAAGCCGTGAAGCTGGTGGTTCCGTTCGTCGATGAATTGGCCATGGTAGATTCGCGGCTGCTTCGTCTGGCTGAATTTCTGGGTGCCAACTGCGAATCGCTTGAGTTGTCGAAATCAACAGCCGGAGACACTTCGTTTTTTGAGAAAACTCTGCCTGAGGTTTCCTGTTGCGTTATTAATCCGGAGGTCATGCAGCGATGGACAGGTGGAAACGACTTTCCGCCCCTCGCGGCCACGGCCTTGCTTGCACGTTGCTCACACCTGTTAGTGCACGGTGTCCGATCTGGCAGATTTGACGCAGGGCTCATTACGTTGCTTTCCGAAGGGCATCTCACCGGTGCACACGAAATTGAAAATTCTGGCCAGAGCTATTGGTGCGCTGATGGCTCCAAAGATTTCTGCGAGGCATTTTCCGGCCTGGCAGTAGGTACGGCTCGGCCAGGCATAGACCGTGTTTTCTCGCTCGGGAAACCCGGTGCTCGCGCCTTGCTTTCAATTGACGATCGCCCATACGTGGCGTCTGTGAGCTCCGCGGGAGCAAAGGTTTTCTTTCTAGGTACTAATGAAATCGTCGACTTGCAGGAGGATATTGGCGAAGATCCAGTCAGCAGTTTTTTCTCCCGCTTGCTTCCCCACACGATGACGATTCGGGCAATCTTTGGAGACGAAGTCTGGAGACCAACAGCCAAGAGCGCGTCCTTGGTGGTTGACGATCCCGTGCTTCGCGAAAACTATGGTTTCCTGAACTTCAATACTTTGCTGACATTGATGAAGCAGCACAATTTTCACACCAGTTTAGCTTTCATCCCGCACAACTTTCGGCGATCTTCAAGCTCGGTATTGAAATTGTTTTTAGAAAATCCGACGTATCTCTCGTTGTGCTTCCATGGAAACGATCATACGCAGGCTGAGTTTGCGTCTAGAAATACAGCTTTGCTCCACACGTTTGTAGTGACGGCGGAGAAGCGCATACGCACTCTTCAGNNGAATATCCTGTGACAAGGTGATGGTATTTCCGCAAGGAAAGTTTTCCGTCGAGGCAATGGATGTTCTTCGCTCCCGCAACTTCGATGCAGCAGTGAATACGGTCCCTCATCCCACCGGAGAAAACGTCCTCCTCAAGTTATCCGAACTTTGTCAGCCGGCGGTAACGCGGTACGGCAACTTTCCATTGTTCCTGCGGCGGTCCATTAAGCATTGCGGGCCGGAAGACATCGCTTTCGACCTGTTCTTCGGCAAGCCCGCGCTGGTGGTCGAACATCACCAGATTTTTAAGGATCCGGAGCCGTTGCTCGAGGTCATCGCACGTATTAATTCGTTGTGCCCCACAATACGGTGGGTTGGGCTTGGGCAAGCAGTTCGCAATGCAACCTTGCAGCGTCGCAATTCCGATAGCACGATCTTTGCAAGGGGATATTCGAGCAGCGTTGAAGTACGGAATTCAGGTTCGCAGTCCGCACAATTTTCAGTTGAATGGCCTCACCTTAACCTTGACGAGGTTCTGGAAAGCAAAGGCGGAGAGATGGTTGCGCGCCAAGACTCAGTAAACGGAAATAACAGAGTACGGGTTCAAACGAATGTGCCGCCGCACATGTCTCAAGTTGTCTCTGTCGTGCAGCGAGACGAATACCCTGAGCCAGTCGCCCTAGGAATGAAGTGGAAGACTAAAGCGTTCGTGCGCAGGCGGCTTTCAGAGATACGTGATGATTATTTGAGTAAAAATGCTCCTGTACTTGCTTTTGCCAAAACCCTGCAACGGCTGGTCGCGCACTATTATAGTGATGCTGTTTTTAAGAGAAACCGTCCCAGATTGCCGCATCCAGGACGCTCCTGGTGGAGGCCCCGATAAGCGATGCTATCGGGTTGACTGTGGGAAGATTCGGCGAGTTTTGCCCAGTTTCCAGCCGCAATGGAACGTCCGAAAGGGAGCCCAGGAGCCGACGCTTATCGCGCCCTGCGGCGACGTCCTCAAGTTCAAGCAGCGCGGAATCTAGCAGTTCTCCTGGCGGCACTGAGGTTCAGAGTACGGTTTTCGCTGATCTAACTTATGAAATATGGCGCCATCGAGAGTTCTCGTCGTCGCGTGGCATGCTGCCCCGCCATGCTGAGAGCTTCGTAACAGTCAACGGAAGTCCGGAAGTCCAAACAGGTAAAGATTTGTAAAATGTTCCCTTCCGGTCTTGACCGGTCTCCCTCCGGCGGTTGATGCTGCTGAGGCGCGATTTTGATGCTCCTGTAACGGTTGGTGCTCGACTACCACTGCATTTGTCTCGCAAGTATTTGCGATGGAACTACTACTCAATCTCTTGTGGCTGATGATTGCGCTGGGGGCTCTGGTAATTTGCTGGAGAGCTCAGCTGCGTCTTGGCACAGCGAAGACGGTTCCCCGTTCCCGCGTTCTCGTCCTTGCCGCCTGTTTGTCGGCCCTGGCATTTCCGATAGTCTCCGCCTCAGACGACCTGATTGCGCTGCGCCCAGAGACAGAAGAATCCAGTTCCATCAACTGCTGCGTCAAGAAATCAAAGGCCACCCTCTCACCAACTTGGGGCAACGATGCCCCACTGATGTCGGAAGCGGTTCGAATATGTTCAGTGAAACCGGACATCGAACCGGCGCAGCTAGTATTCCAGCGTCCGGCTGTATTTCCTGAGCAAGCGTCCGTAACAATCGTCGGTTGTAGAGCTCCTCCTTGCCCTGAGTCCTTTTGCTTTGATTGCGCTGG
>PKXU01000171.1:1296-29272 GCA_003132445.1 Acidobacteriaceae bacterium | reverse complement strand
TGCTCATGCCGATCCTGGGCAAGGGGCCTGCGGGAGTATTGATCGTTCTGTTCCTGCTGGCAACTTTATTCGGCTACTTGACCTCGCTGCATCCTGCCTTCACGGCGGCGGGTTTTACCGCCGCATTAATCCTCGTATTCGGCGGGCAAGCGGAACCGTGGCGCATGGCGTGGTATCGGGTGCTTTACACAATTCTGGGGGCATTTATCGCTTTCGCGGTAGGCGCCTTAATCTGGCCGGTTCACGCCCGGGTGGGTTTGCGCCATAAAATCGCGAGCATTCTCGAGGGCGCGGGAACTCTCTATCGTGCCGTGACATCCGCTGCACTGCAGGGAATAGATAATGAGCTGCAGGTTCGAGAGCTCGATCGCCGGTTGCATGAACTGCGGCGCGGCATTACTCAGCAAATGGAGGAAGCCAAGAGCGAACTATCTTTCTCTCGCTTTAACCAGGGAGCCTATCAGGCTTTTGTCGATCAAGGCGATCACCTTCGGCGGCGCCTGACCGCGATGGCGGAAGATACGTCGTTCTATGTGCACGCGCAGTTGCAGCCCAATCTGCTGCCGTCGCTGCCCAGGCTGGTCGACAAGACCACGCAGACTTTCGTTCTTCTCGCAGAAGCGATTCGCAAGCCCGGCGAGGTTGTGAACAGCGCCGAGCTACAAGCGGCGATTGAGGATTTGGACGCCAATCTTGCAAAACTCCGCGAACAGCGTGCAACCACGCCTCTTACTCTCGATCGCATGCTGCCCTTCTGGGCGCTGGTTTTCAATTTGAGAGAGGTGGCGCAGGATTTGATGCAGTTGGATTCAACGCTGCCCGACCTTGCCTAAGCCGTATTTCTTAATTCAGCGAGAAAAGATTTGCCCGACGTTTTCAGCTTCTGTTCCAGGCGCGCTGTGCAATCGCAATCGCCGCACGCCCAAGGTTCAGTTCCATTCTCATCGCGGCACTTGCGCCGGTCGTGCGCGTCCTGCACGCGAGTCAGATCGAAATATTGTTCCCAGTAAGGCTGCTCTTCCTGAAGCGGAGCAGGGCAATAGCAGACTTCCACCCAACGAGCAGTCTGTTCGTCATTGTGATCTGGGCAGAGCCGGGCATCCTGCATGTTTCGGAGGTATTCGCCTTCGGCGACAGATCCTTGACCCAGCGTCTCTTGCTCAATCGCTTCGAGCAGATCAGCCTCTCGGCCGGGCTTCACGCGGGCTCGAACCAGGTAACGCATTTCAAATAAACATCTCGTCCTGAGGAACGGGACCACGGCTCTCACGGCTGCCGCCGTTCCTGCGACCGCGGCCGCCAAACAGGAATTCCAATCCCACGGTCACGCCCTGCATCAACCCGGAAAGATGACGCACCGGCGAGACTACGGTCTTGTGCACGATATCGGAGGTACGCTCCACGCGATCTAAAGTGCGAGTCAATAAATCATCGGTACGAATAATTTGCAGGCGAGCGCGATCGACGACCTCAGTTACAGTCGCGTCCACACGTTCCACTTGGCCTCGCACAAGCGTGGCTGAAGCCTGGACCTGCTCGGCGATGGCCTCGACTTTAGGGCGAATTTCCGTCAGCATTGCTTCGGCCTGCGCGATGGTTGGAAGGACTTTGGTTTTTACCTCGGTACCGAGTGCTTCCATTTTTGCGCTGGTCTTCTTCAGGGCGACGAATATCGCAACCAGAACGCCCGCTTGCAACAGCACTGCAATTCCGGTTAAAGCGATAAACAGAGGGGTGAGATTTTCCATAAGCTTGCTCCAGCACAATCGAGTTAGGCTCAGCGAAATGCCGGACCGGAGCGCCTATAAATTCTTCGGGGCGGCCGTCTCCGTCGTCGCTTCCTTATAGGCTTGGCGACCCGCCTCATAGGCAGCGCGGAACTGCTCTTTTTGCTGGCTCACCACGTCGCGGCCTTTATCCGCCCACTGCGTGGCTTGTTCCCGCGCCTCTCGCGCACGATTCTTTACGTATTCGCGGCCTTCTTCGGCGCGTGCCCGCAGAACCTCACGGGTTTCGTTCCCCGATCGCGGCGCGTAGAGAATCCCCGCGACCGCACCCACTCCCAATCCCACCAGGAACCAACCTAAGCTGCTTCCGCTACCGTCACGATCTGACATCGCAAAACCTCCTCAGAATGACCCAACCCGATGTTACATCCTCAGGAAGGCAAATACAATTACAGTGGAATCTGTAAATTGCGCGGGGGACAGGCTGCGGGAGCTAGCCGTTTTAGCGGATTTCAAAAAGAAAAGTCACAGAGTGCTCGGACAAGAAAGAAATTTTCCTACTTCTGCGTAGGCGGAGCAGAGGGCTTCGGTGCCGGCGCGGGTTGGGTCTTCACCGGCTGCGACTTCACACCTTGCAATACCGAAGTCGGTCCGCCACGCCTGGTAGCATAGACCGACAGTGTGATGGAAGTGATCATGAACGCCACCGCCGACCAGGTAGTGGCTTTGGAAAGCGCGCTAGCCGCGCCTCGAGGACCGAACGCCGTCTGACTCCCTTGTCCGCCGAAAGCCGCGGAAATATCGCCGCTCTTTCCGCTTTGCAGCAGAACGACAATGATAATAAAAAAACAGACCAGAATATGAATGGTAGTGACCAGATAAATCATAAGTTTGAAATTTTTCCTAGATTTCGAATGATGTTTAAATCGTGCCCGGCGAAGACACTGCCATTTGCTTTCAAAAGCTGTACCTAAAAACGTTGTGACTAAAACATGGTGCGGAAGGGAGGATTTGAACTACTCTATCACATTGATAACACGTAACTTACTGATTCTACATTCGGCCTAAAGGCCCAAATGCCCCCAATCCCGCTTCCATTGTACGTTTATTGTAGGGTGAAACACACTGCAAACTCGCACGAATGCTTTCTTTTCCAAACAACAGTCTGACATCCGACCCTGCCATTGGTCAAGGTCGTCGAAGAAAAAGGAGCGTTCTCACAAACGCCTTGACTCTGGAACGCATTCCAGGGTTGATACTTCTCATCGTGCAGAACTGCGGTTCCAAGGCTCTTCGTTCCGGCGATCTCGCCAAGGCAGCGGGGGTGAGTCCAGACACGATTCGGCACTATGAAAGGATCGGCATCCTCCCACGAGCCTCTCGAACAGAGTCCGGTTACCGTGTCTATCCCGCGAGCACGGTGGAAAGAGTGCTTGTGGTGCAAAGGGCGCTTCGGATCGGATTTACGCTGGCGGAGTTGGCGGAAGTCCTGAAAGCTCGTGACGCTGGGGGCGCTCCCTGCCACCGCGTTTACCAGCTTGCCCACGAGAAGCTCAGAGGTATCGAAGCAGACATTGAGGACCTAAAAAGCCGGCAAAGATATATGAAAAAAGTATTGTCCGATTGGGAACAGCGCATTCAGCGTGCGGGTCCGGGACAGAAATCGCACGTCGCTCTGGGAGTATATGCATTCGACTGCGAGGCCGCGACGACGCCAGAAAAGGCGATGCAGTGCTGCAAGTCGATGCACTGTTCGTCGCGCGGCCGCCACGGTCAGAATTGCTGCAAGACCATGCCCACGATGCACACTCCATTTGTGCAGCCCCCGTCTGTGCACGGCGTATCCTTCTCGCCAGTCGTATTGGCAGTGATGGCGGCATCTTGCAAGTCCTCTGGATTAGATTCCTTTGCTCGCGCAGTCGCCGCCCATTGCCACGCCCCGCCCAGCTTCCACTCGACGGCCGCACGGCCTCTTCGCATCTAGTCTGACCTCCAGTCATTCCCGGCTTCAGGCATTTGTGTGCCTGGAGTTTGTTCTTTTTTTCTGGAGGAAAATTCGTGAAATTGCTAAAGGCGACACGCCAGGGTGGCGGGATGCGAGCCTGGCTCATGCTCGTCCTACTGTTTTGTACCTTAACGGTTGAGGGACAAGGACCTGCCCCTGAAACGGCGCCGCCATTGTTTCCGGCCGGCGGCCTCATCTCCTACAACTCCATCTTCACCACACGCGGTTTGATGCCGGGAGTGTCGGGTGATGTTCCGGCAACCGCCCGTCCTACTTTTTCGCATGAAGCCGATTTGAACTTCACGTGGGGCTTCTACAGAGATTTCGATTTGACCGTTCTCGTTCCGATCCTCACAAATCGCTTTGACATGGCTGGGGCACCTGCGGTTGGCGGCACTGGCCTTGGCGATGCAATGGTGCTGGCAAAGTACCGCTTCTATCGACGCGATTCACCGCGAGGACCTACCCAGGCATCTGTCACATTCGGGCCCAAGATTCCCACGGGCACAACTAACTTAACTGACGGGAACGGAGCGCTGCTGCCTTCAAGTTTGCAACCTGGGTCGGGATCCACGGACCTATTCCTGGGGGCGAACTGGACCTACACCGGTCTTTTCAATCTCCGGCGTTTGGTAGCGGATGAGGACTTCCATTCGCTCTTGCGTTCGCAGGGCGCTCAGGCAACCCCGTCTAGGAGATGACTTCGAATCACGCTTCTGGCTTTTGTACCGGCCGTACGAATCGAAGAGTGTGACCCGCGAATGGTTTATCGGTCCAGTGGTTACTTGGCTGCATTCCCAAGATGACCGTATTGCCGGAGTCGCTCAGAGTGGGAGTGGAGGCGACGTGTTGCTGGCCGGAATCACGAGCTATGCCGGCGTGCGGGCCGGAATGCTCGGTTGGTTCGTAAAGCGCAGCCTTTGGCAAGCTGCGTTCGGAGGCAATCCTGGTAGCCTATGACTGACGAGAGCGGAGAAAAGGCTTATCTCAAACCTGAGCGCTAAGGAGCGGCGGGAGGGTCTGAGAGTTGAACCATTAGTTTGCCATTATTGGAACCGTCGAATAGTTTGTTGATCGCCGCTGGTGCAGACTCGAGACCGCGGACGATATCCACCCGATACTTTAGCTGGCCTGAGCTGTGCCAGTGCGTGAAGTTACTCAACATTTCCTTTAGTTTCGAAGAGTAATCAGTTGCCAGGAAACCTTGGATCTTGAGGCGCTTGCTGATCACTAGCGCAAAGTTGGAGGGTCCCGGAACGGGTGCCGTGGCGTTGTACTGCGAGATCAGGCCGCAAAGCACCACGCGACCAAAGGTATTCATGAGGTAGAGCGCGCTTTCCAAGATTTCTCCACCGACGTTCTCGAAATAAATATCCACACCGTTCGCACACGCAGCCTTCAGCTGTTTCTTGTAGTTCTCGTCTTTGTAGTTCACGGCAGCGTCGAAAGCGAGTTCCCCTTGTAGCCAATTGCACTTCTCGTCGGTTCCGGCGATGCCGACTACACGAAGTCCCTTGATCTTGCCGATCTGGCCGACGAGTGATCCGACCGAACCCGCGGCGCCGGAGATAAGGAGGGTCTCGCCGCCTTTGGGTTGTCCCACTTCCAAAAGTCCAGAGTAGGCAGTTAACCCAGCCAGTCCAAACAGTCCAAGGTAAGCCGAAAACGGAAGTCCGCTCTCCGGCAACTTCGTCACAGCTTCACCATTGGAAAGCAGATACTCTTGCCAGCCGAACATCCCTTGGACTCGGTCACCGGCGGCAAATTTTGGATGATTTGATTTCTCCACTATTCCGATAGCCAACCCGCGCATGATTTCGCCAATCTGCACGGGCGGAACGTAGGAAGGATGGTCAATCAGCCACCCCCGCATCGCTGGATCGAGCGAGAGATATACGCTGCGAATCAGAAGTTGGTCCTCCTCAGGCACCGGTATGGGTTGGGACACAAGCTCGAAGTTGTCAGCTTTAATGAGCCCTGTGGGCCGCGATTTGAGCCGCCATTGGCGGTTTACCGGTGTAGCAGCAGCCATAGCGGAGGACGAGTCACTGTCAGACCGTGTAGCGCGCAGCGGCCAGAAGTCGGCCGGCAATATTGCGCCGGAGTGCAACCCCATCGAGCGGATCGTAGTTAGCAAAGCCGCGTAGAGTCGCCATATTCTCCCGCAGGGCGTGGCCAGCCGAGCAGGCGCCGATGACATTTCGCGCCGAGACTTCTACTCGATCCATGGCCTCGCGCAAAAACACGGCGCACATATTGGCGGCATTGGTCCCTTTGCCCGAGGCTGCAAGCTTGCGACTTCGAAGCAAGCTCGACTCCATCGCGAAAACTTCCATGACGATGTCGGAAATGTTCATCACGATCTCCTGCTGTTTTTCCAACTCGGCCCCGTATTTTTGATAGGCAATCCCGATCGTGAACAGCGCAATCTTCTTCGCGCTCTGCACAAGCCGCGCCTCTTCATCATCTTTGTCGGTGCTCGCAGAGGCCGTTGCCCCATTGCCAGGCCCGCCGACTACGGCCTGAACAGCGGGGATAAGCCCCAATTGCCCACGGGCAGCGCGTTTCAGCAGCATTCCGGTTATGAGAAGGCGGTTGATTTCGTTGGTACCTTCGAAGATCCGGTTGATTCGCGAATCACGGTAAGCCCGTTCCACAGCATAATCTTGATGGTAGCCATAGCCGCCGTGGATTTGCACGCCTTCATCGACAACGTAATCCAGCATCTCTGAGGCATACACCTTAATCATCGAGCACTCCGCGGCGTACTCTTCAACGGCTTTGAGCTCGGTCTGTGAATCCGCGTGCTTATCGTGAGCGGACTGCGCCAATTGGCTCTCGATGAGTCCCACCACGCGCCACACCATCGATTCCACCGCGAACGTACGAATCGCCATCTCCGCCAGCTTATACTGGATGGCGCCGAACTCGGCGATCGCCGATCCGAATGCTTTGCGTTCTTTGGCGTATTTCACGCAGATGGCGAGCACGTTCTTTGCTCCACCCACGGCACCAGGGCCGAGTTTCAACCGGCCGATGTTCAGGATATTAAACGCGATGATGTGCCCGCGCCCAATTTCGCCAAGCACGTTTTCGACCGGAACCCGGACGTTGTCAAAATACACCGCCGTGGTCGAGCTGCCCTTAATGCCCATCTTGTGTTCTTCGGCGCCGCTGGTCACGCCGGGAAAGCTGCGCTCCACTAGGAACGCCGTAAACTTCTCGCCGCCTACTTTAGCGAATACGGTAAAGAGGTCTGCCGCGCCTCCGTTGGTAATCCACATCTTCTGTCCGTTGAGGACGTAGTATTTGCCGTCTGCGCTGAGATCCGCGCGAGTACGCACGGCGAGAGCATCGGAGCCGGCCAGCGGTTCGGTTAGCGCGTAAGCGGCCAACAGCTCAACTTTCGCCAGCTTGGGAAGATATCTTCGCTTCTGTTCTTCGTTGCCAAAGAAAAGAACGGGCAGCGTACCGATCCCGGTATGGGAGGAGTGCCAGGACCCATAAGAAGCGTCCCGGGCCAGATGCTCACCCGCGATCATTACAGACGGCAGGTCCATTTCCATGCCGCCGAATTCCTCGGGGATCGGTATCGCGGTGAGTCCCAGCTCGGCCGCTTTGCGAAGCACACTTAGTGCGACCCCCGGAGTCTGCTGGCGGATCGCCTCGAGATGAGGCTCCACCTCATTCGTCCAGAATTGGTCGACCGTGCGGGCTATTGCAAGGTGTTCTTCGTTCAGATCTTCGGCCGTGAAAATTTCGTTGGGCGAGCGATCCTCGATGAGGAACGCGCCGCCTTTTATTTGAAGAGGAGTTGCTGTGGCAATGGTCATGATCTTCTCCCGGCTCGAGTACTACGAAATCGCATGTGAGGCTGTTTGATGGCTATGCTGATCGGCCAGCGCTGTTATAACCCAGGGTCCGAAGCCAGAGTTCATAAGCCTCAAATTGTGTTAGTCTATATCAGATATTAGTAGCTAACGTCAATGCTGTAACCCGAGATCCGGCAAAAATACGTTGGCGTCCTCTTCGGGACCGTCGATAAATTTGCATTTGTTACTATCGACGGTAGCGTGAGCATTTTTAATAGGCACCACTTCCTGCAAGCCGATTTAGGAGAGAATCCGGATATGGCTCGAATTCAGGCCGCCGCACCGCAAAGACATCGAAAGCACAGGAATGTGACCAAGCCAAAGGCTACACCGCAGATCCAGGAGATTCCTGGGCTTCGCGAACGTAAGAAGGCGCGGCTGCGCCAGCAAATCATCGAGACCGCGATCCGATTGTTCCGCAAGCGGGGCTATGAGAAAACCCGGGTCGACGATATCGTCAAGATTCTTGAAATCAGCCAGCCGACTTTCTTCCGATATTTCCCGAGCAAAGATGCGGTTCTGCGCGACGTGGGCAGGCGCGGCTTCGAGTGCGTAGCGGAGCGCCTCAAATCCGAACTTTCCACCAAGGCTGATACCACGGAGCGCTTGCATCGCCTGTATCATGCAATGGCACTCGAAGTGGAAGCCGACCGGCCGCTATGGAAAGCGGTGGTGCTGTCGGGCGCGATGGATCCGGTGCGCTCTCCGGAAGTGCGCGGAGTGGAGGGATTGGCGGTCAACCGACTTCGAGAAATTCTGGCACAGGGGCAGAAACGCGGCGAAATTACGAGCGCATTTCCCGTCGTGCACCTGGCCGAATTCATGGAGGCTCTCTACCACACCGTGGTGCGGCAGTGGACGGTCGACCTCACAGGACCGCATAAGCTGACCGAGCGCGTGGACAGTGCGGTGGAGTTTTTCCTGCGTGGTGTCAAGCCGTGACCTGATTCCGGTTCAGTCAACGACTTTGCTGATTCTTTCAAGCGAATGTAGATGAAAGCCGCCATCCTGCACGATTTCAAGAAGCCGCTCTCGATCGAGGAAGTCGCACCGCCTCGTCCCGAAGCGGATGAAGTCTTGATCCAGGTGGAAGCCTGTGGTGCCTGCCATTCCGACTTGCACGTGGCTGATGGAGATTGGCCGCAACTAGCGGGAATCGTGAAGAGACCGCTGATTCTCGGCCACGAAATTGCCGGACGGGTAGTGGAGAGGGGCGCAGCGGTACAGGATTTAAAAATCGGCGACCGCGTCGGTGTGCCGTGGATTTACTGGACCTGCGGCGAGTGCGAATTCTGCCGCGAAGGCAACGAAAACCTGTGCAGCCGGCAGAAGATAACAGGCGTTACTGTCGATGGTGGCTATGCGGAATTTGTGAAGGCCCCAGCAACTCACGCGCTGAAAATTCCAGATGGTCTTTCTGCGCTCGAAGCGGCCCCGCTTTTTTGTGCTGGACTCACAGTTTATCGCGCCCTGAAGGGCGCCGGGATTGTGCCCGGTCAGCGCCTGGCTGTTTTCGGCATAGGTGGCCTGGGGCACCTTGCGGTGCAGTTCGGACGAGCTTTTGGCGCGGAGGTGACCGCGATCGACATCTCCGAGGAGAAGCTGGAACTCGCCCGAACTTTTGGTGCAGCTGACGCGCTCAATGCGGCCACGACTGATGTGGTTAAGCAGCTGCGCCGCAAAGGTGGAGTCCATGTGTCACTTGTCACGTCCGCCGCGAAGGCAGCTTATGACACGGCTTTTTCCTGCCTCCGGCCCGCCGGTACTCTGCTCGTCGTGGGCTTGCCTGCCGAGAACATCTGTTTCCCGCCGATTCTAATGGCAGCGCGAGAAGTCCGGATCCATGCATCAACGGTCGGAACGCGACAAGATTTACGGGAAGTACTCGCCATGGCTGCCGAGGGGAAGCTACGCTGCCAGGTAGTTGCGCGCCCGCTTGTCCAAGCCAACGAGGTGCTGGATCAACTGCGTAAGGGCCAAGTCTCCGGCCGAATCGTCCTGACTCCCTAAGGGGCTGGCGGCGGGAATCCGACGAGGTCGGAGTTTCGTCCTGCGCAATCGTCGCCATTTCCGAACGACTCTCGCCTTGCCGCCATTGAATTATTGGGGCGCGCGATAACATGCGCGCCATACCGCCTCGGGAATATCGACGCTTCACTTCTTGACGTTAGTGACTCTTATGTGATACTAACTCTCACAATCTGCGATTTCGTTGGACACGATCTGAATTTTTGATCGACAGCGAAACAGGCATCTGGATCAGCATTGACGGCTTTTAGGGTTGGCGCCGCATCGGGCTTTGGGGAGTTGCGCTGCGTTGGGGAATACGCAGAACCAATGCGGTGATGTGCAGATACTTCCGTAAGGAGAATCCTATGAAGTCACTCGCATGTACGTTTGTGTGCTTGCTGCTGGCAACCAGTCTGGCTCAGGCGCAGGGCGTCGGCTCGTCGGGAGATATTACTGGAACCGTAACCGACTCCGCGGGGGCGGTTTTGCCCAAAGTTACTGTCAGTGTGGTTGACACGCAGACTGGCCTGAAGCGCACAGTGGTGACCGATGGCGCGGGTCAGTACCGGGTAGCAGGACTATCCCCGTCTACCTATGAAGTAAGTGCGGCGCTGCCGGGTTTTGCGACCGAGGTTCGCAAAACGGTTCCTGTCGCCGTGGGGCAGACAGTGATTTCGGACTTCCGCATGAAACCGTCGCAGGTGGCGACAGTAATTGAGGTGACGAGCGAGCCGCCAGTGGTGGAAACCGAAAGAGGCAGCCAGTCGGACCGGATCAGCCAGGACTACATCGCCGACCTGCCGATTGACCGTCGCGATTACCTTACCTTCACCTTGCTAATGCCTGGCGTCTCCGATTCCACCCGGCTGGCTGGGGACCAGGATTATCGGGTCAAACAGACGCCGCAGAGCGGCCTTTCCTTTTACGGAAGCAATGGCAGAGGAAACAGCATTACCGTGGATGGCGGTGAGACGGGAGATGACGCTGGCGGCGTGCGCCTGACCGTGAGTCAGGATGCGGTGCAGGAGTTTCAGATTAACCGCAGCAACTATTCTGCTGACCTGGGATCAGCCACAGGGGCTTCCATCAACATCGTCACCAAGTCCGCTGCGAACAACGTGCATGGCACGGTCTACGGCTTTTTCCGCAATGATGCCATGGACGCCCAGAATCCATTCTCGTTCAGCCAGGCGTTGCCGCCGGGTGCGACGTTCAATCCCGCCAACCCAGATTCCGTGGGTACGCCGATCAAGGACACCTTGAGCCGCCAACAATTCGGCGGCGCAGTTGGATTCCCCATTAAGAGGGATAAGACATTTCTGTTCGTGGCTTTTGAGGGATTGCACCAGAATGCGCAGAACGCGGTTCCTATCCTGACGAGCACGGATGTTTTTCGTCCTTCGTCGTCGCAGAACGCGGTGATTGGGGGGCTGACAGGTGGGAGTGTAGTGCCTTGCCTCAGCGGTCCGGTGGGCGCCGCAGTTGCCCTGCAACTGGGCTTGCCAGCCCCGAATCCAACGACGAACCTGCCCGGGGCGGTATGTGCGCAAGTCCTAACCGGGGCTCTAACCGTGAACCCGGCAATCAGCCCTGTGGACGCCTTTCTTGTGAATCAGTTCGAGACCGACGGTGGAGTCTTTCCTTACGACTCGCACCAATACCTGGCGTCTGGCCGCTTGGATCACCGATTCAACACGAACAACCAGCTTTCTCTTACCTACAGATATGGACATGACCTGGAGGAATCTCCCGACGTGCAATCACTGACCGCCTTTTCGGCCGGCAGTTCGATCCACAACTATGACAACAATCTCCAGGCCGCCTGGTATCACCAGTTCAGTCCGAGCACAGAGAATGAGGCCCGCCTGCAATGGGATTACAACAGCTTTCGAGTGATCCCCAATGTGCCGGGGCAGGTGGGACTCCAGATTCCCGGTTTTATCAATAATCTGGGAACGAACATTTTCCTTCCCAATCTCACAATCCTGCGCCGATACGAGTTCGCAGACAATTTCACCGTGATCCGCGGCCATCACACGTTAAGGTTCGGTGGTTCGGAAATACTTCGCGGGAATCACACGGAGTCGCACACGTTTTTCCCCGGGCGCTTTGTCTTTGGATCGCTCCCTGGCGACCTGCTGACCCCATTGCTTCCCAGTTTGACTTCTTTGCAGTCGGCATCGTTCGGACTTCCTGAGGTCTACCAGCAGGGCTTTGGCAATCCGACCTATCCTTATTACACCCGACCGCTGACGTCGGTGTACGGGCAGGACTCGTGGATGGTTACGCCAAGTTTCACGCTTAACTACGGCCTGCGCTACGAACTGGATTCTCAATTCGCTCCTTTGACCACCTATAAGAAGGATTTTGCGCCGCGGGTTTCCTTCGCGTGGGATCCTTTGAAAGACCACAAGACGGTGATCCGCGGTGGGTACGGAATTTTCTACGGGCCGGTTGATGCTCAGATTCCCGACGTGGACTTGAGCCTGGGGGTGGTGAACAAGAACAAATCTGCGGTCGAAAACAGCACGCCAGCCGGGCAGGTGGCAAACTTGACAGCGATCTGCGGGTTCTCGCAGTTCGGAGTACCCGTCATTCCCGGCAGCGGCTCCAGCCCTTGCAACCGGGAAATTTCTATTTATGTAGATCCGATCGGTGGAGTTCCAGCTTTAGGGTTGGCAGGGGCGCCGACTATTTTCGCGGGGTTGTTTGCGCAAGGATCGATTCAATGCACGACACCCGCTCCTGGAAATGTCGCATGTATCACTCCGGCTGCGGTCGCTCCGTTTGGCATTGATGTTACGAATAGCGGTCCCGTCGGTCCACTGCAAGTGGTTTTCGTGAATCAACCGGGCTATCGGCCCCCAATCGCGCAACAGGCTTCGTTCGGAATTGAGCGTGAGATCGCGCCAGGATTCTCCATCTCCGTCAGCGGAATCTATTCTCATACTCAGAGACTGCCGGTTGCGATCGATACCAATCTGGGGCCAGCGCCGTTTAGCACGGTAACCCTGGCCAATGGCCAAAGCGTTTCCTATCGCAACTGGAATACGACGGCCGGGGGGGCCGATCCGTTGGGGGGCACTGAGTTCCCAGGAGGAGTGTATCCCTGTGATACAAACCCCGCATGCTTCGTGAATCCGCTGGTGGTCCAGAACAATGCCTACAGCTCTGAGGCGTACGCTCTTTACGAGGGCGGCATTCTGGAAATCAAAAAACGCTTCAGCGATCACTTCACGCTCTTTGGGAATTACACCTACAGTAAAGCCTTTGACACGTCGACAGATTTCAATAGTGACTACGGGCCGCAGGATCCAACCAACATCAATATAGACCGCAGTCTCTCCGAGTTTGATGAGCGGCACAAAGTGGTGATCGCCGGCGTGTTCGACAGCCCCTGGAAACAAAATATCTTGTCAGGGTTCCAACTGTCTCCGATCTTCAGCTACCACAGCGGACATCCTTTCAATCTGCTCGCAGGGGGAGAAGTTAACGGCGACAATCACACAACGAATGAACGGCCGATCGGAGCGCCGCGCGACACCGGTCTCGGCCCTAATTATTACGACTTCGACGCCCGGTTGACCTGGCAGCACAAAGTGGGCGAGAGGGCGAATGTGCAGATGACGGCGGAGGGATTCAACCTCGCCAACCGAACGAACTTCGCCAGCGTAAACAACGAAGTGAGCCCGCTGTTTGGTCTTACGCCGGGGTTCACAACTTTTAACGTGCACGGAATTCGCCCCGGTACTGCATTGGCAAGTGGGGGGACCGACACGCCGAGTACTCCGCTGTCTTTCACCTCGGCGTTCCCCAAGCGAGAGATCCAACTCGGCATTCGCTTCAGCTTCTAGAGTCGCGGGGCTGGGTCTTGTTCTAGCACTGGCAGAGAAACGGCCCGTCAGCGGTCGCGAACAGTTTTTGTCTCATTCCAAGGAACTCGATGGCATTCGTTGAAAATCAGGGAGCAAGAATCTATTGGGACGGACAAGGCGATGGCGCCCCGGTCTTGCTGATCATGGGGCTCGGCTACGCCTCTGATATGTGGTATCGCATTCGACCTGCCCTGGCAGCGCACTATCGAACCATCGCGCTGGATAACCGTGGCGTAGGAAGGAGTGATTTGCCAGCGGGTCCGTATCCCATCGCGCTGATGGCGTCCGACGCCGCAGCAGTTCTGGATGCTACCGGAATCGAGAGCGCGCATGTGTTCGGCCTGTCGATGGGTGGCATGATTGCGCAGGAGTTTGCGCTGCAATACCCGAAGCGAGTGCGCTCGCTGATACTGGGCTGCACCGCGGCGGGCGGGCCGACCGCCGTGCGCGCCGAACCAGAGGCTGCCCAGATGCTGATGACGCGTAACAAAATGAGCCCTGAGCAGGCCGCCGAGGCACCCGTGCCGTTTATCTACGATTCGACAACTCCGCGGGAACGGATTGATGAGGATATTGCGATTCGTCGGCCGTGGTTTCCGCGGCCCGAAGCATACACGGCACAGCTGCAGGGAATACTTGCTTGGGAGGCATACAGCCGCCTCTCCAGAATTGCGGCCCCCACCCTGGTGATCCATGGGGAGTCCGACCGGCTGGTGCCGCCGGGCAATGCCAAATTAATCGCAGAACGCATTCCAGGTGCGAAGCTCGTGATGATTCCGCATGCCAGCCATCTCTTCTTAACTGACCAGACGGAAGTTTCACACCGCGCTATTCTGCAATTTCTTAACGAGCAGGCCGGAAATGCGAGAAGCGATGCCGGGTCGGAGAAGGAGGAGGTCTCATGTTAAAGGAGGCCGCCAGCACTACGCGGGATTCCACAGTGAATGTGAAGCAGCTATTCGATCTAACCGGACGCGTTGCAATCGTCACCGGAGGATCCATCGGACTGGGCCGCCAAATGGCGGAGGGTCTGGCGGAAATGGGCGCCGACCTGGTGTTGTGCGCTCGCAAGAAGGAACGCTGCCATCAGGCCGCCGAAGAATTGCAGCAACTCGGCGTCAAAGCCATTGCCCTTGGCTGCGATGTCAAGAACCCGGACAGTATTCAGGAGATGGTGGAAGCGACCCTCTCCCAGTTCGGGCGAATCGATGTACTCATCAATAACGCGGGAATATCCTGGGGCGCTCCCGTCGAGGAGATGCGGCTCGAGGACTGGAACAAGGTCATCGAGACGAACCTGACCGGAACTTTTCTGTGCGCCCAAGCGGTCGGCAAAGTCATGATCCGCCAAGGCAGGGCCGAGAACAGCGCGGGAAAAATCATTAATATTGCGTCAGTGGCTGGACTGGGTGGGGCTCCGGCGGAACTTCCAGCCATTGGCTACCACGCCAGCAAGGGTGGAGTCATCAGTTTTACCAAAGACTTGGCCTGCAAATGGGCAAGTCACAACATTCAGGTAAATGCAATTGCTCCTGGCTGGTTTCCCACACACATGTCGAACCGCGTCCTGGAGCACCATGAGGAGCTTTTTCTCTCCCACATTCCATTGCGGCGTTTTGGCAATGAACATGACTTGAAAGGAGCTGCTGTGTTTCTCGCTTCTGCCGCCTCGAACTATGTCACCGGTCACGTGCTGGTGGTGGATGGAGGTCAGTCAGCCTGGTAAGCGGCGAGATAAGGCCATGAATATTCCGCTTACTCCCGTACGATTCCTGCGTTATGCCGAACAGCAGTTCCCCGGCAAGGCCGCCGTGGTTTGTGGAGACCATCGTTTCACTTACGCGCAGTTCGGTGAACGTGCCAGCCGTCTCGCCGGCGCTCTGCGAGAAGCGGGGGTGAAGGCGGGCGACCGGGTCGCATTCCTCAGCCTGAATTGTCATCGGCTTCTCGAAGCGTATTACGGCGTTCTCGAAGCCGGCGCGGTGTTGCTCCCGTTGAACATCCGGCTTGCGCCTCGGGAACTGGCCTACATTCTGAATGACGCCGGGGTGAAAGTGCTCTTCCTGGAAAAAGAGTTCGCTGAGGTCGTGGATTCTTTTCGGCAAAGCGTTTCAACTGTGCAGACTTTCTTCATGCTTGACGCTGCACCGCAGGGAGCCTGGCTCTCGCCAAGAAATTATGAAGACATTCTGGCGGCGGCGACGCCTTACCGGGCGGATGCGATGGACTTCGACGAAAACTCCTTGGCTGAACTGTTCTATACCAGCGGCACCAGCGCCGATCCCAAGGGAGTGATGCTGACTCACCGAAATATTTATCTCCACGCTCTCTCGGTTATTGTGACGTTCATGACCAAGCCGGATAGCGTAAATCTGCATACCATTCCACTGTTCCATGCCAACGGCTGGGGTACTGCCCATTCAGTCACCTTCATGGGAGGGAAACATGTCATGCTTCAGCGCTTTACCTGCGCGGAAGTCTTCCAGTTGATCCAGCGCGAGCGCGTCGACTCGCTGAGCCTTGTGCCGATCATGGCAACGGCGTTGGTGAATTCGCCAGACCGGCAAAAATACGACTTGAGCAGTCTGGAGTGGATTTCGATCGGAGGAGCGGCTTCTTCTCCAACCTTGGTGCGCGAGACCGAGGAAAAGCTTGGCTGTGCGTGTTTTGCCGGATATGGCCTAACGGAAACTGCGCCGGTTCTCTCCACCGCCAAACTGAAGCCGGGAGAGCAATTCGATGGAGGAGAGCTTTACGTGGCACGGGCGATGACCGGTTACGCGATTCCGGGCGTGGAGCTTCGGGTCGTGGACTTCGAGGACAACGATGTTGCCCGCGACGGAAAAACCATGGGGGAGATTGTCGCTCGTTCCGACGGTGTGATGCAGGGCTACTGGCGACAGCCGGGGGCCACAGCGGAAGCGATGCGCGGTGGCTGGTTTCATACCGGTGACATGGCCACCATCAGCGAGGATGGACGCATCCTCATCGCTGATCGCAAGAAAGACATTATTGTCAGCGGCGGTGAGAACATTTCATCGCTCGAAGTGGAGAAGGCGCTCCTAGCGCATCCCGCGGTTTACGAGGCTGCCGTCATTCCAGTCCCAGACGACAAATGGGGCGAAGTACCCAAGGGGCTGGTTGTAGCGAAACCCGGATCAAACCCAACGGAAGCGGAACTGCTCGAATTCTGCCGCTCTCGTATTGCGCACTTCAAGTGCCCACGGTCGATCGAGTTCCTGGAGAGCTTGCCCAAGACTGCTACCGGGAAAATTCTGAAAAAAGGATTGCGCAAAAAGTATTGGAGCGAACAGGAACGCAACGCGCACGAATTTACGGCGCGCAAGTGATCCTTTGAAGATGCTGGAGAGAGAGTTCAGTGCCATGGACGATCTAGTTCAACTTACCAGAGATAAAGATGTCGCAATTATCACCATCAATAACCCTCCGGTGAATGCCTTAAGCCCCGCAGTCGCACAAGGGATTGCCCAGGCCATTGAGCAGGCGGGCAAGGACGATGGCACAAAGGCCGTGGTGCTGATCGGCGGCGGGCGTACATTCATTGCCGGCGCGGACATAAAAGAATTCGGCAAGATCACTTCCGGCGAGAAGCAGCGAGGCGCAGGGCTGCATCCGCCGCTGTTACAGATAGAAAATTTGCACAAACCTGTGGTGGTGGCCATTCATGGCAGCGCGTTCGGCGGAGGCCTGGAACTGGCGATGGCCTGCCACTTTCGTGTGGCTGCTCCGAATGCTCAGCTAGGCCAGCCCGAAGTGAAACTCGGCATCATTCCTGGCGCAGGTGGGACGCAGCGATTGCCTCGCCTCGCGGGCGTCGCGAAAGGTGTCGAGATGTGCGCGGAAGGCAACCCGATTACCGCTCAGGAAGCGTTGAAACTGGGTCTCGTCGATCATCTGATCGAAGGTGATCTATTGCCGGGCGCCATAGCTTTCTCCCGCGACATCGCTGCGAAACCATTGCGCAAAACTCGCGAGCGCAACGACAAACTCGGCACTCCTTCGCAGAATTCACCCGTCTTCGCTGCCGCGCGCGAAAAGGCTCACACCAAACAGCGTGGCATGATGGCACCGCTTGCGGCCATCGATGCGGTTGAAGCCGCCACCAGGCTCTCTTTTGAAGAAGGATGCCAGGTAGAACGAAAGCTGTTCGACGAGTGCCTTTTCTCCGATCAATCGAAAGCCCTCATCCATGTTTTCTTCGGCGAGCGCGAAGTCGCTAAGATTCCGGACGTACCAAAAGAAACTCCTACTCTCCCGGTAAATTCCGTGGCGGTAGTCGGTGCCGGAACGATGGGCGCTGGAATCGCCATGGTATTTGTGAATGCCGGTATTTCGGTGTTGCTCAAAGAAGCTGACCAGCCGGCTCTTGATCGTGGGTTGGCCACCATCCAGAAGAACTATCAGAGTTCGGTTAAACGCGGCCGGCTTACGCAGCAATTCGTGGATGAACGCCTGAAACTCATCAAGCCGACGCTCAGCTACGACGATTTCGGCAAGGTCGATATGGTCGTCGAGGCCGTGTTCGAGGGGATGGCGCTCAAGAAAGAAGTCTTCGGCCAGTTGGATCGCGCGTGCCGGCCAGGCGCAATCCTGGCGAGTAACACATCAACGCTCGACATAGATGAGATAGCCTCAGCCACTTCGCGGCCCGGTGCGGTCATTGGTACGCATTTTTTCAGCCCGGCGAATATTATGCGCCTGCTCGAGATCGTGCGCGGCAAGGCGAGCAGCAAAGAAGTGATCGCGACCTGCATGCAACTCTCTAAGAAACTGGGAAAAGTTGGGGTGCTCGTCGGCAACTGCCGAGGCTTTGTGGGAAACCGCATGTTCGGCCCCTATCGCCGTGAAGCGCAGTTCCTGGTGGAGGAAGGCGCCAGTATCGAATCCGTTGACAGGGCGCTGTTCGACTTCGGCATGGCAATGGGCCCACTCGCTACCGGCGATCTGGCAGGCCTTGACGTGGGCTGGCGTATCCGTAAAGAGTACCGGCACCTTGAAAAGCCTGGAGTGCGTCAGCCGTTCGCGGAGGACCGCATCTGCGAACTTGGGCGCTACGGCCAGAAAACCGCTGCGGGCTGGTACAAGTACGACGAGAACCGGCGTCCGATTCTCGATCCTGAAGTCAACGAGACGGTGCACAGGTGGGCCCACGAAGCCGGCATCGCGCAACGCAAGCTTTCATCCGAAGAGATCGTAGACCGCTGTATCTATGCCCTGGTGAATGAGGGCGCCCGCATTCTTGAGGAAGGTATCGTATGGCGCGCCGTCGACATCGACATCATTTATCTAAACGGCTACGGATTTCCGGCCTACCGGGGCGGTCCGATGTGGTATGCGGACACGGTAGGTTTGGATAAGGTCTATCGCCGCATCTCAGAATTCCATCAACAGCACGGCGAACTCTGGGAACCTGCCCCTGTGTTGAAACGTTTGGCCGAGGAAGGCAAGACCTTCGCCGAGCTGAACCGGGAACAGGTGGCTTAAGAATTAAGAGCACGACTGCGAGCTTAGCAACCCGATCGCCACGGATACGCGTTGCGGATTTTCGCTGGTAGCGTTTGATTGTCAGCGCGGGAGAAGATATGCGAGAAGCGGTAGTGGTTGCCAGCTCACGGACCGGGCTGGCGAAATCGTTCCGCGGTTCGTTCAACATAACCCGCCCCGAAGATCTGGCAGCACATTGCATCAAGGACGTCCTGCGCAAGGTGCCGCAGCTTGACGCGGCCGAAATAGACGACGTTGTGTTGGGATGTGCACAACCACACGGTCCGCAGAGTCACAACATCGCCCGCACTTCCGCCATGCTGGCCGGCCTTCCCACTTCGGTCGCGGGCACGACCATAAACCGGTTTTGCTCGTCGGGATTGCAGGCGATTGCTGTGGCCTCGCACCAGATCATCAGCGAGGGCGTGGAGGCGGCGATTGGCGGCGGCGTCGAGAGTATCAGCATGACGCCGGCTGCCGGCAATCCTCACCCGGAACTGCAGAAACGATTGCCCGGGTTGTACATGGGCATGGGTGACACCGCGGAAATCGTTGCCAAGCGCTACAAGGTGAGCCGGGAGGTGCAGGACGAGTACGCACTGCTGAGCCAGCAGCGCACTGCTCGCGCTCAGCGAGAAGGTTTTTTCGAGGGCGAGATTGCGCCCTTGAAGGTCACAATGGCGCTCCTCGATAAGAAAACTGGCAAGAAGGTTGGGACGCGGGAGGTCTGCTGCGACCACGACGAGTGCAATCGGCCCGACACCACGCTGGAAGGCCTGCTCGCGCTGAAGCCTCACTTTGATCCGCACAGCGGCGAGGGCACCGTGACGGCCGGCAACTCCTCGCAACTTTCCGACGGCGCTTCGGCCACTCTGTTGATGTCCCGCCAGCGCGCTGATCAGCTGCGTGTGCCCTACAAGCTGGTTTTTCGCGGATTTCAAGTTGCGGGTTGTGATCCGGACGAAATGGGCATCGGCCCCGTCTTCGCGGTGCCCAAGCTGCTCAAGCGCACCGGCCTGGAGATGGATGATATCGGCCTCTGGGAACTGAACGAGGCTTTTGCAGTGCAGGTGGTCTACTGCCGCGACCGCCTGGGAATAGATCCGGAAAAATTGAATGTTGATGGCGGGTCCATCTCCATCGGTCATCCGTTTGGCATGACCGGTTCGCGCATGGTTGGAACGCTCGCCAATGAAATGGCGCGCCGGAAAGCGCGCTACGGCATCGTGACCATGTGCATCGGCGGCGGGCAAGGTGCTGCCGGTCTGTTCGAAGCGGTTCATTAATTTGCCGAATCCGACTTCTGATGGAGGAATCAGAGATGAAAAAGAGCGAAAAAGCGAAAAAGCGGCTTGATCACTGTGAGTTTACTTCCAACCTGCTGTTTGGAGCGGCGGCTATCTGCGTCTTCACGCTGATCTCGGTAGCGACCGCATCTGCCGACAACTCATCCCACCGCCCGATTGCTTTCACCGAAAGTGGACTCGTGATTGGCTCAACGACGGATGGGGGAAACGAATTTCTCGGCATCCCGTACGCGGCTCCGCCGGTAGGAGCGCTGCGCTGGAGGCCCCCGAAGCGCTACGGATTCTTTCCCGGATTTGTCCTCCAAGCGACTCAATTCGGTAGTGCGTGCACGCAACCTGGAGGGATTGGCGGCGAGAATTGCCTGTTCCTGAATGTCTTCACGCCGCAGACGGAATCGGATGATGGATGGCGTGATCGCGATCGGCACGGCCTCCCTGTGATGTTTTGGATTCATGGAGGAGGACTCATTAATGGCAGCAGCACCCCTTACAACCCCGTGCGACTCGTGAAGAAAGGGGTCATTGTCGTCAGCATTAATTACCGCCTTGGTTTCTTGGGATTCTTTGCCCAGTCCGCGATAGATGCCGAAGGGCATCTCAACGGCAACTATGGGTTGATGGATCAGCAATTCGCACTCGGGTGGGTTCGCAGGAACATCGCGAGTTTTGGCGGCGATCCGGATCGAGTAACAATATTCGGCGAGTCGGCAGGCGGACAAAGCGTCTATGCCCAGCTCGCATCCCCCCTTGCAGCCGGCATGTTCCGTGGAGCGATATCGGAAAGCGGATCCTATGCGGAATTCCAAAACTACTTTTCGGACATTGTTACGCTGGTGGTAGGGGAAACGCAGGGTACCACAGCCGTGCCGTCCGGCGCCGCCATTGCGGATAGTGTCGGATGCACGAACCAGACAGCTTCCTGTCTGCGTGCCGTGCCCGCTGCGACGATGGTCGCGAAAGAGCCATTCCCTCTCTATCCTTTCGTCGATGGAACGCTCCTTACACAGACAATCGGCGCAGCATTTGCCAGCGGCGAATTCAATCAAGTGCCGGTGATCTCGGGAACCAATCACGATGAATATAGATTGTTCGTAGCTCTGGACTACGACCTCGTAGAAAATCCAATACTGACTACGGCGCAGTACGGTACTGCTGTTACTACTTTGTGGGGACCGGCCCTGGCGCCGCCCGTCCTTGCTTTGTACCCATTTGCCAGTTACCCGACCGGCGGTGAGGCATTGGGGGCCTCAGGTACGGACGGAGTCTTTAGCTGTGCGGCACGCATTGCGGATCAGTCACTAGCGAAATTTGTGCCGACCTATACCTATGAGTTCAACGATGAGAACGCTCCTCCCGCGCAATCTGCGTTTGGCGGATTGTTAACCTTTCCGTTGGGTGCCTATCATAGCTCTGAGCTTCAATACCTGTTCCCGGGCATCGATGTTTTCGGACTGCCGATAACACTTTCAAGCCAACAAACGCAACTCTCCGATGCGATGGTCAGCTACTGGACGCAGTTCGCGAAGAAGGGAGACCCCAATTCCTCCGGTGAACCGCTCTGGTCTCCTTACAGTGCGTCAACCGACGAGTTCCAATCGTTGATACCACCGGCGCCAGTGGTCGAGTCCAACTTTGACAGTAGTCACCAGTGTTCAACATTTTGGGANNCTCTAACCGCGCGGACAGCCGGAACTGGTGATCCCGTCAATCATCTGAAGCAAACGAAATTACAAAAAGATGCCCGCTACCACGTCAACCGAAGCCACAACCGGCGCTGCTCAGACCGCAGCTGACTCTACCGCGCATTCATTGCGGTACGCGTGGTACGTCGTCGGAGTCCTAACACTTCTGTACGCATTCTCGTTCATCGACCGCCAGATCTTCAGTCTGTTGGTCGGCCCGCTTCGTCGCGACTTACACATCGGCGACGCTAAGATGAGTTTGCTGATCGGATTCAGCTTCGCACTGTTTTATACATTCTTCGGAATCCCTCTCGGCAGGCTGGCCGACATTTACAGCCGCAGGCTGATCATCGCGACCGGCCTAGTACTGTGGAGCGGGTTCACAGCCAGTTGCGGACTGGCGCAAACGTTCGAAACAATGCTTTTGCTGCGCATGGGCGTCGGCGTGGGAGAAGCGGCGCTTTCCCCGGCTGCCTATTCGCTGATCACCGATTATTTTCCTCGCGAGCGGCTGGCTACGGCCCTTAGCGTCTACTCTATGGGCATCTACGTTGGCTCTGGCATGGCTTACTTGCTGGGCGGACTGGTTGTTGCCTACGCATCGACTCAGGCTATGTGGACGATTCCCCTGCTCGGAGCCGTGCATCCCTTGCAGATCATCTTTCTCCTGGTTGGCCTTCCCGGCATTGCAGTAGCACCGCTACTTTTCACAGTGAACGAACCTGCCGTACATCGCGGAGCTAGCCGACGGTCGACTGCTCCGATGAGGCAGGTATTCTCATACATCTTCGAAAACCGGCGGACGTTCTTGCTCCACAATATTGGTTTTGGGCTACTCGCGCTCTCCTCATACGCCAGTGCCGCTTGGGTGCCGGAATTCTATCGGCGACACTTTCACTGGACCATTGGAACCACGGGCATAATTTACGGTTCCTGCGTCGCGGTCTTTGGGTGCATTGGAATCGTCAGTGCTGGACGGTTCGCTGATTACTTGCGCAAATGCGGCCGAGGCAACGCGACCTTGTTCGTAGGTGTGCTGATCGGGTTAGTCTGGCTGCCCGTCAACTGTCTTTTGTACCTGGCGCCCTCTGCGACCTGGGCCACGATTTGGCTGATTCCCGGATGCGCACTGGCGGCTGCTCCCTTCGGCATCGCCCCCGCCGCGATTCAGCAGATGATGCCGGCCACCATGCGCGGACAGGCCTCGGCTATGTATTTGTTTTCCATCAACCTTATCGGGCTCGGAATCGGACCTACCGCTGTGGGAGCACTAACGCAATACGCATTTCGAAGCGACGCCGCCGTGCGATACTCGCTGGTGATCGTGACATCTGTCGCATGTGCGCTCGCTGCGGTACTGCTCTATGGAGCTTTGAAACCGTTCGTTGCCAGTCTCGAGCGGGTGCGCGTTTGGAATGCCGCACACTCTGGTTGAATTGACGTCTCGTGGAAGACACTTTCCGTCGGAAAGGCTTATCTCGATTGCATCTCGACACTGGCCCCGTTCGCCCAGGCGAAGAACTGAATCTACCTTCGCTTGCCGACTGGCTGCGCGGACGAATCGCAGGCGCTGAACGAGGTATCACGCTCGAACAGTTTCCGAGCGGGCACTCGAACCTTACATATCTGCTGCAAATTGATGGGCTCGAGTACGTCCTGAGGCGCGGCCCTTTGGGGCCAGTCGCCCCGAAAGCTCACGACATGGGGCGTGAGTTTCGAGTGCTGCAGATGGTGCATCCGTATTTTCCAGAAGCTCCAAACGTCTTTCACTTGTGCGAGGATACAGCGGTGCTGGGGTCTGTGTTCTTCCTTATGGAGCGGCGGCACGGGCTTATATTGCGGGATGAAATTCCGCCACAACTGGCGAAGATGCCGAATTATGCGGAGCGAGCCAGCAAGGGATTTGTCGATTGCCTAATACGCCTGCACGCCATCGATATTTCCCGGACCGGTTTGATTGTCCTCGGTAAGCCGGAAGGATTTCTTGAACGCCAAGTGCAGGGTTGGGCAGATCGTTGGAAACGGGCCACAACGGATGACATGCCCAAGATCGACCGCGTGATTCGGTGGCTCATCGATCACCGACCGTCTTCTCCCGCGCCGACCCTGGTGCACAACGATTACAAGTTGGATAACGTTATGCTCAGTGAAGACTCTGCCGAGCGCATCGAGGCGGTGCTCGATTGGGAGATGGCGACGGTTGGCGATCCATTGGCCGATCTGGGCTTGACGTTGTGTTACTGGGCTTTGGTTGAGGCGCCGCAACTGCGCGCTCGCGGAGTGCCCTCGCTCACATCGCAGCCCGGTTGGTACACGCGAGATCAGTTCGTTCAGCGCTATGCGGAGGGAACCGGACGCGACCTCTCGCAGATCGGTTACTACGAAGTACTTGGCATCTTCAAACTGGCAGTGATTCTGCAGCAGATTTACTACCGCTTCCGGCGTGGCCAGACGCAAGACACACGATTTCAGAATTTCGGAGACCGCGTGAAGGGATTGGTGGAATTGGCGGATTCGCTCGCGGGGAAATCCACTTGAGCACCGTCTATCTCGTGCGCCATGGGCAGGCGGGCACGCGCGACGCTTACGATTCGCTTTCCGAGTTGGGAGAGCGTCAGGCACGGCTGTTGGGCGAGCACTTCCTTTCACAGGGAATCCGATTTGCCTCCGCCTCTGCAGGAGCGCTTACGCGGCAGCAGCAGACCGCCGAGCAGATCCGTACGGTCTATGCCGACGCGGGGGTTGGCTTCCCCACAGTTCGCGTCGATTCTGGATGGGATGAATTCGATCTCGGGCGAGTGTATCGCGAGATTGCTCCGCTCTTGGCTGCCGAAGATCCGGAATTTCTGCACGAATACGACGAAATGCGCGAGCAGGTTCGCGTTAGCCAAGGCGCGCACGGGGCACGAATTCATCGCAAATGGATGCCTTGCGATACAAAAGTGGTGGAGGCATGGCTTGCCGGTCGTTATCCCTATGGCGGCGAAACGTGGAACCAGTTTCGTGAGCGCGTTGCGGCCTGCCGGTTGAAGATGCTCGACGCGCGGCAAGAGAACATTCTCGTGGTTACGTCGGCCACGCCGCTTGCGATTTGGACTGGCCTCTCACTGGAGATTTCCGATGAGCGGGTCATGCGGCTCGCCGGGGCAGTGTATAACGCATCCTACACAATCCTGCGTTTGCGAAAAGAGCAGCTACGGTTATTTACCTTCAATGCAGTGCCGCACCTCGCCGCCCTGGGGCTGTGCACCCACCGCTAAGAGGATTCCGAGCACTGCTTAGAACGGACCGCTATCTTATATATAGTAGCGAACTACCCACTCAGCTACGCAGCACGGCTTGTCGCTACCCTGGACTTCCACTCTCGCATCAAAGACTGCTTCCAGCGCATCAGGCACGTCTTCTAGCGATTGAAGAATGAAGCGAACCCGAATCTTAGAATCGGCGCGGACAGCAGAAGGAAATCGAACTCGATTCAAGCCGTAATTGACGCTCATGCGGACGCCGCCTCGGATCTGAATTGCCTCCTTCATAAACCGGCTCAGCAGCGACAAGGTCAAGAACCCGTGAGCAATTGTGGTCCCATAGGGAGACTCACGCTCGGCACGTTCGCGGTCCACGTGGATCCACTGGCGATCCTCGGTAACTTCAGCAAACTGCTCAATTCGTTCCTGGGTGATGGGGAACCAGTCCGTCAGGGTGAGTTCGCGACCTACCAAATCACTTAAGGAATGGGGTGTTTCCAGGACAAGCGGCACTGTGTCTCCTCTCGATTTTGCCGCATCTCTTATCTCTGTCGAAAGATTCACACGAGAGCTGCAGCAGGAACTACTACTTCCTGCGTGAGGGACGCGTGACACGACGAGCACTCGGCACGCGGGCGGAGGCCTGGGGTCCGAGGTCCGACGTCCGAACAGCAGGAGGATTGATCAACATATAAGTAACGATGGCCGTTCCAATCGCAAGCCCACGTTCATCGGTGAGATCCACGTTACCCACACACAGCGTGGAGCCGATGCGAAGAAGGTGCGACCGGGCAAAGATGCGGCCTTCCGTCACTGGTAGAAAGTAGTTGATCTTTAACTCCACGGTGGTGATCCTACGGCCCCCACCGAAGTGACGCTGGATGGCACCGCCCACAGCTGCGTCGGCCATGGCTGCAGCGATACCGCCGTGGGCTACCCCAGCGTTGTTTCGCAAGTCGTTGCGAAGCGTGCAGTCGATCGTAATGCCGTCGCGGTGCACTCGGCGGAGTCGCATCCCGAGCAAGGTATTGAACGGCACGCTGGTTAAGGAATCGCGGAGTTGTCGAAGGGTCATTTCTTGTCACCAAGGCCTACGGCAGACTCCACTTCCTGAGTTCCAGCTTCGCGATAGCTTCGGTGTGCACTTCGTCCGGGCCATCGGCCAAACGCAGTGTGCGCACATTCGCCCAGGCGCCAGCCAGAAAAGTATCCTGAGAGACGCCCGCACCTCCGTGAGCCTGAATCGCGCGGTCCAACACTCGCAGACAGGCATTCGGCGCCACGACTTTGATCATCGCGATCTCGGCGCGTGCTTTTTTGTTTCCGACCGTGTCCATCATGTAGGCCGCTTTCAAAGTCAGAAGACGTGCCTGCTCGATCTCCATGCGGGATCGCGCAATGTCGGCCCGTAGGGTGCCTTGCTCGGCCAGCGGCTTACCAAAGGCCACCCGCGCTTGCACTCGCTTACACATGGTTTCGAGGGCCCGTTCGGCCACGCCGATGCAGCGCATGCCGTGATGAATGCGCCCCGGACCCAGCCGCCCTTGGGCAATTTCGAAGCCTCGTCCTTCGCCGAGCAACATGTTCGAGACGGGCACGCGAACATTTTCAAAAGTGATCTCGCCGTGCCCGTGCGGCGCATGGTCATAGCCAAACACCGTCAGCATGCGTTCAATCTTGAGCCCGTCGCTATCCATCGGCACCAGCACCATCGACTGCTGTTTATGGAGCGCCGAGCGATCTGTCTTTTCTGTGTCAGTTCGGTCTGTGTCAGTTCGGCCCATAAAGACCGCGACCTTGCAGCGCGGATCGCCCGCTCCAGAGCACCACCACTTGCGGCCATTAATGACATACTCGTCGCCCTGCCGAACAATACTCGCCTGGATGTTGGTTGCATCCGATGAGGCGACCCCGGGTTCCGTCATCGAGAAGCACGATCGAATCTCACCTGCAAGCAGAGGCTTGAGCCAGCGCTCTTTTTGCTCCNNACCTCAGGAGAAATAAAACTGCGCCCCATAATCTCGGCCAGAGGTGCATATTCGAGATTCGTCAACCCCGCCCCATGCTCCCGATCCGGCAGGAACAGATTCCACAGGCCCGCGGCGCGGGCTTTGGGCTTGAGTTCCTCAATTACGGCCGGCGGCGACCAGCGGTTGTGCTCGATCTCATCGTGGTAGCGCTGCTCATTCGGATAAATGTGCTCATCCATGAAAACCTGCAAGCGCCGTTGCAGGTCCGTCACTTTGCTGCTGAACGAGAAATTCATGTCTGCCGCCAGTCTCCTATTTACCGGTGAAAGCCGCGGGGCGCTTCTTCACAAAGTGCGCGACACCCTCTTTGAAATCCTCTGTGCGGAAACAAGCCATCATCTCGCGCACGGAAATGTCGAAAGCTTCCGCGAGCGGTTGCGACATGGCCTCGTATACTTGGCGCTTGATTATGCGCAACGAGCGCGGGCTCACCGTGGAAGCCAGTTCTTGGGCAGACTCCTGGGCTTTTTCGAGAAAGGTTTCGTGGGGAAAAACTCGATTCACCAACCCCATGCGCAGTGCTTCGGCGGCATCGATAGTCTGGGCAGAAAACAGCCGGTCGAGCGCGTTTGCAATTCCAATGATCCGAGGCAACATCCAGGCCATTCCATACTCGGCAATCAGCCCGCGTCGCGCGAATGTGGTGCTGAAGCGGCTTGCGTCCGAGGCCAGACCGCAGATCGCAATAGAGAGCGATAACCAAACCAAGGCCAACCAC
>PKXU01000171.1:0-1250 GCA_003132445.1 Acidobacteriaceae bacterium | reverse complement strand
TCCATGTGCGAACGCACTTCGCTTTCCATCAGCGCCGTCCAGGCGTTGAGTTTGTCCGGCCGATTCAAAGTAATCGTGGCCACTCGATTGGCTACGTTATAGAGCGTCTCCTGAGTTGGCATGACGCGCGATTATATAGAATCAGCTTGCGTTAGTCACTATCATGTCATAGCGACTATCGAGATACGGAAGAGATCAGTCGAATCCATGCGCTCCGGTCTGTGTGCCTTAGTCTTTCACATAATCGACGCAGAGCGCCTCTTCTAGTACCCCAAGGAACTGCACCGAATTTTGCACCGACTGCCTGCATCCGGGGCTTACTGGCGTCTACTGGCCGTTCCGAGCGACGTTACCGGGTAGTGATTGAGGCAAAAGGTAGAAGGTTTATTATCAGAAGCTTGTACAGAATTGCTGAAGCGATACGGGTAGACGGGGTGTCTGCCAGTTCCAACACGCAATTCAAAAACTTAACTTCCTTTTTGCGTGGCTGCTCCTTGAGTCAGGCCAAAACTGCTCCGCTATGGCCTGTTGTATAGGCACAATATAGGCACAAATCGGAGGGCGTCGTGTGTTCCTCGTCTGTGACATCTGGCTGGAATACCGATTTACGGGCGATGGAGTGGCTTGTTAATTGCGATATCGAGTCTGATATGGCTTTTCTGCGGCAATGTCCCATTGTTTTATTTCGCCGGAACGCAGATGGAAGCTGCTGTCGAAAGACCTCCGCATCTCAAAGCCATCATGCCCATCGCCGGTACATTCGACCTCTCTCCACATTTGGCAGAGCCATGACCAGGGTACGGCTGGATGCACTGCCATGTCACAAACCGACCTTGAAACCTTGCTTACCTAGCTCGATCCGGCGCGCAAGCCTTTGCCGGTACAACTGCCGGAGCCGGCATATGAGCGGTTGATCGATCGCTGGAAACTGCCGAAATTGACCAACGCCTCTCAGCATTGAGCTGTGGCAACATCTCTACTGTCCGAGATCTTCGAACTTCACATTGAGGATTGGATATGCGTGTGAAGGAATTCGGATGTGCAAGTGGCTTCCTTAAATCTTTAAGCATCTCAACTCTTGACGACTACAACCTAGTTTGCTCTTAATACGATCTATAAACGCGCGAAGCTTTGGCTGAACCTGCGAGCGCTGCGGATGTTAAAGATAGAAATCCGTGCTCGTCGGAGCGAACTGGTTTAGCACAATCTCGAGCTTTCCCGATTTCACCTTGTCCGCAATAGGTCGAGCA
>PKXU01000112.1:6037-6239 GCA_003132445.1 Acidobacteriaceae bacterium | reverse complement strand
ACTGAATCGCAGGATTGGGCCGACATGCTCCTGCGCATGTATTTGAGATGGGCCGAGCGGCAAGGGTTTGAGACCGTGCTTTACGATTACCAGCCGGGAGAAGAGGCAGGCCTGAAGTCAGCGACATTCGCGGTGAACGGCGAATATGCCTTTGGACTTCTGCAGGGCGAGATCGGCGTCCATCGCCTGGTGCGCATCTCGC
>PKXU01000112.1:5394-5942 GCA_003132445.1 Acidobacteriaceae bacterium | reverse complement strand
ACGAGCGCTCGCAGCATAAGAATCGGGAACGCGCGATGAGCATGCTGCGCTCGAAGTTGTACGAGTTCGAGATGGAGAAGAAGCGGGCGGCCACCAAGAAGATTGAAGATTCGAAACTCGATATTGAATTCGGATCGCAGATTCGTTCTTACGTGCTGCAGCCTTATCGCATGATCAAAGATCATCGCACCAAGACCGAGGTGGGAGATGTTGATCGCGTTCTGGATGGGGATTTGCAGCCATTCATTCGGGCGTATCTGCTGGCGCGGCGAGGAGAGAAGCAGTGAAGACAGAAGTCGTGAAGACGTCAGGCGAGAAATCTCAACCACAGGGGACACTGAGGGCACAGAGGAAAATCAAGCTTGGCCCACGCTTTCTGCGGGCATTTCAATTCGCGACGGAAAAACATGGCGGGCAGACTCGCAAGGCATCTGCAATTCCTTATATAGCGCATCTAATGGGGGTTGCATCGTTGGTGCTTGAGGCTGGCGGCGATGAAGATTTGGCGATCGCAGCGCTGCTGCACGATGTGGTCGAAGATTGCGGCG
>PKXU01000112.1:183-5366 GCA_003132445.1 Acidobacteriaceae bacterium | reverse complement strand
CCGATACGCGGCTGGTTTCGGCTGCCGATAAGCTGAACAATGTGCGCTCGATTCTCAGCGATTACCGCGCCATCGGGGAATCAGTGTGGTCAAGATTCAACGGTGGCCGCGAAGGCACTCTTTGGTACTATCGGACTTTGTTGGATGTATTTCTCGAGCNNTAAGGGGAATCGCATCACCCGGGATTTTGAATTGGCGGTGAACGAACTTGACTCGCTGACGCGGGACCAGGGGATTCATGGCGATATGGGCCGACATCCGGTAGTCGAGGAATGATTGTATGGCGCGCATGATCGATCAAATCCGCGCTTCGAAGCTGCCCTCAAACATGATGCAGTTTGCTGCGCGCGGCGCATTGCAGGTGCCGGCCGCGGAGAACATTGAGATCCTCGTTTATCTGGCGCGGCATAATAAGGTCTTTGGCGAACAGGCTCGCATGACCCTTGCGGGATGGGACGAAAACGCCTCCTCTGCTGCCGCCGCCGACCCTAAGACATCGGCCGAAGTTCTGGATTATTTCATCTCACCCGATAACTTGCGGCCAAAGTTATTACCAGCTCTTCTGGAGAATCCTTCGGTACTCGAGGGCCAGATCATCAAACTGGCGCTCTCGGCCACGCGGGAGTCGATTGAGGTCATGCTTAAAAGCGAGCGCGCGCGGTCACTGAGTAGCGTGCTTGAGGCTCTCAGATCAAGTCCCTATTTGAAAAAGGAAGAGGCAGACGAACTGGGAAAGTTNNTTGAGTTCGTTTAGTTCTCCCGCTGCCGCTGAAAATACCGTCCCTGAAATTGAGCACGCAGAAGCGGCGCCGGTGGCGTCAACGCCGACTGTCGAGGCTACCGATTCCAGCGACGGGGACGATGATGAGAACGTGTCCGCATACATCAATGATCACCTTCACGATATTCAGGCCGAGGGAGAAAAGCCATTCCATGCGGTCGGCGGGATTGTTGACTTGCTGGGCGCGGATTATTTCCCGACGCACGAGAGCGCAAAAGAGGCATCCGCTGCCGAAACCGCTGCGGCGGTGGCCAGCGTGCCCACAACTGCCGGCGCGCCGAAAACGGCCGCCGCGCACAAGAAGCCGCCAGTTGAGGCCAAGCGCGAGAACGCCCTGCAGAAAATCAGTCACCTCGACGTAAAGGGCCGCATTCAGTTGGCATTGAAGGGTAGCAAGGAAGAGCGTTCGCTTCTGATTCGCGACGGCACGAAAGTAGTGGCGTTGGCCGTACTCGACGCTCCCAAGCTCTCCGATGGGGAAGTAGAAAAATTTGCCAGCCAGAAGAATGTGCTGGAGGCGGTGCTGCGCCAGATTCCGATGAAGCGCCGCTTTATGAAAAACTATATCGTGGTGCGGAATCTGGTCGCGAATCCGCGGACGCCGCTCGATCTCGGCTTGGGCCTCATGAAAAATCTGTTAACTGCGGATCTGAAAAATCTTTCCGCCAATAAGGAAGTTTCGGAAACCATTCGCAAGCTGGCTCTAAAAATGTACAAACAGAAACTCGACGCAGCGAACAAGAAGTAATCTGGAGTACGCATGGCTTCTTTACCACAATCGGATCCTATCGCTGAACTGTTGAAGCGTGCAAAGACCATTGCCGTGGTCGGCCTATCCTGCAATCCTTTACGTCCCAGCCATGGCGTCTCAGTGTATATGCAGACGCATGGATATCGCANNTCGCATCATTCCCGTGAATCCGCAGATTGAGGAATGTCTGGGCGAGAAGGCGTATGCGTCGCTGCGCGATGTTCCGGGGAAGATCGACATCGTTAATATTTTTCGCCGGCCCGAGTTTGTGGAAGAAGTTGTCGATGAAGCGATCCAACTCAAGATTCCGGCGATTTGGATGCAGGAAGACGTGATTCATGAGAAAGCCGCCGAAAAGGCGCGACGGGCTGGGATCTTCGTCGTAATGGACCGCTGCATTCTGAAAGAACATCGCGCGCGAACGCGATAATCGAGCCTTTCGCAGTGGCTACGCTTCTTTCTTCGCTTGCGTAGAGTGGCTTTCGCTGGCTCGCGAACGCTGGCGTTTTATTTCCTGCATCCGCTCTCTGATGCGCTTCTCAACGCCTTCATTGGTGGGCTGGTAGTAGACGCGATCGCGCAGGTTGTCGGGCAGGCATTGCATGTCGGCAACTTTTTCTTCCAGGTCGTGGGCATACTGGTAGCCATGACCGTAGCCGAGTCCCTTCATCAATCCCGTGGGAGCGTTGCGCAGATGCAGAGGAACTGAATCGGCCGCGGTCTGCTCCACGTCCTGCTGAACCTCGCCGTAAGCGGTGTACAACGCGTTTGATTTGGGCGCTACAGAAAGATAGACGACCGCCTGCGCCAGCGCGAGATTTCCCTCGGGCATGCCGATGAAGTCGACTGCATCGCGCGCGGCCATGCACAACGAAAGCGCGTTGGGATCGGCCAAGCCGATGTCTTCCACCGCCATGCGAACCACGCGCCGCGCAACATACAGCGGATCTTCGCCAGCCTCGAGCATGCGGCCTAGCCAGTAGAGCGACGCGTCGGNNAAATCAGGTTGTAGTGTTCTTCTCCGGATTTGTCGTAGAGAAGAATGCGTTTCTGCAGCGCGTCGCGAACAATCTCGTCGGTAATTTCGAGTTCGCATCGAGAATTTTCCTGCGCCAGTCCCGCCGCGACTTCCAAGACGTTATATGCGCTGCGCGCGTCGCCGCTGGTATAGCTGGCGATTTTCTTCAGCACATCCTCGGATGCGGAGAGATTCTTTTCGCCAAGTCCGCGCTCGCGGTCGGCAAGAGCGCGCCTCAGCAACAGCACGATCTGATCTTCGGTGAGCGGTTTCAAAACATACACTCGGCAGCGTGAGAGCAGCGCCGAATTGATCTCGAACGACGGATTCTCCGTCGTTGCGCCGATCAGGCGAATATTTCCTTTTTCCACGTGCGGCAGAAAAGCGTCCTGCTGGGCTTTGTTGAAGCNNTGATTTCCTTGATTCCGGCGAGCACGGCCGAGAATTCGATGAACTCCGCCTTAGTCATGTTCGCGATGATCTTTGCGAGGGTAGTTTTTCCAGTGCCGGGCGGTCCCCAGAAAATGAGCGAGCCGGTATCGTCGCGGTCAACTTGCGTGCGNNAAGGGTTTGCCCGGGCCGATCAGGTGCTCCTGACCGACATATTCATCAAGGGTGCGCGGGCGCATGCGGTCGGCCAGCGGCCGGGGCGTATCTGCCGCGCCGGCATTCGGGATGGGCTGGAAAAGGCTCACGAGACTTTGATGCCAAAAGTGCTGGCTTCAGCTTAAATCATGGGAGGGACGAGAGCGAGGATGGCTGTTTATTCACCTTCTTCCGGCGGGNNCGGCTCCGGTCAGGATGACTTCCTCGAATTCGGGATGATTAGCATTCGAGATGATCAGCACTATAGTGCGACGGCCTTTGTGGCGTCCACAAATTGCAACTGCGGTACCGTTGGCAGTGCGCCAACTTCTGCTGCGTAGCGGTAGAACAACTGCAATCCGTTCAGGCAGCCGGCGTCGAGATGGTAGTGGATATTCTGGGTCAGATAATTCCGGACGTCGTCTTCCGCAAGGTTCAGCCGCGGCGCCCACTCGCGGGCAATCTGATTAAGGCTGGAAGTTTCCAGTCCGTGATCGCGCGAGTTCTGGAATACTGACGACAAGTCCAATGACGGTGCCGCTTCCTGTAATGCATTGTTGCGCACCGCCCAAAAGGCGAATACAAAAGGCTTGCCGGTATAGCGAATCCATTCTTCCGCAAGGTCGAGGGTGTGGAAGCGCGAACGATCAATCTGCAGGGCGGGNNCAACATCTGCTCGATGACTGGCGCCATCGATGTGTACGTCCTTGCGCCACCCAACCACTTCTCGAATAAGATTTTCGTTAACGCCACCGATGTCATGGACGAAGTATCAAGTGCAACGCTACGAACTTTATCAATCGGGACCTTGCTGACCAGCAAAATAGAACGCACGGCGCGACGCGAGGCAATCGCCACCTCGGGCAGTATTTGCAGTCCTGGAATCTCGGCATAGGCGGCTGCGGGAATAATGCCGATATCGGCCGTTCCCTCANNCTAACGAACGGGCGCAGGCGGACGGCAACGTGTACGCAATATCGAAGTCGTGTGCTGCCTCGCCGTGCTCAAAATCCCACATTAGAGGAGCAGTATTAAGGTAGGAAATGGCGGAAATACGTAAACGTTGCATGCTTTCCACAATTTTAACAAACGAGTGTGACGCATGACCTTGACACAGCCATTTGCGGGTGATTAGAGTCCGCTCGGAGTTCTATTTGTCTATCGCTACCGCATCCACCGCCGCAACGCACGTACTGGAATGGCTGGCCATTTCGCTTACGCCTGGTCTCGNNGTCTCGGGCCCACGCGGGCGCGCAAGCTGGTGGAACATTTCGGATCAGCGGAAGCGGTCTTTCGCGCTTCATTGACCGAACTAGAGAGCACGGGCATTCAAGCCGTTTCTGCGCAGTCTTTGGCCACAGGAAAATCGGCGGAACTAGCTCGAGAAGAGATCGCCGCCGCCGCGGCCGCAGACATCACCCTGGTTTCGCTGGACGATCCTTTCTATCCGACGCGATTGAAAGAGATCTACGATCCGCCGCTCGTCTTTCGCGTTCGAGGCAATCCCGAAGTATTGAACAAACCTGGAATCGCAATGGTGGGAACGCGACATCCCACGCCCTACGGTTCAGGCATGGCCGAGCGGCTGGCTTGCGATCTGGCCGCACAGGGGTTGGTCATAATTAGTGGCATGGCACGGGGCGTCGATACGTCGAGTCATCGCGGTGCAATTTCCGCCAAAGGCAAGACCATCGCGGTGTTCGGCACCGGCGTGGACGTCATTTATCCGAAGGAAAACTCGCGCCTCGCGGAACAGATTCTGTCTCTGGGCGGTGGGCTGATCTCTGAGTTTCCGCTGGGAACGTTTGCCGCGCCGCAAAATTTCCCCATTCGTAATCGCATCATCAGCGGAATGGCGTGTGGTGTGCTAGTGGTGGAAGCCGCGGAATATTCCGGCACGCGCATTACAGCACGCTGCGCGCTAGAGCAGAATCGCGAAGTATTCGCCGTGCCCGGCAATGTGACCAACAAAAATTCCTGGGGGCCGAATACACTGATTAAACAAGGCGCCAAGCTGGTTGCTACTTGGGAAGACGTGTGGGAAGATC
>PKXU01000112.1:0-176 GCA_003132445.1 Acidobacteriaceae bacterium | reverse complement strand
CTCCCTCCTCACGAGAAGCGAATCCTGGGCTTGCTGAAAGCCGACGAGACCACGCACATCGACGAGATCGTCGAGCGCCTGGAAAATCAACTATCGTCCTCCGAAATCTTCGCCGCCCTGTTCGAACTGGAACTAGCCGGCAAGATCAGGCAAATGCCGGGGAAGAATTTTGTGAA
>PKXU01000064.1 GCA_003132445.1 Acidobacteriaceae bacterium | reverse complement strand
AGCAGTCGGAGTGGCCGGAACAGCTGCCGGCGCTTCCGAAGAAGGCAAAGGCGACAACGGCTTAGAGGCAGACGGGGGGACGGACTTTAGTTCGATCGGAGCAGACGTTTCAACTTTCAGGGGTTTGCCACACCACTCGCAGAACGACTCATCCGAGACGTCGCGACCGCACGAAGGGCAGCGCATAATTAATCACTCAGCCACTCAAATTAGGTGAAACCGTCGAAACTGAGACGAAGAGAAATGTCGGAGCCGCCCAATTGTGAGTGGAGATGTATCACGCATCCCCAAGACTGTCAAGCGTCATTCCCGCCCGTTGCTTGACAACGGGTTTATAGTTTCTTCTGTCAGCTTGAGACACTTGGAGGATTCTATGAGCTTAATGGATAAAATGAAGCACGGCATGGACAAGGCCAGGGGGGAAGTCAGCGATCTGGCAGCAACCACGAAGATCCGACATGACATTGGCAACCTCAACGATCGCAAGTCAGCGCTATTCACTGAAATCGGCCGGCAAGTGTATGCGCTCTGTCAGCAAGGCCATGCTGTCAGCGAAGTTGAGGCCCAGTGCCACGAGATTACGACGCTCGACGAACAGATCAAACAAAAAAGCGACGAGATCGCTCGCATCAACGCGGCCTAGTGGCGACTCCTTCCCGGCGGAACAGTTCCATGAGGTGATGCGCAAATAGCGAGCTATCCCACCCGCTGTGCCGAGTAGCGCTTCGGGTGCCGCTCACGCCGAGGGCTGCCATGCCCACGTTTCTTCCATCATGGCATGTCTGGCGGTATCCCTGTTCAGACCATCGATCACGATTCGCAGTTTCAACTCATTGGGATGCCGAAGCGGCCGGCGTCTTTAGTGTTTTCGAATGGCGCACCCGCACGAGAGCGTAGATTGCCAGGCAGGCAAGCACCAGGAGCGCGGTCCCTACTAAAGGCCGATAGGCAATCCAGGCAAGCGCAATGACGAGTAGCGACAAACACAACGCAACCATGCCTGAGACTACGCCCACGCCAAGGCCCAGTAAGCTGCCGAAAATCGGGATCACGTCCCCTGCCGTCGCCAAGGGCCGAAACACGAGCATCAGACCGACAAACATCAGGATGAATCCGGCTCCTCGTAGGATCCAGGTCAGAGTGCTGTTCTTTCTCTCAGACGTAGTGAACATGGACTCGGCACTGAGGGTTCCCATACTCAGCAGTTCAATGTCTCGGCCTGCTCGCGTTGGGTACGGCTCAAAGGTGTCTTGCACTTGGCGAGCCACGAGACTCACTTCCTGTTGGGGTGCCTCCGTGAATGTAATGCGCAAGTCACCCACCTTGGGAGATGCCGGATCGCCAACCTCTAATCCATTCTCGATGCGTTGAGCCCGAGCTTGTAGAAATTCGGGGATGGCGGCCTGGGACGCGTCGACACCCGAATCGCCTGTGACGCTCGAGATCAATGTTAAGCTAAGCCGGAATGCACCCAGACTTACGTTTCCGGCTGAGAGTTCGGCCGAGCGGAACGGCATGGGCGGGTTTTCGTGTCCGTTACGCTGTTTAAAGGTTGCACTGTCCACGGGCTTTTCTGACCAGGACGGTTCATAGGTGTAAGTGGTCTCGGTGGTCTCGCTCCCCCCCAGTTTTTTTTGTTTTTGGCTCGAGGACTTCTCAGTCCATTGATACATCTGCACGATCCGGCGCAGCTTGATCGCGTTAGCAGATACTCCAAACGTCGCATCTTTTAGGGTTTCATTGGTGGTGGCCCGACCCGTAACATGAACGAGCTTTTCCTCGTTGGCCGGATCCACGCGGTCGGCAGCCACGCTGATTACAGTCTTCTCGCCTTCTTGCAGGGCGCGAGCCGTCTTGATGGCACGTCCTTCATTCCACCACAACAGCGGAAGGGCGATGATGAAAAACAGCAGCCCAAAAGCAACTCCTTTAATACTGTTGATCAGCCGGCTGCCAAGACCTTGAGTCGTAACCTCAGAGTACTGGTCCATGATCATTTCCCCTTCCTCGCACGAATACTTCCCTTTTCTTTCCGCCCACACAACGGATTTGAAACCCACCTCAGATACGGAACCCCTTCGAGAGATAGGAGACAGTCCTCGCCGGAAAACAACTCGGCAGGAAATTCGCACGAATTTTCGATTTGGAGGTCTTACTCGTGCGCATCTTACGCTTCTGCTTCCCTGGACACAACGGTTTGTACTCGTCCACACGATTGGTGAAACTTTTGAGAACCAGGGCTTACCGATGGCCGCCAGAAAGAGCGGCTGAAAGGATAATCAGCAGCGAGGAAATGACGCGTGGGTGTTTCTTGACCTGAGATAAGGGGCTCTGGAAACCCGGTTCAATCCTCGCCGGCCTGACGGGTGGCAAACCGTGTTCTCGTTCAGAAATCATTAGTGACACCGCGCCTCGCTACGCGAGAGGCGCAGTCCAGATGTGCCGACGGTGGAACGCGTCCAACGGATTACCAGCCGCCGCCCCCGCCACCTCCACCACCACCGCCTGATCCTCCACCACCGCTGCTCGAGCCGGGCGCGGACGAAGAAGACGCAATGGCGCCAGAGAATGAGCCGCTCAGCGAGCTGGCGAAACCCGTGGCTCCCAATGTGCTCCAGCCGGCGCCCGAATACCAGGAGGGTGAGTAGCCGCCGGAATTCGATCCGGGAGTTTGGCCGGCCCCGCCCAGGACTCCCGAAAATTTTTCCGCCCAAGCCTGCTCCACATCCAGTGCAAGCGCGTAGGGCAGGTACTTTTCGAAGACTTCCGGCGTATGGTCCGGCGGTGTGACGCGATTCATCCGATCACCGTCGACGGCGCCCAGGAACATCTTGAAGCCTTCAATCTTGTCGAGGACGCTGCGGCCAGCGCTCGTCGGCGCCTTCAACAGCTGGTGGAAAAGGATGTGCAGAAGGACCGTCATCAGCAGAACCGCGGCGATGAAGACAGACGTGGCCCAAGCCAGCAGCCCAAGCCCGAAAATCTCCCCCAGCACGAAAGGGATGGAAAACAAAGTCGCGGACGTTGCGCTCGCCGTGAGTCCCGCTTTGAGATGGCCTCCCGCCAGGGCGGACTTCCACAGGTACGCGACGTTGTGCAGCATCCCAAAGACAGCGATGCTCCAGACGCTGAGCCACAGGCACATGAATCCGGCAAGCGCCATTTTGTCCTGGCCTTCGGCGGATACGATTCCCAGCAACACGACAACGGAAAACGCGATGGCCGGAATCATGAAACGGCCATTGGTCACGAAATAAATTTTCTGCTCGGCCATCTTGAGCCAGGTCTTCAAAGCCGCCATAGCAGCGCTGATCGCGACATGGTTCTCGTTCCGCAGATTGATCGAGACGCGCCCGCCTTCGAAAAGCTTATTAACGGCGGCCCGCTCTTCCGGCGTGAGCGCTCGGCCATCCGCTTGCGTGCGAGATAGCGTGTACATTCCAGAGCCCTCGTCGATCTTCAAAAAGCCCTTCACCGCCATGTCGAGCACCGCCGCTGTGAAGGCTTTGTCGTCGTAACCCATGCGAACGAGATAACGCATTGCTGAGGGCGAGAATCCAGCAGGAGGCTCGTAGAGCGGCATGATGCTGCCCGGAGCGGGATCGCGACCCACGCGCAGCCAAACGATGATGTAGTAAACGAAAATCAGGAGCAAACCGCTGGCCGCGATGATTGCGTCGGGGTTGTCTTTCGCGAAGTAGAAGAACTCCTGTCCTGCGGTGGGCTTGCGGAAATAGCCTTTCGGCCACTGCAGGAGAATGGTCAACCCTTCGTGGGGGCCGAGCGGATGTGCGGCGCTGATCAAGAAGCTGCTGCCGATGGTTCTGGAAGTAAAGTCTTGCGCCATCGAACCACTCGCTCCGGTGTAACCACCGATGCCCACTTCGCTGAACGGTAGCCTCTGGGGAAGGTGCACGAGTGCTGAAGCATTGTCGATAGGAAAAATCCAGCCGTTGCCGGTAACGTTCCAGAAAAGCTCGTCGTGGTCTTTCATCAATCCGAGTTGCCGGTTGGTCGTGTAGGTGATGCTGTAAGTGTGTTCGCCGGGGGCCACAAGGGAGTACTCGCTGCCCAAGTAGATGCGGACGCCGTTGCTGTAGTTTTCGACGCGCGATTCTTCCGGAGCGCCATCGCGAGTGGCCGACACCAGCGTAAAGCCGACTACGTAACGGTTCCCCAACCGATCGGTGTAGTGAGTGGGAAAGTCACGATAGATACCGTGGCGGATCTGGTCTCCGTTGCTTACGACGCGAATCATCTCGCGCACGAGCATGGTGCCGTCGTCCTGGACTTTGATATCGGAGTGGTAGAAGCGGATGCGCTCTGTTTGCGCCGCCGCGATGGACGCGAGCAAGAACACGCAAGCTAAGACAAGAAGGCTACCGAACCAAGTAAGGAGGGGCTCCTTTTTTGTGTGCTCGGACAGTTTGTCTGTCACGCGCATTCCTCACAATAGACTTTGAAACCGATCTTCCGTGAGTTAGGACCTCGTTGTCTCATCGTGGTTTTCCTTGTTGGCGCGGAATACAGTGCGTCGGGGAGTATAGATTCGGGGCGGATCTGTCGCAACGTCGAAAAGAGAGAGCACATCCCACAAGATGCCTCAGCCACGCCGCTCCGAAGGGCCAGGTTGATTCAGCAAGTGTAACGCGATTCTAATCATTGTTGTAGTGGTGCGGCGCGAGATCGCGGTACCCGAGAACTCCTGATTGCCCGGGAATGTGCTAGCGTGCTGGATTGATCCTTACGCTAACCTTCCCCCGCACCGATACGCGGCATCATCTGTTTCTGGGTTTCTCTTTGCTGATAGTGCTGAAGGTCCCATTTCACGGTGTCGCGGACGGGCGAGAGGGGTGTACACTACTCGCCGCTCTTGGAGCCAAAACAATTCATGCTGAGGAGAACGCTGCCATGCCCAACTGTAGCAAAATTGAATACGGACTAACGATTCTGGCGATCCTATGCCTGGCAATTGTTGCGCAGGCGCAGAATCCGTTCGATACCTTCAAACAGTTTTCCGCTACGGCAGTAATGAGCGGGATGCCGACACACGGGGGCCAGGGACCTGGCGAGATGAAAATTTATCGCTCCGGCGACAAAATGAGGACGACCATGCCGGGCGGTGCCGGCTACATGATCATGGAACTAAGCCAGCACACGGGTTACATGGTTATGAGCACTGGCATGTGCATGCAGATGACTGCGCAGGGACAGCAGAACCCTTTTTCTCAAGCACAGGATGCCACGATCGAGCGCTCGCCCGCGGGCACTGACACGGTAGATGGCCATGCCTGCAAGGTGGAGAACTTGACGGTCACTCCCCGCAATGGCCAGCCCTCCAAGATGAAGGTTTGGGAAGCGGAGGACCTGAAGGGCTTCCCCATCAAGATTGAGATGCAGTCCAGCCATGGCCTGGTGACAATGGAGTACAAAGACGTGAGCTTCAGCGAACCCGACGCCTCACTATTCACTCATCCGGAAAATTGTCGGCAAATGCCTACCATGCCGGGCGGCGGGCCATCCCATTAGAAGAGGATGTGAAACGAATCATGGCGCGATACGATTTGCGCGTCGGCGTTCGAACACCGAGGGGGCTTTGCTGCTGGGGTGGAGCTTGCCTTCTCGTCTACACTTCTGCCCTCGCTCAAGCTGGTGGGCCGCCACAAGATCCGTCACGTTCGCAGAAAAACGAAGGTTTAGCAGTTGTAGGATGCCTCGCCGGCACTCTTGGAGCGTTCGACCTTTCCGACAGCGAAGGCTACGTCTACCGTTTGACTGGCCGCACGTCGGGGTTGGAGAAATATGCAGGCGACGAAATAAGCGTCCAGGGGACAAAGGATGAAAATACCCAAAGCCTTGAGGTCAAGGACTTCAAGGAGATCTTTCGGGCGCCAGAACCGAGATTGAGTCCTTCGTTCAGCAATCGATCGAACTGGGGTACACACACAAACCGAAAGTTCGGAATCCAGTTTGCCGTTCCGCGCCTTTCGAATTCCACTGCAGCGTCCGGGCCGGACGCCCAAGCCAACTTTGCGGTAGAACGAGGGACGGTCACCCTCGCCCAGCTAGACATACCCAGGGATGTCTACCCCGACACGAACTTCATCGGAGGTTCTTTCGCAATTTTTGTGAACCCGCAGATAACGAACCGGCAGAGTTGCGAGCAGTTTGGAGCGTTCGACCCGCGGTCTCTTTCTTCCCGGACAATTAGCGGACTTAGATACGCCGAACTGACGGTGAGCGATAACGGAATGGGGAAGTTCTACAGCGATTACTACTTCCACACCTTCCAGAACAACCTGTGCTACGAACTTTCTTTCAAATTGGGCAGCTACAACACTGGAATGCAGAATTTGGGTTGCACGGTCTCCGTTGTAGGGGAAAAGGACGACGTGAATGTGATTGAGGCGCTCGCTGGCCGAATTTCTTTTTTTCGACCCGCAACAGAAATCACTGGTGGAGGCAAACCAAACTCGGTTCCCAAGTAAGGGTCAAGCCGTAGCCGCAAAGCCGAGTACGAATACGAAGCCGCCTCGCGAAGAGGCTGTTGCAAAACTCGAGGTCCGAAAGAAAGTGAGACAAACATCTCAATCTCACCATACATTTCGACGCGTCTCAGCCCGGTTTGCTTCGCTCAAGAGCAAGTAGCAGAACAAAGTATTCGCTCAGTGCACCATTTTCGAGTTTTCGCAACACCCCCTGACGAAGGGGCGGCTCTTCCCTTGCGTTCAGGGTTTTGTTAGACGCTCTTAGGCCTTATGTGGGGACAGCCGCCCCCGGCTGTNNGACCCAGAAACGGCCGACCCAGCAACGGCTGGCCCAGGAAGTCACCACGCACTCGCCCGAGGAAACCGTCGCCTTTGCCCGCACTTTGAAAGATCTGCTCGCTCCGCCAAAGCTGGTTCTGCTGCGTGGCGACCTGGGCGCGGGCAAGACCACGCTGGTCAAGGGGATCGCCGCCGCCTTCGAAGCGGCTGCCGAGGAAGACGTTACCAGCCCTACCTTCACGCTGGTGCATGAGTATCGCGGACCACAAGCCACTCTCTACCACATTGATCTCTACCGCATTGATACTCTGCGGGAATTGGAGACGCTTGCTCTGGATGATTTGCGTTCGGACAACAGCATTTTATTAATTGAGTGGGGAGAAAAGTTTCCCCGCCTCTTGCACGAGCGGGATGTGGAGATTGCTTTGGAGCGCGAAGGCGAGAACCAACGACAAATTAGAGTCAGCGCCTGATGCTGTTGTTTATCTTCGCAGATGGAGTGGGGATCGTTCGCCAGCACACGACAGCCGCCGCGTCCCACTCCCGCACTATCGAGAACAGGATGGCTGCAGCAAAGAAAGCGAGAATGGGATACCGATTCTTCATTCCGTTTCCTTCCGTCGTTGGCGACATACAGAATACAGCACTGCTAGAACAGAACTGCTTTCAAAACCCCATGATGTTGTATCCGCAATCCACGTAGATCACTTCGCCTGTTATTCCGCTGCTGGCATCCGAGGCGAGAAAGACTCCCGTGTTTCCAACTTCTTCCACTTCCACGCGACGCCCGAGCGGGGCGCGTTCCTCATGGCCTTTGAGCATGTCGCCAAAGCCGGCGATGCCACGCGCCGCAAGCGTTTTAATAGGACCAGCAGAGATCGCGTTCACGCGAATCTTCTTCTTCCCTAACTCGTACGCCAGATAGCGAACTGAACATTCCAGCCCCGCCTTGGCCACGGCCATGACGTTATATCGCGGCACGACTTTTTCCGAGGCGTAGTAGGTCATGGTCATGATTGAGCCGCCATCTTCCATCAGAGGCGCAGCCGCGCGCGCGACGGCGACCAGCGAATAGACGCTCACATCCAGCGCAACGCGAAATCCTTCCCGCGTCGTGTTGATGAAGTCGCCCTTCAGTTCGTCGGCGGGAGCGTAGGCCACGGAGTGCACCAGCGCGTGCAGCTTGCCGTGTCGCTCTTTCAGCGTGGCAAAAAGGCGGTCAATCTCCTCGTCCTTGGAAACGTCGCACATGTAGGCTTCTGCGCCGGGCAGAGACAGAATGAGATCTTTCGCCTCCTGCTCCAGGCGCTCGTTCTGGTAAGTAATCGCCAGCTTCATGCCGGCGGCGTGCAATCCCTGGGCGATGGACCACGCAATCGAGCGCTTGTTGGCGACCCCAAAGACAACGCCATTACGGCCCTGCAAATCGGAAGACATGTAGGCTCCTTACGAATGCAAAAGAATAACAGCCGAAGGCTGGGATTTACCACAGAGTCACAGAGACACAGAGAAAGCCAGATATCCAAAAGACGGGGCGTTAATGCTTCTCTGTGACTCTGTGTCTCTGTGGTGAATTGATTTCATTTCGCCAGGCTGGCTTCCTCCACCGAGGACGCGGCTCCGACCGGCCAACTTGCCGCGACGAAAGCCAGGCCATATACGCAGGCGAGAATCGCGAAAGCTGCAACCAGGCTTATCTTGTGAGCGACCGTCCCCACGCTGATCGCTAGGAAAATCTGAAGGAAAGTTCCGGCAAAATAAAAAGTATTTTGCACGCGTCCCATCAAATGTTTCGGCACCATCTCCATCAGACTCGTATTCATCGCTACGCCGCCCACGCCGCGGGCCGAGCCCATTGCGAAGTATGCCGCAATCGCGAGGAAAAGAAATCCGGCGACCGGTGCGCAAATCATAGCTACCGACAGCAACGCCATGGAAAAGGCAAGAGCACGCTGTCCACCCAGCCTCGCAATGGCCTGCGGCGCATAGAGGGCGCTGATGAATGCTCCCGTCCCCCATCCCGCACTGAGCCATCCATACCCGACCGGGCCGGCGTGAAAAATGCGCTCGCTGAGCGATGGCGTCACCACTCCCCCTGTCGACATGGCGCCGAGAAAAAGAGCCCAGCTGATTCCCAGCAGCACGGTGGCGCGGTGATCGCGCAGAAAGTGCAGTCCTTCGCGCATGTCTCGCCAGAATCGCTGCAACTGATTTTCCGCCGCCAGCAGATCGGCACGCAATTGTTCCGGTCGCAGCACCACGTGGCGTCCCTTGCGCACGGCGAAGTAGCAAAGAAACGAGACCACATAGGTTGAAACATCGATCAGCAATACTCCGCCCAGACCAATGTGGTTATACATAAAGCCGACAACTGAACCGGCAATCAGCCAGCCGCCTTGCACCCCGGCCAGCAGAAACGTGTTCGAGTGCACGAAACGGTCTTCAGGTGTGAGCTCCTGAATCAGGGCAGTAATGGTTGGCCAGAACATCCAAAATCCGGCGGCCACCAGCATATTCATTAGGTAAAGTTCCCAGACGTGCACGCGATGCCGAAAGGCGAGAATGGCTACAGTCACGATGATCACGGCACGCACCGCATCGAGCCACATCACCAACTTCCGCCGATCTTCACGGTCGATCAGCACGCCAGTAAAGGGAAGCATGAGCATCGCGGGAATCGTCTGCACCACAGCCAGCGTTCCCAGAGCCTGTTCGGAATGCGTAGCTTGCAAAATGTACCAGGCCACGGCCGCCGAATTCATCCCGCTGCCCAACATGGAGATCAGGTTGGCGGCGAAAACGAAACGCAATGGCCGCTGGCTGAGAATGGCCCGCATCGTTCTACTTTAGTCGAAGTCAAGAGAGGCTGGAATTCACCGCGCAGAGATAAACTCGCGCAGACAAAGCGTGCGGCAATTCGCTATGACTCATATCTCGGTGAAAGATCAGTTCTTCAGCAGCGGTGATCGCACCCCTTGCGCGCAGCCGAGTTCAGCGCTACGATTCGCCTGCTCGAAACTTGAGCTCTTCTATTTCCTGCGCATACCGGAGGCGGCTATGAAACGCTGCAGCGGTCCGCTCATGCTATCTGTTCTGGTGCTCTCTCTTTCGTTTTCCATCCCCCGCGCATTTGCCCAGGTCGATCGCATCATGATTGCTGCTGGCACCGATGAAGACCACGCACTTCAGGCTATTGCGAACGAACAAGATCCGCAAAAGAAACTTGCCATGTACGAAGATTTTGTGCAGAAGTTCTCCGCGAATCCAGCCGCTGTAGCCTATGGGAACTGGCAAATATCTCAGGCGTACCAAGGCAGCGGGGACGTGCAAAAAGCGCTCGACTATGGGGACAAGGCGCTCGCCGGCTCTCCTCACAACCTGGATATTCTGGTCTCGCAGGCGAGCTTGGCGCAGCAGGCCAAGAACAACGCTAAACTGATGGATTACGCCGCGCGTGGTGGCGAAGTATGCCAATCAATCGCAAAGCAGCCTAAACCCGAGGGCATGAGCGACGAGGAGTTTGCCCGGAAGGTAAGCGAAGAAAAAGCCGGCGTGCAAAGCAGCTGTGATTTTTTGGAAACCTCCGGCTTCAATGTGATTGCCTCCGAAACCGACCCCAAGAGCCGCATGGCGGATATCGAGAAGTTCACCCTGGCTTATCCCGACTCGAAGTTTCAAGAGCAGGTTTCCAACTATGCCATGTACACGCTGGGTCCAGACCAGTTGAACGACAAACAGCGACTGGTATCGTTTGGGGAAAAGGTTCTGGCCTCCAATCCAAATTCGCTGGCGGCGTTGCTGCTCCTGGCGAATTTCTACAGCGACGATACCAAGCCGGGCAGCGCTGCCAAAGCGATCACGTATTCGCAGAAAGCCCTTGAAGTAGCAAAACCGGATGCTCCCGACGCCGACAAGACCAGAAAAGTCGCAGCTGGCGTTGCCCATAACACAATCGGTTGGGCTTACCTGAAGCAAGAGAAAAACGCGGGCGCGATTACCGAACTAAAGGTCGCCGCCGTCTTGCTGAAGGGGCAGGATGACCAGCAATATGCGCGAGCTCTTTACGGACTAGGCTTCGCCTATGGCAAGTTGAACAAGCTGACGGAAGCGCGCGAGGTGCTCACCGAGGCGGTGAAGATACCTGGTCCGCTGCAGCCAATGTCGCAAGATTTATTGGCGAAGGTAAACAGCGCGCGCGCCAAAGGAAAGTAGTTAGAGCTGAAGAAGAAAAACTGACCACAGAGGGCGCAGCGTTTCAAATAGCATTCCTCTGTGGTTCTCTGTGTTCCTCTGTGGTAGAGAGTTCAGGTATTCAGGATTATTGTGCTGGCTTGACCAGTTCCTCAGACAGAACCTGCGCTTTCCACGCCAGCGTGCGGGCGCGATCAAGATCGCCGTCTGCAACCGCCGCCTTCGATTGTTCCATAAACTGCCGGATTTGCTTGACCATGTCCTGCTGATCCGAACTCAACTGCTGTCCGGCAATCTTCTTGAGATTCGATTCGGTCGTGCCTAACATCTGGTTGGCGTCTCGCTGATTGGACGCTTGATTTCCGGTTGTGCCCCCAGCCAACTCAATGCCCGAAGACGAAGTCCCACCCTGCTTCACAATTACCTTTACCGGCGGACAATTTGTCGAAGCATTCGACGGCGGATGACCCGACGAATCGGAACTTGGAGCACCTTGACTTGTCGTGCTATTGCAGTTGGACGCAGTCACTTTTTTCTTATGACGCGTCCGCTTAGTGGTGCTTATCTGATTCTGAGGAGCGGATTTCGTGGCGGGCGGTGGTGTCGGTGAACCTGCGTCCTGAGCCTTGGTTCCTTGATCCTGGGTTCCCACAGAGCTGTCCGATTGTTTCCCAGGCAGGGCATGGTATCTCGCCGCCGGTGAGGACACCGCGGGAGCCAGACAGAAAATGCTGATGAGCAGGGTTGCTGCCAGAGTCATACGCACGTTCCAGACGACTCCTAGCCAAGAGAAAACAATTTTACCTCTTTGGAGAGAGTGGCGCAGCCCGAGCAATCGCGATTCATCCTGCTGGCTGGTCAGATCATATGCCGGACTCTTTATAATCAATCCCCATACTCAACCCCCATAATCAACCTCCGCCTTGTCCGTTTGCGTCTCGGTGGCATACTCGCGATCATCCTCCGGCGTTCCAGCCGCCGGAAGATAGAAATGAAAAACCGTTCCGCTCTCCTCCGAGGATTCGAAATCCACCGTGCCATAATGCCATTGCAAAATCTGATAGGTCTGTGCCAATCCGATGCCGCTCCCATCTTTCTTGGTAGTGAAGTAGAGTTCGAAAATCTTCTCGCGCATGTCTTGCGGAATTCCTTTCCCTTCGTCACGAATTTCAGCAATCATCATGTTGTTTTCGCGCCGGGCCGAGATAGTCAGAAATCCACCCTCCGGCATAGCCTGCACTCCGTTAATGACAACATTGAGCAGCGCCTGTTTCATCAGATCAATGTCGACCTTGACGGGCAGTCTCCGCTCCGGCATCTGGCGCCGAATGGTGACACCGTGCTGCTCCGCGTCAGGAGCCGCAAGCTGGGCTACATCTTCCATCAGGCGGCGCAAGTCGACTTCCTCCAAATGAATGTCACGTGGACGCGTGAAATCAATGAGGGTTTGCACTACGCGGTCCAGGCGGCGGATTTCAGCGTCAATAATATCCATGTGGCGGCGCGTATCCGGCTCTTGCTTCGCCAACTTGTTGCGCAGAAGTTGTAAGTGCAGCACGATCGCATTGATGGGATTCTTTACCTCATGGGCTACGCCGCGAGTTAGGCGTCCACTGGCTGACAGACGGCGTGACATCTCTATTTCGTCGCCAATCCGGCGAACCGATTCCGGATCGCGCATAATCAGCAGAGCGCCGATTTGCGAATTTCTTTCCTGCACAAAGTCGAGCGAAACCTGCACGCGCTTGCCAGCGGCCGCTTCAAATTCCCTTGGCGACAGCGGCCGCCGCCGCTCAAAGGCCTCGAGCAATGCGGCGCCCAGCGGCGTGCGCTGGTCAAATACTTCATGCACCGTGTGTCCCAGGAGTTCTGCCCGGGGACGGCCGAGAAAACCTTCTACGGGAGCGCTCACCAGCACCACACGAGAGTCGCGCGCGAACAGCATTAAGCCATCCTGCAGCTTCGACATAAGTTGATCGACGTTATCTTTCAGGGCCGAAAAGATTTCTCTGCTATCGCGAATCTGGCGTCCCAAGTTGGCTATTTTCAAAGACACCAGGCCATATTCGTCGCGCCTCGATCCATTCTCGTAAAGCACCTCGGCATTCCCCGCGCTCATACTGTCAAGATTGCGACTGATTTTCTTGAGTGGACCCAGTGCCAAGTTGGAGATTCCGGCGGCCAGAAACAAGGACAGAAGGATCAGAGTGACCGAAATATAAGCCGACCTGAGCATTCGGCTCTGCACTTCACTTTTGAGGAAAACGGTCTCCACTCCGATGCGGATAGACCCGAAGGGCGCGCCATTCAATTCCAGCGGGTAAGTCACGTCGTAGACTTCTGCTGGACTGAAAACCAAACGAATCTGGTCTTGAAATCGGGCCTTAACGACCTGCTCAAAATTACGACGCGGAGGAATTACCTTGCCGACCATACTGGCATTGGTATGCAGCAAGGCCTTGCCGTTGACGTCAACGATGGATACATCGTAAATAAACCGCCAATCGCCGGGATCCGATTGCAGCAAATTGTTGAGGGCGACATCGGTTTGCACATAATCCGCCAGCGCGCGGCGGACGGCGGCGGCATTGTTGGTATCGATGGACGTACTACTGAAGTCGGGAACGGCATTCGAAGCAGCATAGGCCAATTGACGAGTCAGGCTGGTCGCAGTCTCGTTCGCATTCGCGATCCGAAGACGCAAGATTTGAGAGATGTAAAGTATGGAGAAAGCGGTCACCATCGTAGCCACCATAAGAGTGATGACCAGCACGATGATAGTTTTTCGTCGCAGCATGGAGAAAAAAGAAAACGGTCAAAAAGCAAGAAGAAGGTAACCCAGGCGGCGCGCCTAGCCGCTCGATACCTCTTCCTTCCCAGCGATGGCCTCCGCGGCTGCGGCGCCGTATTCCTTCAACTTATTATGCAGGGTTTTCAGACTGATGCCGAGAATCTCCGCGGCTCGAGTCTTATTATTGCTGGTCGCCTCCAGCGTCTTCAGAATCAACATCTTCTCCGCTTCTTCCACCGTAGTACCTACGCCCAGGCGCACCCCATCGGGATCGTTGGGCGCTGTGCGCAACGGAGCGTGTCCAAATCCCGGAGGCAAATGCTTAGTCTCAATGACACCGCCATCGCATACGATCACCGCACGCTCGATGGTATTGCGTAACTCGCGCACGTTTCCCGGCCATGAATACTGAGTAAATTGGTTCAGCACAGCTTCACTCACCGCCGCCACTCGGCGCCCGTGTTTGCTGCTCATTTCGCCGAGTGACAGTTCCACCAGGCTGGGAATGTCTTCCTTGTGCTCGCGCAGGGGCGGCATGTGAATGTTGAACACATTCAGGCGATAATAGAGGTCGCTGCGCAACTCGCCCCGCGATACGGCTTCATCGGGCACTTTATTAGTGGCCGCGAGTACGCGCACATCCACCGAAGTTTCGACCTTGCTGCCCAAGCGCCGCAATTTGCGGTCTTCCAGCACGCGCAGAAGTTTGGCTTGAGTTCCAATCGGCATTTCGCCAATCTCATCGAGCAATAGAGTTCCACCTTCCGCCAGCTCGAAACAGCCCGTACGTCGCTCCAACGCCCCGGTAAATGCACCTTTTTCGTGGCCGAAGATTTCACTCTCCATCAGAGTTTCCGGAATGGCGGCACAGTTAATGGCGACGAATGGCCGATCTTTCCGCGGACTCAGTTCATGAATCGTACGGGCGACGAGTTCTTTTCCCGTTCCGCTGGCCCCAGTAATCAATACCGACGCAGTGCTGGGGGCGACCATCTCTATCAGCCGGAAGATTTCCTGCATTTTGCGCGACGCGCCATTGAGCCGCCCCAGCGATCCCGTATCCCTCAGCCGGCGTCGAGTCGCCTCAAGTTCGGCGCGCGTTCCCAGCAACGCCGAGGCGTTTCCAAGAATGGTTCGCAAGCGGTCGGTGTCGATCGGCTTGGTGATGTAGTCATACGCTCCCATGCGCATAGCTTGCACCGCGCTATCGATTGTTCCCTGCGCCGTCACTAGGATGACGGCGATCGTTGCCGCCTGTTCCGCCAAATGCCCGAGCAGTTCGAGTCCGCTCATGCGGGGCATTTTTAGATCGGTGATCACGATCGAAGGCGACCATTGACCTGCTTTTTCCAAACCCTCCGCGCCGTCGCGAGCCGTTTCTACCCGGAATCCCCAGGAAGACACCAGTTCCGCTAACCCCGAGCGTTCATTTTCTTCGTCTTCGACAATCAATATCTTTTCGTGGCTCATCTCGGGCTCGGTTTGCTTTCTCGCTTGACTTGCGTGAATCGTTTGCCAGCTGGATCCGAATCTGCTCGAAGTCCCACGATACGCGGCCCGCTCCCTACCGGCAAGGTCCGGGCAGACACTGGCGCGTTACGGATTTCAATTTGAGACAAGATCGGCAGCTTTCGTTGCCTACAGAGGAACACTTCCAGTCTATCCTTTCGCTTTGAACCACACTGCGGTAGAATTTCGAGTTCCAAACTCTTACCTCTCAACGACTTTGCTATGTTGTTCCCATCACCGTTTCGTCCTCAGCCAGCAGCGACGAACCAATTTCGGAGGATTCATGATACTCAACAGCCGTGCACGTGGTTGTAGTCTTTTCCTGTCTAGCCTATCCGCTTTGATTTTAATGTGCTTCATTTCCGCGCCGGGGTTTGCGCAGAGCGATTCCACCCCAAAGGCGGACGCGTTCATCGGCTACCAATATCAGCAAGCCGACGGCGATAACGTACCGAGTCCAGGCAGCACTCCCGACAGTCCTGGCTCTTATGCGTATCCGGAGATGCCCAAGGGAATTGGCGGCGCTCTGACTTTCAACTTCACGCCGCGCTGGGGTTTGGAGACCGACTTCGGATACAGCCGGAATACGCCGCAGGCCGCTTCGGAATGGACGGCTTCCGCTGGCCCGCGATTTATGATCCGCACCGATTCGTTCAATTTCTTTCTGCATGCGATGCCAGGTTTCAATCGCGTCAGTTACGACTCAGGAACTGTGACGAGCAACGGTCTTGGCGCGATTCTGGGCGGTGGCATGGATATTCCGTTCTCCAAGATGTTTTCCTGGCGCTTATTTCAAGCCGACTACGTTTGGGCACGGCACAATTTTGCGGATCTAGCTGGCCCACAGTTTCCATCTCTGCGGCGCCCTACGTTCGAAGGCGCGAGACTGCGCACAGGTATCGTGATCAATTTTGCGGCCGCGGAAGCAGTCGCGCCAACCGCAGCCTGCTCCTTGCAACCAGCTGAAGTGATGGTGGGTGAGCCCATCACCGCCACGGTTACGCCCAGCAATTTCAATCCGAAACACACCGTGACTTACGCCTGGAGCGGCAATGGCGGCCAGGTGACTGGAAAAGACACCACTGCAACTATCGACACCACCAATGCCGCCCCAGGTTCCTATACGGTCAGCGTGCATGTGACAGATCCGAGGGCGAAGAATAATAACGTAGCCAGTTGCTCGGCGAACTATACGGTGAAACCGTTGCCGCCGAAGAATCCTCCGACCATGTCATTGTCCGCGAACCCCACGAGTGTTACTCCTGGTGGAACCGTGACTTTAACCGCTAACTGCACAAGCCCGGATGGAGTTCCGATTTCCGTTGCGAATTGGACAGCTACGGGCGGCAGCGTTTCCGGCAGCGGCAACTCCGCAACCCTGAGCACCGCTGGCGCAGCACCAGGAACAGTAACCATCACTGCAACTTGCACCGATTCCCGCGGCCTCAATGGACAAGGTTCCGTTCAGGTCATGGTGGAGAATCCGCCTCCACCAGCGCGCAGCCCGGAGATTGAAGTGCTAGAGGCTCGATTGGCTCTGCACAGTATCTATTACCCAACCGCAAAGCCTTCGTCGGATAGGCCCGGCGCTGGCCTTGTGCCGAGTCAGCAAAGAACTCTGCAGGCATTGTCCACTGATTTCAAAACCTATCTCCAGTCGCAACCCGATGCTCACCTCGTGCTCGAAGGCCATGCCGATATTCGTGGAACGGACGCCTTCAATCAGCTGCTCACCGAGCGTCGAGTAAACAGCGTGAAAGCGTACTTGGTAGCACAAGGCATTCCGGAGGCCAACATTGAAACCATAGCTTACGGAAAGCAGCGCAATCTGAGCACCGACGAAGTAAGAGCTTCGATCGAGGGCGACACGAACCTCACGACCGAAGAACGCAGGCGCGCTCTGGCTAGAATCGTTGTCATCAAGCTAGCCAGCAATCGCCGCGTAGATGTCACTCTGAAGTCGGCCGGTCAAACTGAAAAATCAGTCCGGCAATTCCCCTTCAATGCAGCCGATGCGATGAGTCTGATTGGCGGCCGGGAAGGTGAAATGAAGAAACCAGTGAAGCGCGCACCCAGCAAGAAACCAGCGCCGAAAAAACAGTAGGTGCGCAATAACTCCTTAGCGGAAGGCGGTCACGCCTTCCGCTTTTTTATTTTGCCGCCCGCACTGGAATTTCAATTCATGGCGGGGAAATCTGTGAGTGGTCCGAGCAGAATCTACACTCTTTCTAAAACTGGCGCGTGGCAAGTGCTTGATTCGACGCGATGATGTCTGGTATTCGGCTTGCCACTTCCTAGTCGAAGAAACCTGGATCAGGATAATCTGGGTCGAGATAATTTGGGCAGGATAACTTTGATGCATCGCCGCTACGGACTCCGGGCTCTCCCGATCGGGATCATCGTCCTGATGCTTCTCGTTGTTCTGGGCTCGACCAGCTGTGCACCGCCGTACGGTTTACAACCTGGCGATTCCACGACCCAGTCCGACCAACATCCCGTTCCTTTTCACAATAATGATGCAACTTCATCCAGCGAGGCAGTCGGCTCTTCAGTTCACGACAACAGCAATGCCGCGAAACCTGAAGTAAATATTCCTTTCCATAATGCGCAAGAATCGGATTATCAGAATCAGGCCCTTCAAAACCTCCCTGCTGGTACGCTGTTGACGGTTCGACTGAAGAGCCCCATAGCCAGCGGAAATCCTGACGCGGCCGCCAACTTCGACGCAGTGGTCGACCAGGCCGTTGTAGTCGAAGGGAACAAATTGGTCCCCTCGGGAACGATAGTTTCGGGACTGGTAGAATCGGCTCGCGCGTCCAATCTCAAGCTTGATCACGGCTATCTCCGCCTTACCCTCGCATCGATCCATCTAGCCGGATTGGATGTGCCAGTTGAGACCTCAAGCCTTTTTGTCCGCGCGAACGCTGCTCAAACTCAGTCATCGCAAATTCAAGTTCCAAAAGGTGAAGCTTCTTCCAGGATCATTCGGCTGGAAAGCGGTCGGAGGCTGGTTTTCCGCCTGACGAAGCCCGTTTATGTCACAGCTAGCCAGCGATTACCCT
>PKXU01000085.1 GCA_003132445.1 Acidobacteriaceae bacterium | reverse complement strand
ACAGACTGATTATGGCCCCAGCCTGGCTCCACGGTGATCTCGTGCCAGGCCCGGCTGGATAAGCTGAGGATCTCGATGCGGTCCTTGTGACTGTAATCAACGACCGCGAGTTGCGACCCATCAGGTGAGATCGCCCATCCGAAGTATTCACCCGTGTCAACTTCAATCTTGCCTAGCGGATCCCCTTTGCCTCGCACTGGATCGAATGCGTAGAAGAGGAGATTTTTTCCTTGCATACCGCTCAGCACACACGGATGGCCGGGCTTCTGAGGGCAGAAGAAGTTGTCTAATTTTCCTTCGGAGTAGGGAATCTCAAGCACTGTTTCCGGCGATCCGCCGGCAGCGGGTTGGCGCATTATCCGCAACCAAGAGGGCGGTGCCTTTCCCTCTGGACGGGCGAATTCCCAGTATAGAATCCACGATCCGTCAGCACTCAGGCCGTTACCAGACCCAAGCCCACCTGCGGCACTCGACACAATTCTTTCGGCAACGCTGTCGTTCAGTCCCTGTTTAAATAGCTCCTGCTTTCCATTTCGGTTCGAACCAAAAAGGAGACTTCGATTGTCCCGCGTCCACGTTTCTGGGAAACTGTCGTGATTGTCCAGAGTGAATCGGCGGGGCGTTTTCAATACGCCGGAACTCCGGTCAAGTTCTCCGACGTATACATCTTGGTTGATTCGATATTTAATGAAAGCGAGGATTTTGCCATCGGCGCTAGTCGTCATGTTCCAAGGTAGGAAGTCGGGCCACTGAGCAAATTGTCGCGGTGTTTGGGACGGCGAGTTCTTCTCTGGATTTACGTGTACTTGCCACAGGCTACTTTTCGAGTTTTCTGAAAGACTCTGGGAATCTTCCCGGACAGCGAACACCAGATTCCAGTTGGGCGTCCAACACAGGCATTCCCATACCCCGCAAGCGTCGAGACTGCTTGACGAGGGCAAGCTCGATTCTGATATCAAGGTTTTCGAGGAACCACCGGTCGCAGGGCGGATTTCGATGGATGTAACAGCTCTGCTCCGGCCCTCGATCTTCGCGCGTAAATACGCGATCCAGCGACTGTCGGGAGACCAAACCGGGCTTTCAAAATACTGGCCCTCCACCGCGGGAACCAGCTTCCGTGGCGCTTCCCCGTTGAGTCCGGACACCCAAATCTCCTTCCCCTGGAGGGACGTACCACTCAAGAAAACCATGGACTTCCCGTCCGGCGAGATTGCCGGAGAGGATGCCTCCTGGCGCAGCCTCTTTGGGGAGGCTTCGCCGAGGACTGCAACCGTCCAGATGCTCGTCCCTTCCGAAGCCGTGGGACTCCGAGTGATTAGCAGTTTCCCGCCTTCCGGAAACCAACGAATTTCCCAAATCTGCGTTGTCGGGAAATCGGCTGGGAGAGAGATCGGGCGGGTCTCTCCCGAATCTACCGAGCGCACCAAGAGACCGGTCTGATCCACGTAGGCCACATATTTGCCGTCAGGAGAAATCGCCGCGGCATTCACCCAATCTTCCGGAGGATTCGCCGTGAGTTGTCGCACTGTCGGTTGGGCTGGAAGCTCCGAAGGTTCGCGCCTCCACCTGTACCAGGCGAACCCGAGCGCCGCTGAGATAAGTGCCACGGTGCCGCATAGCAGCGCCAGGCGACGCCAGTTCGTTTGCGCCGGCTTCTGTGCAACCTCCAAGGCCACCGTAAAGCTGCTGGAGCGCCCTGAGTCGGTGTCACGTTTCAATCGCTTCAGGTCGGCCCTTAGTTCGGCGGCCGACTGACAGCGAATGTCGCGGTCTTTCTCCAGAGCCTTGTTGATAATCCGTTCTAACTCAGCGGGCACGTCGGGATTCAGGCGCACGGGAGCTATGGGACAACGTTCCAGAATCGCGTTGAAGATCAACGCCGAGGTGTCGCCCCGGAAGGGCAAGGTGCCCGTACACATCTCGTATAGCACCGCCCCGAACGAGAACAGGTCGGTGCGGACGTCGAGTTCCTTCCCGCCGACCTGCTCGGGCGACATATAAGCTACGGTGCCCAGCGCACTGCCGGGACTCGTAAGATGTTCCTCGGACTCGATGGTCGCGGCGCTCATGCCAACGTTCTGGGACTTCAGCGAGACCTTCGCCAACCCGAAATCGAGAACCTTCGCCTGACCCCGACTGGTGACGAAGATGTTCGCGGGCTTGATGTCGCGATGGACAATCCCCTTCGAGTGCGCCACTTCGAGCGCATCCGCGATCTGAATGCCCAGATCGAGCACCGCCTCGATCTCCATCGGCTTGCCGGCGATCCGATGCCGGAGCGTCTGCCCCTCCAGCAGTTCCATGGCAATGAAGGTTCGCCCATCGGCCTCGTCAATCTCGTGAATCGTGCAGATGTTCGGGTGGTTCAGGGAGGACGCAGCCTTGGCCTCCCGCTGGAAGCGGCTGAGAGCCTGCACGTCGTGGGCGAGTTCGTCGGGAAGGAACTTCAGGGCGACGTGGCGGCCGAGTTTCAGGTCTTCGGCCTCGTAAACGACGCCCATTCCGCCTCCGCCGATCTTGCCCAGGATGCGGTAATGGGACACCGTCTGCCCCACGGGTTGAGAGGGCGTGGACATTTAGCGGGAATGTTAGTGGGGCTTCGAGCAAAGGTCAATCGAACCTTGCGGTTGGACAGACGGTTTTTTCGCCCATGACGGAATGAGTCCCCAGCGCATGAGCGCCAGTTCACGCACGGGCTCTTTTGGATTCTGGCGAATCACCGGAACAGGATGTGTGGGCGCGATGTTGTATCTGGGAGTCCAGTTTCCCTCCACGGAGATGCTATCGAAGTAGACTCTTCAACAACCTGCTTTCGCTGAAGCCCTTCACGGAGTGTGGACACCAATATTCCGAAACCTGAGCAATTCTGAGCAGTCACCAAGTACCCACCGTTGTAATCTCTTGGCAGATATGAAGGAACTTTGTTCCTCTGGTGGCGCAGTCGTATATTCGTATAGGAAAAGTAGCTCATCCACCCGCTGCGCCACATCTACTTTTTGAACGGTTGTTCACACGGCAAGTTAAGTAACTCGACTGCTAGAACCCTTGGTGCCCGCGTCTGCAAACCATTTTTCGACAGCACCAAATCAAACGATGAGCGGATTCTCACGGAGGTCAGAATGGAAGCCACCATTTCTACAGAAGACCTAAAAGCCAAGCTAGACCGAAGAGACCCTGTCAAGGTCGTCGAGACGCTTGCGCCTGAACGCTACCGCGAAGCGCACCTTCCCGGAGCGTTGAACATTCCGCCAGAACAAATCAAAGAACTCGCGCCGCAGTTGTTGCCCAACAAGGATGCTGAGATCATCACCTACTGCACGAGCCTGCATTGACACGCCAGCGAATACGCCGCCCGTGAATTGGCGGCCATGGGTTACACGAACGTAGCGCATTATCCTGAGGGCAAGCAGGGGTGGATGGGAGCAGGGCTCCCCGTGGAGAAGGGTGCTTAGGATCGTTGAGACCTACGCTAATTTCTTCTTTCGACAGCCTAAATCGGCCGTCTCGCATCTACTATTCAACTCCATTGAGGAGGTTCTCTATGGCTGACGCTCCGCGAATCACAGTCGAAGAATTGAAAAAGCGAATGGATGCCGGAGAAGATTTCACGGTGATCGACATTCGTAATCCTCAGGCTTGGATGGAATCGGACACCATGCTGCCAGAAGCGATCCGAGTGCCGCTGGACAAGCTCGAAGAAAACCTTCCCAGAATCCCCAAGAGCAGACCTGTAGTGGCGTACTGCACTTGACCAGACGAAGGCTCTAGCGCCAGTTTGGCGCGGAAACTTCGGGAAAGGGGTTACAAGAACGTGTGGGCTCTTCGAGGCGGATTCCAAGCATGGCAGAACGCTGGATTGCCTGTCGCGCCAAAACGGCAGGCAGATTAGTGGGCCCCAACTTTAATTGGAATCAGTGCGTGTACCAATCCGAGTGTGGCGACCAGTGGCTACACGAGAGGCACTGCGTCGAAGTCCACTGATGGAGGCATGCGGGGCAACCCCTCCGGTGTCGAACGTGTTCCATTCGTGTCCGCAGCTACAGGACCATCGGTCTTCTTTGCGGGGCGACCAGCCGCAGAGCGGACAGCGGATGCGAGGACCAATTGGCTCCCGGCTCTTCATCTTTCTCAACCTCGCGATCCAAAACAACTGAAGATTTGGCAACGTCATTCAAGAGAGTAGAATTCCGTGTTTTAGACGAAGAGCCGATTCTGAATCTGGGCAAGCTCCACGGGCTTCGAGCATTCTGCGTCGTCGTTTGCCACGCGGTTGATCCGAGTGCTCACGGGATAGCACCGCATCAGGCGGGCATCGTAGGGCTTCAGCAGTTCGGACGCCGCAGCTACATCCTTCATCCCCGGATCGAGCCACAGGTCGTAGCCATCTGGATCGAGAATCACAGGCATTCGGTCGTGAACGGCTGAGGTCACGGCGTTGGGAGTCGTGGTCAGGATCGAGCAAGTCTCTACCGTGTTGCCACTGAGGCCCCTCCAGCGATCCCACAATCCCGCGAGCCCGAACAACTCGCCGTCGGTAACTTCAAAGCAGTACGGCTGCTTGGCCTTTCCCGTTCGCATCCACTCGTAGAACCCGTCGGCGGGGATCAGGCATCGGCGAGATTTCAACGCATCACGAAACGCGGGCTTGGTGCCCGCTGTTTCCGATCTCGCGTTAATCATCTTGGCGGCAACAGACGAGTCTTTCGCCCATGACGGAATGAGACCCCATCGGATCAGCGACAGTTCGCGGATCGGCTCTTTCGGATTCTGGCGGATGACTGCTACGGATTGGGTGGGGGCGACGTTGTAACGTGGACTCCAGTCCTCGTCGCCCGAGACGGCATCGAAGTGCTCCTCGATGATCTGCTTTCGCCGGGATAGTCGGTAGCGCCCGCACATGGAGGAGATTATGGCAGATTGAAAGGGCATGCCGTTACTTGGCGAGAGGGCCGGGATGTATGCCTTCGCCAAGGACAAAACTCGATCCCACGCTGCCCACTACAGCCGATTCTCGCGGTAGGGCGAGGCGTTCACGAATGCGATAAACGGCTTCGATGCCTGTGCAGTGTGCACCGATCAGATTTGCTACTTTGAAATCTTTCATCTTATCGGCAGTCCAATCCAGTTGCTCATCCGTCGCCTGAAAAAGGTGTAGTCCACCAATGACTGCCTCTACTGGTTCGTTGGGAAATTCTCCTCGGGCAAATGTCAGTATGTTGATGATTCCTGCGTGCCCGCAGCCAGTGATGACAACCAAACCTTCGGGTGTGTTGAGCACCAGTGATTGATCCTCGGGGATATTGTCCTCGACCAAGCCCGCTGGGGTCTGCACTTTTCCAGTGCTGCTCCAGTTATGTTCTGGGTATTTGCGCGGCACCGGACCTGTCAGCCAAGCGCCCGGAAAGATTTCCGCAGACTCCTCGTGCTCGATGAATTTTCCCCCAGTCGCTTCGTACTCCTTCTTCAATCCGATCATCTGGTTGTCTTCACCCTGCGGCGCTGGCCTGCTGTAGAAAATACCGCGTGCGACATGCACGACCGAAAGTGCCGAGGGATTCTTTTTCATCATCTCTTTGCGAAGGTTCATCAACCCACTGACATGATCCCAGTGATTGTGCGTTAGAACGACTTCCTTAACGTCAGAGAGATCAATATTCAAATCATGTGCGTTTTGAAGCACGGTGTCGGGATGGGCTCCCGTATCCAGCAGAATCCGATGACCATCTGCTTCGACCAGCGCCGAAAATCCCCACTCACCCATTCCCGTTGTGCTGCCCACCAGCATGGTCGAAAGCAGGGTCACCTTGAGCGAGTGAATCTGCGCGGGTGTGTTCTGGATGCTCGCGACTGGAGTGTTTTGAGCCTCGGCAAGCTGCACGCTGACATTCGGAAGCGAAAACGCCATCAGTAACACAGAAATGTATATTCGGCGAAGGCTCGAAAGCTTGCACATTTGTGATACTCCGTCCATGGATGTTTGAAACACGGCTCCGTCGAAAACCGCGAGCAAGGCAATGGTATCGCAAGCAATTCGTTTCGGCTGGTGTTGTATCCGGTTGCCGAACTGATGGGCACATGAAAGCCCGAACGGTCCGCAGCGAGAGTGAATTGTCGAAGACAAGAGAAACAGAACCCCACCGCTGAGCTATCTCGCGCATACAATGACGCCATGAAAGACCTCAGGGATCGAGTGGCTCTTGTGACTGGCGGCAGTCGCGGAATCGGAGCCGCAGTTGCAATCGCACTGGCTAAGGCTGGTGCCGATGTCGCCGTTAACTACCGCGAGCGTGCCGACGCTGCGAATGCAGTTAGTGCCGCAATCACCGGGATGGGAACCAAGGCAATTGCGGTTCAGGCGGACGTATCAGTCGCCACCGACGTGAGGCGCATGGTCGCAGAAATTGAGGCGCACTGTGGTGGCATCGACATCCTCGTCAACAACGCGGGAATCGCTCATCCCCGCAAATTGGAGGAGATTACAGAAGCGGAATGGGACGAAGTGCTCACCGTCAACCTAAAGTCGGTGTTTTTGGTAACGCAGGCTGTGGCTGGCGGGATGCGACAGAGAAAATGGGGACGCATTATCAACCTATCCTCGGTTGCCGCGCAGACGGGCGGGGCTGTGGGAGCGCACTACGCGGCGTCCAAGGCAGGCATCATTGGGTTGACACACTCCTGTGCATCGGCGTTCGTTCGGGAAGGTATCACGGTTAACGCCATCGCACCTGCACTGATCGAGACGGACATGGTAACCAGCAACCCGAACGCGAACCCGAATCTTATTCCGATGGGACATTTCGGCTCGGTGGACGACATAGCTTCGGTAGCCGTCATGCTGGCGATGAATGGCTACATGACCGGGCAGACGATTTCGGTGAATGGCGGCTGGTACATGAGCTAGTCCCACGCTCCTATTCCTGATTAGCCCCACGGGGCGAGTGGCAGGTGGGTTGTCGAACTGGGGGGATCGTACGTGCCGATGAGAAAGAGTGTCCATTTCTCAGTGTTGGCGGTGCCGGAATCTGGAGTGCCTGACGGAACCAGAGCCGAATGATTACGGATGCCCTACCAAAAAAAGCGAACTCGATCTCTCGCCAGACGACCGATTGCAGGACATTTCACAATCTGATGGAGTGAGCAACTCATGAACTTGGGCATTGCGGGAAAGACCGCCATTGTAACTGGAGCAAGTGCTGGGATCGGGCGTGCAATCGCAAGGGAGTTTGCAGAAAGTGGTGCGAATCTTGTGCTTGTCGCCCGAGGTGCTGAGCGCCTTTCCAAGACAGCCAAGGACATTGGCAATTGTTTCGGCGTCGAAGTGCTGTGGGTTGCGGCAGATGTGGGTGATTCGGGCGAGCCTGATCGCGTGGTTGCATCTGCCGTGGAGCGTTTCGGCAGCGTCGATATTATGGTCAACAATGCGGGGCGAGCGTGTGCGGGTGGCATAATGGCGGCTTCAGAGACGGACTGGCAAGAGATGACCGT
>PKXU01000030.1 GCA_003132445.1 Acidobacteriaceae bacterium | reverse complement strand
CCTTTCCCTGGTGTTGTGGTTTAAACTCCCCATCCACTGGGCCGAATAGGGTGTGGACCATGGCTCCTTTTTGCCGTGCGGGTCTTCCATGAACGAGGTTCTTAACATCGCGGTCGCGCGCGCGTGTGCTTATCAGTTCGTTCAGACTAGCCGTGTTGGACGGCGACGATGGGACACTTGGGGAGAACAAACACATGCTGCTTGGACTTTGGGACGAAGAGAATGGTCAGTTAAATATCAGGCGCTCGAATGGTCAGGAATACCACGTGCGCAATTCTGCGATCATGGCAGGAAGTCAGAAGGTTTTCGGCGTCGAAACAGTCGGAAATGAAGTGCATGTCCTGACCGGGCCCCGCGGTAACCGGCAGCCCAACCATCGCGTGCGCTTTAACGATTCGGGAGCATATAAAGGCTCTACAGCGCTGGCGCTTTGAGATTCGGGCGGAATTCCTCAAGGCGAAAAAACAGCTGAACGCGGAGGCGGTCGAACGCGCCAAAGCCAACCACGAAAGGTAGAAGCAGGCGATCAGAGATCCGGGTGGGCGAACTGTCTGATGATATTGACGCCGAGCTCAAACAGTCAGGCACGGGCGCCTCGTTCACGACGATGAGGAACTTCGTGCCTTCCCGGCCGAAGAGGTGGAGTTGTTTACGTCGAACTAGAGACGGCATTTCAACGACGGAATCACCGAGCTTCCGAGCGAACCAAACCCGCGGATATCCCGCATTGGTCCCGCATCGAGGCCTACTGTTCGCGCTGTCAGATCTTGGATATGGAGGCTGCGGACTATCTGGATTTGTTCCAGAATCTNNAAAAATCTGGCGGGGTTCGCCTCGCTCGTTCAAAACGAAATGCAGCGCCGACTGCCAGACCCCGCCGACGCTGCGCTTCAAACAGCTTGTGGTCGCGCCCATGACGAATGGGTTGAGGCGTATTCTAAGTAGCGTGCATCGCAGCAACCAGCCTATGGAGTGTTCACGATATTGCTACGCGTTCCGGATGCCCCAGTAGCCCGATGGCCGAAACATATAAAGGCACGGCATCGGATTCAACGTGCTTTTCACGACTGGTACCGCGTTAATCAAAACAGATTCCTCCCTGAACTTGATTTCATCAAGCGCTCCAGCCATCGGATGCTCTTCGGCTTTGCTCGGGGTGACCGAATAATCACCGTCCAGCTCATGCGTAACGATTTGAGTGTCTTCGACGGTCGTCCGGAGGCCAACCGAAACGATGAATGCATCGACCTGCTTGCTTCGTTCGATTCGTCGCCAAAGCGGGTTCCAGGTGGATATGTTTGTACCGAGTGAAACCCGGAGACCAGATTAACGCTGCCTACCCGTGAAGCCGTGTGGGAAGGTGATCTGTTCGAGCCCTTTCTGACTTGGGTCAACGAGTACTTGGCGCCGGCTTCAGCATTGCGCTGCCACGTGTCCGACGGTTTGACGTATGCAACTCTTATACAGGAACCAACAGAAATTGGGTGAGCATGAGAGATAAGAAGCGTAAGAGTGGTAGATCGGTGAGGAGAAAAATCATGCCCACTAGGGCTCGGAACACCATAATTTGTCATCTTTGGGATTCGCAAGAGAAGACCACACCGGTGCCGTGCCTTAAATGCCAGGTTCGTGTTGCTGTCCCGCTGGACCTCTGGAGAAACCGCCGTAAACATCCTTTCGTTGTGCTGTGTACAACATGTGATGACAGCTGAATGCCAGCCACACTTGGGCTATNNACAGAGGCGGTACGCAAGACACGGGAAACTCAGCCCGTTAACGACAAGGAGTGTTGTGGAGGCGATCCGCAGCCGATAGCAAGGGTTGGCGCGCCGAAACCCAAAAAATGTGCGCCGAGGGGACAACCATGCTTTCACCGGATTTCGCAGAAGCTCTTACATTCGCGGCACAACTGCACAATGCGCAGACGCGGAAAGGAGCTGAAATTCCCTACATTTCCCACCTTCTCTGTGTGGCCGGGCTAGTCCTCGAGTACGGGGGAACCGAAGATGAGGCAATCGCCGCGTTGCTGCATGACGCTGTTGAGGATCAGGGCGGCCAGCCAACGCTGGAACGGATTCGGCGTCGCTTCGGCTCGGCCGTCGCGCAGATTGTCGAGTCTTGCAGCGATGCCGATGTGGTGCCAAAGCCGGAGTGGCGGAGACGCAAGGAAGCCTATGTCGCTCATGTAGGTGATGCGTCGGAATCCGCAAGGCTGGTCAGCGCGGCGGACAAACTCCACAATGCAACGGCCATTCTTCGTGATTACCGGCGCTTGCGCGAGGGGCTTTGGATGAGATTCAACGGAGGCAAGGATGGGACGCTTTGGTACTACCGTAGCTTGGTTGAGGCGTACAAAGCTGCGGGACCACATCCTATCCAGGATGAACTGGATCGGGTAGTGTCCGAACTCGAAGCTGAAGTTTCCCGCACGGCCTCTCCCGCCGGCGAGCGCTAACCATGCGTTTTGCCAATGGATCGGTTGTCTACTCTCCCTCGGACCTGATTACATTTCTTGAATCCGAATATGCGTCCTGGATGGACCGGCTAAATCTAGAACGGCCGGGGTTTGCGGTAGCCGATGCGCCGGACGATCAGAGCCGCATGATCATGGACGCCGGAGTTACCCACGAGAAGCACGTTCTCGAAGCGTTGGGCACGGAAAACTCAATCACNNACGGCGAGTTCATGGGCATCGCCGATTTCCTGATTCGAACGGAGGGCTCATCTTCCCTCGGCAACTACCACTACGAAGTTTGGGACGCGAAACTGGGCCAGAGCATGAAACCGCACTATGCAGTGCAGCTCTGCTGCTATTCGGAGATGCTCGCCAGTGTGCAAGGGGAACTCCCCGCTCACATGGGCATTTTCCTCGCGAACGGCGAAAGATGCAGGCTTCCACTACGGGATTTTATCTATTACTACCGGGTGCTCAAGACCGGATTCCTGGACTTCCAGAACGGCATCACCGGCTCGGGATGTCCTGATCCGGCGGAATATCGCGAACACGGCAGTTGGAGTTCGTACGCGCAAAATCTACTCCGGCAGGCCGACGATCTCAGCTTTGTCGCCAACATCCGCGCCAGCCAGATCAAACAACTAAGACTCTCCGGAATTCGCACGGTGAAGGATCTCCTGGCAACAACGGGTACGTTG
>PKXU01000073.1:31190-89840 GCA_003132445.1 Acidobacteriaceae bacterium | reverse complement strand
CATCCTTGTTCAATGTTGCCGTTTGTCGTACCTGCGCCAGCTCGCTGGGCGCGTCGACCCGGCTCTGAGTCCGGAACGCGTTTTGCTGGCTCAGGTTCCCCTTGGCCAGACCCCTTCCCTCCATCTCCTCCGCCGCCGTTGTTCTGGTTTTGTTCGGAGACTTCCCCGGTACTATGGGTCTGTCCGACTTCCCGTGTTCGTTCATCATCGTCTTCTGTCCTTGGACTTCCCGATGCGTCCCGAAAACGCTGGCCTTCGGGAGAACCCGGGATCTCTCAACTTCCGTGCAAGATGTGTCCCTACGTGCCAGGGTCACAGACCGCGCAGGACTCCGACCCAGCTTGCGATGGCGCTGGACCGGATGTTGCCTTCCGCGTTGTGTCAGGGCGTCGGCGTCCTGAAGTTAGGGGTATTTCGCGGCTCAATAACCTGGCCCATAGTTCCTCCTGTCTACGCTTCGTATCCGGCCTTACGACCGTGCCCGCAAGACTCGGAGCCGGCGTGGCTTGCTAGGCCTTCGCCGTACGACTCTTTCATTCGCTACATCTTGCCGGATTCGATGCCGACGGCCTTGCCTACTCCACCAGTTGTGGTGGTGCAAGCACGCTGCCTACGGCATCGGGTTGACGCTACGACACTCCACCCCTGGGAGGGAACTGTAGGGAAACCTGCGAGTGCTCTCGGGGAACCATCCTGGCATCCGGTAGATAGCGTATTCCGGGGTTCCGTGAGGAAACCCGTGTATACCTGCGTAAAACGCGGGTGTCGGGAGGGTGGAGCGATGGCGCTGCTCGATGAGAAGAACCTGGCAGCGGAGGCGGCCAAGCGGGCGCGGTTCCGAGTGCATCACGTGGGGACGAAGCTGAACGAGGCGGAGCTGCACGAGCTGGAGGTGTTGGCGGCGAAGCAGAAGCAGACGCAGGCGGAGCTGATCCGCGGGCTGGTGCTGCGCGAGATCGAACAGGACCAGACGGGCCTTCGACCCAGTGCGGAGATGGTGGAGATCACGGCGTGCCGGCTGCTGTTGGTCAACCTGCTGGGTCCGCTGGCGAAGGGCGAGGCGATAACGCAAGAGGGATTCGACGGGATCGTGGACGAGGTCAAGAAGCAGAAGGCGCGTGTGGCTCGGGACCGGCTCAAAGACCACGAAGCGCGGCGCTGAGCCTCGGTGGCCGAGTACCGTGCGATGCGGCAGCAGGCGGACAGAAAGAAAGCGCAGCGGGAAAAACTCGGCGGCCACGGGAACGGTTGATCTCCCATTTTTTCCGCTGGCGAGTGTACTGAGTGCGGGAGGCCAGTCAAGGCTCTGCGCTTCGCTCCGACCGCTACGAGGCGCAAAGAATGCGGCCTTGACTAACCTCCCTCTCCGCTCCTGTGTTGCTTCCAGCCATCGAAAAAATGTGAGAAACAAATGGGGGCCGAGGAAGCATCCCTTGCGCCTTCGGCGCAAGGCGCGCGCACAGCCGGAAAGCACACGGCGTCCAATGAGTGTTTGGGCTTTGTCCGGCGCACATCCGGTGTCTATCCGGTGTTGCGGGATGTGTTTAGCGGTAGGCTTCGCGGCGGTGGCGGACGGCCAAGGCGGCGTTAGAGCAGACTCGGTCTGAACCAGTTCGCGTTCGCGTAACGCCACCACCAGGAATCGCTAGATGATGACGACGACTACACGTCAAAGGGTTCTGTTTCTCCGTACGGGCAACTCGACTCGGAGCAAGTTGGCGGAGAGTCGTTTGCGGTGCCTCGCGGGCGACAGGGTCAATTCTGACGCACGGACCTGAGCTTGTTTGCGTGGGCACGCGGTCATGATGGCAAGTGAGATTGCTCATTTTTCATGGCGTACGTCCTGCAAATTCCGACCCAAGACACGATCTGTCGAGTCCAGCGGATTCAAACGGTCACAATCGTTTGGATGACTGTAGAGGCCGGATAATTAAGTCGGTTCTGTCGTGACGGTAATTTCACTATTCGGTGCGAAAGGTTCAGGGAGGATAGAATCGAACCAAGTTCGCACAATCATCAGATTCTAATGAAATGCCTGAGCAACAAACGCCTCATCATCGTCGGTGGTGTCGCAGGCGGGGCCAGCGCCGCAGCGCGCGCGCGCGACGGTTGTGCGAGGACTGCGAGATCATCATGTTCGAGCGCGGCCCGCATGTGTCGTTTGCCAACTGCGGGCTACCGTATTTTGTCGGTGGTGAGATCGCCGAACAAGACAGCTTGCTCGTGCAAACGCCGGACAGCCTCAAGGCGCGCTTCAATCTTGATGTGCGCATCAATACCGAGGTCATCCGCATCGACTGCCCGGCCAGGCGCATCCGGGTGCGAGAGCTGGAAACCGGCTGCGAATACGAGGAAACCTACGACGCGCTGATTCTTTCTACGGGCGCATCACCCTTGAAGCCGCACATCCCCGGAATTGAGTGCCCAAATCATTTCGTCGTACGAGACATCCCCGATGTGGAAAAAATCATGGAGTGGTCGAAACATTGTCAGGGTTGTCGCTCCGTCGTGGTTGGCGGTGGCTATATCGGACTCGAAATGGCCGAGCAACTGCATCGCCACGGGTTCCATGTGACCGTGGTGGAAGCGCTGCCCCAGGTGATGACACCCCTCGACCCCGAAATCGCTGCGTCTTGCCTCATTTTTCGAGTCCGAAGTTATCCGGCGCGTCCTCGATGCCCTACGGTCCTCCCTCCGGATGTTCCAGTTCTCGCATTCGTTCTCTGATCGCCTCACGCCTCGTCGGCGCCTTGCGGCGTCCGATCCACCAAACCCCTCCGAACTTCAATGGGGCATATGCATTCCGCCGAACACGTAGAAAAGCACGAGAATGATCAGGACCAGCCCAAAGATTCCGACGCCTCCGCCCGTCCCCCACCTCTGATATCCGTAGTAGCCACCACCACCGCCGAACGCGAGTAGCAGGATAATAATGAGCACGATCAGTAACATGGGAATCTCCTTTCAACTCCGGGCTGGCTTCGATCTCCCACCCCGGGTAGTGGTGCGAGCGTCAAATGGGCGATGGCCTGTCACTGGACTATCTTGTTGCGGGCTGGCCATCGCCTTGCGACCGGGCGCGGTCAGCCATGTTCGGCCAGTGATCTTGTCGAAACCGGGGCGCGCTTGGTGCGAGCCATCCGTGGGATTTTTGTTTTGTGCCTGGCCATGGCTACTCACGTTCCGGTTGAGAAACTCTAGTGGCCGAGATTTAGTCTAGTCTGAAATCTAAAAAACTTCTCGGGGTCGCGTCTGTTCAAAATGGCTCACTTCGGGGTAGACCACAGAAGCCGAATCTGCAGCGGTGCGCCGGTTCTGTTCTCGTGTTCGAGGAAGAAATGTCTAGCTTGGCTGGCGTGCCTAGCCGAAAATGTTTAGCGATGAATATTCCGTCCATGCCAGGCGTCTATGACCTTTTTGCCGCCGCTCTCGGAATCGGCCTGCTCACCGGTGCGGAGCTGGAACGGCGAAAAGGGGAGGGTCCGTCGCGCTCCCCGGCCGGTATCCGGACGTTCATGATTGCTTCTCTGTCAGGCGGAGTGAGCTTGGCATTGGGGGGCGTGCCACTGCTAGCGATAACCTTTCTCGGAGTAGCTGGCCTGTGTGCAATCGGATACATGCGCACCGAAGAGCAAGATCCTGGTCTGACCACCGAAACCGCTCTCTTGCTGACCGTACTACTCGGCGGATTTGCCTTGAAAGAGCCGGTAACCGCTTCGGCCCTGGCGGTGACGGTCGCGATCGCGCTCATGGCTCGAACCCGAATTCACCATTTCATACGTGATGTGCTCAGCGAGGAGGAACTGACCGATGCTCTTATCTTCGCGGCCGCAGCGCTGGTGGTACTTCCGTTGGTTCCTGATCGATACGTTGGTCCGTTCAGCGCCATTAATCCTCGGACGATCTGGAAGATCGTGATTTTGATCATGTCGATCAGCGCCGGGGGCCATATCGCTGTGCGTCTGCTCGGGCCTCGGTTCGGCCTTCCCTTGGCGGGGTTGGCTTCTGGCTTTGTATCGAGTGTGGCTGACTACTTAGAGCGGATACGCCAGCAGCAGGTACGCATACGTAGCGACCGTGACCACGATTACGATCATGATCCGTATTTCTACACGGCTCCGCACTAGCGTGAGCGTGGATTCGGTTGTCCACCTCTCTCCCTGAGAGAGTCAACCCCAGCGCTGGCAATTCGCTGGTGAAAATCCCGTAAGCGCCAACCAACCCGGCGCGGGCGTCTCTGTGGTTGGACTGCGGTGTTGCTGCTGTTGCCGTGCACTCGAACTGCTATTCGTACCGCAAGGCTTCGATTGGATCGAGATAGGCGGCCTTTCTCGCAGGGTAATAGCCAAAGCCGATCCCGACCAGAGCGGAGAAAAGACCGCAAGCAATATCGCTCCGGGGCCGACGGCCGTCGCCCACCCCGCCAGACGCGAGATGAGCGCGGATGTAGCGATCCCGAGCACGATTCCGACGAACCCGCCGGCGATGGAAAGCGTTACCGCCTCAACCAGAAACTGGGTCAGAATGTCGCGCGTCTTCGCGCCGATGGCCTGGCGCAATCCAATTTCTCGCGTCCGCTCACGGACGGAGATGAGCATAATATTCATAATGCCGATGCCGCCCACGACCAACGAGACCGAAGCCACAGCCGCGAGCATGATCGCCTTCAAAGTGGCGAATCTGATGGGCGCACACTGCACTGGCATCGAAGCGGTGTTGAAAGCTTTGATCGGCCTCGGTGACCGCACTAAGACGCAGTAACAGCTTATGTCGGCTAGCGCCGAGAGCATTGGTACAGCAACCAGCTCCTGTGCAATAGCGGTCGGGGTAACGAGATTAGCCACATCTCGTGCAACAGCCTTGTTGAAGCACCTGGCTGCGCACAACGCATCCCGCGCCTTTCCGGCGGTTATGCGAATGGAACCCAAAGCCCTTCCCTTAGTCGGCATGTAGGAAGTCAGCCCAAATCGAAAGCACCGGCGCCAGAAATTGCCTCGAATGTCCGCTCCGACACTATTGCGGCTAGAGATCTTTAAAGAACTGGTCAGTTTGCAACGAACGGACAGCCTCTCGTCGCGACGCAAGCCCGATTACCGGGAACTGTCAATTGACAAAAACAGGACGGCCAACGCGGAGGCGGCAGCCTCAGCCTCAGCCTCAGCAGTTCTGCTTCGTCGCCAAGTAGGTGAATCAGGAATCAGAAAAAACGTTTTTGGACTTACTTAAAGATTTTTCAGCCCCCGGCCCATAAGGGTGAAATCCTCAACCTCATTTTATGCGGCTTTTTGCCCCTGTTTTGCCAGCGCTGACTGCTGGCCCACGGGTATACGTTTTGAGCCATTTTTCTTAGCTGCTCTCGCGACAGGTTTCCTGCGCTACGCGACCATGACACGGATTGGTGAAGCGTAAACAGACTAGAAGGACGCACACCCCGGCCGCCGCAAGCGGCCGGAACTTCGGTAATTAGGCCCCCGGCCGATTGCGTAGTCGAATTAGGGGAAGGGGCGGAGTGGAAGCACACTTCTTACTCATATGATGTCTAAGCAGTCTCAAATCCTCAGGGCTTTGCGCGTCGGACTCGTGGCGTTGTGCGCGATGGTGGTCTACGAGATCACGAAGCAAATAGTGTTTTCTCGACTGTCCGCTCTGGCATCTGACATCACCGCCGTCCTCTTCGCAGGCTGTGTTGGGTTCTGCATCAGCTTCATCGTTCGTCAGCGGGAGAAAGCTGCGCAACAAGAACTGCTGCGGCTCGCGGCCATCGTCGGACAATCGGACGACGCCATAATTGGCACAGAGCTGGATGGCAACGTAACTAACTGGAATCGTGGGGCAGAGCGGGTTTATGGCTATTCTGCTGTCGAAGCACTAGGTCGGAACATTTCGTTTCTCGTTCCGCCAGAGAAACATGCGGAGCTTCACGTTCTTTTGCAAAAGGTTGCAGAAGGGAACACCATAGCGTCCTTTCGGACGCAACGCCTCAAGAGCGATGGCACGATCATCGACGTGTCCCTGTCGCTTTCTCCGATCAGAGACGAAACTGGGAAACTTGTCGGGGTGTCGAGGATTGCACGAGATATTACTGCTTTCAGGCGCACAGAAAAACAATCGCGACTGCAATCAGCCGCGCTAGAAGCGGCCGCAAACGCGATCACAATCACAGACCGACACGGAACAATCGTCTGGGTAAATCATGCGTTTACGACCATGACTGGCTACAGCAAGGAAGAGGCATTGGGCAAGAATCCTCGCCTGTGGAAATCCGGAGAGCAACCTGAAAGCTATTACGCTAAGCTCTGGTCAACCATTTCATCAGGCGAGGTGTGGCAAGGCGAGATTGTGAATAGGCGAAAAGATGGAACAACCTACACCGAAGAGATGACGATCACGCCTGTGATCCAAGACGTCGACAATGCCGCCGATACACACTTCGTGGCCATCAAGCAGGACATTACCGAACGTAAGCAGGCTGAGCAAGCCCTTCGGCAAGCGGAAGAAAAGTACCGGACTATCTTCGAAGATGCGGTCGTTGGAATTTTTCAGACCACTCCCGAAGGTCGGCCTCTAAGCGTCAACTACGCGTTGGCGCAAATGCATGGCTACGATTCTCCGGAACAGTTCCTCGCGGAAGTCTCGAACGTAGTACTCCAGCTATTTGTCCATCCCAACCAGATGGATGAATTGAGACATGTGCTGGGCGAGAAGGGCGTAGTGCGTGGTGCCGAAGTGGAAGTCTACCGTAGAGATCGCACAAAAAAGTGGGTGTTGACGAATTTGAGAGCAGTGCGTGACGCCGGCGGCAACATCATGCTCCATGAAGGCATAATTGAGGACATCACAGAGCGCAAAGTCGCCGAGGAACAAGTCCAATTCTTAGCCTTTTACGATGCTCTGACGGGGCTACCCAATCGCAGGCTTCTTCAGGATCGATTGAATCAGGCCCTCGCCAGTGCTCGTCGGCAAAAGAACAAACTCGGGCTTTTGTTCCTTGACCTCGACAGGTTTAAAGATATCAACGACTCACTAGGGCATTCGGTTGGCGACCTCCTCCTGCAGGAAGTTGCAGAACGACTTAAGGCGTGGGGGCGTGAGCAGGACACCGTCGCCCGGCTCGGTGGCGACGAATTCCTGATCGCGTTGACTCACGTAAAGGACACACCCGACGCAGCCGTTGCCGCTGAACGGCTTATGGATGCAATGACCGCTGAATTTGTCATTCAAGGGCACTCCCTCAATGTTAGTTGCAGCATCGGCATCAGCATTTTCCCGGAACACGGCGCGGATTGCGAAACGCTGATCAAGAACGCCGATGCGGCTATGTATAGCGCCAAGGCGGACGGCCGTAACAACTTTCGCTTCTTCACCGAAGACATGAACGCGCAGGCGGTCGAGCGGTTGACCTTAGAAAGCGGCTTGCGTTCGGCACTTGCCCAAGAACAACTTTTTCTGATGTATCAACCGCAGATGGATATTGCCACGGGCAGGATCACCGGACTGGAAGCACTCCTCCGCTGGCAACACCCGGAATTGGGCCTTGTGCCCCCGGACAGGTTCATACGAATTGCTGAGAACATCGGACTGATCGTGCCGATTGGGGAATGGGTGCTCAGGACAGCCTGTTCACAGGCTCGGAAATGGCAAGACGAGGGGATTCCCGCAGTGTCGGTAGCGGTGAACGTATCTGCGGTCCAGTTTCGTCAAGAGGGCTTCTGCGGACTCATTCAGAGGGTGCTCCACGAGACCGGGCTCGCCCCGCAATACCTCGAACTGGAGCTAACAGAAAGCCTACTCCTAGCCAATGCGGACCTGATGTTATCAGTTGTTCAGGAATTAAAGGCCATGGGGGTGACCCTAGCGATTGACGACTTCGGAACTGGCTATTCCAGCTTCAGCTACTTGAGACAGTTTCGGGTCAGCAAGCTCAAAATCGACCGCGTGTTTATCCGAGATGTCGCCGTGAATCCTGATGACGCGGCGATCACAACCGCAATCATCAGCATGGCGAAAAGCCTGAGGCTCAAGGTCATTGCTGAAGGCGTAGAAACCGAAGCACAAATGTCATTCCTGCGGGCGCACCAGTGTGACGAGATTCAAGGTTACTATTTCAGCAAGCCTTTGGCAGTTGACAAAGTTGCTGGCAAGCTACGCGGCGACAGTCCCGAGCCGCAGGCCCGAGCACAAGCAACCGGGAGACAATCGTGACCGAAGACATTATAAGGAGTGTATTTCATTATGGCAGTCGGAGTTGCGCTTTTGGTGTCCGCTGATCCAGTCACAATTCAGCAGTTCAGCCACGCCCTACAAGAATTGTCCATTTCGCCTGATGTCTGTCAGGAAGTGCCAGCGGCCGTTGGTCTATTGAACCGACGAAAGTTCGATGCCGTTATCGTTGATCTCCAACTAGGAGAACAGTCCGGACTGATCTTGGACGAGGTGCATCTCTCCCCATCGAACCGAACAGCGGTGACGTTTGCCATCAGCGGCAGTGATGCGGAAGGCACAGCCTTCCGGAAGAGGTCGGAGTTTGTCTTTGAGAGGCCTCTGTCTACGCAGTCAATCCGCAGCGCACTTAAGCCTGCCTACGGACTGATACTGAGAGAACGACGGCGCTATTTCCGGTGTCCCATCTCTATTCCGGTAACCGTTCTAAGACGAAACATACCGGAAGTTCGCTGCCAGGGCGTGAACATCAGCGCAGGGGGCATGGCCCTGAGCACGTTCGTTCCGCTTAAAATCGGAGAGGACGTGCAGATTCAGTTCACGTTACCCGATCACAAAGGACCGTTCGTGGCAGAATCGACGATCTGCTGGCTGAAAACGGGCCATCTCGGTGTTCGCTTTGTGTCGCTTTCGAAGGAGCACAAGTCTGAGCTTCAAGAATGGCTATCACGAAAGCTAGAAGAGGCACTTCCGGAATCGGTTGCGAGTCAATTCCAGAAAGCGGAAAGCTCCTCCCTACCGGTCTTGGCCGATTGATTTCGGCCTCCATGCAAGGAAGGATTTCGCGATGAGGACACGGATTGCGCTGCTTTGCGCTGCCACGACTGTCCACATCAAAACTCAAGAGCACGGACCCGTATAATTCCAACCATGTTGCTGCCCATCACGACCACGCACAACCCGGCAACGGATTTGGGCTACAGACAGAATGGGATTTTAGAGAACGCAAAGCTCCCAGACTGGCGGGAAGGGAATCAGTTGCCGGGACTATCGGCGCGTGCGCTGTGTCCTTTTTGTGTCCTTCGCAATTAGATGCCGTTCGATTTCGCCAACTTTTCCAGCGCTTTTCGGAAACCGTCCATGCGGGTCTTTTGATCGTTAAGTTATTGTGACGACTACAGTTGTCTACGCTGTAGCCACATCGGGAAACATAACTCTTAATCAGTAGGTTGAAGGTTCGATTCCTTCCGCGCTCACCACTTTAACGAAAGGAGCATCTGAATAGCTTCCGGCTTTCAGCCCTTGGAGAACACCTCTTTTGCGACCATGATGGCGCTCATTGCGTTCGGCCAGCCTGATAAAACGCCAGATGCGTGATGACCTCAATCAATTCCTCCTTCTTGACGCCATTCTGCACGGCATAGCCCAGGTGAAACCGCAACTGATCCGGACGATTCATCGCGACCAGCGCCGCCACGGTGGCTAGACTACGGTCGCGCTTGGAAAGCTCCGGGCGCTCCCATACTTCTCCGAAAAGTACGCGATCTGTTAGATCAACCAGCTTTGGGGCGAAGTCACCGAGCATCTTCTGCGCAGCTGTCGGTTCTTTACTCATCCTGGTTACTCCTTTCACGTTCAATTCTCGAAACCGGTCGCACGCCTGCTCCCGTCCGTCCGCGCATACTGAACGCGACTTGATGTCTAGCTCGCGCGAACATCGTTCCGAGCTGCAGCCCATGAATGCCCAGCCCTAGATTTCAACCCCATATAACACCTCGGCATTCGTTCCAATTTCTTAGCGGCCCACCATTTTTTGCAGCTCTTCGGGATACCGGGCGCCTTGTGCCGGAATCTTTGACGCTGCGACCTTCAGTTCACGGAGATCATCGGGCGAGAGTTGGACGTCAGCGGAACCGATGTTTTCTTCGAGGCGATGGAGCTTGGTAGTGCCCGGGATGGGCACGATCCACGGTTTCTGTGCAAGCAGCCAAGCGAGCGCGATCTGAGCAGGTGTCGCTTTCTTCTGTCGCGCGAATCTGCCAAGCAGATCCACAAACGCCTGATTCGCTTTTCGGTTTTCTGGCGTGAAGCGCGGGACGATGTTGCGGAAATCGCTCTTGTCAAACTTCGTATCTTCGCTGATCTTGCCCGTGAGGAAGCCTTTACCCAAGGGGCTAAATGGAACGAATCCGACCCCGAGCTCCTCCAGAGTCGGTATCACCTCCGCTTCAGGCTCCCTCCACCAAAGTGAGTATTCGCTCTGGAGTGCAGTAACTGGCTGCACTGCATGCGCTCGGCGGATGGTCTGAACTCCTGCTTCAGAGAGTCCGAAGTGCCGGACCTTGCCCTGCTGTATCAGCTCTTTCACAGCTCCCGCAACGTCTTCAATCGGCACGTTGGGATCAACGCGGTGCTGATAAAACAAGTCGATGACATCAGTCTTGAGTCGCTTGAGCGAGGCCTCGGCGACTTCCTTGATGTGCTCCGGCCGACTGTCGAGCCCGGCCTGTTTGCCGGTTGTCGGATCCAGCTTGAACCCGAACTTGGTTGCGATCACCACTCTTTCGTGGAACGGAGCAAGAGCTTCACCCACGAGCTCTTCATTCGTAAACGGGCCGTATACTTCCGCAGTGTCGAAAAATGTGACGCCGCGTTCCACGGCTGCGCGAATAACCGAGATCATCTCCTGCTTGTTCCCAGCTGGACCGTAACCAAAGCTCATTCCCATGCAGCCGAAGCCGAGAGCAGACACCTCAAGATTGCTTTTTCCAAGCTTGCGTTTCTTCATTAAGTTTTCCTTTCAAATTCGACTAGCCGAGAAGCGAGAGTGCTTATTCATCGTTCATTCAGATCTGAGAGAAGCCATATCGATAGAGAAGCGGTACTTCACGTCTGACTTGAGCAGTCTCTCGTAGGCTTCGTTGACCTTCTGGATTGGGATGACCTCGACATCGGCGGTGATGTCGTGGTGTCCACAGAAATCGAGCATCTCCTGGGTTTCGGCGATGCCGCCGATGTTCGAGCCCGAAAAACTGCGACGCCGCGTGATCAGCCCGAAGGCAGAGACGGCAAGAGGCTTCGCCGGCGCACCCACGATCGTTAAGTTTCCGTCGCGGCGGAGCAGGTTGAGATAGGCGTTGATGTCGTGGTCGGCAGAAACGGCATCGAGGATGAAATCGAAGCTCTCGGTGGGCTTCTGCATCTCGTCGGCATTGCGCGAGACCACGACTGCATCGGCGCCAAGACGAAGCGCGTCCTCCTTCTTATTCGGTGAAGTCGTGAAGACAACTACTTGGGCGGCGAGCGCATGAGCGAACTTCACGGCCATGTGGCCCAGGCCGCCTAGCCCGATTACGCCAACTTTTTTTCCCTTCGTGACGCCCCACCGGCGCATGGGCGAGTAGGTGGTGATTCCGGCGCAGAGCAAAGGAGCAGTTGCGGCGAGGTTCAAATTCGAAGGAACGCGCAGAACGAATTTCTGGTCCACGACAATGCTCTCGGAGTAGCCGCCATAGGTGACGCCTCCCAGGTGCTTGTCCGGCATATTAAACGTGAGTGTGAGGTTCGGGCAGAACTGCTCAAAGCCAGCCCGACACTCGGGACAGGTGCCGTCCGAATCGACCATGCAGCCAACTGCGGCGAGGTCGCCCGGCTTGAACTTCGTAACAGCGCGGCCGACCTTGGTGACGCGACCGACAATCTCGTGGCCCGGAACAATCGGATACACAGTGGGCATAAATTCGCTCCACTCATTCCGCACGGAGTGAAGATCAGAGTGGCAAATACCGCAGAACAGTATTTCGATCTGTACGTCGTGTTCGGTTGGTTCGCGCCTCGGGATCGTGCTAAAGGCGAGCGGCGATGTCGCGCTGGCAGCGGAGTAAGCTTTGGCGTTTCGCATGTACTTAATTTAGATGATCGCCGCGTGCTACGGTATGCAAAACATGCCGTTGTGCATGCAAATTACGCCAGCAACCTTTGACGCATTAGAATCCTTGCCGAGACTCGGCGATCACCGCAGAAGTTCATGGAAACATCGGAGTCCGTCCTTACGCACCGAAGATGACAATCTGCTGTCGACGGAAGAGAGCAAAGAGCGTCATCTTCTCAGAGTACGGGAGCGTGTGAGGTAGGAAAAAACCGCTGTAGAGCTATCTAAACTCTTTGCTTGGCGATGACGAGTTTACAAGGCATCGCGTATTCTTTGTACCACTGAGTGCCAATCGCCTCCTGCTGTTTGCCGGAAGAGTCGCAGGCTCGGATACCAAAGGCACTCGTCGCCCGTTTGCAGCGATCGCCAATCTGCCGCGAACGGCAGCAGAACAAATGTGGGAATCCCAACGCGCCCGCGAGATGGGCAGTCGAATTGTCGATGGTGACCACCAGGTCCAGCGCTGCAATTTGTGCCGCAAATAAATCGATGTTTGCGAATTGATCAACTGAGAGATCGATCAAAACCGGCGCCGCTGCCGCTGACGCCTGCTTTTCTAACGATTCACGATCTCCATATTGCAGGCTAATCCAGCGAATATCGGGTCGCGCAAATAACGAAGCAAAGAGAGATAGCTCAACGGATCGGGAGCGGCCCGTCTTGCGATTGTTCGTATGCCAAGCCAGCCCGATCAGGCGGCGACCATCGGCATAACGGGCGCGGAATGTCTTTCGCGCAACCGGATCAGGAATGAGGTAGGGCGCGGCGGCAAAAGAAGCGCGATTTTTTCGGAACAAACGCGGCAAACTCCCGCTGGGCAAATGCGCAGAAAAGTCCACCTCCGCCGCCGGCTCTTGAGATCGCAGATCTTCCTGCGCACTAAGTCGGCTAGAAATCACTTGCACGTCGGGAAACGAACGAGCGAAGAGCGGCCTCAGCCGCGAATCGCACTCCAACAGGCAAGAATTGTTTATGCTCACCACGTCCGGGATAAGTCCGGCAAACATGATTTCGTCGCCGACACCCTGCTCTCCCCAAATCAACAAACGTCCTGTGGCGAGCTTGGCGCCCGACCAGAGCGGTTGCGGATAAGAACGCATGGGCGTTACGTGTTCTTTGCTCTGCCAGCGCCGTTCGTAGTTGCGCCAGCCTGTGCTGAATTCGCCGCGAAATAATTGTGCCAGCGATTCGCCGAAAGCGGCTTCAGCAAAATCTGATTGCAAAGCCAGGGCTGCTCGGTATTGGGCTAATGCCGCATCCATATCGCCCAAGGAGTGAAAAATCGTGCCAAGGCTGTGCCAGGCCTTGGCGTAATTGGGTTGCGAAATTAATACCTTTTCATAACATTCCTTAGCCGCTTCCAGCCTGCCCTGCGACTGGAAGACGTTTCCCAGATTATGAAGGGCTTCGTATTTTCCCGGATTTAGGGCCAGCGCCCGCTCGTAAGATCCAATCGCTGGCCGCAGTGCGGACCCAGGTTCAACGAGCCAGGAGTTTCTCATCGCCCTGCAGGCGAGATGGAGCGTCGCAGCGAGGAAAACCGCACACCGATTTCTGAGACCACACGAAGAAATTCTTTGGACTTACTGACGTTACAAACGCTGGCGTGCTTCCGCTGTCAGATTTCTCGACTCGCTGGTCACGGGCCGCCGCATGGACAACTGATCGGCTCCGATCGGCGGACGGCGCTCGACCGTGCCGATGACCGGCGCCTCATCCATGCCATCAGCATATGCCATCGAAGCAAAACGTTGTTCGCTGCACATGCGATTGATCATCCTTTGCTGCCGCAGATTGAGCACGGCGTGAGGGAGAATGGGAAAATTGCGGAACATCCATATCAAGTATAGCCGCTGAAGAAAGGATGGCATCACGTAACGCGGACCAATGGGTGTCTGTACCTGCACCACACCGGCCGCCAGTTTTTCAATTAACATACCTGGGCCCACCTCGGAAGCTTAAATTGGCCAGAGCAATTCTAGGGCCGCCATTATTGCAGGAGCGCACTGCAATGGGAAGCCTTTTCCTAAGATTTTCGAATATATTAATCCAATCGTGAATGTGCATTCCACTCGACGAGGCAAGAACGGGAATTTTTTCGGGAAAGTGCCCTGAAATGGCGCGGAATTCGATCAGACCGCGGCTTCGGGCAGAAGATCCATGCGTCGGATCCGGGCGGCCACGCCAAACGCTGAACCCTCTTCCTCGACTCGAACGATTGTAGCCTGACAGCAGACCCAGCATTTCTCGCCCGCAGTGAGTTCCGGCGGAAGAATCAAAACCAGTTCTACGTCCGAACCCTTTTCCATGCGCGAAGTCGTATAAAGAAAAACTCCGTTGGCGCTGACATCGCGGGTCTGGGCGGTCTGATCGGCGCCCTGCGGTGTTCGCACCCGCGCGGGAACGCGCGAAGGAATTCTAGTACCGGCGCGGCGCTCTGTATCGATCTTCATGGCTGGCGAACTGCCCAACTACTCTACACCAAGGCGGGAAATTGGACGAGACGTTCCGGCAGGCGTCGAGAAAGGAAAGTTCCGATATGGTCGAAATCTCGGTTCGTTCGCGATTTGGTGGGCGGACGGACGCCGTACCCTTCCCTACCCGCCCGAACCTGTTTGCAGCTAGCTTCTAGATAATAGGCCGCTTGCTGCGAACCGCGGGGACTACAAGAGCCTGCTCTATGGTAGGCACGTTGGTTCCGCGTAGCTTGGCTTCCACCTCGTGGAGCTTATCGGTTGCGGAGGTCTGATAGTAGGCCTGCACCAGCAATTCCATGCTGAAGGGATCGTCTTGATCCTCTTCGAGGGGTGCGATCGCGTCCTGATACTTCTTCTGGCTCATAAGCAACGCGCCGGCAGCGCCCTGATAAGAACTCTGAATCACGCGGTTGCGGCTGCTGTTGGCCAGAGATTCGAGTTGTTGCAGCGACCCGTCGGCGAGAGCATGGTTGCCAGCGCTGGCGGCCCGCACAACGCGATTGCGCAGGATGCGCGACATCTCTTCATCGCGATCGGAAGGAGAAATGACCGAGTGACGATGGAGCGCGTCTTCGGCTGCCTGCAGATTTCTTAACGCGACGGTGTCGTCCTTCTGATACTCCGCCAATTGACGGAGGGCCTGCGATTCCTGTAAGCCTTGTTCCTTGGCGCGGGCGGTTGCCGCGATCACCAGATATTCCCTGTCAGCTTCCGCGATTCTTCCCTCGCGCACATAAGTCATCGCCTTCTGCATGCTGTAAGTCAGGCGGTCGGCTTCATTGTGAGCGAAGCGGATGGCCTTGTCATATTCAATACGGGCCTGCGCCTGATTGCCCATGAGAGCGTAAGTGTCGCCCAGACCGACCTGCGAGGTCACGAAATCCGGATCGATCTTGAGCGCAGCGCGATAGTGCGCAAGGGATCCCTCGAAGTTGCCCGCCATGCGCAGCAGTTCCCCGTAGGAATCTTGCGGATTCGGTTCCTTGGGAAGCAGAGCCACATAGCGATCCATAGCCGCAAACGCCGTAACAAATCTCCGGTTGCGAGCCTCGGCATAGGCAAGATCGTTCAGAGCAGGTGGGAAATTTTTGTCGATGGCCAGAGCTTTCTCCATCATGCGCTGGGCTTGGTCCGGTCCGTTTTCTCCCATTAGCCAGTTGCCAGCAAGATAAAACAGGTGCTTATCGTGGGGATACATCTCCAGCATGTCATTCATGGCAGAGATGCCGCCGAGAAAATCTCCTTCTTGCACTTTGGAAATCCAGGCAACCATTAGCTGTTCGCCCGGCGTTGCCTTCGGCGCGAATTCTTTGGCCTTGGCGCGCGCGTGGCTTACTTCCACAGGATTGGAACTGTTGAAAGCGATCCAAGCCCAGGCGACGGCGAGAGTGGGATCTTCTTTGACGGCCGCGCGCCAATCGTCATTGCAGCGCTCCAGATAAAGATTCTCGTAATCAATCATTCCCTTCGCGTAGAGTTCGCGCGCCTGGGAGGATTGAGTAGTTACAGGCAGGCTGGTCGTTGCGCCCTTTTTGAGGTGATGCGCATAAAGCGGAGCGGATACATAGACACCGAAAATTAAGACGGCGCTAATTCTCATGAAATGACTACTCATTCCAGACGGGTTGCGCATGCTAGATCTCCGAAACAAAGCTTTATGAGGTGCGCTTACAAACAGAGGGTAACATCGGCGTAACTAGGCAGCGAGGTGACGAAAGACGTTGGACGGATGACGAGGGCTGGCCTTGTGACGCCCGACCCGGCGCTATCGACGAAAAAAAGCCTCTGCCGTGGCGCGGCAGGGGCAAATCACCGTACGTCAGGTTAGAAAAGTATCTTCAAACCTAACTGCATGTTGAACGCTTCGCCGGGGCCGATCCCAGGGGCTCCATTGAAGTCGCCAATGGTATCGGTAATAGCGCCACTGCCGGGACTGGTGGCGCCGACGCCGGAAGCGAGATTGATGCGATTGAAGACGTTGAAGAGCTCCGCGCGGAACTGGGCGTGGAAGCGCTCAGTGATCGGAATGTTCTTGAACACGGACATATCGACATCGGCGAAACCGGGACCGTAAATCTGGTTGCGACGCAGGTCGCCGCCGAAGACGTTCGGTCCGGAGCAGGAACCGGGTGCGCCGCCGTCCGCTACAGGCAGACAGAACGCAGCCGGGTTGATCCATTGCACTCCGGTGAACGCCGCAGTCTTCACGAAGCTGTGCGACACACCGGCAAATGGGTCGCCGATAATGTCATATCCGGTGCGGACTTCATCCAGCGGCTGGCCGCCGTGGAAGGTCATTAGACTGTTGATCGACCATCCGTGCGACAGCCACTTCGGGCCGTGCTCGGATCCAGGAATGTCCCAGGTAAGAGTCGCCGAGAGATTCTGCCGGGTATCGAAGTCGCCGTTGCCGTACTCGGCTTTCAGATTGGTGCTGTCATACGGCAGAGCGCCTCGATAAGCTGAAACCTCATCCAGTTCGTGCGCCCATGTATAAGCAAGCGTTGTAGTCAGCCCGTGCCAGGCCCGCAGCCGCAACGTGCTCTGCAACGAATTGTAGTTGGAGGTGCCGATGCTGTTGAGCTGATTAACTCCTCCAAAGTTCGGGTATTGCGTTGAAAGCTGGCCGAATTGATTGATGTCCAGCATAATCGAGAGCTTGCGGCCTTCGCTGCCCACATAGCCCACCTGCCACACAGCCATACCGTTCCCGAAGCTCTTCTGGACGTTCAGGTTGTAGTTGAAAAAGTACGGCGTGCGGAAATTCTGGCTGACCGAAAAGACGTCGTAGACGGAAGTGCCGCAGTTCGGATCGGTAGCGACGTTACCGGTGATGCAGGTCGAAACGCCAGGAAACAAAGCCACGCCCGGCTGCCATTGCGTGTTGGTCAAGCTGTAGGTGGAAACCGGATGCGGACCGGCTGGATTGTCCTCGAGTCCGTCGGCGTTATTAGGGGGACGGAAATCGAGGAACGGATTCATGTTGATCTGATCGTAGAAAACTCCGATACCGCCGCGCACCACCAAATCTTCGTGGCTGGTGGGTTGATAAGCGAAGCCGAGGCGTGGGGCAAAGTTGTTTTTGTCCGGGGGAAAGATGCTGCTGATGCCATTACCCTGGATCTTGATTTCACCCGCATTGGCGTCGAATACTGCAAGGTCCTTGGTTCCGTTATGCAGCGGACCGAAGTAGTCCCACCGCAGACCCCAGTTGAGGTTGAATCTGCGGGTGACCTGCCACGCGTCCTGGCCGAAGAAATCGATGCCATTGACTACGATTTTTCGTTCCGCATCGCCGACCGCAATGCCTCCGGACTGAATATCGCCCGCCAGGAAATCCGCGAGAGCGAAGATGTTGGGATCGACAGCGCCCAAAGCGTTCGTGCAGCCCGTGGCAGTTGGATTCGCGGTGCAATACGTCGCCCACGGTCCTTGCGAGCCGTCAAACACGAACTTACCCAGCGACTTGCGGAAGTAAAATTCGTCCACATGGCCCTGGCGGAACTCGCCGCCAAAGCGGAACTGATGCTTGCCGATGTTGTAAGAAACTATGTCGGCCAGCATTCCGGTGATGTCGTTCCGGCCTTCAGGAGCCGTGATTCCGACCTGCTCGAAACCGTTGATGACAATATTTGGAGCGCCCAGAATCGGCTGGCCATTGATCAGCGCATCCGGGCTGAGATCGAGACCGTAGGACGCTGTGTTGAAACTGTGGTTGGCGTCGTTGAACACCTGATTGAAATAGTTCACTCCAAACAGAAGCTGGTTTGTCATGCGCGGTGTAAGAACAGAATTCAGCGTAATGGCGTAGTTGTAAACGTGGATCGGCGCCTTCTCGAAGTAGTACGACAAGTTCGAACTTGCCGTCGCCAAAGCCGCGCTTCCGCCGAGCGGCGCAATCTGGTCACCTTGTCCGCCAAACCATCGGGCAGAAAGATGTTCCTTGTCATTGAAGTTGTGGTCGAGTTTGATTACGCCGTTGTAGCTGTACCCAATGGAAGGATTAGTAGCAAAATAGTTATCCGGCTGCGCGGGCAGATTGTTGATGTAGCTGGGCCAGAAGTTCGCCGCCATCTGCTGCGAGATCGGGCTCTCTGGGATGCCGTTCGCGGCGAGCAAGGCAAGCGCGTCATTCTGATAGGCCTGAGAAGGCTCGGTATTGAGCCCGGAGAGGCCGATGGTATATTTTTGCCTCTCGAACGTAACGAACCAGAATGTCTTGTCCTTAAAAATCGGGCCACCGAGCGAGAAACCATAATTCTCATTGCGCAGGGGAGGCTTGGCATGAGAGACGTCGGCCGGGAGCGTGCTGGGATTGAAGAAAGGCGAGGCCGCGCCGAATGCAGTGTTGCGGTTGAAATAATACACGCTGCCATGAATGTCGTTGCTGCCTGACTTCAGTACCACGTTCACGATGCCGCCGGCGTTGCGTCCGCCTTCGGCGGTGGATTGAGTTTGGGCTCCAAACTCATCGATGGCATCGAGCGGCATGATCACGCCCGCAATGCCGGACACACCGCCCTGGTTTACCGCAGGAATGTTGTGCCAGAAGTCATTGTTGTCGACGCCGTCGATCTGCCAGTTCATCTGGTTGGCGCGAGTGCCATTGAGTGAACCGAAGCCGCCTACGGAGTATCCACCGTAGCCGGGTTGGACTGCCGCAAATTGGGTGAAGTCACGCCCGTTCATGGGAACGTCTTCCACTGCCTCGGTGGTAAGAGTATTGTCTTGCGCCGCGGTCGTAGTATCGAGCGACAAAGCGGCGGCCGAGACTTCCACAGAGGTCCCTGCGGATCCAACCTTCAGCTTGACCGGCAGCGTGTAAGCGCCGCCAGCGGTTACTTCAATTTTTTCTACTGTAACCGGAGTGAAACCTGCTGCGCTGACCGTGATGGTGTAAGTTCCCAGACCCAAGTCCTGAAAGGAAAACTGGCCATCACTTGTTGTGGTGGCGTCGTGAACCACCCCCGTCGCATTATCGGTAGCCTTGACGCTAGCGCTGGGAACCACCGCTCCTGTGGGATCGGTCACAGTGCCGTTGATCGAGCCGCGGAACGTCTGCCCGAATGCGCTGGCCGCAATTAGCATGACTGCAAGAAATAAGACCAAACCAATGTCGCATATGCCTCTCCATTGTCGCCCTCGATGTGAAGTCGATTTTTCGGGCTTGACGATCGCCCCGAGCCAAGTCCTGGTAGGAACATAAGAAGGCACTTTTTGAGCCAATGTAAATTTTCTGTAACTATATGTATTCCAATAAGTTGTAAGAAGGAGGCGGGGGTAAGGAGATACGAGAATACGGACTTTACTGTATTGAAATATGGAAAGGTGTATGAACTAGCTGTGAAGGAGAATTTTAGAATCGGTTTTTCCGATGCGCCCACGTAAAACTTTCAATACAAAAGGTTTGTGTCGGCGGACGCAGTTCGCGCTTAGAAGGTGAACGAAACGCCGCCGCGAACAGAACGTGCGGTCTGGACAAGATAGACGGTTTGACCGTCTTGAGCGAGGACGGGAACGTAGCCTTGCGCCAGGAGATTGCGCACGTCGATGATAGCTTCTACGTGGCCGCCCAAGTTGGGGATGGGCTGGCGGATAAAAATGTTCAGGAAAGGATCACTTTGTCCGATCGAAGCGTTATACATGTCGACCGGGGTGAGAGCTGGGCCATTCACCCAGCGATAAGAAGCGATCCAGCGCGTATGCGTGTGCGCTGTTGTTCCGCTCAATTTCGCAGCAACCGTATGACGGCGCTGAGTTGTCAAGTATTGCTGAACCTGTTGAAGGGACACATCTGGCTGCGACAGATTGAGAACACCGCCATAGGCGCAGTCGATGGTGCCGGTCAGATCATTGGAAAACTTGCGCTGTAGCACGAACCTAAGTCCGCTGGTATCGAGAGTGTTGCCGCCATAAGTGAAGGTACCCGAGGAAACGTCGGGTAACAGGAATCCGCCGGCAGTGGCGGGCAAACCGGTACCGAGCAGCGCAGGATCGTCCACGCGGTCGGAGTAGGCAGCGACTTGAATCTTGTTCTTTCCCACACGCCGCGAGAGGCTTACTTCGTTATGGTGAGCGCTTTCGATTCTGGGAGTGAAATTGAGCAAGCTGATGCGAGGATTGGATTCACTGAGGTCAGCCGGAGAAGAATCAAATCCCTTCTCTGCCCGCGGATCGGGACGAGACGTGGCATAGTCATACTCGAGAACAGTGTTGGGTGTGACTTGAAGATGAGCCGAGCCGTAGGGGCGAAACGCGCTTGCATGTCCAAGGAATTGGACAGTTTGAAGCTCACTGCCGAATTTTAATTCCAGGACATCGGCGACTGTGAAGTCGTCCCCTGCAGAAAGGGAAAGCCCCTGCAAGGCGGCATTATGCAGGCTGGGATCGGTCGGAGAAAAACGGCGCACCGTGACACCTAGCGTGGGCGCGGAACCATCGTCCAATCGATTGGAAAAAGTTGTGCGCAGCACTCCGGCAGGCACAGTATTGCCGCTATAGCCTACTTCACCACTGAAAGCGAGTTGTCCCTCGGAATAGATCGAGCGCTCCAGAGTAAAGCCGGTATTCATGTCGGACCCGGTGCCGTAACCGCCCACAGCTGAACCGGCTAGAAACGAGAGAGTGCCGCTCAAACTGTGGCTTTGCTTTTCGGCGGGGTCCGCGATCCCATTGGAAATGGGGTCATCCAACACGCGCAGAATTGGCCGGTTCGCCACTGATCGCAGAGTCCACTTCCAGTCATCATCATCCTGAACGGGACGGATCGGGCCCAACTGCATGACGCCCAATAAAGTGCTCAAAGTCACGTTGACGTTAAGGCTGGCGCCGGGGCGAAGTCCGACTCTTTCGCGCCATGCGGGCAGAAAAGAAGGCGCTGTAACTTTGAGGGAGTAGAAACCAGGCAGTAGCCCGGTAGCTGTATAGAAACCGGCTCCGTCGGTGAAAACGGTCAGGGTGCGATTGGCCGCGCCGAGGATCTGCACGACCGCTCCCATCTGCGGAGTGCCCGAATTACTTCGGACATATCCCGAGATCGCTCCCGGCTGCTCGGCAGCCCAAACGGGAAGCGACAATCCCAGCAGGATAGTCCAAGTTCCGAGGCTACGAAATTTCAGGTTATGCAGTCTCACTCCACCCCACCCCCTGGGGGAGAATCGCAGGGAGTTATTGTTCTTTCCGTGGTACTCCACGGCCGTATTATTCCACGGCAAAGAGCGCCGACGGATTCACCGTTTGTTTCGAGACGTTGTCGTTCACCTTGATTTCGATCTTGTACGTGCCAGGCGGCAGGTTGGCGGCCACGATCGATTTCTGCAGCGTTACCTGTTCGCCCACGTTTCCCATGGTATCGGTCGTTTCTGTTTTCTGAACCACTTGCCTGTTGGTTGCGAGGTTAGTGATGTCGTACTCGAATGTGGCGGAAGGCTTGTGCGTCTTCTCATCCACGCCGAGATTATAGACCTGCATCCAGAAATTCAACTTGGGATCTTTGTCCCTTTTAAAGAGGGCTGGCTTGCCGTCGGCCGGCGCCACGCGTGGCCGGACTTTGGTAGTTCCGATCACGAACATTCCAGTACCGATGTCCTTCGTGGGAACTGGTTCCATCACGTCGGCAACCACCAGAGTCGAAGTGGAAAGCTTGTCGTCGGAAAATTCGGGAACCTTGATGCTGCGGCTCCAAACCCCTTTGCGGTCGCCATTCACGTCTTTCACCGCAACATAGAGCTTGTACAATCCCGGGCGCAGCGGTACGGCCTTGGTATAAATGGAGGAATTTTCGGCTGTGCGGGGAAGAAGCTCAGCGGGGACATCTACCTGCACGGGATCTTCAAAAGTCTGGACCACTTTGCCGGTCAGCGTGGTCAAGCGAGCAAAGATATTCACCGTACCGCGTTGGATGCCGTCTTTATTCACGAAAGTGATGTCGCGATTCTTCAACTGAATCGCGATCGGCACCAGAACGGTATCACTCGTCACTTTCACGAAGTCCGTGCGCACATCAAACGGCATCGGATTCAGGATCATCTTGGAGTTCACTTCCTCCTCGAGATCCGCAAATTTCACTTTAGGAGCGGCCTGCAGTTTGGCGAACTGCTCCAGGCGGTCGAACTCTTTAGTCTGGAGCGTAGCGCTCTCAGGTCCCATGCCCAGGCGCTCTAATCCGCTTCCCTGGAAACGTTGGGATTTATTTGCCATTCCCATCTGCTCATAAAGGGTCAGTCCGGCGTTGGGGGTCATGAGCAGTGCGTCTTTCTCAGAACGGTCCAGAGTCATGTGATAATCGCCGCACATGCAAGTGTCGACGAACTCCATGATAACTTCCTGGCCGATACCCTCGATGTAACGATAGCGCCAGTCCTCAAAAGGAAAAGTCGAGGTCTCGCCGCCGCCCTCTTCCATGGGGCGTTCGTAGGTTCCACCTGAGGGATGCGAATCGATTTCATCGGGCTTGCCGAAAACGATGTACATTCGTCCGCGATCGGTTTTCCATCCCGGTATACCTGCGGCGAAGTGCTCGTTCGCATACGCGATGCGCTGGTAGTGCTCTTCCTTGTATTCGTTCTCTTCAGTGTCGGGCGTGGGGTCGCGCCGCTGCCAGAAGGCCTCAATAAAATTATCGCGCTCCTCGTCGTTGCTCAACTGCTTAAACGCTGCGCGTTCCTCGTCGGTGATGATCCAGACGACGTCTTCTTCCAGCCATTTTTTATAAGGGCGGCTTAATTCTTGTTTGAGAGCGCGCTCATTTTTCTTTTTCTGTTTCTCGTTGGTAGGACGCTTCAGCGGATCAACGGCGTCAGGCTTGGCTTGCGCGGCGGGTTGGGTTTGCGCAGCATCTGTCTGCGCTGCCACCGCCGTCGGCTGGGCCGATGCGGGCTGGACTTGAGCGGGAACGGATTTCTGGTCCGCCTGGTCCTGAGCGACGGCGCTAACACCGCCGACGACCACCAGACCTGCGGAAACGAACAGAATTCTAAGAAGAACCTGTGAATCTACCCGGAACATGAGAGGGACTCCTGCCAACACAACTAGTCTTGCCATTTTAGGCCGTTCGTCCTATGAAAGCAAGGTTAAGTCTGCCCGGAGAATCAACGAAAACAAAGCTGGAACTGTATTTTTTAGAGGCTGCCTCTGCCGGCGAGTTGCCCAAGCCCACGAAATGTTATCGCAGCGGGAATCTTTAGATTTCCCTATGCGTCGGCGTCGCCCTGGCCTGAGCCGGCTTGCCCTGGGACCGTACAGGATTCCTCGGCAAGATCCGTTCCGGCTTCGCTTTCGGGTGCTTCCGAATTCTGAAAAGCGGGCGCAGATCAGGATCACTGCCAAACGGGATCGCAGTCGGGCTATAATAAAGCGTTCCGGGGCAGTACCTATCATGTCCCACGCTACGGGTCTCGTTCACCTCGCATCATCATGCTTGCTTACGGGAACTTTTTCGGGGCAAGGATCGTAACAGAGGGTGTGTATCCTTAACTCTAAGCGAGCAGCAAGGGTCAATTTGCTCTAGAAAAAGGTTGCGTCAAACGGGGCCTTCCGTGGGAGATAAATCGCCCGGGTTTAGACGGGAATCATGAAACCTTGGAAAAAAATCGTGATCGGAGCCGGCATTGCGGTTTTACTTGCAATTATTGTCGGCTTTACCGTTCATCAAAGCAGCAAGAATGTAGCAACTGTACAAACGGGGAAAGTGCAACGGCAGGATCTGGCCACGGTGGTAAGCGCTTCGGGTGAGATCAAACCGAAGACTTACGTCAACGTCGGCGCGAACGCTTTCGGCAAGATCACCCACCTCTACGTAAGGGAGGGCGATCATGTAAAGAAGGGTCAAATGTTGGCGCAACTGGAGAACGTTCAGTCATCGGCCGATGTGAACGCCAACGAAGCTTCCCTGCAGGCCGCGGAGACCGATGCACTCGCCGCCGATGCCGCGCTGAAGACATCGGAGGCGGACCTGCAGCGCGCCCAGGCTGACTACGACCGCAATAAGCTGGACTGGGAGCGCACGCAGAATCTGTACAAAGATGGGCTGATTTCTAAGTCTGATTTCGACAGCCGCAAGAATGCGTGGGCCACGGCCGACTCGGGGTTGGTACAGGCGCAGGCTCGGGTGGCGCAGGCCAAAGCGCAAACCGATTCCGCCAATAAACACGTAACGCAAAATCGCGCGAACTTGACCCGCGTGACCGACGTATTGCAAAAGACGAGCTACAACGCACCATTCGAGGGCGTAGTTACAAATTTGCCGGTGCGAGAGGGCGAAACGGTGGTCATGGGCATTCAGAATGCTCCGGGCAGCACGCTGATGACGATCGCCGACATGTCGATTATTACCGCCGAAGTGATGGTAGACGAGACTGACATTGTGAACGTGCGTCTCGGACAGTCGGCCGAGATAACGATCGATGCGATTCCGAAGAAGGTTTTTCATGGAACGGTTTCCGAGATTGGCGACAATGCGATCGTTCGCTCCAGCGGAGTTTCCACGTCGCAGCAGGCAACCGCCAGCGAGGAAGCTAAAGATTTCAAAGTCGTCGTGAACGTCCAGGACGCCCCGCGCGATCTTCGTCCCGGACTCTCAACCACGGCCAAGATTACGACCGCAACCCGAAATAATGCCCTGGCACTGCCCATCCAGGCGCTGACTTTGCGCACCAAGGAGCAGATCGAGCAACAAAATAATCCGCCGGGTTCGGTCCACGCCGCGGCACCTGTAGCCAAAGAAGCCGCATCGAAGGGAAAGAAAGACGATGCCTTGCAGGGAGTTTTCGTCATCCGTAATAAGAAGGCGGTGTTCGTTCCAGTCACGACCGGGATTACTGGAACTACGGATATTGAAGTGCTCGAGGGCCTGAAAGAAGGGGACGAAGTAATTACCGGGAGCTACAAAGTCTTACGAACTTTGCGCCCAGGAAGCAGCGTGAAGATCGATAACAGTGTGCCCAAGAAAGAAGACGAAGAGTCATAACCTTAGCCGGGCTGGTACGTCCAATGGGAAGCCGGTAGAGGTCTCGAAATACGAAGTCTGGCAAAACGGAGCCTGTAGACAGCAGCCCTGAATCCATCGGTCGGAGAGGTCAGTGGAACCGTACCAGGAGAAAAAAATGGCAACCGCCGAAGTTATCAGTATGCCCACCACCGCAAATCTGGCGCCGCCGGAATCGTGCATGATCGCGGCCGAAGATCTTTGGAAGACCTACGACATGGGATCCGAGCAGCAAGTACACGCGCTGCGTGGAGTAAATCTTCGCATCCAGCGCAACGAGTATGTCGCTATCATGGGGCCTTCGGGATCGGGCAAGTCGACGCTGATGAATCTGATCGGCTGCCTGGATACGCCTTCCCAGGGAAAGTATTGGCTGAACAGCCAACTGGTGAGCGAGCTCGACGATGATGAACTGGCACGCATCCGCAACAAAGAAATCGGATTCGTGTTCCAGACGTTCAACCTGCTGGCCCGGGCCACGGCGCTGCACAATGTGGAATTACCGTTGATCTATGCCGGCGTTCCTACCGATGAGCGCATGGAACGGGCGAAGAAGTCACTTGCCGCAGTGGGCATGGAATCCCGCATGAGCCATAAGCCGAATGAATTATCCGGCGGTCAGCGACAGCGCGTCGCCATTGCGCGCGCTCTGGTCAATAAACCTTCGATCATTCTGGCGGACGAACCTACGGGCAACCTGGACTCACAAACTGGCGTGGAGATTATGGCGCTGTTTGACCGGCTGCACGCCGAGGGCAACACGATCATTCTGGTTACGCACGAAGGCGATATCGCAGAATATGCGCATCGCGTCATTCACATCAAAGACGGCGTTATCGCCAGCGATGAGAGCAAGGGACCTGGACAACGGAATTGAACTGATTCTTTCGGAACTTCCTACGCCCAGCCAACTGGCTGGGCTTTTCTGTGACACGTCGGTAAGGCAGTAAATATCGCAGTAAATGTCAAACAGACGCGGGCGGGCTGCGTCTCTTCAGGTAGTAGAAGCTTGCGGAATTGATTAAGGGTTGACTGTGTTGACCGCGGCTGAGTTGGCCGGAAATCCATGAGCGGCAATAAAGAAATTGTGGTCGTACATGTTGCGATACATGTGACCGGCAATCTCCGCGGCCTTAGGACCGAAAGTAGGACGCCCGCCCTCCAGGAAAACGACGACTACGACCCGGCCCACGCTGGTGTTGGCGTAAGAGGCGAACCAGCCGAAGCGGGTTCCGGCGTGAGAACAAGTTCCGGTTTTCCCCAAAATTTCTTCTTCGTTGAAGTTTAAGCGAAGGCTGCGGGCAGTGCCATACTGAACGGCTCCGGCCATGCCGTCAGAGAGTTCGGGAATCAAAGGAGCGATATCGAGCTGGCGCTTGATGCGCGGCTGAAAGCTCGCAACTTCTTCGGCAGTGGTGGGGTGCTGTAAGTAGTAAAGCGTGCCTCCATTCGCGATTGCCGAAACCATGGCGCCCAGTTGCAGCGGCGTCATGGAAACTCCTTCGCCGAAGGAGCACATCTTGCCAACCCCGCCCAGTTTCTCTGGAATCGCTTCGTCCGGATAGTTGCCCAGTTGTTCACCGGGAATGTCATAGCCCGCGAGTTCGCCAAGCCCGTATTGATGAGCGTAGTAGGCGACTTTTTCGAAACCCAGCTTGCGTCCGAGCGCTTCGAAGTAGGCGTTGTTGGAATGCGCGATCGCCGTGGTCAGGTTCATGTGGCTGCGTCCACCGAGCGCAACCTCGGTTTCCTTCGAGACCAAGCCTTCGCTCAACGCGGCCAGCGCCACTGAGAGTTTGATGGTGGAACAAGGCTGGGCGCCGCTCGAAAGAGCCAGCTTCTGATTGACCATGGCCAGCACCCGTCCGCTGGTCGGTTCAATCGCGACGACCGTGCCGTTCATGTTGCCAAGCGCATCAATCGCGGCCTGGCGCACGACAGGATCTTCGCCGGTCGTAATGTCGCCGGCGGCAATGCCTTCGGCGAACGAGCTCATGTGAAAGCGCTCATAATAGCGATGGCGGCGCGTCGTAACCGAAGCCCGCGTAAGGTTCGCGCTGCGGCTGCGCGCTAAGTGGTGCATGCGGCGTCGAGTACGCTGGGTTTCGCTGATCTTGCGGGTCGAAGTTTTCGACTTTGTCGAAGGGTGCGCGTTGGTATTGATGTCTACGCCCCAACTCATTCCAGCCAAAGGCAGGCAGGTGCTCACGGCCAGCAACAGACGAAGAAGGCTCTTCACAGTGGACACTTTTGATTCGCTCCCCGGCCGCTTCCCTTGTTCAATGGCGACGTTCAACCTGAGACGCTTCAAGCACTAATGATTCGATGCACGAACCATGCCACTTATTGGTAACTGCGCCGGACTACTCGACCGCATTGATATTACGGGACTTAGCGTCTGCTGGCAACGAAAATGTATGACTGCTTAAAAACTTAAGTGTTTCCTTAACTCGTTATAGAGCAAGGACATAGGCACCGATTACGGGGGTTCAGACCCCTTCAGTAATGCGTTACCTAGTTACTGCAAAGATACTTCTCACAAGGTGAAAGACTTTTATCTTCACCAAGCATTGCGCCTTCTGCCGCCGAATCCCAGTTTCTCTCAGCGCTCCCCTGTGCAAAACTTCTGGAAACTACATTACTTCGTTGCGCTTGCGCAGGAACGCGGGCACATCGAGGTCATCTTGCTCGAAGTTCTTCACGATAGCTCCCCGCAGGCTGTCACGCATGCTGTCGAGCGAAACCACATCACCCGCCAGATGATCCGAGGCACGCGCCATAGGTACGGGCACAACATCGTCCGCACACGAGTCTTCTGCCACGCTGCCCTCCGAAGTGGTCGACTCCATGATGTGCTTAGGCATGGAGGGGGGCGCAGGATCGTGCGATTGCCGTTCTTCGGAGAATTCCATGGCATCCTCATGTGCCGCGGCAAAGGACGTGCGAGTTTCATACGCGCGCGGCCGGGCGGAGGGAGCCTCGCGGAAACCGGTCGCGATGACGGTGATCTTCACCGCATCCTTCATCTTCTCGTCCAACACCGCGCCAAAGATGATGTTGGCATCTTCATGCGCGGCACTCTGAATGATGGAGCAGGCCTGCTGCACTTCAGCCAGTTTGAGCGATGCTGAACCGGTGATATTGATGAGGATGCCGCGCGCGCCATCGATCGCACCCGCCTCCAGCAGCGGAGACGCAATCGCTTTTTGCGCGGCCTCGATCGTGCGCTTTGAACCGCTGGCCGAAGCCGTGCCCATAACGGCATATCCCATGCGCGCCATAATGGTCTTCACGTCGGCGAAGTCGCGATTGATGATGCCGGGAATGGTGATGATGTCGGAGATTCCCTGCACGCCCTGGCGAAGAATATCGTCGGCAATGCGGAAGGATTCGAAGAAGCCAGCATCTTCGGCAACGGCAAGCAGCTTTTCGTTCGGAATCACAATCGTGGTGTCAACCGACTCCATCAATTCGGCGATGCCGCGTTCGGCTTGCGCCATACGGCGTTTGCCCTCGAACGAAAAAGGCTTGGTGACTACCGCAACAGTCAAAGCGCCCATTTCGCACGCCAGAGACGCGATAATGGGAGCGGCTCCGGTACCGGTGCCGCCGCCGAGGCCGGTGGTGACGAACACCATGTCGGCGCCTTCGAGGGCTTCGATGATTTTATCGGAATCTTCGAGCGCGGCTTTGCGGCCAACTTCAGGATTCGCGCCAGCGCCCAGCCCATTGGTCAGTTTCACGCCGAGTTGCAGTTTGACGGGCGCATGCGACATGCGCAGCGCCTGCAGGTCGGTATTGGCGGCGATGAATTCGATGCCTTCCACACCGGCGTCCATCATTCGATTGACTGCATTGCCTCCGCCTCCACCTACGCCGATGACCTTGATCTTGGCGTCGTTGCGGGCCTCTTCGTTGAAGCTGATGCGAATGCCTGAATCGTTTTTCATTTTTATCCACTCCCTTGAATTCAAGTTTCAAAGTTTCAGAGCTGCAGAGTTTCAGCGTCTTTGCCTTGAAACGTTGAAGCTTTGAAGCTTTGAAACTTTGAAACTTTGCCCTACGCTCCCTTACCGACCAATAGTGCTTTCAATCTCGATCCCCACCGATCTTCTTGCAGGCCACGCGCGACGCGGGCGCGTTGGCCATAGTTCACCATTCCGAGCACGGTGGCAAACTCCGGCTCGGACAGCGTTGATGGCATTTTCGCCAGCGGGGCCGGCCACGAAAGCCGGACCGAACGGCGCAAGACCGACTCCGCTACGTCGAAGATTCCGGGCAGCCGCGACGCGCCTCCTGTGAGCACGATTCCGGCGAGGCAAATATCGAACATGCCGCTCTGGCGCAAGTTCTCGCGCATCATTTCGAAAAGCTCGCGCGCGCGCGGCTCCAAGATTTCAGCGACCAGACGCTGCGGCATGAGCCGTGATGGACGATCGCCCACGGACGGAACTTCGACTTCATTGCCCTCTGGAATGAGAGTGACGATAGCGTTGCCGTATATTTTTTTGATCTTTTCCGCTTCCGCAAGAGGCGTGCAAAGGCCGACCGACAAATCGCTGGTAAAGTGATCGCCGCCAACCGGAATCACTCCTGTGTGAACCACGGCGCCCTGCTGAAAGACCACGAGCTCAGTCGAACCCGCGCCAACATCTGCCAGGCATACGCCCATTTCCCGCTCGTCATTGCGCAACACCGAGTCGGCAGCCGCCAGCGGTTCGAATACGGTGTCATCCACATGCACGCCTGCGCGATTGACAGCCGTAATCACGTTTTGGGTGGCACTGGTCGCCGCCGTTACCATGTGGACGCGAACTTCGAGGCGAGCCGCCATCATGCCTAGCGGGTCATGCACGCCGGCCTGATCGTCGAGGATGAATTCCTGGGGCAGCAGATGAAGAATTTCGCGATCGTTGGGCAGCGGAATCGCACGGGCGCGGTCGACCGCCTGCTTGATCTCATCGCGTCCGATTTCTCGCGGTCGCGTGCCCACGGTGATGCCGCCGTGGCTGTTAATGCCGCGAACATGCACTCCTCCGATGCCGACGATGGCTTGTTCGACCGCAGCGCCGGCGATGTCTTCGGCGGCTTCAACCGCCTTCTGAATCGCGGCCACGGCCTTGTCGAGTTCGACGATCACGCCTTTGCGCGAGCCTCTGGATTCGGCGACGCCATGACCCCGGTAGCGTAGGCCGGCATCAGTGAACTCCGCCATCAGCGCGCAGGTCTTGGCGCTGCCTACGTCGATCGCGGTGAGGAAACTTCCCTGCTGATTCGCCATCTTGTATGAAATCCCTCGACTTCAATTAATCTGAACTTGTATTGGACTGCTGCTTCGAAATTGCCGGACTCGGTTTCGGAATTGCCGGATGCGCGCTCGCTGTAGGAACCGACTGCTTTTTTGTTTCCGGATTATGGGCAGAAGTATGGACCAGCCCCGCATTCGTTTTGGGTCGCGCGGCCGCCTTCGCGGTCTTCTTTTGTGAAGTCGGGTTTCTTGAATTCGCTCCCCTGACCGTCTTCGTTTTAAGCTTTGCGGGTGTCGCGGTCTTTTTTGCCGCCTCCGAATTGGCATCAAGCTTTTTCTCATTCAACTCAAACGCCGGCTTAGGAACGGTGCGGTCATGCGGACCGATGCGTGTAATCAGCGCTGCCGGTTTCACGCCGGCAGCAGCGGCCGCTCGGGCCGCCGAAGCCGCCAGTGCCGGCTGCCTGGGCCTGCCTTCCATATCAGGGTTGACGATTACCTGGTTGTCGTAACGCAGGCTCACCGACTCCAACTTCTGAAATTGTTGCCGCCACTCCTGCACATGGCTTACGTAGGTTTTGTAGCGCTTCAGATATTCAGAAGATCCCAGCTCCACCAGCACGTCTCCGGCGGGGTCATTCACCCGGACCTTCAGGTTATCGAGATCAGACAGATCCACTTCACTTAAGTCCTGCGAATAGCGAGCGCCGCCCGCATCCAGATCCTTTACCAGTTCGTTGTAAGCTTTCATGCGCGGGGCGCGCGTGGAAAGAGGCTCGCCGGGATTCATTCCGACAATTACGGGAAAAGAATATTTGTGCTTTTGTGGCAATTCCATCAGCGTTCCGCCCGCGTCAATCAAAAAAATTCGCGGTCCCACACGAGCAAATGCCACCGGGGTGCGCTCGTGCACTTCGACTTTCAGGCGGTTGGGAACGAAGCGCATCACGCTGGCCGACTCCACCCATGGAATCTGTTCGAGTTGCGCCTTCTGCTGGGCCAGCGGAATGAAGAAAATGTTGCGTCCGATGTCGGCGCCCATCACTTCCATGATTTGCGCTTTGGTGACGTTCTGCATGCCGGTGACTTCGATGTTGTCGCTTGATTCCACGCGGAAGCGCCAGGAGCGTTGTCCGTATTCATACACAGCACCAGCTGCGACTGCCACGACGCATAGAATTGCCGCCGCGAGCGTTGCCCACAGCAGGCGACTGGCAGTCTTTTTGGGAAGCGAACTGCGACGGGCGGAGACGCGCTTTTGCCCGCGCAGGAATGGAGATTCCTCGTCGACATCCAGACCCATCAGGCGCGCGTCATCGATCTGCTCGCGCGCAGGCTGGGCGCTAGGTGGGTACAACTCCTCCTGCAAGATGGTGCCGCTGGACTTACGCGCCATCAGTTCAGGTCAGTTGTCGCCAAGGAATCGCTGAGCTTTTTCAATATAGCTGCATTTCTCGAATTGAGATAGAAAAAAAGAAAGAGAATTTGCATAGGCGGGAATCCGATTGGACACGAGCACTCGTGATTGGGCCGAAGGGCTGCGCGCTGGCCGAAACAATCGAGACGGCTGCCTACCGTGAGCGGTTCAACACGCAATCGAAATTAGATGGGACCAGCGGAATCGGTCTCAATCTGAATGGTTGGCGCTACTGGCATTTTGATCATTGGCATTTTGATGATTGGCATTTGCGGAATGTTCACACGGACGCGAGAACAAACCACCGGGGGCGGAAGAGGCTTGAAGACGACAGGAGCAAGAGCAGCGGACGCGACACGAAAATGAACAGCGCGGGCCGCAATCTCATTTTCCATCCGCGCGCGCCTGGCTTCCAATTTTACAAACTGAACTTCTGGGCGGACGGAGACTAGTTCGAAAGAGTCGGTCTCCCGCGGAGACTGCGCAGTCGTCGTTCGGCCCAGCATCGTCCGTCCTATCAACGACCGGCCCACGATTGTACTCTGGAGGCTCGCCAACGTCGTGGCCAACCGGCACGAAGCAGATTCGACGTGCGCCGTCAGTAGCTGGGTCTGGGCCAGAAACTGGTCGGCTTGCTCGGTGGCCAGAGCGAATACTGCAGACGAACTGGGTCCGACGCGGTCGGCAATCCGGTGGGCCCATTGAAAGCCGCCATCGTAATAATTTGCGTTCAACCCGGCAGCCAGTACCGCTGCCGCGAGCCAACCCCATGCCTGATTTGCTTTCATCGCCTTAACCCTTATGGCTGATAGACGAAGGCCGTTTCAATCGGTTAGCAAAATACATCCAGGGGCAAACAAATGTTTCCCGGCCGAGTGTAAAATTCCACTCCATGGGGTGAAGAGTATGCCCTTTCCGATTCTTCTAGTCCTCGTTTTTGCGCTGCCTCAAAGTGTGTCGAGCGCGTCCACTACAGATGCGCTCTCTCTTCTGAATGAGGTCAGTCAGCGTTATGCGGATGCCAGGTCGTATCACATCGAGGCGGTCGAAGAGCAGACCTCGAGCAACGAACTGAGCCGGCATTGGGATAAAACGCTGCTAACCGCAATTGTCATGGCGGACGGCCGCTATCGCTACTGCGCGCGCGGGGGATTCGGATCGGCAATCCTGGTTTCCGATGGAAAGATGCAGTGGAATTATCACCCTTACGACCACGCTTATACGCAACAGCCGGCTTCGTCCGACGATCCCTTATTGGGTCGCGTCATCGGGCCGCAAGAGATGCCGCTGATGACGGCCAAGTCGATCATCACTCAACTGGCCCATCGCGCCGACCGCGTGAAATCCGCCACGTTTCTGCCAGATGAAAGCATCTCGGTTGACGGCAAGAGTACTGATTGTTATGTGATCCACTATTTCGACGAACCGTCCCCTCGCAGCGCCATCGAGTACGAGTGGACGGTGTGGATCGATAAGTCGCGCAAGTTAGTGCTTAAGACCGTCAGGCGCGGCGACACTCTTGCGCCCACGACGGCAGGCGGGCGCATTCCACGATCTACGGAAACGACCGTGACGTACACGGTTGTGGAGCTGGACCAGAGGGAACCTGCCAGCTCATTCGCATTCGTCGCGCCCGCCGACGCGAAATTGGTGACCGACTTTCCAAATGTCTATGCCCAGAATTCCGCGTCCGTCGAACCGGCCGATTTGACGGGGAAGGCCGAACCTGCAATTCAGCTCAAATCGTCCGACGGAAAAATCATCATGCTCAGCGGCTTTCGCGGCAAACCCGTATTTGTGGAATTCTGGGCGACGTGGTGCACTCCGTGCGTCGATCTGATGCCGGGGCTAGAAAAACTCTACGCGGAAACCGCGGACAAGGGTCTGGTTTGGATGAGCGTTGACAGCGATAGAGACACCAGCGCCGCGGCCTCATACCTGGCGCGCGAACACATCGCGTGGACCAATTATCACGACGAGGATGGTTCGCTGGGAAAGGCGTTCCATCGGATAGGAATTCCGCTCGGCGTTCTCATCGATGCGAATGGCCAGATAACTTTTTACAAGTCAGGATACGGCATCGCCGAACTGCGGGCCGCAGTCGCCAAATTGGGGCCGGAGTTCCATTCGGTTGCCGTAGCCTCGATCGGCACGACCGCTCCCAACTCGAAATGACGGCAGATGCCTTCAATGTTGCGAAGAAGCCAGCAACTCTCGCAAATACTGTTGCCAGACCGCGGCCCAGGTGTGCGTGCCGTGCCCGTGAGTCTGCTCGGAAACAGGGATCAATACAAAGCGGCCATTCTTTACATGTTTGATTTCGCGCTCCGCGATGCCCAACTCTGGAGGGTTGATGAAATCATCAGCTGAATTCACGAACATGACCGGCGCCTCGATTGTTCCCATCTGTCCAGACGGATCGTAGTTGCGCGAGGCACTCACGGCATAAAGAAAATCGTTGGCGTCCAGGCTGGCAGTGATGCGCTTCATTGAAGCGTCGAGGTACTGGTCGGCGGCATCGCGACTGGGAAGGCTCTTCTGCATCTGAAGCGGGGCGCTCCCGGCAATGAGCAGAAAATCGGCGGATATTTGCAATGCCGCGCGCGGTTCGGTCGTGTAGTCGCCATTCTCCCAGTCGGGATCCTGACGGATTCCTTCGATGACCATCTCGCGCCACAGGCGGTTCCGTCCCGCAATTTGCATCGGCAAACAAGCGAGTGGCATCAAGGCATCCATGAAATCGGGATAAGTCTCGCCCCAGACCCAGGAGTGCATGCAGCCCATCGACGTGCCCAGAATCAGGCGCAGATGGTTCACGCTCAGTCCTTTTTCCAACAGTTCATGCTGCGCCGCCACCATGTCGTCGTAGTCGTAGTGAGGAAAGCGGGCATGCATTCCGTCGCTGGGCTTGCTCGATTTTCCGTGACCGATCCCGTCGGGCAGGACAATGAAATAACGGCTGGTGTCGAGCAGTTGACGGGGTCCAAACAACACGTCTGCAAATTGCGGAGCCAGGAATTGCCGACCGGAGCCGCCGGTGCCGTGAAGAATGAGCACCGCATTGGTGACTTTGCCATTCGCATCTCGCTCCGGTTTGCCAAGCGTTATGTAGTGCAGCCGCAGTTCGGGAAGAGTCTCGCCCGACTTGAAACGGAAGTCGTGGCTCACGTAATCGCCTTCGGTGGGCGTCACTTTTGTCGCAGGCTGGGCTGGAGGCTGCTGCGCGGCGCACATTACCGCGAGCGATATTGAAGCAATGAGAAGAACAATGCCTCCAGGTAAATGCCGCCAGAGAATTTTGAGTGTTGGAACAGCCGGACTAGCTGCCTGCATGCGCAACCTCCCGTTCTTTCAACTTCTCGAGAATCATGGACCCGAACTGCGAGACACTGCCGGCGCCGAGGGTGAGAATCATATCGCCACCTTGCGCGACCGCCGCAGCGGCATCGACGCCTTCGGCCGGGGAACTGACGTACCGAACACTCTTCGCGCTTTTTTCCCGAATGCGCTGCGCCAGGACTTCTCCGGTGATGCCTTCGATGGGCTTCTCGCTCGCGGCGTAGATGTCAAGGACGAACAGTGAATCCGCGTCGCCAAAAGCGGTAGTGAATTCTTCCATCAGGTCGCGGGTGCGAGTATAGCGATGCGGCTGAAAAATAACGTGAATTTTGCGGAAGCCGCACTGCCGCGCTGCGGCCAGCGTGGCCTTGATTTCAGTGGGGTGATGGCCGTAATCGTCGATGACGCTGACGCCCCCGGCGCGTCCGCGCAACTGGAACCGGCGGTCAACCCCGCGGAACTGATCGAGCGCCGTGCGGATCGACTCAACCTCAACATCGAGACCCACGCCGACGGCGATCGCAGCAGTCGCATTCAGGACGTTGTGCACTCCGGGCACGTGCAGCGTGAATTCGCCCAGATCTTTTTTTTGATAGCTGACGCGGAAGCGGCTCAACGGACGCGAATCGCCGGCAGAGATTTCTTTCTTGGCATCAAGTTTGATCAGGAAGTCGGAGCCGCGCCTGGTTCCGTAGGTCACGGTGCGGCGCTGAACATCGGGCAACAGGCGCCGCAGCAGCGGATCGTCATTGCAGGCGACGATCATTCCGTAAAACGGCACGCGGTCCATGAAGTCGAGAAACGTTTTCTTCACGTCGCGCATGTTGCGGTAAGTGTCCATGTGCTCGCGGTCGATGTTGGTGACGACAGAGAGTATTGGGGTTAACTTAAGAAAGCTGCGGTCGCTCTCGTCGGCTTCAGCCACCAGGTAGTGCGACTTTCCCAGGCGCGCATTCGATCCCAGGGCATCTACGCGGCCGCCCACTACCACGGTCGGATCGAGGCCACCGGCAGCCAATACGGCCGCCACCATTGAGGTTGTGGTCGTTTTGCCATGCATGCCGGCGATGGCGATGCCGTATTTCAGGCGCATCAATTCAGCCAGCATCTCGGCGCGCCGGATCACGGGAATGTGAAGGTTGTGCGCTGCGATAACTTCTGGATTCTCGATGGCGATGGCGGAACTGGTAACGATAACTTCGGCGCCGGCGATATTTTCTGCGCGATGTCCTTCATAGATTGCCGCACCCAGCCCGGCGAGCCGCTGGGTCACTGAAGAACTTTTCAGGTCAGAGCCGGAAACTTTATAGCCAAGATTGAGCAGCACCTCGGCAATGCCGCTCATGCCGATACCGCCGATGCCTACGAAATGGATGCGTTGAATTTTCGCGAACATAAGTCAACTTCTGGGCCACGGATCCACCCGGATTAACGCGGCTCTCCGCGGCTCAGAGAACGACGTAGCAGCCACATGCCGACTCCGCCCAAGGCAATCCCCAACGCGGGGATCGCTACGGTGAGCGCCTTCTCAGTAGACGTTGGCGGCCCGAAGCTCGGCTCCGCGGTGGAGAAGAAGGTGTACCCGAAACATCCCAAGCCGGCAATAGTCACCGCTAGTCCCAGGATGGCTAAAAGTGCTCGCCGAATCATGCTGACACGCTCTCAATTCCCGCGATTCTCGCAGCCATTGCAGCAATATCCCGGGCGGCGTTGGGATGCGACAACTCGCGCGCGGCCTGGCTCATGCGCTGCAGACGCTGCGAGTCTTGCAGCAGGGCCGCAATCGTCTCGGCCAGCCAGACGCCCTCCAGCTTCGATTCCTCCACAACTACGGCAGCTCCATGACGTGCCAGGGCTTCGGCGTTCACGCGCTGATGATCATCCGCCGCGCGCGGAAACGGAACGAACACGGCGGGTTTTCCCGCTGCCGCAATTTCGGCGACCGTGCTTGCGCCCGAACGGCATACCAGCAGATCGGCGCGCGCAAAAGCCGCCGGCATGTCGTCGATAAACTTGGAAACTTCGAAGCTGAATACGTGCTCCGATCCAGCCTTATTCTGTACGGACTGATACGCCGCCAGCGCGCCATTATAGTCACGCTCGCCCGTCTGGTGAATGATGTGAATGCCGGGGGCCTCGCGCTGCAAGACCGGCAAACAGCGAATCATCGCATCATTGATGGCGTGCGCGCCCTGGCTTCCACCGAACACCAGCAAAGTTGGAACGCCGCCACGCTTGGGCGCGATTTCGAAAAAAGCCTGCCGCACCGGGACACCTGTAACCTCCGCGTGGCGAAAATATTTCGCCGTTTCCTGGAAGTGCACCGCCGCCCCCGAAACAAATCGCGCGACCATACGATTGGCGAAGCCGGGAACAACGTTGGGCTCGAAGGCCAGCGTTGGAATTTGTTTGACCACCGCCGCCAACATTGCTGGGCCGGAAGCGTACCCGCCCACGCCAATCACTACGTCGGGTGCGAACTGATTGAGCATGCGGCCCGCATCCCACCCGGCTCGCGGCAAGTCGAAGGCCGTCTTCAAGCGCGTCGTTAAGCTGACATTTTTCAATGCACCAACGCGCACCAGCTGCAGCGGGAATCCGGCCGCGGGCACAAGCCGGTTCTCGATGCCGCGCGCGGTACCAATAAACAGTACCTCCGCGGCATAAGTCTTCTTGAGCTGATTGGCAATAGCCAGAGCGGGAATAACGTGTCCGCCGGTGCCGCCGCCCGCTACGATTGCCCGCATGAAGGCCACTATAAATGATTGCTGATTTTTGATTCTTGATTGTTGATTGAAAGGCCAAGTGGGCGGCTCTTCTGTTGAAAGAGAAAGGTCAAATCAGCAATCAAAAATCAACAATCAGCAATTGCATTTCATTCCGATTGCTTGGTGATGTTCAGCAACACGCCTACGCAGGCTAGAGTGACGAAGAGCGACGATCCCCCGTAAGAGACGAGCGGGAGCGGAATGCCTTTGGTCGGCATCATGCCGAGGACCACGCTGATGTTGATGAACGCCTGCAACACCACCATGCTGGTAATTCCAACGGCCAGGTAACGGCCGAAAAGGTCTTCCGTACGCCAAGAGACGCGCATTCCGCGCCACAGAAAGATGGCAAAGAGCGCGACTACAAGCAGGGCGCCGACCAGGCCGAGTTCCTCCGCGGTAACGGCGAAAATAAAATCCGTGTGCGGCTCCGGCAAATAAAAAAGCTTTTGCTTGCCTTCCATCAGTCCCGTACCCGTAACGCCACCCGTCCCGACGGCAATCAGCGATTGAATGATGTGGAATCCAGTTTTCTGGCTGTCCGCGTAGGGATTTAAAAAAGCGAGGATTCTAGCGCGGCGAAAACCTACGTGAAAGATCAGAAAATAAAGTGGCACGAGCGACGCCGCGAAGGAGTAAGCAAAATATCGCATGCGCATGCCCGCCACATAGAGAATACAGGCAGCAACTCCCGCGCAGGCAATGGCCGTGCCCAGATCGGGCTGCAGCACGATCAAACCCAAGAACAGGAGCACGGGGGCAGCGGCAGGGAGCAGGGTGTTGCGCACATCGTTGATGGTCTTGGCGCGATTCTCGAGGAAGTAGGCAAGAAACAGAATCAGCATCGGCTTCGCCAACTCGGAGGGCTGAAAAGAAAATCCGCCGGCGTGAATCCAACGATGAGTGTTGTGGGAACGATCAAGAAAGAAGACGGAGATGAGCAATAGGGTGGTGAAGCCCATCATCGAAAACACCAGTGCCGGATGTTTGTAGCGTCGATAGTCGACGCGGGTGGCAGCGATCATTGCCGCGAGTCCGGCAACAGCCCAAATCAATTGTTTCGAAACGAAGGCATAGGGTGAACCGAAGCGCTCCCGCGCCATTACCGCGGAGGCTGAAAATACCATCACCAAACCTACAAAGACGAGCAGCATGGTAATGGTAAACAGCCAGCGGTCGACGCTCACACGCTTCGCCATGAGAAGTTCATTTCACCACGGAGAGGCGAAGGCACGGTGAAGGAATTGTTGATTGTTGAATTTTGATTGTTGATTGTCTTGGTTCGGGCAGGTTCGTCCTTACGAGTGGCTAAGATTTTCCCGTAGTGAGGGCCTTTACGATTTCTTTGAACATCTGGCCGCGGTGCTCGTAATTTCTGAATTGATCAAAACTGGCGCAGGCGGGAGCGAGCAGGACGACGTCGCCAGGCTTCGCCACCGAATTTGCCTTACGGATGGCGTTCTCCAACGTCTCCGCATGCACGACTTCGGGCCCTCCGCTTTTCGAAGCAACGATTTGCGACTCAATCTTTGTCGCCGCGGCTCCGATGGTATAGACGCGCTTCACACGCTGGCGGAGCAGATCGTTGAGCACGGAGTAATCGCTGCCTTTGTCCTTTCCCCCGAGAATCAGGTGAATATTCGCGGGAAAGGATTCCAGCGCCTTGATCGTCGCATCGACATTCGTGGCCTTGGAATCGTTGTAATAATCCACACCGCCGATGGTCGCCACAAATTCAAGGCGGTGCTCCACTGCCTTGAAATCGTGCACTGCCTGGCGAATCTTCTCGGGCGCGCAGCCCATCAAGGTTCCGGCGCAAACTGCTGCCAGCACGTTCTCGAGGTTGTGCGCTCCTTTGAGCGGAATTTCTGAGACCTGCATGATCTCGCGATGCTGTCCTTTCGCATCGCGAAACAAGATGTTCCCATCGCGCACCCACGCGCCCTGCTGCACTTCTTTCTGGCGGCTAAACCAATAAACCTGTGCGCGCGTGCGCGAGGCCATGGATGCGCAGGTGGGATCATCGGCATTCAGCACGGCAAAATCGCCATCTTCCGGGTTTTTCCCGGATCGCTGATTTTCGAAGATGCGCGCCTTCGCATCCACATAAACTTCAAACGTTCGATGGCGGTCAAGATGATCGGGCGTAACATTCAACACCACCGCGACTTTCGGGCGGAAGGTTCGAATCGTTTCCAGCTGAAAGCTCGAAACCTCCAGCACGATGACCGTTTCCGGCTGGGCACGCTCGGCCAACGAAATCGCGGGCGTCCCGATATTTCCGCCGACCAGCGTAGGAAAACCCCCGGCAGTCATGATCTCGCCGGTAAGCGTCGTGGTCGTGGTTTTACCATTCGAGCCGGTAATGGCAACGATGGGCCCGTGCAGGAATTGCGCCGCGAGCTCGACTTCGCCGATTACGGCCTCGCCTAATGCACGCGCCTGCACCAGTGGCGGCGCATCGACCGGAACGCCGGGGCTGACCACGATCAGGTCCTGGCCGCGGAAAGTGCGGTCGCCATGGCCTCCGGTCTCGACCGTGATTCCGTGGTCGAGCAGAACGGGAATCTCGTTTCGCAGCTCGTCTCCGCTCTTGGTGTCAGAGACAGTAACTTGCGCGCCCTGCGCCTTCAAGAACAGCGCCGACGCCACGCCTGACTTTCCCAGGCCCACCACCAGCACGCGTTTTCCTTTGAGATCCATTCAGAACACTTCACCACAGAGTCACAGAGACACGGAGAATCAATGCTATCTCCTTCAACCACTCGCCATTGCCATCAATCGTGCGTCGCTCAGATGATCTTTTCTTGTCGCTTGCTTTTTGTTCGTTGTTCTTGCTTTTTTTCTCTGTGCTTCTGTGTCTCTGTGGTGAAGTCTTCCTATCTTAGTTTCAGTGTCGTCAGCGCGAACAGGGCGAATATCAGCGAGGCGATCCAGAAACGCACGATAATTTTGGACTCCGACCAACCCAGCAACTCGAAGTGATGATGCAGCGGGGCCATCTTAAAGATGCGTTTCTTACGCAGCTTGTAAGAACCGACCTGCAGGATCACCGACACTGCCTCGATCACGAATACACCGCCAATGAATGGCAGCAATAGTTCTTGTTTGATAATGACGGCGACGGTGCCGATCGCGCCTCCCAGCGCGAGCGATCCCACATCCCCCATGAAAACTTCTGCGGGATGCGCGTTGTACCAAAGAAAACCGATCGAGGCCCCTACCATAGCGCCACAGAAGATAGTTAATTCGGCAACCTGCGGCATACGTTGTAATTCCAGATAAGTCGCGAACGTGGCGTGACCGCTGACATACGTCAACACGGTCAGTGCGCCCGCGGCGATCACCGTACATCCTATGGCCAGTCCGTCTAGTCCATCGGTGAGATTGACCGCATTGCTGGACCCGACAATCACCAGCGCCACAAATGCGATAAAGGGCAGAAAGGCGAGCGGCCAGATGTGCGGGTAGCGCTCTAAGCTGCTTACCACTAAATCAGGGTGGAACTGCTTCAGGAACGGAACGAACATTTTCGTGGAATACAAGCCGTAGGTTTGCATCGCAATCAGCATGGAGGCGATCACGATGCTGGTGGCGATCTGCAATCCTAATTTCGCGCGACTTGTCAGTCCCAGGTTCCGGCGGCGAGTCACCTTGGTGTAATCGTCAGTGAATCCGATGGCCGCGAAGACGCAAGTGGAAAACACGGCGATCCACACAAAACGATTGCTCAAATCAGCCCACAACAGTGTGGGAACCACAATGGCGATAACGATCAGTAACCCTCCCATGGTGGGGGTGCCGGCTTTTTTCTGATGAGCCTTCGGTCCTTCTTCGCGGATGTATTGCCCGATCTGGAAATCACGCAGACGGCCGATGACCAGCGGGCCTACGATGAGAGCGGTGAAGAGAGCAGTGAGGCTGGCGAATGCAGTGCGGAAGGTGACGTAGCGAAAAATGCGGAAGGGCGCAACCGAGTGTTGCAGCTTGACGAACAACAGCCAGTAGAGCAATCAGCCTCCGTCTTCCCTACAAACTTCAATCCCAATTTTCACCACGGAGCCACAGAGGCACGGAGAGGAGCAAAAAATGGAATTTGATCTTCTCTGTCTCTCTGTGCCTCCGTGGTGAATCATAGTTCTCAACGAGTCGAGTCACGCAAAGCTTTCCAGGTCTCCAGCGCCTTTTCCAGTTTCACTCCGCGCGATGCTTTGAGCAGTACTACGTCGCCGTCTCGAGTTTCGCGAGCCAACCATTCGCCGACTTCCTCGGTCGTCGCCATAAAAATGGCTTCAGTTCCTGTACTCCTGGCGCCATCGACCATGGCTTGCGCGTGTCCGCGCACTCCGACCACGACATCAATCTTCTTCTCGGCAATATGCTGACCAGCGTCGCGATGCATTTCTGCCGCGGCAGGCCCGAGTTCCAGCATTTCTCCCGCCACCACAATCCGACGCGCGGCGTGCATCGCCGCCAGGGCATCGACCATGGCATGCAGCGCCTTCGGATTGGAATTGTAGCAATCGTTGATGACCGTGATGTTACCCAGTTGGAGAACCTGGCCGCGCTTATCTGGTGGCCTCAGAGTGGCGAGTGCGCCCACAGCCTCCGACAGCTTCATGCCGCGAGCTATGCCCACCGCCACCGCCGCCAGCGCGTTCAAAACGTTGTGCTCGCCAACCAGCGGCAGACGCGCGTGCTCTCGTCCGCTAGACAGGACGAGATCAAATTCCGAGCCTTCGGTCCCACGAGTGTGCACATTCTCGGCGCATACGTCCGCCATTGCCCTCATTCCATAAGTGATTACATGCCCTTTGAAATCGCGGCCGAACTGCGAAACGTACTCATCATCGGCATTCAGCACAGCGGTTCCGCCGGCCGGGAGAGATTCGATCAATTCATACTTTGCGCGCGCAATGCCGGCAATCGAATCGAAAAACTCCAGGTGAACTGGAGCAACGTTGGTCACTACACCGATCTCCGGCTGGGCAATTCTCGCCAGCGCGCGAATTTCACCGGTGTGCGACATCCCCATCTCGATGACTGCAGTGTCGTGCTCGGATTCCAGCTTCAAAAGCATGAGGGGAAGCCCGAAATGATTATTGAAATTGCCTTCGGATTTGAGCACTCGGAAGCGAGCACTGAGCACGTGCGCAATCGCTTCTTTGGTTGTCGTCTTCCCGGCCGAGCCGGTGACGCCAACCAGCGGCTTGCCCCAGAGCTTGCGTACCGCGGTCGCCAATGTTTGCAGCGCTACGAGCGTGTCATTCACGGCCAGCAGACGAGTCTTATCAGGATAGCGATGCAGTTGATCTTTTCGGACGACGGCGGCGGCGGCTCTTTTTTCCAGGGCAGCGATTACATAGTCGTGGCCATCCAGCCGTTCGCCGATCACTGCAAAGAAAAGTTCTCCTGGCGCAACCGTACGCGAGTCAATGGAATAGCCTTGTATTACTTCCGATGACGAAGCCGCACTCTCGTGAGCGCTCGAAGGGGATATTGTTGCAGCCGAGATAAATTCTGCAATTTTAGCGAGCGGAAGCTTCATGCCCGGCTTCCTGCGCCGCGCGTCTGTTTACATTCGAAACCCAAATCCAGCAATGCCTCGCGGGCTACGGCAACATCGTCGAAAGGATGTGATCCTTCGCGCGTGATCTGTACCTTCTCATGCCCTTTGCCAGCCAGCAGCACAATGTCACCGGGGCGCGCCTGGCTGATGGCCAGCTGAATGGCCTTGCGGCGATCAACTTCGACACTGTATTTCACGCCGGATTTCTGAAGGCCGACTAAGGCGTCATTGATAATCGCGCGCGGATCTTCGCTGCGTGGATTGTCGGAGGTCAGCACTACAAAATCGCTGCCCCGCCCAGCCGCATCGCCCATGAGCGGACGCTTGGCGCGATCGCGATCGCCTCCACAGCCAAACACGGTCACGACTCTCGCGCTGCCGCCATCGCGCGATACGAACTCGCGCGCCAGTGCCGTCAGGTTTTTTAAGGCGTCGTCGGTATGAGCATAATCCACAACCACGGTGAAGAGCTGGCCGCAATCGACTCGCTCGAATCGCCCTGGCACATGAGTCAGCGCCTCAACCCCGCGGGCAATGGCTTGCGAATCGATGCTCCGCGAGTAGCAGGCAGCCGCCGCGGCCAGAATGTTATATACATTCACGCGCCCGATCAGAGGAGAAAAAATAGAGATCTTCTCGCGAGGTGTGACCATATCGAAGCGTGTGCCGCGCGGGTTGATGTCTACTTTCTCGGCGTGAAAATCGCCGTGATTCCAACCGTAACTCAGTACGACGGCACTGCGCTTTTTACTCAATGCAGCCAGCTTCGTACCGTATTCATCGTCACCGTTAATCACCGCGTAACGTGGCGGCTCAGTGCCACAGCCTTCAAACAGAATTCTTTTCGCGGCAAAATATTGGTTCATCGTCTTGTGGTAGTCGAGGTGGTCGCGCGTCAGGTTGGTGAAGACAGCGACATCGAAGGGCACTCCGAATATGCGTTCCTGAACCAGCGCGTGCGACGAAACTTCCATGACGGCTTCGGTTGCGCCCGCCCCCAGCGCCTGGTTGAGAAGCCTGAACAATTCGAGCGCTTCCGGGGTGGTGTGCGGCGCGGGGTAGACTTGGTCGGCCACATGATATTCAATGGTCCCGATCAGAGCGCTCTTGCGCCCTGCGGCCGTGAGGATCGACTCGACCAAATACGCCGTAGTGCTCTTCCCGTTGGTGCCGGTAATTCCGGTGATCGCTATGCGCTCGGCTGGACGCTTGTAAAAATTCGCGCTTAATCGCGCCAAAGCTCTCCGGCCATGTGGTACGAGGGCCCAAGCGACGCCCTCGCGCGGGGTCTCGGCAGGCGAGTCCGTGACCACCGCGACCGCTCCGCCCTGGATCGCCTGATCGATGAAGCGATTGCCGTCAGCAGTGTTCCCATGCATGGCCACAAAAACGCAGCCGGGTTTGACTCTTCGCGAGTCGTATTCCACACCGCCGATCGTCGGATTCCCACTCTGACTGAGAACTTCCGCGCCATCCAGGAGAGATTGAAAGGTCATTGCTGGGAATTATAGGCCACGCAGGAATCGGGTGTTGGCGAAGAAAAAATTCTCTTGCGGTCTTTGCCTCATGGCGATTACCAAGGTCATTTTTTTGCTGAGCATCGAGCACGCTACAGTATTTTCATGAATACCGGAACTGGCTCCGCCAAATATCTTTGCGCGCAATGCGAACTGCCCGAGAGTTCCTGTGATTGCGGGAAGTACTGCTGCCTATGTCAATCCGTGATTGATATCCGAGTTTGTGACGACGGATTGATGTACTGTGACGATTGCCGCAAGGCCTGCGGCTATAAGACCACGGAATAACGTCTCTGCCGCGCTCCTGTTGTCCTCCAGCCTTTCTTCAAAGACGAAGCCCGCCGGACCAAGCAATCCAGCCCGTCGTGAATCTTCTCCAATAAACAGGGGGGCAGATATCTGGCTTAAATTTATTCTCGTACGACGCGGTCGTCCCGAAACGCGGCGTACTTCAGCCGCTGAGGGATCTCCCATAGACACGACTAATGGGCAGGCTATTCGTTCCGCCTGAAAAACGGCTGCACTCAGGCACAAGAATTTGGCAGCAGCATGAGTTTTGAGGGACAATAGTTTGTTTGGCGTTTTGCGCCTGTTTTTTGAGGAGAACCCATGGCTACCACGGTACACGTCAGCGATGTTGCCGCGTTGCTGAACGAAGGCCGGACCCACTTCAATCTGTCTCCGGCAGTACTGGTGGAGCACTCCATTCGGCGCAACGAGGCGAAATTGGCGGCTAACGGAACGCTGGTCGGGTATACCAATCGCACCGGGCGCTCACCGAAGGATAAGTTCATCGTGAAAGACAAGACCACGGCGAACACCGTGGCATGGGGGGCTGTGAATGCCCCTTTTGAGCCGGAAAAGTTTGACGCGCTTTATGACCGGGTGATGGAACATCTGCGAGGACGCGAACTTTTTGTGCAGGATCTGTTTTGCGGCGCGGATCCCTCTTACCGCCTGCCGGTGCGCATTGTGAACGAATATGCCTGGCACAATCTCTTTGTACGGCAGTTATTTTTGCGTCCCACCGCCCAGGAACTCAAGCATCATCGACCGGATTTCACAGTAATCGCGGCTCCGGAGTTCAAGGCCGACCCCGAGCGGGATGCCGTAGCCTCGGAAGTTTTTATCCTGTTGAACTTCACGCGGAGTACGGTTTTGATAGGCGGAACATCGTATGCGGGCGAGATGAAGAAGTGCATCTTCAGCGTGATGAACTTTCTGCTGCCTCCTCGGAACGTCTTTCCCATGCATTGTTCGGCCAATGTAGGCCGCGACGGAGTAAGCGCCTTGTTCTTCGGACTTTCCGGCACAGGCAAGACAACACTGTCAGCCGATCCCTCACGCGACTTGATCGGCGATGACGAGCACGGGTGGAGCGCCGAGGGCGTTTTCAACTTCGAAGGTGGATGCTACGCCAAATGTATTAAGCTTTCGAAGCAAAACGAGCCCCAGATCTGGAACGCGCTGCGCTTCGGTTGCGTGCTTGAGAACGTTACTCTCGATCCGCACACGCGTATTCCCGACTACAACGACGACAGCAAGACGGAAAACACGCGCGCTGCGTATCCCGTGGATTTCATCGAGAATGCCGTGATTCCGGGCATCGGCGGGCATCCGAAAAATGTCGTATTTCTCACTGCGGATGCGTTTGGCGTACTGCCTCCGATTTCGAAGCTGACGCCGGAACAGGCGATGTATCACTTCTTGTCGGGATATACCGCGAAGCTGGCCGGCACCGAAGCCGGCGTCAAAGAACCCACGGCTACTTTCTCGACTTGTTTCGGCTCGCCGTTCCTGCCGCTGCCTCCGAAAACGTATGCGGAAATGCTTGGCCGCCGATTGCGCGAGCACAACGCGCAATGCTGGCTGGTGAACACCGGCTGGCAGGGCGGACCGTACGGCGTAGGCAGGAGAACGGCGATCCCGCATACGCGCGCCATGGTTGACGCGGCGGTCGAGGGTGAACTGATTCGAGAAGAATTTGAAATCGAGCCGACATTCGGTTTCAGCATTCCCAAAGAATGCCCCGGTGTGCCTCCATACCTCTTGAATCCTCGCAACGCGTGGCCGGATAAAGCGGCGTATGATCGAGCCGCCGAAGAACTGCGCAACCGCTTCGCTAAGAACTTTGAGAACTTCGACGCGCCGCCGGAGGTTAAAGCGGCCGGACCGAAGGTGCAGCGTTAGATCAATTGTTGATTTTTGATTCTTGATTGTTGATTGAAAACGGCCGCCGCTGGCGTCTTACGATCTTCAATCAACAATCAGAAATGATCAATCAACAATTCCCTACAGCGTCACCTCCATCTGCAGCGCTTCAATCATTCCGTTGAGCGTGCTCTGAGCGGCATCCCGCTTCTGTTGCGTCTCGGCAATCTCGCGCCGCAGAGACTGAACGCGGTCCTCCTGCTCATTGAGTTCACGAACGTAGCGTTCGACCAGAGCTTTTTCTTCGGCGCTGCCTTTTAACGCCTTCATGTTTTCGCGGACTCGCTGTTGATCGTCGGCGATGCTTGTCACCTGGGAGCGGCGAGCGCCAATCACGGCATCGAGCCCGGCAACATCATTCTTTTGCGCGACGATGTGCCGCAGCGCCTTTTCCACGTCGGCATTGATCATTTTTTGCTCAAGGAAAAATTTGATGTCATTGTCGGTCACGTTCGAAAGCTGGTACCGGTTGCTGATGGGACGGTATTCTTTCACGAGTAGCGTGGTCGTCTTCATCGGTTCCACGGTGAGGCGGAAGCGGTGGAAGGATGCGGAACTCTCCGCCGGCTTTTCGTCGTCAGTAAGTTTCCAGCCAGCACGCGCCGGATGTTCAATCACAACCTGGCGCGAGGACGAATCGCGGTTGCGAATCGTATAAGTATTTTCCTGGCGTTCCTCGGTCGACTGCGTCATCAGGCCGTGCGCGATGATCACTTTGGTGACGCGCTGATTGTCGTTTTTTTGTTTGGCATCGACCAGCACGCCGAGGTCGGCCGCATACGAGAGCAACCGCTTCTCGCCCGGCTTGATCGCGTCCATCAACCCTTCGCCGGCAAAGGCGTCGCCTTCGAGCACGTTGAAGCTGCCGCCGTCGAGCGTGAGATTGCTGGTATTGTTCACCCACAGCGCCCGCAGGACGGAGCTTTCGGAAGGATTCCATACCGAAACTTTTTCCGCGTCGATGCGCGATTGCAGGATCGGAACGAGCGCCGATTGGTTCTTGCGGATCGTAATCCGATCTTTGAGCTTGTATTCGAACAGGTCGCCAAGATCACGAGTTTCGCCCACAGTAGTTCCAGACTCGAGATTGTCCGCTACTTGAGTGGCATCGGGACTGGCGAGCCAGGCCTTGAGGTTCCCACCCCCAACCCCTCCACCGCTGCCGGAGAGGGAAACCCTCTTTTTAAGCTTTCGCCCGGCTATTCCGACCGGTCCGCCGATCGAACCGCCCGCAACCCCGCCGACCACACCCTGCGGAGCCGCCGCGGGGGTCGTTAGTTCGCCGTTCACAACCTGCGCCTGCTCCTCCATCGTCGCCTCATGCGTTTGCGGTGTGAGCATCGCATTTTGCGGCAGCGCCACCACTGGCCGCCGCGTGTAGTAGGGCTGCGATAATTCCTGCAGGAACGATTGCGGCGCTCCCGCGACCAGCGACAACTCAACATCTTTCCAGTCCTCGCCAACCGTGTTATCGACGATGGCCCACCCCTGCAGCAGCGGCTTGCCGTCGCTCGGAATCACGATTCGATACGTGCTCTTCCACACCGGCACCTCGCTGATATAGCTGACCAGAAGGCCACGCTCGCCTTCTCCCGCGGTAGAAATGGTCATGCGCCGCACATCCTGATCGCGGGTCGATGCGACCAGCCCGAGATACTTGCCTACTTCGTCCGTTACTTCTTTCTCCACTACACGAACGCTGGTGGACGGAGTGAGGTCAAAGATGCGCACTTCGCCGCTGTCACTTACGACAGAGATCTGCGTCAGTGTGATCTTCTGATTATCTTTCCCCGGCAAATCCCTCTCTTCAATGCTTAACAGGCGTCCGGTAGCACTTTCGGAGCCGTTACGTACCTCCAGCCTTGCGCCACGCAGAGCATCGAGAAACTGCGCCGTGGTGGGGTTTTCTCCTACCGGCAGACGCAGCGAACCGAGGCGACGCTCCAGCGGCGCAGCCGAGTTGTAGCTGACGCCGGTAATGCGTCCTTTCCCTAGATCGAGAACGGTTAGCGACTTCAGTACATCGTTCAGTTGCGCGGTGGTGAAGTCGACGTCAACGTCCTGGTTGCCGCGAACATGACCAGAATGTTCGAAGTAGCCAACGCCATTCTTGTAGAGAATCACGTGGGTCACCGGCAGCCGGGCGGCCGAGTCCGGCGATGATGCCGGCGTAGCAGATGGGTTGATGGAAAGTTGAGCGAATGAAGATTGGCCAGATGAGACTACGGCGAACGCCAACCACAAAACGGCGGTTTTCATAGAGCGCATGACTCCTCCATAAAGCGGGTCACCGTCAACAAAGTGCGTCAAAAAAAGAACGAATGGCGGCGCTGCTCTTGCGTGCGACGATTCCCCTACGTGAGTTTAGACACCTGAGAGAAGGTATCTGGAGCCGTGGATGCGACAGCCCTGTTTTGAGATGGCCGAGCTTGCCAGCTTTGGAGCGCTGCAACCGGCCTCGGCTCAGGTCAGACAGGAAACCGCCTATCGAAACATGAGCATTGATGAGTCATATGTTGAGACAGCCGCCCTCGGCTGTCTGCCGTGCGCAGCATGGCCTTTTTGCTCCGCGTCTCTCCTCCGCCCGCGCCTGCCGTCCTGTGGTTAAATCGACTTATGTTCGCACGCAAGATTCGAGTCGAGTATCAAGAGAATGGCCGCAAGCTTCCCTGTCCGCTCAAGTGGCTCGATAGCTTCTCCATGCGCAACTTCACCAACGCCAGCGTCTTCGACGATACTCTTCCGCTTTCCGACGGGCGCATGGAGATCGGTTCCAGCGTGCCGGTGGACCAACTCAAAGATGCGATGGAGGATTGGTTCCGGCGGAAGGGTTACTTGCGCAAAGACTCCCAATTGTTGCTCTCAGAGGATTAATGTCCGAATCCAACTATCGCAAATCAGGGTTTTCCTGTATACCAAGGGGATACCGGATCAGGCAGAATTTCGCCACTCGTTCTCCGCGGCTCATTGCAATGCAAGGAATGAAAGTGGAATTCTTACGGCAGCAAGGAAAGTCGGCAACCCGGTTGAAAGGATAGACCTCATATTGAGCGACTTGGGCTGGGATTGAAATACGGCCCTGAATGAACCAAATTCGAGGAGGTGCTTCGTTGAGCTACAAAGTCTTGCAGCTGTCCCCCCAAGCAAGCACCAACGGGATACACGCTAGAACCGCGATTCAGGATTCCTGGGCCGCGACGAGTGGAGTTTCGGGAGAAATTGGATTCACACCGTCCTGGCTTGAGGACGAAGCCGGGAGTAACCGAGAGGTCCGTCACAGCGTGATCTCAGGATTGGCTCTTTCCGCTGCATTTAGCGCCAGCGTATGGGCAGGAATCGCGCTGATCGTGGCGAGAGTGTTGCGCTAGGCGATTGAATTTCAGTACAGAGTTTAAGATGGCCGGAGCTGTCAACAGCGCCGGCCCTTTTCATGTAGCCATTTTATGTAACCCTATTTGTCGTAACACAAAAGCGACATTACATCGTAGTTCCTGAGCTTGTCCCGACCCTTTAGGAATTCGAGCTCCACCACAAATCCCAGGCCCGCGATCTTGGCGCCAAGCATTTCCGCCAGTTTGGCCGTTGCTTCGGCAGTGCCGCCCGTGGCCAAGAGGTCGTCTACAATCAGGACGCGCTGCCCTTTCTGAATCGCATCCTTGTGAATCTCCAGCGAATTGGTGCCATACTCGAGGGCGTAGTCATATTTCACACATTCGGCGGGAAGTTTGCCGGGCTTGCGCACGGGAACGAATCCGGCACCTAGACGATAGGCCAGTGCGGGCGCGAAGATGAAACCGCGAGCTTCCATGCCCAGCACCAGATCGATATCTTGCGATATGTAATGTTCGGCGAGTTTGTCGATCAGCGTGGCGAATCCCGTCTTATCCTTCAGCAGAGTCGTGATGTCGTAAAACAGAATCCCTTTCTTCGGGAAATCAGGGATCTCGCGAATCAGTTTCTTCAAGTGATCTGCATCCATGGCCGGGACGGCGGACGATGGCATCTACCACGCTCCTTCAATGCGAAATGAATTTAATCCGGCGACCGGACTGGCGTCGGACACTTCGACCGCATCCACGCGAGCCGCGCGTGGCCCGTCGCGCAGGCGGGCATGCAATCCAGAAAGCTGGTCGCGAGTCCCCTGGGCCAGAACTTCCACGCTGCCATCGTGATTGTTACGCACCCATCCGGCGATGCTCAGGATGTGCGCCTCGCGTTCGACGAACCAGCGGAAACCAACGCCCTGGACGCGTCCGCGGACCAGAAAGCGGCGAGTAAGAGTTGAATTCTCGGTGGAACTCATGCCTTGAGTCGATTGCTGATTGTTGATTTCTGATTGTTGATTGAAAAGCCCATGACTCCGAAGCGTATTTAAGATTTCAATCAGCAATCAAAAATTAACAATCAACAATCAGCAATGGCCTTACGCGCGCGACAGATATGCGCCCTCCGAGGTATCGACCTTAATTTTTTCGCCTTCGTTGATGAAGGGCGGCACCTGCACCACGAGTCCAGTTTCGGTCCTGGCGGCCTTAGTCACGCTGGATGCAGTGGCGCTCTTCAGTCCCGGCTCGGTCTCGACCACGGTCAGGATTACAGTTTGGGGCAGCTCGATCCCCACCGCCTTGCCGTCGAAAAATTCCACTTTGATTTCCAGGTTGGCGATCAGGTAATCGACAGCATCGCCCAGGATTTCCTTGCTCAAATGGGTCTGCTCGTAGTTCGTGGTGTCCATGAAGTAATAGCTGTCGCCGTCAGCGTAGAGGAACTGCATTTCGACTTCGTCCACGTTCACTTTTTCGATGGGATCGGGCGAGCGAAAACGGTGTTCGAACATGGCTCCGGTACGCAGATTGCGCAGCTTCGCCTGAATAAAGGCGCGCAGGTTGCCGGGCGTGCGGTGTTCAACACTGAAAACGGAGTGCAGATCATTATTGTGCTTGATGATCATGCCAGGACGAAGCTGAGTGGCAGGGATCGACATCGCTTGAAAATTCTCCTTGTACGATTGTGGTGCAAACCGGCAGAAGACAGGCGAACCAAAGCGTTCCGCCGCCACGAGGGCTAAAGCATTATTTTACACTGAGCTGCGTCGGAAAAGAAACCTTCCCGACCGCGAACTCATCGAAGTTGAGCGCGGTCCATTCCTTATTTTCTGGATTCGCCGAGGCCGAGTAACAGGACTAGAATCAAACTGTCGCCGCAGGTGTGGGCAGCTTCGGTAAATTGCCTGGTTTTTTCCCGGGCGGAAAAATTGAGGTCATTATCATGTCAAGCGGAAATTACGAATCTTCAGAAGGCAGCAGCGTCGGTGTAGCAGTCACGTTTTTGCTGATAGGTTTAGGCGCCGGAGCTTTGGTCGCGCTCATGCTGGCGCCCAAAACTGGCAAACAGATGCGCCGCGATCTGCAACGTGGATATAAAGACGCTAAGGGCGCTCTTGACGATTGGGCGGACGAGGCCAAGGACCGCGTGCGCGCAGCCGGCGAGCGAGTTCGCGACGCGGCCGCGCGAGGCGCCGAAATCGCCGATGATCTGCGGGAAAAGGTCGAGCCCCTGAGACGCGCGATCAATCGGAGCTAAGAAAAGCGTCGTCAGACGTCGGACTTCGGACTTTAGCCGAGCTGAGTCCGATTCCGAGCTCTGATGTCCGATGTCCTTCCTGGCTCGCCTCAGTATAGGCGAAAATCTACTTGGACCGCGATCTGCGTTGCCACCGGCTGGCCGTTGAGAGTGGCTGGTCGGAAGCGCCAGCGCTGTACGGCCTCGATCGCCTTTTCGTCCAAACCCATACCCAAACTTTGCCCGATGCGTAAATCGTACGGACGCCCGTCCTTTCCGACGACGAGCACCAGCATCACGATTCCCTGAGCTTTCGCTTTGCGCGCTTCGTCAGAAAAACTCGGCTCTGGATCAAAAATAACCTGCGGAACGGTCACACCCATTTTTCCTGCCGGATAAATTTCGGAGGGACCGGGCCCGACTCCTGGGCCGTTTGAAGGTCCTATGCCATCGCAACAGCCGGGTCCGATTCCTCCGGGACCACCCGGTCCGTTGGACAGCATCTGGGAGAACTGCGACGCGGGATCGCCGATCTGCCCGCCCGGCGGCAGTTGGACCTCCGGAGCTACCACCACCGACTGCTCCACCGGAAGCTTCGGCGGTTCCTTAGGAAGGATTACTGTCGGAGGCACAAGCTGGGTATCAAGCGAAGCCTTAGGAAGATTGCCGTGCGAGGCCGGAATCACGTCGCGACCGCCCCCTCCACCACCGTTGTGCCCCGAGAACACACGTTGTAACTCGTTGAATTTCGGCAAACGGCTGGAGATTTCGGGAGTGTTGCGAATTACACAGCTCGTGAAATAGATGAGCAGCCCCAGAATCGCGGCCTGTGCGAGCAACGAGAAGACGAAAGTCTCGCGCCTGGTGCGATACAGGTCGCCGCTATCGCCTGAAAGTATTGAAAAAAGATTGGGGCCCGGTCCGGAAGATGCAGCGGTCATGGCGAACTCCTGCCGACGAGTTGTCGCGTACGATCTCAGCCCAACTCGCCGTATGACGCGCGACCGCTCGAAAAGGATTCCCGGGGCGAAAAATTTGAGGAAGAGATTCTCAGCCGAAGACGGAAGAAAAAAAGCCTTTGACGCGCCCGAAGAAACCACGATGCTCGGGCTTGCTTTGCTTTTCTGGCAGCACTGGCGAATCAATCACGGTATCGAGATGCACCTGACGCGCCGGAGAATCCTCCACCGGCAAATCTCTGGCGGCCTGCGCGGGGGCTGGCAACGCGCTGGCTGCGCGATTCCTTGGAGTAAAAACTAGTGGGGCATCGAGCTGCACATGAACCTCGTTGGTCTGGGAAGCCGGCACTGGCGCCGTCTCCGGTCCGTTTGACAACTTCGTGTTCGAAGCGGTCATGCCCAGAGAAGGATTTTCCGCAGATGTAGCCGGAGTTTCACTGCTACCGATTTGGGCCCTGGCCGGCAATTCGGAGTCAGGTACGTTCGGCGCAAACGGAGCTTGGGCGCGCATGAGCGGAGACGGCGGAGGACATCCACACTCCAGCGGAACATCCGTATCAACTTTGTCGATCTGCCCAGAGTGAAACATCGCCTGTTCGGTCGGCTTGACCTGATAAATCCGGTCTCCGATCAACTCTGAAACGATCGCCGATGACGTGTTTCCCTTGAGTGCCCGCACGCAAGTATTGCCATGCGGATCAGCGCTGATGGCGAAATGAAACTCTCCCGGCCCGGCAAACAGGATACGGAAGTCGGGAGTGAGCACAGTATCGGCCGAAGCCCGCAACGAATAGTGCGCTTCAATTGCGCCGGTTCCCAAGCCCAGCATCAGATCGCGCTTGGTCTGTGAGGGCGTTACTGAGACGCTCGTTCCTGGGCAGATGCGAAGTTCTCCTCCGCGCGACAAACGGAGAATTGCCGTTTCGGAGCCCGCCGTGATCGTTGAACCGGAACCAAGTCGGCTTCCCGCCAGCACCAGCGCGCCCGCCCCGCCGGTGACTGGAAGTACGGCCGGAGCGCCGTTTAGCGAGAGCCCGGGAACAGTCGGTGGCTGTAGAGTCGGCGATTTTTTGCTGGCATTGACATCCTCCGGCGGCTTGAGACGAACCAGCAGGCGCGTGCCCGCGCCCTCCCAAGAATATCCATAAGGCGCGAGCAAATCGAGAACGATGCGCGTTACCGGAGGGCTTTGCTGATACTGATTGACGCGCAGTGAGAGGATATTTTCTTTTTGAACGGCGATCCGCTTCTGCATCAGCGCAAGGCGTGAGTTGGGCAAATCGATGACTAAGCGCGGAGGTGAATCAAGGACCTGTATTTCAGGAATGACCGGGCCGCTGGATAAAATTTCCACAACCGGCACACCGTGTTCGTGGATGATGCGAACGCTCTTTACCAGTGGCGGTGGGCCAAAAGTTTGCGCCCCAACCCAGACGGCAACAAGAGCTATCCCCACGGCAAGGCACACAAATTGGAGAGCGGTTCGCGGCAAGGCATCCTCGAAAGCTTGAAGGAACCATACCACTTGCGATGCTTGCGAGAGAAGTGGTTAGGACGGGCGTCGGACCTCGGACCCTGGGACCCTCGGCCTTCTGACCTCAGCTCCCAAAGCTTCGAGGCTAACGTCGAGGTCCGTCGTCTGAGGTCTGAGGTCCGCTCTCAAGCTTCCGGCAGGAATTCGTAGTCTTCGATGACGGCTGCGACGGTCAGCTTACCGTCGGAACTTCCGTCCTCGACCCGCACCACGCGGCCTTTGCATTGCACACGGATGCTCTCGGTTAGCGTGATCTCAGGCGGGAGAGTTAAGGTAAATCCGATCGGCGATCCCTGGGTCACAGCGGAATCGAGGTAAAAAGAAATGCCGCGCGCACTGACGTCGCGAATCTGGGCAGCTTTCGTCGCGTTTTCGTGATCGACAGTGACCGGTACGCGGAGTGGAAAACGCCGAGCCGCACGCTTGTCTTGCTGAGACTCAACCATTCATCCTCCGTGCGGCACTTATTATCGTCGGCATGATTTACGAACGAGAATGCTCCGCAGCTGTGTACCCGTCAATACCACCCTTGGGTGAGAAGGTGGCCCGTTCAGGGGGTGCAGCGTGGTTTCGTGCAAGATTCAGCATTCGAAGGCGGGCGATAGAAGCGGTCCAAGCCGAAACTTTGTATTCTGCATTCCACTCTGCGATCTTGTTCGGTGTAAGCTGGCGTAAGGAGCATTAAAGCTTTGATTTTCGTACTCGACAACTACGATTCGTTTACCTACAACCTGGTCCAGTACATCGGCGAAACAGGAGCGAAAGTCGAGGTTCGCCGCAACGATGAGGTCACGGTTGGCGAAGTTGAGAGCATGCGACCCGAGCGGATTGTCGTTTCTCCGGGGCCGTGCACGCCGCACGAGGCGGGGATCAGCATCGAGCTGATCCGGCACTTCGCGGGCAAAATCCCGCTGCTCGGAGTCTGTCTGGGACATCAGGCAATCGGCGAAGCGTTCGGAGGTCACGTGGTGCGTGCGTCTCACCTCATGCATGGCAAGACGAGCGCGGTGATGCACGACAACAAAACTGTATTCCAGGGTCTTCCCATGCCCATGACAGCCACTCGCTATCATTCGCTTATCGTCGAGGAAAAGAACCTGCCCGCCGAATTGGAAGTCAGTGCTTGGACCACCGAAAAAGACGGCACTCGCACCATCATGGGCCTGCGCCACCGCCATCATCCGGTTGAGGGCGTTCAATTTCATCCCGAAAGCGTGTTGACGGATGCGGGCAAGAAGCTGGTGGAGAATTTTCTTGCTTTGTAAAACGCTTGCGGTCGCGGATGATCGGCCCCAGCCCAAATTTCACAGACAGTTTTGTATTCTCGCCGCGTGATGTTCGTGGCAGAACATCGATATATGTTGCGTTTCAGCCGCAGTCCTCAATTCGTCTGGCGAAATCGTTCGGCTGTTTCGCTGATCTTCAGTTCGCTGATCTTCGGCCTTGCGCTGACTGTGATCGCGGGCATGGGCGCGAGTCAATCGGCGCCCGCTCCGAATCGATCGACAAGCCAAGAAATTGAAAAGAGTTCCCTAGCTCCGACGCCCGAAAGGTCCTGGAATTTTATCGTGTCCGGAGACTCACGCAATTGCGGAGACGTGGTCATGCCTGCCATTGCCGCTCACAGCGCCCAGTTCACCCCCAGCTTTTATTGGCACTTAGGCGACCTGCGCGCCATCTACAAGATCGATGAGGACTTGGAGTTCGAAGCGCAGAATCATGGCCAGCCCGTGGCCTGCGGAGCCTACGAAAAACTGGCCTGGAACGATTTCGTAACGAACCAGGTCGCCGCCTTCGGCAATCTTCCCTTCTATCTCGGAATTGGCAATCACGAAGTGATCCCACCGAAAACAGAAGAAGCCTTCAACCGCCAATTCCACGACTGGCTGGATCAGCCGGTGCTCCGAAACCAGCGTTTGCAGGACAAAGAACTGGCAGAACCCGAGCCCTATTATCACTGGATTCAGGGCGGCGTCGATTTCATCTATCTCGACAACGCAACCAATGTTTTTTCTGACGCTCAACTCACCTGGCTGGCGCATCGTCTGGAAAGCGCGAAGGGTAATCCTGAGGTGAAGAGCGTGGTCGTCGGCATGCATGAGGCGCTCCCCGACAGCATTGCCAATTCGCACAGCATGGGCGACAATCCCGCCGCCCGTCCCAGCGGCGAAAATGCCTACAAAGCTCTGATCAATTTTCGCGACGCAAGCCACAAACCTGTTTACGTTCTCGCGAGCCACTCGCATTTTTATATGGAGAATATTTTCGACACACCTGCGCTGAAGCGGAACGGCGATAAGCCGCTGCCCGGTTGGATTGTCGGAACCGCCGGCGCTATGCGCTACAAGCTGCCGGCTGGCGCCCCGTCATCCGCAAAGCAAGACATCTACGGATATCTGCTGGGGACGGTCTCTTCCGATGGCACAATCCGGTTTTCGTTTAAAGAGGTGCACGAATCTGATGTTCCGCAATATGTGCGGCAGCGCTATCCGGCCACGCTGGTTCCCTGGTGCTTCGCCCACAACTCACAGACCGCCGACGCGGGCACCCCGGATCTTACGCCGCGCTGCACTCCAGCGGCGGCGAATCCGCCCCATCCCTCGCACTAGCGTCCCTCGCACCAACGCACTCGCATCGCTGAGAATACGGGAGCCACCGAGAATCCGGCGGACGCGGCGGTAACACGGAGCGGCTAATCCTTCGATCGCGCCTTCTCGACTGCCCGCAGCAGGGCCTGCGCTTTGTTCATCGATTCCTGGAATTCGCTGGCCGGGTCGGAGTCGGCGACAATTCCGCCTCCCGCCTGCAGAAAAGCTTTCTTGCCTTGCATCAGCAGCGTGCGAATACCGATGCACGAATCGAGATTGCCCGCGAAATCCGCATATAGTACCGATCCGCCGTAAACCCCGCGGCGGGTTGGTTCGAGTTCCTCGATGATCTGCATGGCACGCACCTTCGGCGCGCCGCTGAGCGT
>PKXU01000073.1:0-31123 GCA_003132445.1 Acidobacteriaceae bacterium | reverse complement strand
GCGCATCTCTTGTTCGAGGCGCAGGTCTTCCGCTTCGTCGCTACCGCGAGGACGTGTGCCGGCAATCGGACGGTACTCCAGTTTGCGTCCCGTTACTCGCACCAGCATCTCAGGAGAAGAGCCGAGGATGTGAGTGTCGCCCATGCGCAGAAAATAAAGATACGGCGAAGGATTCACCTGCCGCAGTGACCGATACAAATCAAAAGGCGCAACTTCAGGAGTAAAGTCGAGCCGCTGGGAAAGCACCACCTGGAAGATGTCGCCCGCGGCAATGTACTCCTTGCATCGCCTCACACTGCGAAGAAACGTCTCCCGCCGCGTACGGGCATGAACCTGGAGTCTGCCCGGCATTGCTTTGGCGGGCTTGCGCCACGTAACGGACGTAAGTCCCGCGGCCAGTTTCCGTTCCAGAACAGCGATGTCGCGAAGCGCCCGGTCGTACGCTCGGCGTGGGCTCTCGCGCGCCACGTCGGCAGCAGCGACGATGTGGATTTGGTGTCGCAAATGATCGAACGCCAGCAGTCGATCGAAAAACATGAGTTCGGCGTCGGGCAGGTTCAAATCATCCTTCGCGTGCTCGCCTATTTTTTCCAGCTGCCGAACCACGTCGTAAGCAAAATATCCAACGGCTCCCGCCGTGAATGGAGGCAATCCCTGTACGCTCGCGGGACGATGTTCGCGCAACAAGCGCTTCACCACTTGAAAAATATTTTCTTGCACAACCTCGCGCCGGCGTCCGCGCTCAATCTCGACCGTCCCCTGGCGAGCCTTCACTCGCATGTAAGGTCGCGCACCCAAGAATGTGTAACGGCCGATCTGCTCGCCGCGCTCTACCGACTCCAGCAGGAATGCATGCGGCTCCTTCTCAGCGATGGCAAGAAATGCGGAAACTGGCGTGAGCAAATCGGCGCTAACGGACTTCACTACCGGGACGAGCGTAGCGTCGCGGGCCAGGCGGCAGAATTGTTTGAAATCCGGTTGCAGCATCGTTTGTGATCCAACCCGCGCCGGCGCTCAAATTCAAGAGCGCGACTGCGGGTTTTTATTATAGGGTAGAGCCCGAGAGGGTCGCGCAGGCGCGTTTGATTCAGACTGCGCGCATGACGCGAGGAAGCGGCTGCACCGAGTGACTCAAGTTGATTACGACATGGGAATTCTGGCCGCTCCGTACAGGCCTGCGTCGCTTCCCAGCAAAGCGCGGGTGATGATCGTCTTTTTGCGCGTATAGGCGGAAATTTGAGCTGACGCGCCTTCTTTTTTACTCAGAGGATCTTCCGGGGCGCTGGCGGCGTAAACCAGCGAGCGCTCGCGCAGTTCGGCAAACATCTTGGGAGCAAAAGAGTCCCATGCGCTGACCACTCCTCCGCCAATCACAAACATATCCAAATCGAGAATGTTAACCAGATCGGCGAGCAGAATTCCCAATGCCTGGCCGAAACGGGTGAAAATTCGCCGCGCTTCGGCATCCCCCTGAATAGCCAGCTTGTAGATCGATTCCGCGCTGAACTCAGAGTCAGAACCAGCGGCCTTGGCAAGCCCAGGCGCCGCCCCGGACGCAATGGCCTCGCGAGCCATGCGCACGACGNNGGCTCTACGGTGACGTGACCAAATTCACCTGCCATGCCGCTCATGCCATAAAAGATTTTTCCGTTCAGAATGATGGCGCCGCCAATGCCAGTGCCGAGTGTGATCATCGCCATATTGTCGGCATCGCGAGCTGCTCCTAACCATTTTTCGCCGAGAGCTGCGACATTCGCGTCATTGTCAAGAAAAACGCGAGTGCCAAGACGCCGCTCGATTTCATCGCGCACCGGATAATCGGACCACCCGGGAAGATTCGCGGACTTTCGCATCATCCCCGTTTCCATGTCGATGATTCCAGGCACTCCGATACCAGCCCCAATAAATCGGCCGCTAACGCGATATTGATCGGATAGGCGCTGAATGGCGTCACACATTTCGCCGATGACGTGATCGCGGCCCAGAGCGAGCTTCACGCCCAGCGTAATTTTCTCCAGAAGCTGGCCTTCGGTGCTGACCGCCGCAATGCGCAGATTGGTGCCACCGAGATCGACTCCGATGGAAAAGTCAGACATGGGCAGAAGGGTANNATGGATGATTGTTGATTGCTGATTGAAAGGCGACAAGCGCAGGTTTCAGGCGAAATGGTTCAATCAACAATCAAAAATTTTTTACTTCTGGCACTTGGGACAATAGTGGCTGCTGCGCCCGCCGATTACGACCCGCTTGATTGGAGTCTTGCACACCAGGCAGGGCTCCGCTTCGCGGCCGTAGACGCGATGCTGCAGCTGAAAAAATCCTTCTTCGCCATCGGAGTTCACATAATCCGAGACGGAAGATCCGCCGAGAGCAATCGCTTCGTTCAGAACGTCTTTCAGAGCGAGGAAGAGTTTGCTCAATTGCTCTCGCGTTATTGTCACAGCCCGGCGTCGGGGACGAATTCCCGCCCGGAACAGGGATTCGTCGGCATAGATGTTGCCGACGCCGCGCAGCAGTTTTTGATTGAGCAGCGCGCTCTTGATAGGCGTCTTGCGGTCGTGGAATAGAGTCAGGAAACGATCGAGTTCAACTTCCAGAGGCTCGACACCGGTCGCGTCAAAGTCTCCCGACTTGGCGACGCTCAGGCGACCAAAACGGCGGGGGTCGACAAAGCGCAGTTCTCGTCCTGATGCGAGTTTAAGAATTGCGTGCGTATGCTTCGGCACCTCCGACTGCGGCTCACAGACCAATAGTCGACCCGTCATGCCGAGATGAACAATCCACTGCGCTTTAGTATTTGTGAGGCGGGCGTTCCCGCCCGCCTCTGTCGGCACAACGGATGAAGCTCGAGCTGACCCGGCTGCCTTTCGCTTCAGCACGCGATCCGATTTCCTGGCATTCGCGGGCGAGAGCCTGCCCTGAGCTTGTCGAAGGGGCGCCCGCGCCGCACGTTCCAGATCGAAGACGATGTGCTTGCCCATGCGCCGCACCGCGAGAATGCGGCTGTGGTCGAGTGTTTCCGCAATTTCGGTCGCCGGAGATTTCAATGGCTCCTTTTTCTGGCCGAGCCACACCGATTCCACGACATCTCCCGTGACTCGCTTGGCGAGACCGCGCGCAATGGTTTCGACTTCGGGCAGTTCGGGCATAAGGGTGGTCACGCCTCCGCAGTTGCGGACGCGCGCGAGAGTTATTTCTTCAAGAACGTCCCCTGCTCGAGTTCCTGGAACGCCTGCTGCAGTTGCTGCTGAGTATTCATTACGATGGGACCATACCACGCGACCGGCTCTTCGAGCGGCTTGCCTGACACCAGAAGAAAACGGACTCCATCCTCACCGGCCTGCACCGCAACTTCATCCCCGCGATCAAAAACAACTAGGGAGCGATTCTCGGCGTCAGCGGGAGGTTTGGTGTCAGCCCATCCCACGCTTTCGGTAGGGACCGCCAGAGGTTCGGAGGCGTTACAGAATTTCCCATCTCCGGCGAAAACGTAGGCAAAGGCATGGCGAGAAGTCTCCACCGGAAGCGTCTTCCGTTTTCCGGGAGGCACGGACACGTCGAGATAAATTGGGTCGGCTGCAATTCCATCGACCGGGCCAGACTTGCCCCAGAAATTTCCGCAGACGATGCGCACGTGTGTGCCGTCATCATCGGTCATCTGCGGAATGTCGCCGGTTTTCACTTCCTGGTAACGCGGAGCCGTCATCTTCAGCGCCGAGGGCAGGTTTGCCCATAGTTGGAACCCGTGCATGCGGCCAGTCGCGTCACCCTTAGGCATTTCCTGGTGAATAATGCCGCTGCCGGCAGTCATCCACTGCACGTCGCCGGCAGCGATGGCGCCGCGATTACCCATGCTGTCGCCATGTTCCACGGTGCCCGCGAGAACATACGTAATGGTCTCAATCCCGCGGTGCGGATGCCATGGAAATCCGGCCAAATAGTCCTCAGGAACGTCATTGCGAAAGTCGTCAAGCAACAGGAAAGGATCGAAGTCGTGCGTGTTGCCGAAGCCGAAAGCGCGTCGCAGATGCACTCCGGCGCCTTCCAGCGTGGGCTTGGACTTGATAAGACGTTTGACGGGTCGAATGGACATGTTGATCTCCGGCGCACAGACTGCCGCCTTGGCTCGCAGCCTGATTGGCTCTTTTTAATGCGTGGGGATTTGATGCTGTCGGCGCCAGATAGGACGCAAAGGCAAGGCACCATGATTAAGGATCAATGATCAAAGCAGATCAGATTTAGTCTTTGAGCGGGACCACCGCGCTGCCGTCGCGGCAAAGGGTTGCAACCCTTTGCAGTTCGCCATTCGCGCGCGGCAACGTCATCACGGGGCCATAGCAATAGACGGCGTGACCTGAAGCGGCAAAGTACCAGCGCCCGCCCTTGGCGCGTTTTGTCATCTGACTGGTAGGTTCGCGTAGCGGCTTTTGTGGCGCCCACGGGGAGACCGGCAAACTGAACAACAAGGCTAGGGTCAGGACCTTCATCGCTTTTCTCGAACTTGGTTATCGAAACGATCTACTGCTTATCCACAGAACGAAGTATCAGTCTTTAAGTCTTGGTACATGCATTTAATACATGGTTCGCGATCTTTGTGTCGCGAATCTCATATCGTAATTAGGGTCCGCACATCGTCCACCAGATCTGACGCTGGCTTGGACGGCATGCGGAACGGTTTCTGCTTGGCTGCCTGATTCTGCGTACGATTTTGCGGTACCGCCTGGGAAGACGGGGTCTGACTGGTTGAAGCCTGGGCTGACGGGAAGTGGGATGATGGAGTCTGGGTCGACGGAGCCTGGGTCAGGGCCGACGGCGACTGGGCACTTTCTTGTTGTGCCTTCTTTACGGCGGAGAGTTCCTGGCTGTCTCGGAAAAGGTCGCGAATGAGAAGACGCTGCGACTCAATCGTCTGACCTTGTTCCACAATCAGAATGGTCATTAGACCGTAAGAGATCAGAAACAGCACGGTCAACAAGGGCAGCCAGCCATGCCTTTTGGGCTCAGCAGAAGTTTCCTTCTCAATTTTTATCGATGCGTCATGATTCCCGAATAGCGTCGTCAAATGGCACCCCGCTCCTAGCCCCAATTAGCACGCACGCTTGGGGAATTGCACCTCACAAGCCAACCATGGAAATTCAGTTAAGCGGTTGAGAGCAGTATGTTTACACGCGTTCAAAGGGGGAACGAACGGGCGAAAAATGTGCAAGGCGATGCACATTATGAGCAGGCCGCACGGGCTGGACAATGTTGACCGCGCCCACACCGGGCGAGCGACTAGTGCGAAAAGCCCGTCATGGACGCGGGTCCTGCGCAAGATTCCGCGAAGAATCGCTAGTGCAAGGCTCGCGGACAAATTCCTGCCGGAATCGAATATCTACCGATGGCGCTACTCTTACTTCCCCTGCTCCCCTTGCTTCTTGTCTTCACCAATAGAGAGCAATTCCACCTCGAAAATCAAGGTCTGGCCGGGACCAATGTCCCCCGCTCCACGATCTCCATAAGCCAGATCTGCCGGGATAAACAGCTGCCACTTCGACCCCACCGGCATCAATTGCAGAGCTTCGGTCCAACCTTTGATTACCGCTCCCACAGGAAATGACTCCGGGTGTCCGCGTTTGTAAGAGCTGTCAAACTCTTTGCCGTTCAGCAGAGTGCCGCGATAGTTGCAGGTCACAGTATCGGCCGGCGTAGGTTTTGGTCCCGCCCCTTGGGTGAGGATCTTGTACTGCAAACCGCTGGGAAGAGTGACTACACCTTCTTTGCTCTTGTTGGTTGCCAGGAACTCTTCCCCTTCTTTTCTGGCAGCAGCGCCCTCCTCGTGCGCCTTGGCCTCTGCCTTGCCCCGAACCTCACTTTGCAATTGCGACAGAGCGGCATGCTCTTCGTCTTCCGTCAGCAGCGGCTTGGTGCCGGCCAAGGCATCCTTGAATCCACGCGCGGCAATCGCCGGGTCTACTGCCTCACTCGCGCCCTGCTTCCGCAGATCCGTTCCGATCCGCATCCCCAAGGCGTAACTCGCCTTTTCCTTTTGCGTCTTCAGCGTGAAGGGGGTAGTTTTCGCTGGAGCCTTCCGCACTGTGGTCGCTGGTTTCTTGGCAGGAGCAGTTTGGCCCGCGGCCGCTTGGCCGGAAGAAGATTGACCCGCAGAAGATTGGCTGGTAGAGGGTTGACTGGGCTGAGCGGGGGACGCCGTACTCTGCGCCGAGGCGATCCCCAGCAGGACGAGCGCGGCCGACACGAATTGCAACAGAATCGTCAATGATTTTTGCATATGTTTGTATTGTCCCATTGCCGACGACAGATGGGCAAACCTTACCGTCGCAAATGTGGCGCGGGCGCCCCCGNNACCCAGGGCACCAGCCGAAAGCGACTCCGCTCGCAATATTCCGCATAGCCTGTGAGATCCCGGCGCAGCGTTCTCTCCTCATGAATCAGCCGATAGACCAGCACGGGAACGAGCAACGCGAAAAGGGGCAGCGCGACGTACGATCCCAGCGCCAGCGGTGCGGCCAGCGCCGTGACCCCCATGCCGGTATACATGGGGTGCCGCACCAGCGCGTAGGGGCCCGCGGTCGATGACCTTCTGTTCAGCCTCCACCTCAATCGTGCTACCCGCAAAACTGTTCGTCTTCAGCGCCCAGAAGACCAACCAATATCCCGCGACGACGGCACCCTGTGCCGCCACAACCAATGCAACTGGAACAGGTCCCAGCCACTTGCGCGACCATCCGAAGCGGAAGTCGAGCCCCGCCAAGATAAAAGAGGAAATCATAAGTGCGGCAAACAGTTTCTGAAACACTTTCTGCTCCGGCTCCGTCTCGTTCTTCTGTAACCGGCGCTCCAGCAACTGCGGATCATGTTTCAACAGATTGACGAAGAAGAAAGTGAAAAAGCCTGCCATGAGCCAGAAAGAGCCATGCTTGCCAGAAGCGCAACGAGCCTGCCGGAACCAATACGATGAGGACATAGAAAACCAAAGTGATTCCCAAGCGCCGCACAGCTCGAGCTTTCAGACTTTTTCCTGGATTCATGCCTGTCCTGATTCACGCTAAATCCCGTGCGACGCCATCCCGCCGCGCATAGCGCGCACTTCAACCCGAGTCCCAGTTGTCCGAATTTGCCGTGAGTTCCCCCGCAGAGTTGTACGTGCGACACCAATTGGCACGACAGGAACGACAACCGGTCATGCGCCGCCCAGATTTCTGCTTATCCACAGGCTTTTGTGACATCTGTCACAGCTTTCTTTCTTGAGCGAGTTTACGCTGAGTTGTTTCCGGTACCACTGTTTTCCCGGTTCCCTCCGAGCAGACGTCCCATCACGAGGTCTCCCCATGTTTGGGAGTAGTCAGACGTGTCTGCTCGCGATTTTGCTTTCGACCATTGCGCCTGCATGGATGCGCGCCCAATCCGAACGCGACGATTCTGCGCTCCATCTTGAACGCCCCTTTGACCCGCGTATGGTTCTGCCGCCCGTTCAGCCGCCGATTCTTGCTCCGCTCGAGCACCGGCTGCCGACAACCGTCGCCACAACCGGATTCCCGATGTTGCTTCGGGGCGCTGGCACTATCTTTTCCGGGACTGTCATGGCAATCGCGCGTCGCCCCACAACTCACGGCCAAGCGGTCGAAACCGTCGCCATCACCTTCCATATGGACATCGCGATTCGTGGAGCCACTCCGGGCGAGGATCTGACGATCGCGCAATGGATCGGGCTTTGGTCGGGCGGGCAGCGTTATCGTGTGGGCGAACGAGTGCTTCTTTTTCTCTATCCTCCCAGCAAACTCGGCCTTACAAGTTGCGTCGCTGGAAACCTGGGTCGGTTTTCCGTTGATTCCTGGGGACGCGTCTTGCTGTCGGCGCAGCATCTTTCAGCTTTCCACGCAGACCCCGTGCTGGGCGGGAAGTCGCGCGTCGTTCTTAAAGACTTCGCCCTCGCAGTTCGGCGTAGCAGTGAAACGGAGTGAAAGTTGTTTGCAGAGGCAACGATGAAAAGTCTCATGGCACGTGCCGCTCGCTCCTTTTTTCTTAGAGCGATCTTGTCTAGATTGGCGCTGTCGGCGGGAATGATCTTCATCTTCGCCATAATTTCTCGCGCGGGTGGTCCCAAGTGTGTGGCCGGTACAACGTATTTTGAGCCGACTACTACTGGACAGCCCTTGATCTGGCCGCAGGGTCTGATCACTTATTACACCGACCAGGGAGATCTCAGCCCTATCCTGCCCAATGCCACTGCCAATAGCTTTGTAGCTGCTGCCTTCAGCCAGTGGACTGCTGTTCCCACGGCAGCCGTGACGGCCACGAGCGGCGGCCAACTCGCAGAAGATGTGAATGGCACGAACGTTTACGTGAATTCGGACGGCACGATCACCATGCCTGCCGATATTCAACCTGCGGCAACCGGCACTCCGGTTGGGGTGGTTTATGACTATGACGGTTCCGTGACGAATGCCTTGATAGGAAGTGGCGCCGGCGATTCCAGTCAATGTTTCGCCAATGCCGTGTACGGCGGCAATGATAATTACGCAACCGCCGCAACCTATCAGCACGCGCTGATCGTGATCAACGGACAGTGCGCGTTACAGTCATCAGAACTCACCGACGTCAAATACCGTCTGGTGCGCGTCATCGGCGGCGTGCTGGGTGTGGGATGGTCTCAAGTCAATCCCAATGTGATCACCGGCACGCCCCATGCCACGTCCGCCGATTACGCAGGATTCCCCGTAATGCACTACACCGATCCATTCAATTGCGTGCCCATCACCCTCTGTTATCCAAATCCCTATCAGTTGGCAATGGATGATGCCGCTGAGCTCTCGCGTTTGTATCCCGTCACATCGGAAAACCAGTCGAATTTCCCCGGCAAGCAACTTTTTTCCGCCATGACCGCACGCGTCCACGGTTCGGTATGGTTCACGGGCACTGGTGGGAATCCAACTCAAGCCATGCAGGGAGTGAATGTTGTCGCCCGCTGGATCGATCCCTCTACGGGCCTTCCGTCGCGCCAGTATGCCGCCGCTTCAGTTTCCGGCTTGCTGTTTACGGGCAACGCGGGCAATCCGATTACCGGGTTCGATGACGCGCTGGGAGATCCCTTTGCCGAATGGGGATCGGATAGCCAGAGTTTCGAAGGCTTCTTCGATCTTGCGGGACTGAATCCGCCTAACGGCAGCAGCGCGCAATATCAGCTGAGCGTCGAGCCCCTCGACCCTATCTGGTCCGCTGAAGTGGGCCCGTACTCGCCCGGTCCTGTCGCGCCCTCGGGAATTTTTACGCCGATCGTAGTGACCGTTACACCTGGCAATGATCTGGAGCAGGACATCTACATGACCCGCAGTGCGCAATCGTTGCCGAAGGCTCAATCCACGTGGACCACCCCCGCGACCATGCCTTTAGGGGGCGATTGGGTGGGATCGTTCAATGGATACGGCGACGTGACATATGTACTCTTAGCGGCACAGGCGAATCGCTCCTTGTCGGTGGCTATTACCGCACTGGACGAATCGGGCAATCCAAGTGAACTCAAAGCGCAGCCGGTAGTTGGTATGTGGGCCGCTTCTGATCCGGAAGGAACCCCTCCACCAGCATTCACGCCTTCGCCATTCAATCAGGTGGTGGCCGGTATGACGCGGCTCGATGCTCAGGTGGACGCCACTGTCAGCTTTTTAATTGGAATCTCCGATGTGCGTGGCGACGGAAGACAGGATTACCACTACCACGCACACGTTCTCTATGCAGATTCCGTTTCGCCGGCACGCATCGGCAAAAACGGCGGCGCGGTTACGCTACAAGGCACGGGCTTCGCTCCTGGACTTACCGCCGTTGTGGGCAGCGCCCCGGCAACGCAATACGCGGTGACCGCGGGACAAATGCTTTTGGCCGCGCCCGCTCTCAGCGACGGGCCGCAGAATGTCACCCTTACCGATCCTGTGAGTGGCGCTTCCTCCATGATGGTCGGCGCTCTCACTTACGGCGCAGCCGCAACCGACACAATCATTCTGGTTGGCAACGGACTGAATCCATCCACGCCCGTCGGCACGCAGGCACCAAATCCAGTAAGCGTTCGCGTGCTAGCTGCCGATGGCGTCACGCCTGTCAGCGGTGCAACTGTCGCGTGGAGCGCCACGAACGGCGTGCAACTCTCCGCTTGCAGCGGCGCTTCGTCCTGTTCCGTCACCAGCGATCAGAGCGGCAATTCCGTGAGTCGGCTTACCCCCGCTACAACTGGCGCAGCCACTATCACTGCGACTCTAGCGCCTGGAGCATACAGTTCCTCGCCGTCCGTGAGCGCGACACTAAACGCCACCAAGTCAGCATCTGACATTGGCGTCTCCACACCGTTTCTTTGGATTGCCCAGGGTGCTGGCATGAGTATTCCGCTAACCGCACGCGCCTTGAGTAATGGCACACCGCAGAACAACGTGAAAGTAAACTTCACCGTGGTCAGCGGCTCCGGAACCCTCAGTGCGGGGAGTGCGCAAACAAATGCGAGCGGGTACGCCACAGTTTCGTTGAACCTCACCCAAATGGCTACGCTCGTACAAGTGAGCGCCTGTGTGGCTCCGGGAAACGCTCCTTGCCAAACTATTTATGCGGAGCCTGTCCCGCTTGCCAGCCAGAACTTGCGTCCCATGTCCGGGAGTGGACAGATCTCCGCCGTACCAGGGTTTCAGCCGTTAATCGTGCAGGTTACAGATTCTTCTGTGCCGCCAAATCCGGTCATGGCTGCGAGTGTGGGCTTTCTGACCACGTGGCTGAGGCCGGGTGGAACATTCCCTGCCGCCGCAAGCGGCGAAAACTCGCCCGATAATTCTTCCATGCCCGTGATCCTACAGGTAAGCCAGAGCAGCGCCACTACCGACATCAACGGTATGGCCAGCATCGTGCCCTCAGCCGCGGGCTTTAGCGCTCCGTTGGAAGTCGACGTTGCGGTTACGGCTGGAGCGGCTTCTTCCCTCGACTATCCGCTTTTGCTGCTGCCAGCGATCTCGACTGAAACCGCTCCGCCATCCGTCGAAAGACCTCCCGTGAGCATCCGTCATCCAGCCCGAATCACGCAAGATAACGAGCAGGAAAATAAAGACAATAAAGGCGAAGATAAAATCGACAGGGCCAATGACGATGATTGACCCTATCGGACGTCGTTGACCCTCTGGCAAATCATAACGACAATTTCCTGGCGTAGACATGCAGGCTTCGCCCTTGCGCGATTCCAAGAACTTACCTTAACAATCCTTCGAAGGAAGCCACTAGATCCAAGGGCCTTCGCACGAACAGTGGCTCATAGTGCGGAGAGAGTTTATCCTCAGATTCGGCCTAAGATAAACGAGAGGCGAAAAACAGAATAATTTTGGTAGAGAATGCCGAGCAACTCGCTTCTGGATATCGCAGTCTGAGGAGCATCGTGATTACCTATGAAGATCGGCAAACAACATTTTCAGGGCAGACTGCAAAGTTGGCTGCTCTTCTTGCTCCCGGTGATGCTTGCGATTTCTTGCTGGCCGCAATCGACCGCTACGATCCAAATTGAAACCGATGTACACGTCAGCATGCGAGACGGTGTTTCGCTCTCAGCTGATATTTATCGTCCCGCGGGCAGTAGTAAATATCCCATACTCCTGGTGCGAACGCCTTACGACAAAAGCAGCGAAGGCGAAACTTGTCGAGCAGCGGCCGAGCACGGCTACGTTTGCATATCGCAGGATGTGCGCGGCCGCTACGCATCGCAAGGCGAATGGTATCCATTCAAGAATGAATCCAATGACGGATACGATACGGTGGAATGGGCCGCCACGCTTCCTTATTCCAATGGCCAAGTAGGCATGTTTGGAGAATCGTATGTGGGAGCGACGCAGTGGTTAGCGGCGATATCGCACCCTCCGCATCTGGTCGCGATTCAGCCCAGCGTCACTGCATCCGATTATCACAACGGATGGGTTTTCCAGGGCGGCGCTTTGGAATTGTGGTTTGACCAGTCCTGGACCTCAATACTCGCGGTTGAAACACTGCAGCGGGCGGCGATGAATAGTATTCCTGCGCTCGAGTGGGCACAACGGCTCCCCGAGTCCGACTTTCCGGTGTTGCGCTTGGACAATCCCGCGAAATTGGCTCTTTACTACTTCGATTGGTTGGCTCATCCCGACGACGATGCGTACTGGAAGCAATGGTCGATCGAGCATCACTATTCTGAAATGCCGCTCGCAGCGCACCACGTAGGAGGATGGTATGACGTTTTCCTCGGTGGAACCTTGCGGAACTATATGGGGATGCGGGCGCACGCATCTACGCCATGGGCACGAGACCACCAGGAACTAACGATCGGTCCGTGGATTCATGATGGCCCGATGAATGGGAAAGCCGGCAGCCTAGATTTTGGAAGCGTGGCGGCATTTAACAAAACTCAAACGATCCTGACGTGGTATGACCAAATCTTCAAACATGAGAAGCCGCAGGGAAAGCGCGTCAAGATTTTCGTAATGGGTGTCAATCAGTGGAGGGAGGAAGATGATTGGCCGATCCCTCGCACTGCTTACACTCGCTATTACTTGAACAGCGCAGGACATGCAAATTCAAGTTCCGGAGACGGAACCCTGAGTGCACGGATTCCCGACCAATCATATTCCGACACGTTCACTTACGATCCGGCAAATCCAGTTCCGACGCACGGTGGCAGTCTGTGCTGTTTGCATGACCAGGTGACACAGGAGCCTTCCGGCGCATTCGACCAGAGTGAGATTGAAAAACGAAATGATGTTTTAATTTATACGACCGCCGCGTTCGACAAGGACTTCGAGGTGACCGGACCATTGACGGCAGAAATCTACGTTAGTTCGTCCGCACCGGACACCGATCTTACGGCGAAACTGGTTGACGTTTGGCCCAACGGATTCGCCCAGAATTTAGCGGACAACATTCAACGGCTGCGTTATCGAAATGCTGCAGAGAAGCCTGAACTTCTACAACCGGGAAAAATCTACAAAGTCGTAATCGATGTTGGCGCTACCAGCAACGTGTTCCGCGCAGGACACCGTTTGCGCCTGGAATTATCGAGCAGTAACTTTCCCCGATTCGACCGCAATCTCAATACCGCGGAAAGCCCCGAAAATGGAACAAGATTCGTCAGCGCGGAAAATCGAATCTACCATGACGCTGAACACCCCTCGGCGATAGTCCTGCCGGTAATTCCACCGGGTAACACAGCACAATCAACGAAGTGACCCGCCCGTAGTCTTAGCGGAAAATGAATCCTAGCGGAAACGGCGGATGAACAGTGTGTGGCGTTCGGAACGGTAGAAGCCGACTCCGTAGATTGTGGCTTTTCCCTTCGAGGAGTAAATCACTTGGCGAATGCGGAGCACGGATGCGCCGCGCGGCACGCCTAACAATTCGGCGATGCTGGCCTCAGCTGCCGTGGCATCAACTTCCTCGTCCGCATAAGCGAGATCGACGCCATAGTCATGCTCCAGGGTCGCAAACAAAGAAACTCTTCCTAAGGGGGCATTGACTAATTCGCCGAATTCGCTGGCCGCGAGGTAACACGTTTCCAGAGCGAAGGGATCGTCGCCGGTTTCTCGCAGGCGTTCAATCTTGACCAATGCGGCGGTCGCGGGTAAGCCTAGTCGAGCCGCCAGTTCCGGTTCATGTTCAATGATTTTCGCCACCAGCACTCGCGAGCGCGGAACCAACCCGCGGCTGGACATGTGCTCCGAGTAGCTCATCAGCTTGTTGAAGTGGATTTTAGGGGCAGCCACAAAGGTGCCCGCGCCACGCCGGCGCTCGACGACGCCCTCGAGTTCCAGCCCGGCGAGGGCGTGGCGCGCCGTCATCAGACTCACCTTGTGGGTTCGGGCCAGTTCGCGTTCCGAAGCGACGATGTCGCCCGGTTTTAGTTCCGCAGATTCGATGCGTTTGCGGATCGAGTTCTGAATTCTCTTATAGACCGGCGTACCGTTGCGATGATTTCCCGCCATGAGTATCTTTTCCGGCCGAACTGCGGCGCTGAGTGACAACGACTCCGTGTCGGGAGCGTATTTCGCTCGCCCTTGTGCTATATAGCTTAATTAAGCCAGCATGTAAAGGCGAAAGTGCGCCCGACCTTTCCCTAAAGATGCCAGCATGAAGTTATTTTTGCTATAGAGCAGATCGGTTTTCCTGATTAAGCCGCGGAATGATGAAACACTCCAGCGAACTCGGGAAGAAGTGAAAATTCTAGCGAAATCACAGGTTTTCCACAGTCTGTAGCTTCGAAAATGCCACGGCGAGTTCGCCCGATTGAGGCCCGGACACGAAAGTCGCGTGATATAGAGCAGCCCGCAGAATGCAAGAGCAAGAAAAATCTTAAAGACCAATGCATTTTCTTCTTGACCATGCTCATGTGTGTGCTATATAGCATAGTCGGATTGTATTAGAGCGTTTTTTCAACTCCAACGGTTGAAGCGTTCTTAGGAGGCTGTGTGATGAAGCATTCAGCGTGCGTCGAGAATCTGCGCCGAGCTGCGCGAACTATATCATCGTCGTTCCTGGTCTTGTCGATGATCATTCTGAGCCTGTCAGTGGCCAGCGTCGCCCAGGAACTGGCGGCAACGCTCACCGGCACCGTCAGCGACTCCAGTGGCGCCGTTGTGTCGGGTGCGACCGTCGTGGTCCATAGCGACGAGACCGGCGTTGACGTGCGCACCGTGACCACGAGCAGCAGCGGGAGTTTCAACATCACGAACATTCCCGCGGGACGTTACACCGTAACGGTCAACAACGCTGGCTTCCAGGCATTCGTGGCCAAGGGCGTTGTCCTCAACGTCGCAGAAAAGCATACCCTGGACGTGCAATTGAAAGCCGGACAGGTCAGTCAGACGATCGAGGTAACGGCCGAGAACACAGCGATTCAGACGACGACCGCCGAAGAATCTGGAACCGTGACCGGCGACCAGGTTCGAGAGCTGGCACTCAACAACCGAAACTTTGAGCAGCTCATCCTGTTGCAACCCGGCGTCGCCAATCAACTGCCGGATAAGGTTGGCTTTGGTCTCGCCAACAACACCTCAATTTCGGTGAACGGCGCGCGCACCGGCGCCAACAACTACACCGTCGATGGGGCGGACATCAACGATAGCGGCTCCAACGGCACTTTACTGAACACGCCGAGTATTGACGCCATCCAGGAATTCACCCTGGAACGCAGCAACTACGATGCGGCGTTCGGACGCAGCGGCGGCGGCCAGATCGTGGTCGCAACCAAAACCGGAACGAACCAGTTCCACGGCAGCGCTTACGAATTCAACCGCAACAATTATTACAACGCAAATACGTTTGGCGGCCGGGCCTCAATCGCAGCCGGGAATCCCCTATCGGCGAGCAATACGGTTCCGATTGAGCGCTACAACGACTACGGGTTCACGCTCGGCGGTTCGCTGTTCATTCCCAAGTTCTTTCACCCCCATAAAGATAGAACCTACTTCTTCTGGTCAGAAGAGTGGCGCAAAGCAAACACCCCCGCCACCAACGACATCAATGTGCCGACCAATGGCGAGCTTGCCGGTCAGTTCACTGGCCCCATTCCCGTTGCGCCCGCCGGCTGTGTGACGACAGCAGGTGGCGTATCCACGATCAGCCCGTCCTGCTTCAGCCAGAATGCCGCAGCTTATCTGAAGTCGTTCATGTTGCCGAACCCCGCCAATAACGCGGCCGGGGACCAGCTCATTACCAATTACAGCGAGTTGAATAATTTCCGGCAGGACATAATTCGACTCGATCAGAATATCGGGGACAAGGTCCGTCTCTTCGGCCGCTACATGGAAGACGTTGTTCCGCAGAATGAACCTTTTTCTCTCTGGGGTGGCGGAAACTATCCTGGCGTGGAAAACACGTCGGTCAACGCTCCGGGGCGCAATCTGGTTTTCAACGCGACCATAACGGTCTCGCCCAAAGTGGTGAACGAAATTGAGTATGTGGACTCTTGGGGCGCAATCAATTCGGATCTCACCGGGGCGATCGCAAATTCTCCCGCCTTTCTCACCCAACTTACAAACAACACTGCCTACACAGATCCAAACGGTCGCGCGCCCAACGTGGCCATTTCCGGACTCACCGGGTTGGGAAACGGGAGCGCTCCTTACTTTGAAAGAAATATCGACAAGAACATATTCGACAATTTGTCGATTCAACATGGGAATCACACCATCCGCACGGGCTTTACCTCCATGTGGATGCAGAAGACCGAAAATGCCTCCGCCGGAGCCGCTACCTTCAGTTTTACGGGCGGGAACGGCAATCCCGCGTTCGCAAACTTCCTGCTCGGGCAAGCCGACCAATATAGCCAACCAAACAAAGACACGATCCCGCATCTCAGGTACGTAAACTTCGAAGTCTACGTCCAGGACGACTGGAAGGTGACCCGCAAGCTGACGGTAAATGCCGGCATTCGATACAGTTATTTCCCCTCCCCCACCGACAGCAACAATACCTTGGTGAACTTCGTGCCAAGCTTATTCAGCCCGGCCAATGCACCGGGCATCGATCCCGTCAGCGGAAACATGGTCGCCGGGAGTAATGCCGCCACGTACGCCAATGGCTTAATCTTCCCCAAAGGCGCCGCTTGTGCCGCGGCCCAGGCCGTTGCCCCCCTCGTCACTTGTTCCCCGTACGGAGCCCGCGTTAATCCCAGTTCAAATAACAACTGGGGACCACGACTCGGGCTGGCCTATGATCCATTTGGAAACGGCAAATGGGCTGTGCGGGCTGGTCTAGGCCAGTTCTATGACCGTTTACTCAATGGCATTTGGGAACAGAACGCGTTCGGTGATCCGCCTCTGGTGCAGACCACGACAACCCTCAACACGTCCAACTCTAATCAGAATTTATTCGACAATCCCCTTGGAGGGCAAAAGGGCGCAAACCCCCTGGGTCCGAACGCCTTGACGATCACCGGATCGCCTTTTAAGGTTCCGAGCTACTTGGACTACAACCTGTCGGTGCAGCACGAAGTCATGCCGAACACCGTGCTCGAAGTTGGATATGTCGGCACCAAGGGTACGCATCTGCTGGGTGATATTGATCTCGATCAGCCAATGGTCGCCGACCGTCTTGCCGCGACTCCTGGCACCGACGTAAATGCGATACGCCCATATCTGGGCTATGGTGCAATCAACGATCGCGCCACCGTCTACACCAGCAACTACAACTCGCTGCAAGTATCGTTGAACCGGCGCTTCAGCCGAGGACTGACCTTGGAACTTGGCTACACATGGTCCAAGCTGCTCACCACGAATCCCTACGACCGGGGTTTGTCGGCCTACGATACTTACGACCTGAAGCAGAGCTATGGTCCGTCTGTGCTGAACACGCCGCAGATGCTTGTGCTCAGCTATGTGTACGATCTGCCGTTTTACAAGAACCAGCGTGGGTTCGTGGGTCAGGCTCTCGGTGGCTGGGAATTCTCGGGCATTACGACCATCCAATCCGGTCAGTCGCAGATTATGACGCAGAGCAATGATCCATGGGCTCTGGTAACGGCTCCGACCTCTACGATCTCGTGCACCATTAGCGCAACCACAACTTCATGTCCGGTCTACCCCGGTGGCCTAGGCATGACCCGGCCGGGCGAAACCGTTTACATTCGTCCAGATGAGATCGGCGATCCACACGGACCGAAAACCGCCGCCGAGTTCTTCAACACCGCAGCGTTTACGGAGGCTATCGGACACTTCGGCAGTTCCCGTCCGGGCGCAATTCTAGGTCCTGGAATCCAGGTCTGGGACATGTCGCTGATCAAGAACTTCAGGTTCGCAGAACGGGCCGGTCTGCAACTCCGTCTTGAAACCTTCAACACGTTCAATCACGACAACCCCAGTTCGATTGACACCAACGTGAACGACTCCAGCTTTGGGGCCGTCACCGGGTGGCACGATCCACGCAACGTGCAAATCGGAGCGAAAATCAACTTCTAACCACCGATCTCTTAACCAGCAACGAAGAGCGCACGCCCTCAACGGCGTGCGCTTTTTAATTTTCAGAGGGAAATGCTTTCAGTGGTTTCCTGAGTTCAGTCGCCGCTCCCCAGCCTCAGTCTGCGCCGCCAGCCTTTTTTCCCTGCAGTGCCAACGAGATTTTCTGTTCTCGCTTCCCTTCCGCGACCCGCCCGGCCTGCCGCAACGCAGTTCCCAGCACGAAATGTGCCTCCGCATAATTCGGATCGAGCGCAACCGCTTTGCGCAGCGGCTCGATCGCTGCGGCGGGTCGACTCCTCGCGATCTCAGTCTTCCCCAAACCAAACAACGCCTCCCCATAACGCGGGTTAGCGTTGATCGCGGCCCGAAAGCGCGACTCGGCCTCTTCAAGTTGCGTATTGTTCAACAGAATCTGACCGAGGATGCAGTTCGCTACCGGATCATTGGGAAAGTGCTGCAGTTCCGCAAGCATTTCTTTCTCCGCCAGCTCGGTATCGCCTTGCCGCCAATACAAGTAGCCCAGTCCGGAATGCACGCCCATGAAGTTCGGGTCGGCTTGTTCGGCCGCTTGATACTCCTTAATCGCATCTGCTCGATTCGACATCTGATCGTAAGCCGTGCCCATCATGATGTGAGCGGTCGCGGAGTTCGGATTCAACTTCATGATGCGCGCGAAGACGCCGGTGAGCGCTTTGTAGTCCTTCATGCGCAAGTAAGCTTTGCCGAGAATGTCGAGCGTTTCCAAATCTGACGGGTCTGCTTGATTCGCACGCTCCAGATACTCCGCAGCTTCCCGATAACGATCAAGAGCGAACAGACACAGGCCGGACAAGTCGAGGATCTGAAAATCTGTGGGATACGCCACCGCCATGGGTTGAAGCAGATTCCACCCGGAGCGATAACGCTGCGCTTTGAAGTAAGCGACGGCGAGGTTGCGTTTGGTGGCCGCATCTCCGGGGCGGACCTTCAGCGCTTCTTGATACAGCGGAATCGCCTCTGCGGGCTTGCCCTCGCGAGCTAACACGATTCCCAGATTGTTCAGAGCGGCAAGCGAATGGGGGTCGATCGCTAAAGCGCGTCGAAGGTTCGCGGCGGCAGCTGCAAGGTCTCCTTTGTGCATCGCCTCTGCGGCTTGCTCCAGGTACGAACGCAATTGAGCGTTTGCGGTCGCCACCTGAGCTTGAGATGTGTCTTGTGTGGCAGGAGCCTGAGCAGATGCGCCTGGCGGTACGAGCAGGCTGGTGGCGCATGCCGACACGACTATCCAGAACGATCCTGGAGCCTTCATACGTTAGATTTTAACCTGAGCTGAGCGGCCGTCTTGGGTCATCGGTTACGCTTTATTCGTCCGCACGCAGCTAAGAAAATCGATATAGTAAAGGGTCGCTCTACAGTGCTATGCTTCGCCTGCAATTTTTTATTGAAACCTTCACGCAGCAGGATATTCCACTGTCATCAGGAGGGTGCATGCTCATTCGACGCAATTTTCTTCTGTTGACCTGCCTCGCTTTACTCGCCGCATCAATCAGTTTCTCACAGGAAGCGAAGCCGGCATATCGCGATCCCAGTGGTACCGTCGAAGAACGCGCAGCCGATCTGGTCAAGCGCATGACGCTGGAAGAAAAAGTCGATCAGCTTGCCGGCGGCCGGCGGCGGGCAATGGCTACGGCCAGTCCCGAGGCGAAAGAGGTCTTTGAAGGATTGAGCAAATTGTTTCGCGAGGATTCGCAGGTGAACGCGCACGATGCCGCAGAGGCCCGCAACAAGGCACAACATTTCCTGATGGAAAAAACGCGTCTGGGGATCCCGGCGATTTTCCAAGGCGAAGCCCTGCACGGATTCATGGCCTACGGCAGCACCAGCTTTCCGCAGGTGCTTGGCCTGGCGAGCACGTGGGATCCCGAACTTGTGCAGCAGGCTTTCGAGGCGGCTGGAGATGAGATGGCATCCTCCGGAGTGAACCAAGCTTTCACGCCGGTGCTGGATTTGTCGCGTGACCCGCGCTGGGGACGCACTGAAGAAACTTACGGCGAAGATCCCTACCTGGTCGCGCATATGGGCGTGGCAGCGATCAACGGTCTGCAGGGCACTTCGTGGATGATTAACCGGCACCATGTGATGGCCACGGCGAAACATTTTGCAGCGCACGGCCAACCAGAGAGCGGCACCAACACAGCACCCGCCAATTTTTCTGAACGCGATTTGCGCGAGACGTTTCTGGTGCCCTTCCGCGCCGCGGTGCAAGAGGCGCACGTCGGAAGCGTGATGGCTTCGTACAACGAGATTGACGGAATTCCAAACCACATCAACCGCTGGCTGCTCGATCGTGTGTTGCGCCAGGAATGGGGTTTTCGAGGCTATGTGACTTCTGACGGCGGTGGTCTGCAGATGTTGGTAGAAACTCACCACGTGGCTGCCGACTTCGCGCAAGCGGCGCGAGAGGCGCTGGCCGCGGGCGTCGACTACGATTTGTCCGATGGTTCGGTATACGCCACTCTCTTAGATCAAGTACGCGAGGGCAAGGTTTCCGAGGCTGAACTGGATCAGGCCGTCGAGCGCGTGCTGGAGGCGAAGCTCCGTTTGGGCTTGTTTGAAAATCCCTACGTCGATCCCGATTATGCGCAGAAAATAACGAATAGCGCCGAGCATCAGCAACTAGCCCTGAAAATCGCGCAGAAGGCGATTGTGCTGCTGAAGAACGATAACAAACTCTTGCCGCTCGATCTGAAAAAAGTGAAGACGATCGCTGTAATCGGGCCCAACGCCGCCGATGTTCATCTTGGCGGTTATAGTCGTGACCCGGGGCCGGGAAATCAGATCAGCATTCTCGACGGCATTCGCAAACGTGCCGGCGACAGTGTTAAGGTGCTTTACGCGGAAGGCTGCAAAATCACGACTGGAAAGCAAGGCTGGTCGGCATGGTACGAGAACAAAGTTACGCAGCCCGATCCCAAAGCGGAAGTCGAAACCATTCGCGCCGCAGCCGCGATTGCCCGTCAGTCGGATGTCGCCATCGTTGTAGTAGGAGAAAATGAAAGTACCAATCGCGAAGCCTGGTCGGAGCAGCATCTCGGAGACCGAGATTCGCTTGATCTGTTGGGCTCACAGGAAGCTTTGATCAGGGCTGTCGTCGAAACTGGGAAACCTACAGTTGTGCTCCTGATCAACGGGCGGCCCTTGTCGATCAACTATGTGAAGGAGCACGTTCCTGCGATTATGGAAGGTTGGTATTTGGGGGAGCAAGGCGGAACTGCCGCGGCCAACGTATTGTTTGGAGACGTCAACCCCGGCGGCAAACTACCCATCAGCTTCCCGCGCTCCGTGGGACAGCTTCCCGATTTCTACGATCACAAACCTTCCCGCAATCGCAGTTATTTATTTGACGGCCGCGAGCCGATATTTCCGTTCGGCTACGGCCTTAGCTATACGCAATTTCATTTCGACAACGTCCGGGTTGAGCCCAAGACCATTCGACCGGGAGCTAATGCCAAAGTTTCAGTCGACGTCACGAATACAGGCGATCGTGCTGGGGATGAAGTCGCTCAGCTGTATATTCATCAGCGTGTGGCCTCGATCACTCGCCCGGTAAAAGCGTTGCGCGGCTTCAAACGCGTCAGTCTGGAACCTGGCCGGAAAATAACGGTAGACTTCACGCTGACTCCCGAGGATTTATCTTTGATTGACGTCAACATGAACCGCGTGGTCGAGCCGGGCATATTCGACCTCATGGTGGGAGCAAACTCAGTGGAAACTACAAGCGTGCCGCTCGAGGTCACTAACCAATAGCTATTAACAATTCGCACAGAACGTCGTATTTGTTGGGTCTGAGATCCAAATCGCTTATGCCTTATCAAGAGAGACACTCGCTACGATTCTTCCTTTCCTTCTTCGTCATGCTTTTGTGTTGCCTGTTCTGCGCAACGGCCGAGGCCCAGTGGACCGCCATGAATCCTGTTCACCAGGTTCAGCAGCAGACTGATGGAGTTCTCTTCTCCATGGGAACGGGCACTTTGAAAGTGCAGGTGTGCTCCGACTCGGTGATTCGCATCCTTTATTCGCCTACGACATCGTTCCCGAAGCGAGCGGATTACGTTGTAATTAAAGAAAATTGGCCCGCCGCGCAATGGACGATGCAATCCAGCGATGACGCGATCACCCTGACCACTTCCCTGCTGAGAATTACGGTGACAAAAAAAGATGGGGCCATTACCTTCGCCGAACCTCATGGCGGTCCATTGGTGCAGGAAGCATCCCGCAGCATGATGCCTGAGAAAGTGAATGGAGAAGATACATATCGCGCCGAATCTTTCGTCAACATCTACGGTTCTCACGAAGGGCTGTACGGCTTGGGCCAGCATCAGGCGGGCGTGTGGAACTATCGCGGAGAGTCGGTCGACATTTCGCAGGAAAACAGCAATATCTCCGTGCCCCTGATGCTCTCGAGCAAGGGCTACGGCATTTTCTGGAACAATACGTCAAGGAGCCGCTTCAACAATCGATTCGCCAATTATCTTTACATCAGCTCAGAGGTTGCCGACGTCATCGATTACTACTTTCTCTACGGCCCTGAGTTCGACAAGATCATCGCCGGCTATCGCGATCTGACCGGGCAGGCTCCCATGTTCGGCAAGTGGGCTTACGGCTTCTGGCAGTGCAAGAATCGCTACAAATCACAAGAGGAGATTCTGGGCCTTGCCCGCAAGTATCGCGACCTGCACATCCCCGTTGATGACATCGTGCAGGACTGGTTCTGGTGGAATCGCAAAGGGGAATTCGTTTTTAACAAGAACTATCCCGATCCCAAGGCCATGATCGATGAGTTGCACAGCGAAAATTTTCACTTGATGATTTCGATCTGGCCGTTCTTCGAGCCGGGCTCCGCGAACTTCGATTACATGCAGAGCAAAGGTTGGTTCGTCGACAAGTTCAAATACGCGAAGCCGCCCTACCACGCCAATGCGATGGCTGTATATGACGCCACCAGTCCAGAGGCACGCAAATATTACTGGGACCTGGTGAACAAAGGGTTGTTCAGCATTGGCGCCGACGCCTGGTGGATGGATACGACCGAACCGGAAACCGAAGGCCAGGAAGAAAACATCCTGTTGAATCACAAACTCGCGGCCGGTAGTGGAAACCGCTACGTCAACATTTATCCGCTGCTCGACACGCAGGCGGTTTATCAGGGACAGCGCAGCGCATCCGTCAAGAAGCGCGTCTTTATTTTGTCTCGCTCCGCGTTCGCAGGATCGCAACGAAATGGCGTTACGGCGTGGTCCGGCGACATCAACTCGGATTGGCTGAGCTTCCGGCGACAGGTTCCCGCAGGCCTGAACTTCGAACTTTCAGGAATTCCTTACTGGACTACGGACATTGGCGGATTTGTTTTTGGAAGCCCAACCGATCCGGCCTTCCGTGAATTGTTCATTCGCTGGTTTCAGTACGGAACCTTCAATCCCATCCTGCGCGTTCACGGCACGCGCCAACCCGACGAAAACGAATTGTGGTCGTACGGGCCCGATGCGCAGACGATTCTGGTGAACTTCGATCGCCTGCGCTATCGCATGTTGCCTTACATTTATTCGCTGGCATGGAAGACGACCAGCGAAGCGTATACCCCGATGCGGCCGCTGGTCATGGACTTTCGCACCGATCCACGCGCCCAAAATGTTGGCGATCAATTCATGTACGGTCCGGCATTCCTGGTGAATCCCGTGACTGAACCGGAGGCCACAAAGCGGCAACTCTATCTTCCCGATGCCAAGTGGTACGACTTCTGGACGGGATCCGCAATCCCAGGTGACCAAACGATCAACGCCATCGCTCCTTTGGACCGCCTGCCGCTCTATGTCCGCGCCGGATCCATTCTTCCTTTAGGACCGGACGAAGAGTGGTCCACGCAGAAAGCTGCCGACCCGATCGAACTTCGCATTTACCGTGGTGCGAACGGAGATTTCACGCTCTACGAAGATGAAAACGACAACTACGATTACGAAAAGGGCGTCTACGCGACCATTCCTTTTCACTGGGATGACGGTGCGAACACTTTGACCATCGGCGATCGCAAAGGGCAATTTCCGGGCATGCTGGAAAGCCGGAGCTTCCGCGTGGTCTTCGTAAGCGAGGATCACGGAGTGGGGATCAATTCAGCGGACGGGCCTGACAAGGTCGTGCAATACTCCGGAAAACAGATTGCTGTTACGCCATGATCACGGTAAATGAGAGCTACTTCCCCGGGCCCTGCGCCTGCTGTTTTGCGGTGAGGCTCTCCACAATCTGTCGCTCTTTCGCGCCATCTTCGGGTCGATGCAGGCGGTAGTACAGAGTCGCCAATTCAACGTGCGGTTCAAGCCAGTCAGGATCATCTTTGACCAACGATTCCAATTCCCGCGCCGCGGTTTCGTAATCTCCCGAAGTGCTCTTCAGCATCGCCGATTCGTAGCGAGCCATGGAGTCCGAAGGTTTTAGGCGAACCGCATGGTCCAGGTAAACCTTTGCGTCGTCAATATCGCGGCGTTTATAGAGAATAGCCCCGAGATAAAGATTAGCTTCGAAATCGTCAGGATTCTCTTTCAGGGCTTCGCGAAATGACGACTCTGCTTCCTTCACGTTTCCAGTCTTGTCTCTAGCTGTTCCCACCAGGGTATACAAGCCAGGAATCGTCGGCTTCAAAGCAAGCGCCTGTTCCAGATCCTGGCGTGACTGCTCATATTCATTCAACTCCAGCAGCGTTGCGCCAGCGATCATGTAAGCATCGGCGCTGGATGTGGCTTTGGCAACTTTTTCCATGCGAGCCACGCCGTCGCGCCGTCTGCCCTGGGTAGCGATCAGGGCCGATCCCAGCACATACTCAAAATCCATATTCTGCGAGTACTTATTTTCCAGTGGTTCCAGAAGACGAAGGGCGGCGTCCGGTTTACCGGTTCGCAGATCACTGTCGCCCAGCAGAATTACAACCTGCAACGTTTCCGGTTGGGCGTCACGAAGAATCTCGAATTGCTCCCGGGCGTGTTCGAAATCTCCTTTCTTGTAGTAAGCCAGCGCAAGATTCAGCAGCACAGGATTCTTGTCCTTCACCGAAGTAAGAGCCGAACGGTATATTGCAATCGCCTCGTCAAACTTTCCGATGTGCGCCAAAGTCGCGCCGAGATTGACCTCAGCTTCTACTTCGTTGGGACGCAATTCCAGGACTTTGCGGTAATCGCGAATCGCGGCCAAAAAATCACCGTGCAACTGCTCATCGATGGCATGCTTGAGAAGCTGATCCGGGTTGGACTCCTGGGCCGCGATTACGGCAGGAAAGAGAATCAGAAATAATAGCGCCGACCGCATGATCAATAGAATAGCGCACGAAACTCGACTCCAGTCTGTCCAAATTCCTACACGGTTAAGCTTCAATCCCTCCTGCTGAACGCGTAAAATAGTGGCTAAGAATAATGACATTCAGTGAGGTATCCGCTATGAGAGCAAAGCTTTACTCACTCTCGCTTTCATTCCTTTTATTGACACTGGTTAGCTTGCAAGTCAGACAAGCGGAAGCTCAGGTTCACACCTCGACTCCGGGTCCTCCCTCCAATATCGCTCGACCGGATTCGATCCAATTCAGCGGACTCTACGACTATTGGACCATGATGTCGGGCCAGGGGCGCGCCGGCGGAGTGCTTCTGGGCAAGCTCGCGATGGAGGGCGAGCCCTTGCCATGGCAACCTCTGTTGATTTCCGTCGACTGTAACGGCTCGATTGTAAACTCGACGCAAACTGATCTTCAGGGAAGATTTGTCATCACTTTCGCAGAAACGCACGGCACACCGGGCACTCCTTCCGATGCTCAACGGCAGATGGAAACCAAATATGAGGGATGCAAGGTGCGGGGAACGGTGGCCGGGTTCCGTTCCAGCGTAGCGACCATCACCGTGCATAATCTGCGGGATGAACCCAATCTGGGAACCATTACGCTATCACCGGAAGGGCGCGAAGGCGGTACCGAAATCAGTACAACCACCCAGGCTGCGCCTTCGAACGCCATGAAAGCCTTTGAAAAGGCGCGGTCGGACTTTCTTGCACAGAACAATGACGGCGCGGAGAAGAACCTAAAGAAGGCAGTACAGATATATCCAGGGTTCGCTCAGGCATGGTTGCAACTTGGGGAACTTCAGAAGTCCTCTGACTCGCAGGCTGCGCGAGATTCTTTTTCCAAGGCCATGGCGGCCGACCCGAAATTCATCTTGCCCTACGAACAGCTCGCCGAGTTGGCAAGAGATGCCCAGGACTGGAAGGCAGTGTTGGATCAAACCAGCAAGGCGCTGGACCTCGATCCCACTGGCACGCCCCAACTTTGGTACGAGGACGCCCTGGCAAAATTCCAGCTGGGCAAGACCGATGAAGCTAAAGTAAGCGTCGAGAAAGGATTGGCGATGGATCACCAGCAGCCAAGTGCAGAACAGCTCCTGGCCGTGATCCTGGCGCGAAAGGCAGATTACGCTGGCGCAGTACAACACCTGAAAAATTCGCTGACCTACTTACCGCCTGGCCCACAAGCGGACATGGTAAAGCAGCAGATTGCACAGCTCGAAACCAAGCTGCCGGCAGCGAAGTAAGTAAGTATCAGACGTCAGCGTGACGGCTCGGTCACTTTCAATATCTGATCCGCCGCGACGTTTTGTAGAGTTTGAACAATTCCGGAAGGCCAGTGAATCTCGATCAAGTCGGCGCGACTGTCGGCGCCAAGGCCGAAGTGCACGGGGCCGTAGCTCGACGATGCGTAGCCCACACTCGTCGTCATATGGTTGTATTGCGCGCCAGCCTTGCTCAAGACTTTGATGCGAGCGCCGATGCCGTCGCGGTTGCTCTTAGTCCCGCGCAGAGCGATATCCAGCCAGTATCCTGACTTCTCGCTGCGGTTCATCCAGATTTCGGCGTCTTGACCGAGAGCGGTTACGACAACATCGATCCGGCCGTCTCCGTCCAGATCACCGAATGCACAGCCGCGATGGCGCGCGGGAGCAATCGACGTGAATCCCGCTTCTTCAGTCAAGGGCGCCCATTTCCCGCTGGCGCCGAGATTGCGGAACACCGTGTTCGGTTGATCCACAGGTTGACCCGGCTGGTTCAGCGACTCCACATGTCCGCGGCTTACGAATAAATCTTTCCATCCATCGTTATCAAAATCGTAGAGCGCCGCCCCAAAGCCAGACATCTGGCGGCTTGCATCCCTCATCCCACTTTCGGTCGTGACTTCGTGAAAATCTCCCTTGCCGGTATTCTGAAAAAGCGGAAACGTCTGATTGTTTAGCGCCACCAACGCAATGTCGGGATAACCGTCATTATTGAAATCGCGAAAATCCAGGCCCATGCCCGAGATGAAGCTGCCGTCTTCGGTGAGAGCGACGCCGGTCTCAAAGGCGACCTCGTCGAACTTGTTCCCCGCATTATGAAAAAGTGAATTGTAGGAAACGTCGTTGGTCACGAATAGGTCCGGACGGCCGTCGAGATCGTAATCGGCCATGCCCACGCCCATGCCTTTGCCAACATGGCTGCGAACACCCCACTCCTTCGAAACATCCTGGAAGGTGCCGTCGCCTTTGTTTAAGAACAGCTGGTTGGGTTGTCCTTTATAGAATTTTGGGCTGCAATAGTCGGCAACCCCTCCAATTGCACATAGCGGCTTATCCGAGTAGCTCCACTGCATGTAATTCACGACGAAGAGATCGAGAAGGCCATCATTGTTCACGTCGACCCAGACAGCCGTGATTGCCCACAGCGGACCGTATTCGGGATCGGGGCGATTCAAGCTCGCATCCAGACCCGACTTCACTGTGACGTCGGTGAAGGTACCGTCGCCGTTGTTGTGATAGAGGGTGCTATGGCGCAGGCCGGCAACGAACAGGTCAGGATGGCCATCGTTATCGTAGTCCGCCACAGCAACGCCCATGTCATAGCCAGATCCAGCCAAGCCCGCAGCGTCGGTTACATCGGTAAAAACGCCGTTGCCGTCATTACGGAAAAGCCGGTTGCGATATTTGGGCGAATCTTTTTTCAATGTGGCAATGTTTGCGCCGTTGGTAAAAAAGATATCGGGGCGTCCGTCGCCGTTGTAGTCGAAGACCGCCACTCCACCGGGCATCGTTTCGGGCGCATTCTTCGCCGGAGTCTGATCATTTTCCAGGCGGAACGGAATTTTCTTCAGTTCGAACCAGATGGGGCTTGACGCTTGCGTGCCATGAAGCAGAAGAAGTGTAGCGGAAACAAACAGGACACTGCATGCCGACAGCCGACCGAGTTTCAGCAAAGACATATGCAGAAAAAGACAGGGTGGCCGAAGCCACCCTGTGATGATTGTAACTCGCGTTCGCCTAGAAGTAATACTTCACTGCGAACAGCAACTGCCGGCTGCCGGTTTTAAAGCCCGGCTTGCCCGTCAGGCTCGTGTTGGTGTTCGTTTGAGAAATGCCGGTTACCGTCGCGTTACAGACGCCGTTCACCACGGTCAAGGCCAGGAACGCGCACTCGTTGCCGGAACTTCCGGTCGCCGAACCACTGATCGGCACCGTGTAGTTCCGTGTAAAGCTGAGCGCTTCGTCAGAAGTTCCAGCCAACCCGAACTGGGACAACGGATGGTTCAGCCAGTTCGTAGCCGAGACTCGGAATTGAAGCTTCTGCCGCTCGGTAATCTGGAAGTTCTTGAACAATGCCAGATCGCTATCAAAGTACGCGGGGTTGCGAATGTAGGGCCAAACATACGTTCCTTGCTGTCCGAACCCTGGCATCTGGAAGCAGCCGGGGTTGAAATATAAGCCGGACGCGTGTTTCCGCGGGTCACACACCAGCTGCGGCAACAGAAGGTTAATTGCGTTTGTGCCAAACCAGGTAGATGGACTCACGGTAGTTGCAACCGTTCCGTTTGGCAGAAGTATGCTGTTGTTGGGAAGATCGGGTGCACCCAAGCTGGGCACCGTAATGCCTGGGTACCCAGCATTTAGGTTTCCGCCGGTGGTCGGCTGCAGCGGCGCCCCGCTCTGGTATGTCGTGTAGGTAGACAACTGCCAGCCATTCACCGCTCCGCCCATATAGTGATTATGAGTCACTTTGGGCAAGTTCCAGACCGCCGAAATGTTCAGAATATTCGTGTGGTCGTATTGCAGCGGACCGTAATTGTTCTTGAGATTGAAGGGGTCGACCGCTGTGCCGTTACCGGTTCCATTGTCGGTTTGACCATCCCGGATGCCCAGCACTTTGCTGAAGGTGTAATTCGTCAGGAAAGTAATCGGGCCAGACTGCTTTTGCCACGAAAGTTGCAGCGAGTTATAGTTCGCGTAGCTACCATGGGTAATGAGGTCGACGCTGGTGTAGTTCTTCAGCTGACGGAAATGGTTCGGGCTAAAACCATTGCCGTTTCCCCCCTGCTCTTCGAACTTATAAATCGGATTCGAGGCGCACAGCGTCGAGTTATCATTCGCATTGCTGTTGACACAGCTCGGAGGAGCTGTGGAAACAAACGCATTGCTTCCGTAGAGAGGAGTCAATACCGGATCGGGGAGGAAGAACCCGCTCGGATTCACGTTATTGACGTTGTCGATGTTGCCGTTACCTCCATTAATCAATTCGTTGATGCTCTTGTTACCTACGTAGGAAATCTCAAACACCGAACGCGCCGGAAGAGCTTGCGAGACGGTGATGTTCCAATCCATCGTTGACGGAGTGCGATTATCTCCCTGTTGGAATACCGAGATGCTGGCTCCGCCACTCGTAGGGGTAACATACGAGCTCAAAGACTGAGTAGGCGGAGGCGTGTAAAAACCAGCCTGATCGATTTGGCCATATCCCCCAGTCCCCGTGGAAGCATTGTAGGGGCTCGTGGCTGGGCTTTGCGCAGTGAATTGGCCGGCCGCTGCACTGGTTGGGCCGCCCACGTCGTTGACCGCAAGTTGATAGCGGAACCAGGCTATGCCGGCGCGTAACACCGTCTTGCCAGTCCCGAAAACGTCGTAGGCTAAGCCCACTCGCGGCTCATAGTAGAACAGAGGCGAGACCAGGCCAGAAAGCGGAATACTACTGTCGATGGAGTGATAGAGCACTCCCGTGTTGGCCGGCGCCGACGCCGTGTTGTTGTAAGTGCCGGGACTCCAGACCCCCATTCCGTTGACAGGTCCATACCATTGTCCCATGTGATCGAAACGCAGGCCGTAGTTTAAAGTTAGCTGGTGATTCGCTTTGAACGAATCCTGCGCGTAAATCGACCACTGATGGGACTTGATGTCCTGGGTGGGGATTATGTTCTGCTGTTGATAGCTGCCATTGACCCCGAGAAGGAAGTCAGCCACCACGTTGCCGGTATCACTCGCTCCCCAACCCACGTTGTAATTGCCTTGGTTGCCAAGCTGTAACCCAGCGCTGGATTGGACGTTCTGGCTCGTATCCCAATAGAAACCGGCCTTTACCGTGTGCAATCCAATGACCTTGGTGAAGTTGTCATAGAGCGACGGGTCCTTCTTGATGGCGCCAAATCCATTACCGCCGTTAAAGGCTCCATCAAAAGAGAACTCGTCGATGTTGGGGACTGCCCCACCCCAAGGTCCCTCGACGTTGGGAACTTGGTTGGTGGTGGTGTTGTAGAAGCCCGTAGTGTTGAATCCTAGCGTTTTGCGACTGACTACGGAAGGATTGGTAAGGTTGCTGGGATTAATGTAGCGGGCATACGTAAACACGAATTCGTTGGTCGTCGTGGGACTGAATACATGGGTAAAGTTCGACATGAAGTCTTGCGATGTCGTGGGTGCCTGTACGTTTGAGGGATAAGGCAGTGTCCACGGCGGGGTCCACCACACGCCGATCGGATGTACGTCGGTTTCGATTTGGCGGGTGTAGGAGACGGACAGTTTGCTATTGTCGCTGATCGCGTAATCGACTTTGCCAGTAGCTTCCCAACGGTTTTGTGGTTCGCTGGGCGTGTATTGGTAATTGTTGTAACCATTGGAGGCGCTGGGCAAAATGTTCGCGTTGGGATAGTACTGCAGAAGACCATGCTTGCCGTCGGGAATGCCGCCGGTGAGGTTCGGATCGAAGTCACTGGTGGGCATGACATGATTCACGGCGTTGCTGGGGAGGCCATAGGGGATATCGTAGGCGTATCCATAGTTGGGATTCCCCTGCAGGGCGGTGAGAAGCGGCGTATTCGCCCCATTGAC
>PKXU01000098.1 GCA_003132445.1 Acidobacteriaceae bacterium | reverse complement strand
AAGGCGCAGAGAAGCCGTCGTAACCAAAGCATGGGAACTCTCGTTGACAAATGCGAACCGATCAGCCCACCCGGAATGGAACCGATCAGCAACGACACGACCAATCCCGGATCCACATTGCCTAAACGGAAGTGAAGCAGTCCCGTTGTTCCCGTGAGCAGAACCGCATGCACAATGTCGGTGCCCACGTTTACCTTTGGCGGGAAACTGTAAAAGAGCAGCAGCAACATCATAATGATGCTGCCCGACCCCACCGAAGTCATTCCCACCAGAAACCCTGCCACCAGTCCNNTGGGAATCACGATGAGCAGCACGCCCACCGCGGTCTTGATAAAGCTATTCACTCCGTCCCCGTACAGATGACGGATGTGCATCAGCAACTTTACTCCACAGATTGAGCCTGGAACGCTTCCGCAGGCAAGTGCGATCACAACCTTACGGCGCACCGTCCCTTTTTTCAGGTGCAGCAAGCTGGCTGGTATTTTCGTGAAGAAGTTAAACAGCGCGTCGGAGCCCACCGCCACGATCGGCGGTACTCTCAACCCAAAAATCAAAACCGGCAGCAGCAGCACTCCGCCGCCCACACCCGTCATGCCGATGAGCACGCCCACCACAAAGCCCACCAGAATTTTGGCCGCCAACAGTGGCATAGGGATTCGCTTTATTCTCTTGCGGGGCTATTCTCCTGCTTGATTCACTCCGATAAATCCCTCGCGCTGCAGATGCAAAATGATTTCCTGGGCGGCTTCTTCGGCAGAGAGGTCTGCCGTATTAATCGTGACTTCCGCGTCCGTCGGGGCTTCATAGGGGTCCGAGATGCCTGTGAACTCCTTCAAGATGCCGGCCCGCGCCTTGGCATAAAGTCCCTTGCGATCGCGTTGCTCGCAAACTTCTACCGAAGTTGCAATGTGGACCAGAATGAACCCGCCGTTGGGTTCAATCATCTGCCGCACGTGCTTGCGCGTTGCGTCGTAAGGGGCGATCGGCGCGCAAATTGCGATCCCGCCGTTTTTTGTGATTTCCGACGCGACATATCCAATGCGGCGAATGTTGATATCGCGATGCTCTTTCGAAAATCCTAGTTCCGACGAAAGGTTCTTGCGCACCAAATCGCCATCCAGCAACGTCACCGGACGTCCACCCACTTCCAGAAACTTCGTCATCAGCACGTTCGCAATCGTGGACTTTCCCGAACCCGACAATCCGGTGAAGAAAATAGTCACACCCTGCCGGGCTCGCGGCGGAAAGCTGCGCCGCAATTCCTGAACAACTTCCGGATACGTGAACCAAGCCGGAATGTCTCGTCCTTCATTCAGCCGGCTGCGTAATTCGGTGCCGGAAATATTGAGAACCTTGTCGCCTTTTTTGACCTCGTCGTCGGGAACGTAGCGGTCCTCATCCTCCAGATAAACCATCATGCTGAAAGGCACCATGGTGACGCCGATGTCAGCTTCGTGCTTCTTGAAAACTTCCTGCGCTTCGTAGGGACCGTAAAACGGCTTGCCGTCCGTGTCTTTTCCCGGCCCGGCGTGGTCGCGTCCGACGATGAAATGAGTGCAGCCGTGATTCTTGCGAATCAGCGCATGCCACATTGCCTCGCGCGGACCGCCCATCCGCATCGCCAGCGGCAACAGCGAAAGTTTTTGCGTTCCCTGCGGATACTTCGAACTTAACAATTGGTAGCAGCGCACGCGCGTGTAGTAATCCACGTCGCCCGCCTTGGTCATCCCCACCACGGGATGAATCAACAGATTCGCTTCGACCTGCTTAGCGGCGCGAAATGTGAGTTCCACATGCGCGCGGTGCATGGGATTACGCGTCTGAAAGGCAACTACACGCCTCCATCCCAGTCGCGCGAACTCAGCTCGCAATTCCGCCGGAGTAAAGCGCAGCGTGCGAAAGTCGTAATGCGAGGGCGCCTGCAAACCCTCCAAGCTCCCGCCCACATACCACGGATTCGACTTGTTCATTGTGTAGTCGGCGCCAGGGTGGGCTTTGCTGGTGCTGTTAAACACTGCCTTCGCTTCCGCGGCGCGATCTGGTTGCCACACATCGTCCACGTGCAGCACCGCCAGCATCACGCCCTCGGCGTCGCGCAACGCAACTTTGCCGCTTCCGGGCGTAAGTTTCCTGGCAAATTCTTCGCTCACATCGAGCGTGATTGGCATGGGCCACAGAAGCCCGCTCGCCAACTGCATCTTGTCACGCACGCCTTCATAGTCCGCTTTGTTCATGAAGCCGCGCAGCGGAGAGAAGCCTCCGCTCATCAGCAATTCGAGATCGCAAACTTGCCGCGGCGTAAGGTCCCACGATGGCCACTCCCGCGAATGGGATTTCAATTCGCCGGCTTTTTCCGGCGAAACCAGGAGGTTCACCAGTTCGCCGCCATGCGGCGCTATCAAATGACTAGTCGAAGCGGACAAGTGCGTAAACCTCCAGGGATTAAAAGTTTAGAAATTGCGGCATTCAATAAAAGCATTTCGCAGAAGGGATAACATTCACTACTCGCAAGTGCTGTGCCGCAAGGGTTCTGCTCATTGTACTGTAAATTGATAAGGATAAAGGGATAACTTTCGTTATGGCGAATTTGAGAGCCATCGATGTGCAAATCCCTGCGTACCACCCGCGAATATTCCCCCAAAAATCCTGATCTATTCACTTTTACGCTCAATTCCCACGTTCCATTTCCCGGCAGGCCGGAACCAAGGCTGGCGTGGTCGAAAATATGCGTGCTCTTTCGCGGATCTCCAAAGCGCTGTCTCGTCACGATTTCGAAGACTGAGTTGGCGGGGGAATCCCGGACCTTACCTGTTTTCCGCTGCTCCTGTCCGGTTATCTCGGGTAAACTATCTCTAGCCCTTTCATTTCAGCCCATGATCAACGGGAAGCGCATCGCGGTCGTTATGCCCGCTTACAACGCGGAGAAAACTCTGCAAGTTACGGTCGGGGAGTTGCCCGAACTGGTGGATATTCGCATTCTGGTCGACGACCACAGTTCCGACCAAACGGTCGATCTCGCGCGCAGTTTTGGTTTATACGTTTTCCAGCACGACCGCAACTACGGCTACGGGCGCAACCAGCAAACCTGCTATCGCGAGGCCCTGGCTGCCGGCGCCGACGTTGTCATCATGCTTCATCCTGACTACCAGTACACGCCGTTGCTGGTTACAGCCATGGCCAGCATGGTCGCCTACGACGTATACGACGTGGTGTTGGGCTCGCGCATCATCGGAGGCCGCGCCTTGCTCGGCGGCATGCCGATTTACAAATACATCGCCAACCGTTTTCTCACCGCTTTCGAAAATCTTTTTCTGGGCGTGAAGCTTTCCGAATATCACACCGGATATCGCGCCTTCAGCCGCAAGGTCCTTACCGAACTTCCGCTGCTGGAAAACTCTGACGATTTCGTCTTCGATAATCAGATGCTGGCGCAGTGTGTGCACTTCGGCTTCCGCATCGGCGAAGTCTCCTGTCCTACAAAGTATTTCGAAGAAGCTTCGTCCATTAACTTTCGCCGCAGCGTGAAATATGGTTTCGGTGTGCTGGCCACGACCTTGCAGTTTGCCCTGCAAAGATTTGGTCTGGCTCATTTGCCGCGCTTCAGCGAGCAGGGGCGCAAACTTGAAGCCGCTCGCGAGCCTTACTACGCGGCGCGGTCAGAGACCGTCCGCCCGGTCTAGCAGCTTGCTCAGAGTGCCCATCGCCATAGCGACGCGGCTTTTCGGTTAGCATGAAAACCTTCAATGCCCGGCTCTCCACCGAACCCGCCTAAGAGCCAATTCGAAACCCGCGGTTCCACACTCAAGAATCTTGCCCTGCTGGCCGGACTGACCGTATGCGCCCTTTTGATCATGGGCTACCATCCTGGGTTGGAAGATGACGCGTTTTACCTGGCGGCCATCAAGAGAAATCTGAACCCATCTTTGTTTCCCCATGATGCGGATTTCTTCCGGCTGCAATTTCAGGCTACGATCTTCGATAAACTCATCGCGCTCTCGGTTCGTCTGGCGCATCTTCCATTGGCGTGGACGGTCCTGCTGTGGCAGACTTCCGCAATCTTTCTCGTCCTTCTCGGTTGCTGGCGAATCAGCCGCCGCTGCTTCACTCAACCTGCGGCGCAGTGGGCGTCTGTGACCACAGTCGCCGTCTTGCTTTCGCTTCCTCTGCCCGGAGTTGCCATACTGCTCGCCGATCAGTACCTTCATCCCCGCAACTTGGCAACGGCAGCGATTCTGGCCGCCATCGTTGCCGTTATCGACCGGCGCTTCTGGTTGGCGACAATTTTCCTCGCAATCGCATTCTCCATTCACGTCATCATGGCCTGCTTCGGAGTTTCCTTTTGCGCTTTTCTGTTCTGGAACCTTCGCGCTTCCACGCCGCGGCTCTCGCACCATGCGCCGCTCGCAGTCGCAATCCTGTTCCCTCTGGGATGGGTCTTTGAGCATTCGTCCGATGCATGGCGCCAGGCAGCCGCCACGCGCGGTTTTTATTTCGTCATGCGCTGGCAGTGGTATGAATGGCTGGGAGTGTTTGCGCCTCTGATTTTGCTGTACATTCTGAAGAAGTTTTTCGAACGCAACGAACCGTCAGGAGACCATGGCACCGCGCTCCCGTCTTTTGTTTCTAGCTTGATTTACTACGGCGTATTCCAAATCGTTGTCGGACTCATCATCATGCTCCCTTCCAGCTTGGAGCGTTTGCGGCCGTTCGAGCCCATGCGCTATCTGCACCTGCTCTATCTTTTATTTTTCCTTATAGTGGGTGGTCTCGTTGGCCGCTACGTTCTGCGCGAACATGTTTTTCGGTGGCTGCTTCTTTTTCTTCCTCTGAGCGCGTGCATGTTTTATGCCCAGCGCCAGATGTATCCCGCGTCTGCGCATTGGGAGTGGCCCGGCGCCGCTACGCACAACCCCTGGCTGCAGGCCTTCGCCTGGATTCGGCAAAACACTCCCGTCGACAGCCTGTTCGCGCTTGATCCTCATTACATGACTTTGCCGGGCGAGGATTACCACGGATTCCGCGCTCTCGCCGAACGCAACGCGCTTGCCGATTACGAAAAAGATGGTGGTATGGCCGCTCGCGTCCCGCGCCTCGCTCCTCGTTGGCTGAATGAAGTGAATGCACTCAACGGCTGGCAAAATTTTCAAGCCGCGGACTTTCAGCGCCTCAAGAAAGACTTCGGCGTGACCTGGGTCATACTTTCCCGTCGTAGTGACCAGGGGTCGGATGCAAGTCATTATGCAGCGCTCGGAATGGAGTGCCCTTATCAAAACGGTTCACTGGAAGTGTGCCGTTTATACTAGACGCGGTTTTAATTTCAAGAATCGTTTTCAAGAATAGTCCTGGGAAGATTAGTTCTGGGACGCACAACTCGACCCGTGCCGTTCATCGTGCTCGAACACCGTGGAGTTGAGTCCCTGAGGTCTTCGTTTCTTTCGAGTATTTAGCGCTCGCTCATGCCTACTGAAACTTCTTTGTCAGCTCGCCGCATTCAACCTTATGTCTTGATGGTGATCGTGGCCCTGGCGGTAAGACTAGCTGTCATTCCCTTCCTCTATACAGATTGGATGGATCCGTTCGTTCTGGAGCATTGGGCTTTTGGAAGGATCGCGCGCTCGATTGCATTGGGCCACGGCTTCGGCAGTCCCTTCGCTGACACGGGATTGTCCGCCCTTCTGCCGCCGGTTTATTCGTATTTGCTGGCGGGCATTTTCAAAATTTTCGGAATTGAAACCAAGGCTTCGGTCATAGCGGCGCTCTCGTTGAACAGTCTGATTTCCGCGATCACCTGCATTCCAGTTTTTCTTTTGGCGCGACAAGCCTTCGGCCAGCGCGTCGCCAAGTGGGCAGGATGGGGATGGGCCTTTTCTCCTTACGGCGTCTACTATGGCGCCGACTGGGCCTGGTCGACTTGCCTGGTGGCGCTCGAACTGTGTTGGTTGTTTCTCTTCGCCTGGCGATTGGAAAACTCGGCGCGTAAACGTGATTGGATTCTTTTCGGTTTTCTCTGCGGAATTTCCGCGCTCACCGAACCTGTCGTCATGTCCGTGCTGCCTCTGCTCGGAATTTGGACTTTGTACCGCCGCTATCGGCTCGCGCGCCCGTGGAAGGGGCAGATGATCGCCGTAGCTCTGGCCGGCGCCGCAACGCTCACTCCATGGATTGTGCGGAACTACATGCTCTTTCACCGCTTCATTCCCGTGCGCAGCGGCTACGGCCTCGAACTCTACATCGGCAACAACGGATACTCCGGACATTGGGTGAACCGTGCGCTCCATCCCAATCACAGCGACGCGGAACTTTCTGAATACGAACGCATCGGCGAAATCGCCTACATGGATCACAAGCTGCAGCAATCCAAAGATTACATTCGCAGCCATCCCGGCTGGTTCGTGTGGATGACATTTCGCCGCATCGTTTACATGTGGACGGGATACTGGAGTTTCGATCGCGCCTATCTAAAAGAGGAGCCGCTTGATCCGCCCAACATTTTTGTAGATACGACCATGACCGTCCTCGCGTTCTGGGGTTTGTGGCGAGTGTGGCACCGTGACGCGTCGCTGGGTGTGCGCTTCGGCATCGTTCTTTTTTTCTTTCCGCTCACCTATTATTTCTCGCATCCGGAGACCTATTATTTTCGTCCGGTCGATCCAATCATCGTCGTGCTGGCGGCGATCGGTGTGGCTGGGCGCTCTGAAAAGGCGCGTGCATTGCAGCCGGTTGCGAGTGAGGTTTAACATCTTAATCAGCGATGGCGAACGCGACTCTTTTACCTCTCACAACTCAACGCCGCTTCACGATCGGGTTCAGCGAAATCCTGAACTTCGCCTACGACGCCTTCTGCAGTAACAAGCTGCAATTCACGCTCACGGCGCTGGCCATGGCCGTGGGCACGGCGTCGGTGATTTTGGTAAGCACGATCGGATTGACGGGTAAGCAGTACATCCTGCGCCAGCTTCAATCGATTGGCACCAACATGATTTACGCCGATTACCAGGGCGGAGCGCAGCGCATCGACTCCACGCCCGATCCCATGACGGTGGAGGATGTGCAGGCGGTTCGCGAGCAGGTGCCGAGTGTTGTGGCCGCATCGCCGACTGTCGCGTTGGGGGACCGCATCAGCGTTGGGGCGGGGAAGCAGAGCGACATTCTTGTGCTCGGCGTGGATCCGGATTACATGCGGGTGCGCAACCTGAAAATTCTTGCCGGACGATTTTTTGATCGCGAAGATTCTTCGGGCCGGAATAAAGTCGGCGTCATTACAGAGAAGCTGGCGCAGAAACTTTTCGGCTCCGACCAGGCCGCGATTGGACAGGTTATCAAGCTCAGCGGCGGTCTTCCGTTCACCATCGTGGGCGTGTTCAAAGAGAGTGTGGACACGTTCGGACAGTCAGACATTCAGGAAGAGACCATGTTGATCCCGTACACGGTCAGCCGATTTTTTACGCCCACGGCTGCCGTGTATCAGATTTATTTTTCCGTGGCCACTCCGCAGGATGTGATTCCGGCCACGAATGCGATCAAGCGCGTGCTGCAGTCGCGGCATCGTTCCGAGTCGGTTTACAGCGTGCAAAACCTGACTCAACTTCTTACCGTGGCCGGACGCATTGCCGATGCTCTCACCTTGATCCTCATGCTGGTGGCGTTCGTGACTCTGCTGGTCAGTGGCATCGGCATCATGAACATCATGCTGGCGACGGTCACTTCGCGCATCCGCGAGATTGGCATTCGCAAAGCCATCGGCGCCACCAACCGCGAAATCCGCTTCCAGTTTCTGGCGGAAGCGATTCTGATTTCATTCACCGGCGGCATTGCCGGAATTGTGGTCGGCCTGGCGATTCCTTACTCGGTGCGCTTCCTCACTGACTTCCGCATGCCGATTTCCGGCTTGTCGGCGATTATTGCCATCATCGTGTCGTCGATTGTGGGGATCATCTTCGGGACCGTGCCGGCCACTCGCGCCTCGCAGCTCGATCCAGTAGAAAGTTTGCGCTACGAATAAGGCTCCTCTCGCTGGATATCGGCTTCGGCATTTGTTTTTTAACATCATTCCGTAAAATACTGGATTTATTGGAGATACGGCATTTTGATATCCTCTTTGTCTCGCAAAATCTTGCAAATAAACGACTTGCCCGTAAAATATTCCAAAACAAGGAGTTAGCTGCGTCAGCCGACTGAGATGTTCCCTCCTGACTTGTTCGTTTTGTGGACGGGCTGCGCACGAATCAAGTCTGCGCTTTCTGCATTCTCAGTCAAGGTTGCTCGTCACAAAAGTGAGAAGTATTTCTGTGGAAGCCGGTGGAAAACTGCGTTGGCGCTTACGTCTGGTCACTGACAAATTGGGAATGCCCCGTCCGTATCTGGTTGTCTCAAGCATCCTACGTTTCGGATGAGACGGCCCTGTTGTATGTGGACGGCGAACAATCCATAATCCGCTCGCTTCAAGGCATGCGAGCGAACTCTTTAAAAGAGGAAGACAATATGTCGTTTCGGGTTTTAACAACTACTTTGGTTTTCATGTTGCTCACCGCCTGTGAATCACAGGATCGGCTGGTGACCGGCGTTAGAGACCCCATTACGCTCCTGATGGCTACGCTGAGTAAAGCACACCTGTCGGCATCTCTCGAATATTCCGGCGTCGCATGCGAAACGATGCGTGACTTCCCTAAGTTAGATCTTCCGATGAGATCGACGGCGTCGCCTTTTGAAATTTTGCGCGATCTGTTCGCTGACGATCCTAAAATGCAGATTACTCAGGAACGTGACGGCAGCCTCCGAATGCGAGAAGATGATGCTCCACATGATCTCCTCGATTTGAGAATTACACACGTCAGCTTCAGAGGAACGCCAAAGCGGAGTTTGGCGACTTATGACCCAACAGAGGCTATGTGGACAATTTTGTCGACTCCCCAGATTAAGCAGTTCGAGGCTGAACATAATATCGAATCACCACCGCAAGGTGTGAGCCTGGGACACGCCCCGTTCACCGTCGATTCGCCACACATAACCGGGAATCTAGATAATGTCACCTTGTTACAAGCCTTGGATTATCTGTTCGGCACTTTCCCTGGCCTTTGGATATACGAAGATTGCCCCGGAAAAGGAACGTCAAAGCGAGTTGTTTTGTTTTCGTTTTTTGCTGACAGTCCGAGTTGGGTGGCCCGCGAAGCAGCGGAAAAAGGTAGAAGTCGATAAAACAATTGTCCAGCCGATTGGCAATGCGACGGGCCGCTAACGTTCACTTGGGGATAAACCGGGGCTGCGGGAGGGACACGGGCATGATGTCGGAGATCCGTCGAATGCCGGCGGTACCGTTGTCGACTAATCCGCTGACTAAGTAGGTACAAAGCCAATCGAGCCTCACACGTTTAAGCATTCGGGACTCCCACCTTCGCAAAATCCGCAAAGGATTGGCGCACCCCTTGTGTTGGTGGTGCCGACGAGGTCAAAAACAAGACTGATCGGCGGTGCGACACGGAAACGACAACACCGAGTATCGGCCCAAGGCAAGCAGCCTCGGTTCGGCTAAAAACAACATGGCCGGGCTGGTTCGCCCGGCTTTCCTTTTTTCTGGAACTGGACGCCCGATCTTGTTTCGAGGGGCGATCCAGCCTGTCGATTTCGTTGGAATTCTTCTTGCTTTTTTATTCGTGAGTCGCGAGGTCACCGGCTCGCGACGCTACACCTTACATCACCATTGCAAGGTTCTCTAGCTCGTGCATCAACACGGGCAGAGCGCACCCGGCCATTTCGACGCGGCCGGCAGCGTCGAGCGCTGCTTTGGGCGAAACGCCATAGCCACGGCCCATCAGAAACACCTGGAGCAATTCGGCGGCTTCGTAGGAGTCGATCATGCCGCCTTGCAGCAGATCGTTCCGGAGCGACGCCAGCTCGGTCATGGTGAATCTGTCTTTATCGTTCCTGACGTCGTTCTTGACTTGATCGTTCGTCACTTTGGTATTCATCTGATTGTTCATGGCCGTCATCACCTCCGACTCCGACCTGCTGCCCACTCGCCGTATTAGAGTCATCGGCACTTGTGGAAGTTGCATGCAATTCTTTTGCCGTAATTATGCAGGCTTTCCTGTAGCGCCCCCAAAAAACCCACCGAATAGCTTTAACCCTTGTGATTAGCCAAAGTTGCGGGGAGCACGAGAGTGCGATGAACGTTCGGCGAGGCATCTTTCGTACCGCGAAGTAATCGCAAAGCTGACACATTGTGTCGATTACGCGCACACGCGGACAAAGAACGTCACAAAAACGCGCAACGAGTGCTGGCTTCGAATCGCTGGATGACACTATATGAAGAGCTAAGGCTCAATCTGGCTAGGGCTCGAGCGTGGCCTCGTCGATCAACATGATCGGGATGTCGTCCTTGACGGCGTATACGCGATGACACTGTTGGCATTTCAAGCTCTCGGGATTCTGGCGATATTCGAGAGCCTGTTTACAGGCTGGACAAACCAGAATTTCCAGCAAGCTTTTGGCGATCATGCTTGTGCATTGTACCTCGTGCATAGTACGACAGGATTTCGGTACGACAGGATTTGGGTACGACAGGTTTGGAGGCGACGGGTGTCCACTGCCGTTTTGGGACCCGGGAAACCGGTGCGCCAAGAATTGCCAGGATAGGCTTGCTTCGCTCCCACGCTGGTGACGGCCTGTCCGCTGAAGTGCGATAGAATTTCTGCGGAGATCGAATGGCAGCCACTATTCTCGACGGAAGCAGAATCGCGCAGCAGATACGCAGCGAAGTTGCGACAGAAGTAAAATCCCTGACTGCCGCGGGAATACGACCAGGACTGGCCGTGGTGCTGGTCGGACATAACGCTGCGTCTGAAGTGTATGTGCGCGGCAAGGTGAAGGCCTGTGAAGAGGTGGGAGTGTATAGCGAAAAGCTGACCCCGCCGGAAACGGCCACGACGGAAGAATTGCTGGCAGTGGTTGAAGAACTGAACCGGCGCGAGGAGATTGACGGGATTCTAGTGCAGTTGCCGTTGCCGGGGCAGGTGGATGCGAAGAGAGTTCTGATGGCGGTGGATCCGGCGAAAGATGTGGACGGATTTCATCCCGTGAACGTGGGATTGCTTTCGACGCAACGTCCGGGGCTGGTGCCGTGCACGCCCGCTGGAGTTTTGGAGATTCTCAAGCGCAGCAACATTGCGATTGCGGGACGCGAGGCGGTGGTGGTGGGACGCAGCGACATTGTCGGTAAACCGGCGGCCATGCTTTTGCTAAACGCGAACGCCACCGTGACGATATGCCACTCGAAGACGCACGATTTGCCTGGGGTTTGCCGGCGGGCCGACATTCTGGTGGCGGCGATTGGGCGCGCCGGAATGATTACCCGGGATTTTGTGAAGCCGGGTGCGACGGTAATTGACGTGGGAATGAATACAGTGAGCGATTCGGCGGAATTTCAGCGATTTTTTGCGGGCAATCAGAAAAGAGAAGAAAGTTTTCGCAAGAAAGGATCCACGCTGATGGGCGACGTGCATCCGGAAGTTGCGGAAGTTGCGGGTGCGTTGACGCCTGTTCCCGGAGGCGTGGGTCCGCTGACAATTGCGATGCTGATGTTCAATACGGTGAAGGCGGCAAAAATGCGGCGGGGGAGTCGTGTCCCGGAGTTGTCGCGGGCGTAGACGATTCATAGTTCGAATCTAAAAGCAATTTCACCACAGAGCCACAGAGACACAGAGAAACCCTTCTTTTTTCCTTTTTGTTTCTCCCTGTGCCTCGGTGTTTGGTGGTGAAGGTTCTTCATCTGGAGGCGGAGTGCTGAAAGTTGGGCTGACCGGCGGTATTGCCGCTGGCAAGTCTGTTGTGGGCGAGATGTTTATGATGATGGGGGCGCGTTTGGTGCAGGCGGACCGGATCGCGCATGCGCTCATGCAGCCGGGCGAAGCGGTTTATAACGAAGTGGTGCGCCATTTCGGCCGCGAGATTCTGAATCGGGATGGCAGCGTGAATCGCGAGAAGCTGGCGGAGGCCGCATTTGGTCCGGCCGGGGCTGCGGAAGGGAAGGCTGCGAACGTTGCTGCGCCGGACGCTGCTGCGGGANNCTGCGGGAGACGTTAGGCCATCGCGTATTGGCGAACTGAATCGCATTGTCCATCCAGTGGTCATTCGCAGCCAGGATGCGTGGATGCAGGAGATGGGGCGACAGGACCCGCACGCGGTGGCGATGGTGGAGGCCGCATTGATTCTGGAGGCGGGAGCGGCGGAACATTTCGATCGGCTGATTGTTGTGACTTGCGGCGCGGAGCAGCGCGTCGCGCGCTTTGCCGCGCGTCAGAAGATTGAGGTTGAGGCTGCGCGCAAGGAAGTGACGCGGCGCATGGCCGCGCAGTTGAGCGACGAAGAGAAGATGAAGGCCGCGGATTATGTGATTGACAACTCCGGTTCGCTGGAACAGACCCGCGAGCGGGTGCAGGGCGTGTGGCGGGAACTAAGGCGTGAGGCGGGTTGACGGATACAGGCGATGCTCCTGCTTTATGGATGACCCTTCGGATCCCCGTAGAGGAGATCCTTCGCTCCGCCTGAGAAGCGGCTACGCTCAGGATGACGCCAGTCCGGCGAAGGCGACTGTCTCAGTGGCGGAGCATTGTTTAGAATCAATGCAGGGACCTTTTTATCACCCGACATCGTACCTACCTTCGGATGGTTTGAAATTATGAAAGTCATGCGGCCTTTTATTTTCGCGCTGGCTCTGGCCGGCGCGTTTTTCTACTTCACGACGTGGCGCTCGAACTCGCAGCCCGAAGGATTGCATCCTTCGAGTTGGCTGAGTCATCCGGCGCAGGTGGAAATTACAGAGGCGGCGCCGAACGAAGCGCTGGACAGCGAAGAGCAGAATAATATTTCCGTTTACAAGAAGAATATTCCGTCGGTGGTGAACGTGACTTCGCGTGCCATGGCGTTTGATTTCTTCTACGGCCTGGTGCCGCAGGAGGGCCAAGGGTCGGGATTCGTGATCGACAAAGACGGGCACATTCTCACGAACTATCACGTGATCGCCGACGCGCGGCAGGTGGAAGTCACGCTGCACAACCGCAAGAAATATAAAGCGACGGTAATTGGCACCGATCCGCCGCACGATCTGGCAGTAATTCAGATCAAGGCGCCGGACCTGATTCCGGCGGTGCTGGGCGATTCGCGCAATCTGCAGGTCGGGCAAAAAGTGTATGCCATTGGCAATCCGTTTGGCTTGGCGGGCACGATGACGCGTGGCATCGTGAGTTCGATTCGGCCAGTGCGAGAGCCGAACGGCGCCATGATCGACGAAGCCATTCAAACCGATGCGGCCATCAATCCCGGCAACTCCGGCGGGCCGCTGATGAACTGGCATGGGGAAGTGATCGGAATTAACACGATGATCCTTTCCAGTGTTGGACAAAACGCGGGCATCGGTTTTGCTATTCCTATTAATACTGCGAAGGCGGTGCTGAACGATCTGATGACTCTCGGGCGCGTGCGGCGGCCGGCGCTGGGTGTGGTTACGATTCCAATCAGTCCGGAACTTGCGGATGAGATCGGATTGCCGGTCGACTATGGGTTGCTGATTACCCATGTGAATCCGGGCAGTTCCGCCGATCAAGCGGGGCTGCGCGCGGGCACAGAGCGAGCATACCTGGGGAATATGGCGATCACGCTCGGTGGCGACTTGATTGTGGCGATTGACGATCAAAAAGTGGAAGATGAGCAGGATCTGTCGCAGATGATGAACAACCATCGGGCCGGCGATACGGTGAAGATTACGATCTATCGGAATAAGAAAAAGATAGATGTGAGCGTGACGTTGGGAGAAGCGCGGCAGCAGGTGTGAGGAGGAGCAGTTGTCAGTTGTCAGTTCTCAGTTCTCAGTTTAACACTCAGTTTCGAGATGCCGTTGAGGCGATGCTGCGTTCACGCTTGAAAACTCCGCGGTGGCCTTTCCGCCTGCCATGACTGCCACTCTTTAATCTGCGAATCGTCACTATGAGCAACGGGCGCACGGAGTTTTGCGTGTTGCTTCTTTTGTTCTCTCCTTGTGCTGTGGCCAACTGGAAAGGATTTTCCCCGTCAATTCGTAGATGCTGGCTGTTGAGAGCTCTGAGATCCTTCCCTCCGCCGGAAGAACGGCTCCGGTCAGGATGACGCCCCTTGGGATTGGAATCAGTCCTAGGAGGAGAAGCGCATGAATGTGGATGAAATTCGACGGTATTGTCTGGCATTTCCTGAGACCAGTGAGAAGCTTCAGTGGGGGGATGCACTGTGCTTCAAAGTCAGGATGAAGATCTTCGCGGTGGTGGGCTTGGACCGGACGCGGCTGACTTTTAAATGCACACCCGAGAGTTTCGCCGAATTGATCGAGAGGGAGGACATTCGGCCGGCGACGTATTTGGGACATCGCAACTGGGTCGTGCTGGATCGGTTGGACGCGCTGCAAAAGGATGAATTATGGGAGTTGATCCGGCGGTCGTACGAAATGATCATCGCGAAAACGGTTGCGAAAGGGCGAACAAGAAGAAAGGAAAAGAGGGCGAAGAAAAAGAAGAAGAGAAAAGGGAAAAGTACCAATAAGGATTGAGCCTGCGCTCTCCTCTATTGTTCGGCCTGTTTTTCGACGATCGGCCGAAAACCACCAGCTCTGGCTTAAGTTGGCCAATCGCGCTGGATGATTGGGTTGAACCGCCTGAAATCCTCAGCTCGCTAATTGAAAACAAACGAGTTATTGGACTTCGTTTCAAGGACTTTGGCACGGCAGTTGCCTTCTGTTCTAACGAGCGAATTGCTCTCCGTGCGCGTCGGCTCGAAGGTAAGTTTATGAAAAATTACATAGGACGGTTGGCAGTTTTAGTTCTGGCTTTGTCGGCCGCATTTTCGATGAGCGCTATGGCGCAGACCACCCAGGAGAGTCCAGCGCCCTCGGATCAGCCCAGCGCTCCCATGGAGATTGGCCAGGCGCCGACATCGGAAGGGCAGCCCGAAGGACAACCGATGGCGCCTCCGGGTGCGCAGCCTGGGGATTCTCAACCTGGATATGGTCAACCTGGATATGGTCAGCCGGGGGATGCTCAGCCCACCGAAGCTCAGCCCGGTGGACCTTCGGGCGAAGCTCCCGCGCAAACAGATCAGGGCGTGGCGCGCATCAGCTTGATTCACGGCGACGTTTCCACCCAGCGCGGGGATTCCGGCGATTGGTCCGCGGCAACGTTGAATCAACCCGCCATGACGGGCGACAAGGTTTCGACTGGGAACGACTCGCGCGTCGAATTGCAACTTGACTTTGCCAACATTCTTCGGTTAGGCCCGAGCTCACAGGTCAATCTTGCCAGTCTCACGAAAAGAAATATTCAGCTTCAACTAGCGCAGGGTATCGCGACTTTCAGCGTTTCGAAGGACAGCGAAGCCGAGCCCGAGATTGATACGCCGAATGTGTCAGTTCATCCGGCTCATCACGATGGCGTGTTCCGCATTGAAGTGCGGCCTGATGGAGACACGATTGTGATCGTTCGGCAAGGCCAGGCGCAGATTGCGACGCCGCAGGGCAGCACGGAAGTCGATGCCGGGCAAATGGCCACCGTCCGCGGGACGAGTGATTCCGCTCAATACAAGATTTCTGCGGCTCCCGATCGCGACGACTGGGATCGCTGGAATAGCGACCGTGATCATTTGATCCGCGAGGCAACTTCGTGGCGCCACACCAATCGTTATTACACGGGATCGCAGGATCTGGACGCCTACGGCCAGTGGCAGAATGTGCCGGACTACGGCGACGTCTGGGTTCCGAATGAGCCGGACGGCTGGGTTCCTTATCGGGATGGAAACTGGACATATGAGCCGTATTACGGCTGGACTTGGGTTGGGTACGAGCCGTGGGGATGGGCGCCGTATCACTACGGGCGCTGGTTTCCGTATGGCGGAGCGTGGGCCTGGTGGCCTGGACCGGTCTATGGAGGCGGCTTCTACCGTCCATTCTGGTCGCCCGCGTATGTTTCCTTCTTTGGATGGGGCGCGGGCTTCGGGTTTGGATTTGGCTTCGGAGGATGGGGTGGTTTCGGCTGGCTTCCGATTGGCCCGTGCGACTGGTTCCATCCGTGGTGGGGCGGATATGGCGGGCGCTTCGGGATGGTCGGTTTCCGTGGCGGATTCGATCGCTTTGGCGGCTTTGCACCTTTGCATGGTGGAAACCGATTCTCGAATATTGGCAACCTGCATAATGCTGAAGTTGGCCGCGCGATGTCGACCGTGAATGCGGGTCACTTCGGTGCGGGCCGGGTGACGGCCATGGCGGCGACCCGGGCACAGTTGAGCGGAGCGCGAATGATGGCGGGCAATCTGCCCGTGGTTCCGTCTCGAGCCAGCTTGTCGGCGAGCGGACGGGCAGCAGCGCCTTCTACCATCCGCAACGGCGGTTCGCAGAGTTTCTTTGGATCGCATAATAACGTAGCGCGTCCGGCTTCGTTCCAGCAGCAGACGGCAAGTCTGCGGCAGTCGATGGCGGGGAACCATGTGGGAGCAGTTACGGCTGGCGGTCGCACAAGCGCTGCGACGTCCGCGGGATTCCGCGGAGCGGCTGCGTCGGGCCCGATGCAAAAACCGAGCGCGGGCACGGTCGCGGGGCGGGAGACTTCGAACAGTACTTTCAACAACAGCAATCGTTCGTCGGGATATGGAAACTCGGAACGAACAAGTGCGGGCTCTGCTTCCGAGCGAAACAATGTGGGCTCCTCCAACATGGGGTCTCGAACCATGGGTTCGGAAAATATGGGTTCGAGAAGCACGGGGTCGACGAATGGCGGCGGATTCCGGCCGTTTACTCCACCTCCGAGCAGCCACGCGTCGCGCACCGGGAGCGGCTCTTATAGCGGATCGAATGCATCGGCGGCTCGCACCGGAAGCAGTAGCGGCAGCTACTGGAACCGGAAGGCGCAGAACTCGACTTCGGCGGCAGGACGCGGTACCAGTTCCTATGGTGGCAGCTATGGACGAGGGTCCACATCTTCGCGTCCACAGCTGGATATGCGACAGCCGATTGCGCGATCGCCTTCGGGTGGCTATGGCGGGTACGGTGGATATTCGCGCGGAACGAGCCCGAGCTACGGCGGGTACGGTGGATATTCGCGGGGAGCGAGTCCGAGTTACGGCGGGTCACGCGGAGCCAGTCCGAGTTACGGTGGTCGAGCGCCGAGTGGCGGCGGACACTATTCGGCGCCGAGCGGCGGGCGGTCTTCTGGGGGACGGTCTTCGGGTGGACATTCCTCCGGTGGGCATTCGAGCGGTGGCGGACACTCCAGCGGCGGCCATTCCGGCGGTGGCGGCCACGGCGGCGGGCATCGCTAAAAAGCTTGGAGACGGCAAGTCTCTGAGGGAAGCAGCAACTTTGATGTAAATCGAGTTGTTGTCTAGAAGTGAAGTAACAGAGGCGGGAAGGGCGTGCTAACCAGCACGCCCTCTCTGTTTTGGCGAGCGGGTTTTTGCGAGCAGGTTTTGTCGAGCGAGTTTTGGCAGCTGATTCTGAAGTTCGGCGTCATGTGGAAAGCGGCCTTTCACGCGGAGCTAGAATCATCGTGTCGTAGAATTAAGGTCGAAAATGAACCGCGTGGAATTAGCCTCGTAAAATTAATCCCTTGCCTCGCCTCTCAGAATTAGACGAACTGGTTGTCGTGCTGGTGCGTCCGCGCAATCCTTTAAATATTGGAGCTGCGGCTCGCGCCATGAGCAATTTTGGCGCGCACCGGCTACGTCTGGTGAATGCCTATGCTCCCGGCTTTCGCGAGGCTCGCTCGGCAGTTGGTGCTTCTGACTTGCTCAATCACGCGGAAGAATATAAAACGCTGGCCGAGGCGGTCGCGGACTGCGCGCTGGTGGTGGGAACGACGGCGGTACGCAATCGGGTATTGCAGCAGCCGGTGCAGCGGCTCGACGAACAGGCTGGTAAAACGATTCGCCGGCAACTTCAGAGTGCGCGGGTTGCAGTTTTGTTCGGCTCGGAAAAAATCGGCCTCACGAACCGCGACTTCAGCCACTGTCATTGGCTGTTGAATATTCCAACCAGCCAGGAAAACATCTCCATGAATTTGGGGCAGGCGGTGGCGGTCTGCCTCTACGAATTGGCGCGAATCGAAGTGGAACAGTCCGATCCCCAGCCTCCGGTTAGCGAGGACGAAAAGCCGGCGACGGCCGGCACAACGGAGCAGATCACCGACGGATTGCTCGAGGCTTTGCGCATGAGCGGATATGTAAAGCCGGGAACGGAAGCGATGTTCGAGAAAAAAGCCCGGCGTTTAATTCTGCATTTCAAGCTGCAAGCTTACGATGCCAAGCTGCTGCTGGGGATGGTGCGGCAGATCGTGTGGAAGTTGCGGCAGGCGGATAAACGTTAGCGCGTTACCGCCTCGGCTGAAGCCTGCGTTCCACTGCGCTTAACGCGAAAGGTGAGGAGCCATGTGCTGGGGATTGGCTGTCCATTTACCTGTGGCGCGGAGAACTGCCAGCGCTGCGCCGCGGCCACAGTGAGGCGAGCAAAATACTGGCTGGATCCGGCGGTTTTCAATCTGGCGGCGGTAACCTTGCCCGTCGGATCCGCCTCGACCCGTACGACGATCTTGATGGTTCCGCTGATCGTGTTTCGGGCACTCTGAGAAATGTCGGGAAGAACCTGACGAACGACACCGCCCTGGCCGGGAATAGCATTGGCGGCAGGCACGGTGGGTTCGGGAACGGTCGGATTAGGTTTCGCGGCCGGCGCAGACTGAGTTGGGGAGGGCTCAGCCTGTTGTGCCCTGGGATTCGCCGGCGCGGTTGCGCTTTTGCTGTGAGACCAAAAAACGATCGCTGCCACTAAGATCGCAATCACCAGCAAAATTACCATGATGCGAGCGCGCTTCATCGGTTCGCGCACGGGCGGAGGCGCCGGTGGCGCAGCGGGCACGGAACGTCCCGCAGGCTGCAAGCGGGATTGGATCTGGGCAATCGAACAGCGCCGCTTGGGGTCAAGGTGCAAGCATTCGCGCGCGATGCCGCGGAAAGGCTCTGGAACTGTCCCGGGAACGTCGCGTCCACTGGGCGAACCCTCTTCGACGAAGCTCACGTTCTGTGTGAGCGCGGCGACCAGGGTGACTCCGACGGACCATACGTCGCTGGCGGGCGAAACGATGCCAGCCGCGGTNNCGCCCATGCACGAATCCCTTGGCATGCAGGTAGGAAAGAGCGTCAAGCACCGGGGGCAGCAGGTCGGTCACTTCCGCGGGTGCGAGCGGCCGCTGAGGAAGAATCTGAGACACGTCTTCTTCCGCGTATTCCATCACCACATAAAGAACCGGCGTGCTGTCAAGGCGGGAACGGCCGGATTCATAAATGCGCATCAGGTGAGGATGAGAAAGTTCGGCAGCGGATCGCCATTGCGCAAGCTGGCGTTCAGGGCCGCTATCGGGAGCGATTAGTTTAATTGCGGCCTTCGAAGAGGACTGGCCTGGCCGTTCGGTGAGAAATACGGCGCTATGTTCGGAGCCACCCAGCCAGTGGCGCAGCGGGAATTTTCCGTCGACGACCCGGCCTGCAAATGTTTTCCAATCTTCAGGATTGCTCATGCCTTGCATCCGCGAACGAACATTCTATGCTATCCGCAAAGAAAGGTAACTGCGGAGAAGTCTCTAGTTATTTTTGGGGTTGCAGGACATTTCTTGCAGCGGGTAATCGTGAGCGGAATTGTTTTCTGAGCGAAGAAACTTGCGCGGAGTTCTCAGCTTCCGGACAGGACTGTGCTGTACCATTACAAGTCTCAATCGGCAAGTTTCAATAGCAAGTCTCAGGTAGCAGGGTGGGAGGGCGATTTGGCTTTTCGTTCGGAGAAATCGAAGCAGATTTATGCCCGTACGCTGGGCGTGCTGATTGAGGGGAGCAGTTCTTCGTCGCGGGGCCCGGCGAATTTCGGCAAGTATCCGATTTTCATGGAGCGTGGGAGCGGATCGCGAATTTTTGACGTCGATGGCAACGAGTACATCGATTGGATGATGGCGTTCGGCGCGCTGCCGCTGGGACATGCGCATCCGGAGATTGTGGAGGCGATTGGTGAAGCGGCCAATACCGGCGCGCACTTTGCTACGGCAACGCAGGTTGAATTGGAAGTGGCGGAGATGCTGCAACGCATGGTTCCGAACGCGGAGCGCGTGCGCTTTGCGAATACTGGGACGGAAGCGGTGATGGCAGCGATTCGTTTGGCGCGGGGCGTGACCGGGCGGCCGAAGATTCTGAAATTCGAGGGACACTATCACGGTTGGCACGACGACTTGCTGGTGAGTTCCAACGTGATGCCGGTGAGTTCGCTGGGATTGCGCAGCGATCCGGTCAAGATTCCCGATAGTTCTGGACTGAATCGCAGCGCGCTCGACGACACGATTGTTGTGCCCTGGAATGATTTGGAAGCCCTGCAAGTCGCGATTGAAAATCATCCCGGCCAGATTGCCGCGATCATCAGCGAAGGCATCATGGCCAACATGGGGGTGATTCCGCCGGCGAAGGAGTATTTGCCGGGGCTGCAAAAGATGGCGCGGGCGAATGGCATTCTTTTTATTCTGGATGAGACGGTGACGGGATTTCGCATTGCGCCCGGAGGGTGCCAGGAATATTACAAACTTTCTCCTGACTTGGTTACGTTCGGAAAAGCGATGGGCTGCGGTTTACCGGTGGCGGCGCTCGTGGGCCGCGCGGAAGTGATGGACGCGCTGCAGTCGGGAGGGGTGCTGCACTATGGCACGCACAACGGTTCGCGCATTGGGATGTATGCTGCGCGGGCCAGCCTGCGCGTGCTGACGCGCAATAATAACGCCGCGTTCCGGCACACTTGGCGGGTCGCGGAGCGGCTGTGCTCGGGCTACAGGAAATTATTCAAGAAAAAAGGCGTTGCGGCGATCATGCAGAATGTGGGTCCGATGTTTCAGGTGATGTTTACTGATCGGCCGGCAATTGGCGACTATCGCGAGTTCTGCCAGTTCGTGGATCGGGCGGCGTTTCAGAAATTTGTGCTGTCGCTGTTTCCGTTCGGCGTGTACGCCTCGCCCTCTGCGTCGCTGCATTCGATTGTTACTCTGGCGCACACGGAGGAGGACGTGGACCTCACGCTGGAAGCGGCGGGGAAGGCGCTGGACGAAAGCTGTGAAGAGTAAGAATCTGCGCGTACACGTCTTGTTCCGATTATTTCGTTTGTGGGTGCTCCGGGCACTCTGCCGGCAGAGCGCCGTTCACAACTCGCTGGCGTAAAACTTGTCGTTGAGCCCGAAGGTCATATTCGAAAAGCCATGTTTCCTCAATGACGCCGCCTGCGAGACCTGAGGCCTTAACATATAGAAGATCTTTTTGATTGTTGAATCGAACATCGCTGGGATAGACATAATCGCCAGCATCGGCGACCAGAGAACCTCGCCCTTTGGTCAGATAGCGCATGTTGATTCGGCCACCCGGACTTTGGGTTCCGCTGACAATAACTTTCGATCCATCGCTTAGCGTCAGGGGAGTGTCCCATTCACGAGTGTGTGGGGTCACTGTTGGATTAGCTGAAAACGAAATGCACGCAGCAGCTTTGTAACGCTCAATTATGGGGGCTTTTGAAACGGCCCTACGGCATGCAACGCAGCAAGCAACCGTGACAAACAAAATCATTCTCAAAACAATTCGGAAACTCCTACGTGATTGGTGCATTAGATTTCTCGTCGTCTTGCATGATAACTAACGAAAAGGGCGCCCCACCAGCTTCCCAGGGTGTCGTTTCCAAACTAAATTGATGGGAAATATGTTTTTCGTAGGACGAACCACTCGAAAGGGACGCATCGCAATGAGGATGAAATCTAGCAAGATCGCAGAATGCGCTGGCCACCTTCTATCGCTGGAGGGGAAGGTTGCGATGGTTACCGGGGCGGCTTCGGGGATTGGGCGTGGCATTGCGATTCGACTGGCGGAGATGGGAGCATTGGTTGTGCTCCTCGACATTGACGATCTCAAAGGGCGTGAGAGCGCAGCGGACATCGAAGGGCGCGGTGGCGCGGCGATTTTCTTGAATTGCGATGTGCGCAGCGCCGCCGAATGCCGGCGTGCGGTTGAGACGGTCGTCAAACGATCGGGCAAGATCGACATTCTCTGCAACTGCGCGGGCGTCGCTATTCGAAAGAATATTGTCGAGCTTACTGAGGACGAATGGGACCTGGCGCTCGATGTGACGCTGAAAGGAATTTATGTGCTGTCGCGCGAAGTTGTGCCGCACATGAGTCGCAGGGGCGGAGGCAGCATTGTGAATATCGGCTCGGGATGGTCGCTCAAGGGAGGGCCGCGGGCTGCGTCCTACTGCGCGGCGAAGGGCGGAGCGGTGAATCTGACCCGCGCGATGGCCATTGATCATGGAAAAAGTAATATTCGCGTGAATTGCGTTTGCCCTGGAGATGTTGATACGCCCATGCTGCGTAGCGAATGTGCGCAGCTTGGCGAAGACGTGCAGGCGTTTATGCGGGATGCGGCGAATCGTCCGCTAGGGCGATTGGGCACGGCTGAGGATGTTGCGAACGCAGTGTTGTTTCTGGTGAGTCCGATGGCGAGTTGGATTACGGGGGCGGCGTTGGTGGTTGACGGTGGCGGATTGGCGTAGAAGGCACCGGGGATGACAGTCGAGTGCAAGGGCGCCGCAAGAAACTCAGGGTTCGTATCAGACTATTCGTATCAGGCTATGCCTTTAGGCATAACGTAAATGCTGAATAATCGGTTACGCCTTCAGGCGCTGCAGCGCCGATGCGAGTTTTCCGCAGCGGCTGAAGCCGGAAAACATTGGGCGGCACTTGCGGCATCGCTAAAGCGATGCCCTGATACGAACCGCTAGGGAGCCGATACGAATCGAGCGATGCCGTGGAACGAATCGCTAGGGAAGCCTGATGCGAATCACTAGGGCGCCCCGATGCGAATCACTAGGGAGCCCCGATACGAATCGAGGGAACCCATCTACCCTCAAATTATTCTCCGCGGCGTTGGCGTGCGGCTTCGTAGAGGACGATGCTGCCGGCGACGCCGGCATTCAGCGATTCCACCTGGGGGGTATGCGGAATCGCGATCAGTTCGTCCGCTTGCGCGAGAAGCGCGCG
>PKXU01000148.1:11173-21066 GCA_003132445.1 Acidobacteriaceae bacterium | reverse complement strand
AAGGCCAAATGCAGGGCACTGGTGCCGGAATTCACGGCAATGCAATCCTTTGCGCCGCAATAGCGTGCGAATTCCTCCTCAAACGCCAATACTTCGCCACCCAGAACAAATTGACCCGACTCCAAGACCTTGGCGACGGCCGCGTCGATCTCTGGCTTGATGTTCTGGTATTGGATTTTCAGATCGAGAAAGGGAACTTTAAGCGCTGTCATGAATGTTTATTCGATAACTCATTTCCAGCTTATCAACGAACTCGGGAAAGATCACGGAACTCGGGAAAGATCACGAAACAGATTGAATTTAAGACCGAGCATTCCAGCAGAGAAGTCCCTATAGAAAGCCGCGCATCGGTCATTTACTATGGGCGACCAGACCCGCAGAGACATGGCACCCACCACCACTGAAACCAACCCGGAGAATGATCTCGGATTCGCCGAGAAGGCGGCTGGCGCTTGCGCATTCGTGCTGTTTGGCGCCTCTGGAGACTTAACCAAACGCAAGCTGGTGCCGGCGCTTTTCAACCTGGGGAAAGCGAAATTGCTGCCCGAGAATTTTGCCTTGATTGGAGTTTCCGTTGACGATCTAAGCCTGGAAGATTTCCGCACCCAAGTTACTAGTTTTCTGCCGTCCGGAGCTGAGTCGGCAGAAGCATTGCAATGGTTTAGAAAGCGGCTGTTCTACGAGCGTGGCGACTTTGCCGATCCCCTAACCTTTGTTCGCCTGCGTGAACGCCTCGCGGCGCTGGACGCGGAACAGAACACGGGTGGAAATTATCTTTTCTATCTGGCGACGGCGCCGAAGTTTTTTTCGCAGATTGTGCAGCAGTTGGGAGCGGCCACACTTTCTCGTCAGCAGAATGGGCAATGGCGCCGAGTCGTAATCGAGAAGCCTTTCGGGCATGATCTGGAGTCTGCCCAGGCGCTTAACCGTGAGATCAAGAGTGTTCTGCAGGAAAATCAGATTTATCGCATCGATCACTACCTGGGCAAAGAGACGGTGCAGAACATCATGGTCTTCCGCTTCGACAATGCTATTTTCGAGCCCATCTGGAACCGGCGATATATCGATCACGTGCAGATCACGAATGCGGAGACTGTAGGCGTCGAGCGGCGCGGCGGATACTTTGACACGGCGGGAACGTTGCGCGACATGGTTCCCAATCACGTGATGCAGCTGCTCAGCTTAACCGCTATGGAGTCTCCGGTTTCGTTTCAGGCGGATGCGGTGCGCAACGAGCAGGCGAAAGTTCTGCATTCGATTCTGCCCCTGGGACCGGATGAGGTTTTGCAGCGCAGCGTGCGCGGGCAATATGGCCCAGGATTGCTGGGTGAAGAAAAAGTCTCTGCGTATCGAGCCGAACCGGGAGTGTCTCAGGAATCGCGCACGGAGACGTTCGTGGCTTTGAAGATCAACATCGACAACTGGCGCTGGGCGGGCGTGCCGTTTTATTTCCGGACGGGTAAGCGGCTGGCGCAACGGCACACGGAGATCGCTATTCAGTTCAAGCGCACTCCATTTGAACTGTTCCGCAAGGCTCCGTTCCACAAGCTGCACACGAATACGCTGGTCATTCAGATCCAGCCCGTGGAGGGAATTTCGCTGAGTTTCGGGGCTAAGATTCCCGGACCCTTATTGCGCGTAGGTTCGGTCGACATGAGTTTTGAGTACTCGAAGTATTTCGGAGCGGACGCCTATACCGGCTATGAGGTTTTGCTGTATGACTGCATGATCGGCGACGCGACTCTGTTCCAGCGCGCCGACATGGTGGAAGCTGGATGGAAAGTTGTGGATCCGGTGTTGGATGTGTGGAGAGCGCTCCCGCCGCGCAAGTTTCCAAACTATACATCCGGAAGTTGGGGGCCGGCGGAGGCCAATCAATTGCTGGAGCTCGATGGCCGCCAGTGGAGGAGAATTGAACCATGATTCTTATTGAACAGTGATTCTTGCCGGTGAAATTGGCGCGACGCGCACCCGGCTGGCCGCCTTTGAGACCGAAGGCAACCGGCTGCAATGCGTCGTGGAAAAAACCTATGCCAGTCAGAAGCACGACGGGTTGACTGGCATTCTGGCTGATTTCGTGAAAACCGAAGGCATCCCAGTTCACAGCGCCTGCCTAGGCGTGGCCGGGCCGGTGCGGGCTGGACGCAGTAAGATTTCTAATCTGCCCTGGACGGTCGATGCCCTGGAAGTGGCAGCCCAACTCAAACTGAATTCAGTTGGATTGCTCAATGATCTGGAAGCGTATGCGTATGGAATCGATGGCCTGGAGTCGAAAGATTTCATTACGCTAAGCGAAGGCTCCGAGGATGCCGAGGGCAATCGAGCCGTGATCTCCGCCAAAACTGGGCTGGGCATGGCGGGACTCTATTGGGACGGCTTCCGGCATCATCCTTTTGCCTGCGAAGGCGGGCACGCCGACTTCGCGCCCAGGAACGAGCTTCAGACCGAGTTGCTTGCATATTTGCAAAAAAAGTACGGTCGCATCAGTTGCGAGCGGGTTCTCTCCGGACCGGGAATTAAAAATATCTACGATTTTCTTCGCGACGCGCACACCGCCGACGAGCCGGAATGGTTGCGCACCGAGATGGCTGCCGCGCCCGATCCTCCGGCGTTAATTTCACGCTTGGCCATGGAGGGCAAGGCGGCGATCTGCGATCAGACGCTATCGATTTTTGTCAGCGTGTTTGGTGCGCAAACTGGTAATTGCGCATTGAATTTCATGTCAACTGGGGGAATCTTTATTGGAGGAAGTATCGCCGCGAAAATCGTTCCCAGGATGAAAGATCCCATCTTTCTGGAATCTTTCCTTGATAAAGGGCGCATGGCATTGATTCTGAAAACTATGCCCGTGAAGATTGTAACCAATGATGACTGCGGCATCATCGGCGCGGCACGCTACACATTGGTGCAGAAGGCGTTTCGTAAAGATCGATGATCGCGGAATCGAAGGTTTTCCAAAAATCAAGAACCACAAAAAACGGGGAGCCGAAGCTCCCCAGAGTGAAGCGACAGAGGCGTTCCTCTAAGTAGACTCCAGTGGAGAAGAAAGAGTTGTCCCGAAGTGCCATAAAGTTTTGCAATGAATAATGAATGAAGCCCCGCAAATTTCCACGAGCCCGGCGCCAGTCTTGAGCAATGGCGTGGAAGTGTGTTGGATGGAGATCGATGGCGCCCGCATGCGCTATTTGCACGCCGGGTCCGGACCGCCGCTGATTTTGCTGCACGGGCTGTTCGCCTATTCTTTCTCCTGGAGATATACCATTCCAGCGCTTGCGCCTTACGCCACCGTATACGCGCCGGACCTGCTGGGAGCGGGATTTTCCGATCGCCCTGCGGGGCTTGACCATTCCATGCGAGGGACTGCGGCTCGAGTTCTGAGATTTGTTGAAAATCTGGGACTTCAGTCCTTCGATTTGCTGGGTACTTCGCGAGGGGGCGCGGTGGCAATGGCTGCGGCCGCGCAGTGTATGACTCCCGGAGGCTGCAAAGCGCGATTGCGGCGGTTAGTTCTGGTCTGCCCGGTGAATCCTTACTCCCCGCATGGTACCTGGCTGGCGCCGTTCTTCGGCCGTCGCTCGGGTGCGGCTTTGTTTCGTTCGACGATCAGTCGCGTGCCCGCTCTGTTTCCTTACTGGCACGGACGGCTTTTTGCCGACAAGAACAAGATTCCCGCGGGCAGCATTGACGGTTATTTGGCGCCTTCAACCAAGCCTGGGTTGTTCGAGCATGGGCTCAGCATTGTTCGCACATGGACTGCCGACCTACGGGAACTTCAAGCTCTATTACCAAAGCTCGCGCCGATTCCTACGCTCCTGCTGTGGGGAAGCAAAGATCCGGCGGTCTATGTTTCGTCGATGGAACCCTTGGCTCGGCATTTCGAGCATGTCCAATCCGTGGTCTTTGCGAACGTCGGGCACCTGCCTTATGAAGAGTGTCCAGAAGAGTTCAATCGCGCGCTGATTCTTTTTCTGAAGCTCCCGGAGAATTTGATCTAGAGTTTCGTAGGAATTTAATTAGCAGCTACAGACACGAGTTTTCCGCGGCGTCGCAGGGCGGTTTTTCCAAGTGAACATCTGGACCCACTCCATTGTCGAGATACTGCGGAATGCATTGGTGCAGTATGGGTATTGGGCGGTGGGGGCAACGCTGCTGGCGGAGAATGCGGGAGTGCCGGTTCCGGGAGAAACCATGCTGTTGCTGGCTTGCTTCCTGGCTTATTCCGAACACGCGCTGCGGCTGCCGTGGATCGTTTTAGTGGCAACAATCGCGGCAACCGTTGGCGATAACGTTGGTTTTGCGCTCGGCTACTACGGCGGGCGCCCACTGCTGGCGCGCTATCAGACATTTTTCAGAATTCAGGATAGAACTGTGCAGCGTAGCGAAGGACTGTTCGCGCGCTATGGCGCCATCACAATCTTTTTTGCCCGCTTCATTTTCGGCCTGCGGATCATCGCCGGTCCCGTCGCGGGAGTCCTACGCATGCCGTGGCGGAAGTTTATGGTCTTCAACTTTCTTGGTGCTGCGGTCTGGGTCACCGTGATCTCGCTCGCGGGATATTTTTTCGGCCAACATTGGGAACGCCTGCAACAAGATGTAAAGCGAATTGACATCCTGGTCGGGCTTATTCTGCTGTGTGGGGCGGCGTGGCTCTGCTGGAGAAGCCGGCGCAGGAACTAAGTAGAGCATCCGGTAAGTAACCTTTTGCACAGAGAGGAGTTTCTTCTGAGGCTATACTGTGCGGGTGTCTCGGGCTCCTTTTTGAGATAGCTGAAGCGATGTCAGTGGCAGTTGAACTTACAGCGGTTGCGTCCGAGCCGGAAAATCGGACGAGGAGGAACATTTGAAGAAAATCGGGTTGTTAACTTTGCTCATCCTGGTAACAGTACTCTTTACGCTGGCCTTCACGGCGGCTGCGGCGGGACCGAAAGCCCCGGCGGCGCCGGTTCCCGCAGCGGCGGCGGTTCCTGCCACCCCGGCAGCGACGCCGGCCGAACATCCGCACATCCACGAAGCGCTCGAATCGATGCGGGCCGCCAAGCATCACCTTGAAAGCGCGGAGCATGATTTTCACGGCCATCGGGCCAAAGCGATCGAGCACCTGGATCAGGCAATTCATGAAGCTGAAATCTGCGAACGGGAGCCGTAGGTAGTACTAAAAAAACCGTAAAGGCAGCGTCAATTCGACGCTGCCTTTTTTCTTGCGCTATCGGTTGGAGTTTAGAAATAAAGTTGCCGGCGGGAAAGGTTATTTCCCGAACCTATATCCAAGAGAACCACCTACGCGAAGCACATTGTCGGAGTGAAACTCGACGTTATTCACAATGTGATAGAGATGAACCTCGGGCCGAATGAAAAAATGTCTCCAAATCCGGTAACGGAGGTCAGCGCCGAGATCGATTAGAAAGTGATTGCTGTTGAGAGTGGTGCTGCAACCGGTGGCGTATAAGCAATTGCCGGGGCTGTAAAAAAGCAGCCGCTCGCCGCCCAGGCCAGCCATCAGGTCGGCATCCATTCTCTTCGCCACATGAGGCGCAAACACTCCATTCACATCATAAAAAATCGGCCGATAATCCTGGTAAAAGTTATAGACCTCATGCTTATAGCTGGTGGCCAACTCTGCGCTATAGCCAAAATGGTCAGCGAAAATACGATCGATGCTGAAACTCGGATACAGGCCCCCCTTTTCCGCAGGCGGTAGAAAGGCATCCGAAGCATTTAGATTCTTGGTGGAGAGAAGAATGCCAACGCCAACGGCAACATCCACCTGTTGCGCATGGGCAAAAGTCGTAAATAGCAGAGCTGCACACGCGGATGGGATAAGCGCGAACTTCCTCAAATACAGCCCCCCTTGTCAGTTCGTTCAGGCTTGTAGGATGTAGCCGCCAGATTGATGCTGCGCGCTCAACCGTTGTGAAAGGTCGGCTTGCTGGAATCAGGGCGGTCGGAGCTTGTTGCCCCGATCAAACTTTTCGACCGCCCGTCGCCAAGGTCTAGTCTGGGCCGCCGATTGTGTATCCGATTGAGGCTCCCAAACGGATCACATTGCCTGAAGTAAAGTCGACGGTATTATTGAAGATTTTATAGTAATGCACTTCGGGGCGAACGAAGACGTGACCCCAGACGTAGTAGCGAAGACCGCCTCCCACATCGATCAGGAAGTGGTTCGAGCTCTGGTAGCAGGCGCCAAAATACACGCAACTGCTGGTCGGCTCATAGCCGTAAAAGCGAGTGCTTTGCCAGCCGATACCGGCCATTACGTCGGCTCCAACTTTCTTGCCCAAGCGCGGTTGGTATACCGCGTTAAAGTCATACAGAATGGGGCGATAAGGCTGACCACCGGCGCCGCCATAGGCTCCCTGAGTGGTCTTCCAGGCAGCGTCGAAACCAAATCCCACTCGTCTGTGAAAGATTACATCCGCACTGATATTGGTATACAGCCCCCCGTCTTCCGGGCAAAGACCTGCTAAGGAAAACGATGTGCCACAGGCAGCAGCCCCGGGAGACGAGACGGTTCCGAAGCCGAGCATTGCATCTCCCTGCTGCGCGGAAGCCAGGTTGGGTAGAGCAAACAACACCAAGGCCGTCGCAATGAAAGCAAACTTTCTCAAGAGAACCTCCCGTAATGATTGTTGATGACGGTAAGATGCCACCGCCAAACCTTTTGGATGCAAGCGCATGAAGGATGCCAACATCATAAGATCAATCGCGCCAGAATTCAATTGGCCGGCGTGTACTCTTAGTCGCCATTGCCGTACAGAACCGCAGCGGAGAAGGCAACGGCGGGTGAAACCCTGTTATCGGGAAAAAGTTGCGGTATCGGCCAAATCTTTTCCGGCAGTCTTTTCTGGCAAATCAGGAGCGCTGGGAAGCACCCCTGCCTCCGCCACGAAGAACGTGATCCATCGCAATGGAACCTGCGCCAAAAAAAATCAGGGCGAAAGCAAGAGCTGCTGCTGCCATAGCAAACTCATATCCAGGACGGGCGGGCTCTCCGATGAGTCCGTTGTGCAAGTGAACCTTCCAGATGGCGACAAACAGGTCGATGAAAATCGCGAATGCGGCAACCCGGGTGAAGAATCCCACTAAAATCAACAAGCCGCCGAAAAATTCGGCGAAAGATGAAACATAGCCCAACCATGCCGGCAAGCCGAGACTGGCTACCATCTGCGCAAAGTGATGCAAACCTCCAAAAACTTTCTGGTAACCATGTGCGACCATGATCACGCCTAAAGCCAGACGCATGACCAGTAAAGCCAGCGGTTGCAAACGATCGAGATAGCGCAAGTCATTCCTCCGTATCGCGGATTCCCATTATCGCAGCCGAAGGATACCAGCAAGAGATGAAAAGCGAAAAAACGATTGCGCCTCAAGCAAGATTTTTGATAACGTGTCTCCGCCGAAGAGGCAACCAAGCTTTGCGATGTGCTTCGCCGGCTTCCTGCCATCTTCTCTTCGGGCCTAGTAATCGGCCCTAGTAAAAAGATCGAAGCAAGCCTTGTCGATGTGGATCTACACCACACTTGCGGGTTCGGCGCTACAAAGGTGAATACGACATTCAGTCAGGAGTCCGCGATGAATCGAACGAAAAATAAAAATGTTATGGTCAAGTTATTTTTGTCCGGTCTTCTCACGGCGCTTTCAGCCGTAACCTTCGCGCAGCAACACAAAACAAGCGAACCAGCACATCCCAGCGCGCCCGCGAAAACATCTACGTCCACCCATTCGGGCGGGGCTTCGCCGCATACCAATACGGCCAGCCATACGAACACGGCGAGCCATACCACGACGTCCACTCATTCGACCACGGGCCACACCACAACGTCGACTCACACCACAACAACCAGCCACGCAACCACGACAGGTCACGGAACAACGCCAGCCCACGGGACAACGACTGCCGGACACGGCACTGTGGGCGCGGGACACGGGACCACGATGGCGGGGCATGGGGCCGGCAATGCCGGACACTCAACCGTGGCCGGTGGGCGCTCCAACATGAGCCATGCGGCCCCGGGTAGACAAGTGGCCCTCAGAGGCGGGGGATCGGCAAGCATCCGGCCCAACGGTCAAATTCGCTCCATCAATCGAAACGGTATGCACATTGAACACAATCTTCATGGTGGCCGAACGATTGTGCGAGAGCGCAACGGGGCGCGCATTGTCACCACTGGACGGCACGGGGGCTACGTACAACGTCCTTACATGTCGCGTGGCGGGCGGACTTATTATTCGCGTACCTACTATTACCATGGCGCCTACCGTTCTGGAGTGTATCGTGGCTATTACTGGGGCGGCCATCCTTATTACGGTTACTACCACCCGTACTTTTTCCATGCGGGTTATTACGGCTGGGCGTATAACCCATGGGTAGCGCCGGTTTACTACGGATGGGGTTGGGGAGGAGCGCCGTGGTACGGGTATTACGGAGGGTATTTCGCGCCGTATCCCGTGTATCCTTCGGCTGCGTTCTGGCTGACGGACTATCTTATTTCGGCCAATCTACAGGCGGCCTACGCGGCGCGCGCAGAAGCCAATGCAGAGGCCGACGCCGCGGCGAATAACTCTCCTCCGCCCGACGATCAGATGGCCAGTTCGGGGCAGCCGGCCTCGGCGCCGAACGCTCCTGTGGCGCTCTCGCCGGAAGTGAAGCAAGCGATCGCAGAGGAAGTCAAAGCGCAAATTGCTGCTTCTCAGGCTGACGCATCCAAGACCGGCTCACCGGCAGCCGGGCAGTCGGGCGGCGATCAGGCCACGAACGGCCAAGTGCCTCCCGCGCTTGATCCGGCACGGCGGACTTTCGTGGTATCGGACGACCTTGCCGTAGTCGCCGATGGCCAGGAGTGCGCGCTGACTCAGGGCGATGTAATCACCCGGCTCACCGATACTCCCGATGCCGACCAGAAAGTGAACGTCAGCATCTCCAGCAGTAAGAAGACAGACTGCGCCGCTGGAAAAACAGTTGCCGTCTCAGTAGACGACCTGCAGGAGATGCAGAACCATTTCCAGGAACAGATTGACGAAGGCATGAAGACGCTGGCCGCGAAACAGGGCACCGGCGGCTTACCGAAGGCTCCGGACACATCGACTGTGGCTTCCGATGTTCCGCCTCCGCCCCCCGATAAAACCGCGGGCAAGACTCTTGATGATCAAAATGCCGACGCCGACAAGACCGAGGCAGAGGTAAAACAAGAAGCCGGCTCCTCGGGCGGAGGATCGCAGTAATAAGAGGATCGCAGTAAATAGCTGGCGGCATTCGCCGGAGCGGAAGAAAGGGGAATTTGGACCATGAGTCAGAAGTTGCCAAAGTTGAAGTGGGCTAGGCCAGCGATAATGGCTGTCGTTTGCGCTGCGGCTTTTTCGTCGTCCCGCGCAGCCGCACAGGGCGCACCAGTTTCCTTGCAGGAACAGCTAGCGGCGCAATACAAGCTGGTCAAGATGGGATCGGACTCGAGCGGCCCTTCGGTTATCACACCCGGTACCGTGCTCCCCATTCAAAAGGGTGGAATTCTTGGCGTCCCATATTCCGATACCAGTGTTCTTGCCACGAAATATGAAGGCGGAACGGTGCACACTCCCAGCACCATCCTGTCGAAGGGAATCGGCCTCGGAATGGGTCACTTTGGGAAGACGCAAACGACCCATCTCTTCGTGGTCGGAAATAAAGTTTATGTATCGAAGCTGGAAGTCAATCCTGGCAAAGACAGTGTGTCATTGAATATTGTCGCTTGCGACTCATGCAACCAAACCGATCCTCCGACTTACAACAAGGCTCAGGTGGTCTTTCTGTTTCCCAAAGGAACCCTGGCGACCGCCAGTGCGGGCGACGTCGAGGACACGATTGGGCAGCTGCTCTCGATCAGCGATGATACGCAGCAGGATCAAGGCGCGCAGCA
>PKXU01000148.1:11031-11163 GCA_003132445.1 Acidobacteriaceae bacterium | reverse complement strand
CAGGCTGAACCGCAGACGATCGAGAAAGGACAGACCACCGATCAGGTGGAAGCGGCTCTGGGTAAGCCGGACAAAATCGTGAATCTGGGATCCAAACAGATTTATGTCTATAAGGATCTCAAGGTCACGTTC
>PKXU01000148.1:9974-10944 GCA_003132445.1 Acidobacteriaceae bacterium | reverse complement strand
CTCGAAGGGGAGGGACATGTCCCCAACAGGTCCCGCTGGTAATAGTATATTGCCCCGCCTAAACCACAACATATAGACGAACTCCTCTTACGCTCTTCCAACAATTCCAAGAAAACGGCAAAAAACCCTAAGAAACGCGGAGATTCTCTCCGAGGTAGGGTTCATCCGGGTTGAGATATGCTCGGAACACCGAAAGCCCCGGCACAGGCAATCACGGGCAGCGCAGTCAGCGGAACAAAGCCTGTGGGCCGAGGAAATCGGAGGCAGAAACAGAAGCGGATGGAAAAGGCAAGAGGAACTATGGCCGACTCGCGAGAGGTCATGAATATTCGCCAGGCGTCGCAATATCTGGGCGTGAGTCCGGACACACTTTACAAGTACGTCGGTGAGCAAAGGATCCCCGCGTTCAAGCTGGGCAATCGTTGGCGCTTCAAGAAATCGCGGCTGGATCAGTGGATGGAAGAGAAGTCGAGCGAGATGGAACCGCAGGTGAAACGCAAAGCAAAGGCGGCGACGAAGGCCGCCGGACAGAGTTAAGTAAAACCGACGCGGGCGAGGGCGCCCGCGCCACACAAAGGTGGGCACATGTTTGGAATGGGATCGAAGTCCATTGTTGGTCTGGATGTGGGCTCTTCAAGCATTAAAGCAGTCGAGCTGAAGAAGAAGGGTGGGCAGATTGAAGTCGCGCACCTCGGTCTGGAGCCGCTACCTTCCGACATCGTCGTTGACTCGATGATCGTCGACTCGGGCACGGTTTCGAGCGCGATTTCCAAATTGTTCCTCGATAATCAGATCAAGACCAAGGCCGTGGCAACCGCGGTCAGCGGACACTCCGTGATCGTGAAAAAGATCTCGTTGCCTTCGATGAGCGACCAGGAACTGGCCGAAACCATCGAAAAAGAGGCCGCGCAGCACATTCCCTTCGATCTCGCCGATGTAAGCCTCGACTACCAGATTCTCTCGGACGAAG
>PKXU01000148.1:0-9856 GCA_003132445.1 Acidobacteriaceae bacterium | reverse complement strand
GGCGGCCATCAATATACGGACTCGCTGCAGAAAGAACTCGACCTCAGCTTTGACGACGCCGAGTCACTGAAACTGGGCAACAAGGTAGGCACGGTGAGTGAAGACGCGAAGCAGCCGATTCTGCAGCAGGTCACCGAGATCATCGTGCTGGAAATTCAGAAGACCTTCGATTTCTTCCGGGCCAGCGCGGCCGGCGAGCATATCGAGAAGATCTATCTTGCGGGCGGGTCATCGAAAGTGCCCGGCCTGGTAGAGGCGTTGCGGCAGGAGTTTTCCATGCCGGTGGAGTTGTTGAATCCGTTCCAGCGGGTCACGCCGCCGGTCGAAGGACACGGGGCGGAACTGGTGGAGCAGAATCCCGGCCAGATGGCAGTTGCGGTGGGCTTGGCCCTGAGGAGCTTTGACTCTCTATGATCAAAATCAACCTGCTCGAAAATTCCAAGGGCAAGAACAAGCGCGGCGGCAGCAGCGGTCCCTCGATGCCCACCATGGAAATGGGCGATATGGGATCGCCCAAGCTCAAGATTCTGGTGGTTCTGGTGATCGCCGGATTAGTCAACCTGAGCTACTGGTACCGGCTGGATCATCAGGCCAAGGCCATTGAGGCACGCATGAAGGTGGCCGAACAGAAAAATCGCGAACTGGGCGATGTTAAGACGAAATTTCTGGAACGGCAGACCCAGGCTGACAATTATAAGCGCCGCGTCGATGTAATCGACGGGCTGCGCGCAAACCAGTCGGGTCCAGTGAACCTCCTTGCCATGCTCGGGGAGACGATCAATAACACGGAAGCCGTTTGGCTGAACAAGATGGACGATGAAGGACCGACCGTAAACCTCGAGGGTACGGCGTTGAGCGCGGATGCGGTCGCCAACTTGATCGCGAATCTGCAAAAGACCGGCTACTTCAGCAGTGTCGAGATCAAGGAAACGTACCAGGACGAGCAGATCAAGGATATGCAGGCATTCCAGTTCACGCTGACTTGCGAGAAGGGAAAGTCGTAAAGGCGGACCTATGGCAATGAATTTTGGCGAAATGTCGGGCATCAAGCAGTGGGCAACGGTACTTGTCGGAGGAGCGCTGGTGACGGCGGCCCTGTACTACACGATGTTCAAAAATCAGGACGAAAGCAATGCGACCGCCCAGCATGCCCTGGAAGAAAAGATCCGGGAAAACAATGAACTCGAGTCCTACCGGCCGAAGCTGAAACAGATGGAACAGCAACTGGCCGAACTGAAGCAGCAGTTGGAAATTGAGCAGCGCATCGTTCCCGATGAAAAGCAGATCAATGGGTTCATTGAAACGCTCGACGGCGAGGCCCAGAAGGCAGGCGTGGAGCTGCGGCGCTTTGCGGCTAAGGACACCAAGACGCTGCAGTACTACACCGAAGTTCCCTTCGATATGGAACTTGATGGGCCGTACTATTCGACTCTAAATTTCTTCGACCGGGTAAGCAAGCTGGAGCGAATTGTCAACGTCAGCGGACTGCTGGTGTCGACGACGCGGAATCCCAGCGGAGCGAGGGTCAAGCACATGTACCAGTATGCGCCCAACGAGAGTGTAGTTGCGACTTTCACGGCGACCACATATTTCAGTCATGATTTGCAACCTTCCGGGGCAGCTGCCGGAATAAAACCGGGAACCAAGGCGGCGAGGTAGGGATGGCTATGAAGCTGACAACAGGCATTCTTGCAATGGCAGTGATGATGGGCGGGTCCGTGGCTACGCAAGCTGTGGCCCAGAACTCCGATGCCATCGACAACGCGCGCAGCGCAGCAAAATCGCTGCAGCAGGGCAACGGCAGCAGTGCGGTGGCGCCCGCAACTCCGGCGAAGGCCAAACCGGCTCCCGGCGCTCCGGCGCCAGCGGTGAAGCCGGCGACAATTCCGGGCTCCGGGCCGAGCGCGGCCGCGAAACCCGACCATGCTTCCGCGCAAAACAATCAACTGCAGCGCGTAAACGTCGTCTCCGGGACCGACAAAATCCAGATTGAGATCAGTTCCACTCAGTCGGTTACGCCGAAACTGAGCAAACTAAGCTCACCGGACCGGGTTCTCGTCGAACTGCCGGAGACGGTGATCGCCAGCTCACAGAGCAAGATTGCAGTAGGCAGCGCTGGCGTAAAGAGTGTTCGCATTGGCATGGACGGCAAAACTCCTCCGACGACCAGCGTGGTAATCGATCTGGAGAAGCCGTTAGCCTATGAATTGACACCTGGGCCGGCCGGCAAAGTAATTCTCACCCTGCATACACAGCAGGCAGCGCCAAGCGTCGCGAAGAATAATGTGGCTCCGGCAGTTTCCGCAGCAGTTGCGAAACCTGCGGCGCCAGCGGCGAAACCGGTAGTAGTCGCAGTCGCAAAACCTGCCGTGACTCCAGCCGTGAAGCCAGCACCCGCGTTAGCGGCCAAGCCCGCTGCGACAACCGCGACGAAGCCCGGAATCGTCGCAGTGTCCAGTCCGAAGGTAGCTACTCCCAAAACTGAGCTGGCGAAGGCGCCAGCGCCAAAGCTAGTGCCTCCGCCTTTTAAGGCGGAAACCACACAGGCAAAGGTCGTATCGCCGGTGAAACCCGGCGCACCTGCGCCGATCTCTACGGCTCCAGCGTCAAAAATTGCTGCCGCGCCCGTGGCCAAGAGTGTCGTAGTCCCGTCGCCCAAGACTGAGGCATCCGTGGCTAAGACGGAGGCTCCTTCAGCCGGCAAACCGGCGCCGGTTACGAGCGAAGCCGCTCCCAAGTCGTCGAAACCCGAAGAAAAGAAGTGGGCAATGACCGGCAAGCGCGATCCATTCTTCAGTCCGGTGGTGCAGCAGAACGGCTCCGGTTGCTCAAGCGGGAAGAAGTGCCTGGAGATCGGCGCCATCAATCTGCGGGGCGTGGTGAAATCGGATACCGGCTTCATCGCGGTCGTCACCAACAGCCTGAACAAAGCGTATTTTCTGCGGGAGAACGATCCCGTATTCAATGGCTATGTGGTGAAAATCACGGGCGACTCAGTCATATTTCAGGAAACGATCCAGGACAAGCTAGGCAAGTCTTTCACGCGAGAAGTCGTGAAGCGAATCTTCACGCCAGCAGTCTAGGCAAGACGGCGAAACCGGAAACGGGAGCGCCGAAATCAAGTTCTTAGAAGGACACGCGGGCCCAGCCCGCGAGTTGGGGAGAGGCGAAATGCGAAAGCAACCAGTGACCATTTTCGTATCCTTGCTGCTGTTGGTGGTGGCCACGGCCGCACAGACACCGAGCCAGCTCGATCGAGTTAACGTAGTCCGAGGCACGGACGACATCCGGGTCGAGATGAGCTCTAAAGGCACGCTCACCCCGAAAATCAGCACGCTCGACTCACCCACTCGCGTGGTGGTGGATCTGCCGGAAACCGTAATGGCGACCGGGCAGACTCACATCACCGTTGGCGCCGCTGGGGTTAAGAGTGTGCGCATCGGCATGGACGGGCAAACGCACCCGACCACCCGCATCGTCGTTGACCTCGACAAGGCTTGCGCCTACGAGTTAACGCCCGGTCCGGCTGGCAAGCTGGTCCTGACTCTGCATGCGAGTGCAGTGGCCAAAGTCGCTCCGACGGCAGATACCGTAGCCGCGTCTGCAAAGGCGGCGTCACCGGCAGTCGCGCAATCCGCGCCTGCGGCCGGCTCGTCCAATGAGCTTGCAGCGAATTCAACCTCGCCTCAGAACTTTGTCTTTGTCGAGCCTTCCTATCAGCCGAAGGCCGCGGCATCCGCTCAGTCCTCGAGCCAAGCCAAGAAAGACGANNCGTGCCCAGGAAGCGGCCGCTCGTTTCTCGGACAAGACCGCCGCCGAACTGCTTCCGGTCAGCGCTCACGCAGCCCAGGCTCAGAGCACTCCGAATGCGATCACGCCCGCGGTCAACTTAGCCGCGGAGCAAAAGGCCCAGGCTGGGCAGCAATCTGCCCCAACTGGACCGAAATATACCGGCGAGCCGATCTCGGTAAACTTGAAAGATGTCGACCTGAAAGACTTTTTCCGACTGATTCATGAGATCAGCGGCCTCAATGTGGTTCTCGATCCGAATGTGCACGGCACACTGACCGTCGTACTGGACGATGTGCCGTGGGATCAGGCACTCGACATCGTGCTGAAGAACAATGACCTGGCTCGGGAACTGGAAGGCAATGTTCTCCGCATCGCCACGGTCGAAACCCTGAAGCGTGAAGCCGATGCCCGCCGCGCCCAGGTAGAATCTGAATCGCTGGCGGTGGAAAAAGTATCCGTCACGCGTTTCCTAAGCTATGCCAAGGCGAAAGACGTTGTGGTCACGGTAAAGAAATTCTTGTCGCAGCGCGGCGACGTGGTGGCCGATGATCGCACCAATGCCGTCGTTATCAGCGACATTCCGAAGGTGATTCCAACTATCGATCGCCTGCTGACGCAGCTCGACCGCAAGACGCAGGAAGTGGAAATTGAGGCTCGCGTCGTAGCCGCAACCCGGCAGTTTGCCCGTGATATCGGCACACAGTTCGGTTTCGGCTTCGGCAACAGCGGCGCCGCACTCGGCGGAAACTCGGCTGCAGGCGTTTCGCCGAACACCGCGACCCTTCCCACCGGCCAAAGCCCTGCGTACTTTACCGTGCCCGGAACCGGCACCAGCACCAGTGGATCCGCGATTCCGTTGTTTTCGAACTTAGGATCAACGGCGCCGACCAGTGGCTTAAGCTTTACGGCGGCTTCGCAAACCGTGCGAATTGACGCGGTCCTCTCGATGGCCGAGTCGCGCGGCTTGCTGAAAGTGCTCTCTCGTCCGCGGATCGTCACGCAGAACAATATTCAAGCGGGGGTAAAACAAGGCGTGCGCGTGCCTATCGTGACCCAGGCTCAGTTGGGCGGTCCTCCAACTGTGACTTACATCGATGCCTTCCTGCGGCTCACCGTAACTCCGCAGATCACTTCCGAAAATACCATCTTCCTGAATGTCGACGTGGAAAACACCACGCCGAACTTCGCTCAGGAAGTACAGGGCAACCCGGAACTGATTACGCAGCAGGCCACCACGCAGGTTCTAGTTACAGATGGCGGTACCGTCGTGATTGGCGGCGTCATCCAGACACAGAACTCGATCGAAGTCGATCAGGTGCCAGTGCTGGGAAATATCCCATTCCTGGGCAACCTGTTCAAGCACACGACCGTGAACACCACCAACCAGGAATTAATCTTCTTCATCACGCCGCGAATCATTCAGACGTAGTCGCGTCAGACATAGCGAGTTGGAAGATTGAAGCGCCGGCCTGAAGAACCTGTCAGGCCGGCCTTTCTGCGTTTGCGCGAATGTACCGAACATTCCATAGTGGCACCCACTCCGAACGAATGCACGGTTGGCGCCACTTCTTGTAAACTCACCATCAATGGATTTCCGCGCGCGCCAGAACAAATTGCGAGAGCATCTCGCGAATGCCCGGTTTAATGCGCTCTTATTGAGCCATCTGCCCAATATCCGATACCTCTGCGGTTTCACTGGAAGCGCTGGATTATTGCTCGTAGAAGAGGCGGGGAGCGTTTTCTTCACGGATGTTCGTTACGACACGCAAGCCCACCAAGAGGTGAAAAGCGCGAAGGTGGTGATTGCGCGCCAAGGACTGCTGGAAGGTCTTGGCCAGTGGCTTGCCGGCCGCCGCAAACGGCCTCGGAGATGGACGATTGGCATTGAAGCAACGCACGTCACAATTGCAGAAAAGAAGCGACTGAACCGTGCGCGCCCATCTGGAGTAACCTTGAAGGACGCGCCTGCGTTAGTGGAACACGCACGGATGATCAAAGACAGTGACGAGTTGAGTCGCATTCGCAGTGCTGTTGCTCTGGGGGCGAAGTTGTTCGATCGGGCGCTCGAGGTGTTGCGGCCTGGAGTAAAAGAAACCGAGGTCGCGGGAGAGATGGAATATGAGGCGCGCCGGGCTGGCGCGGAGGAGATGTCATTTCCGACAATCATCGCTTCGGGAGCCAGGTCGGCGTTGCCTCATGGCCGCGCTTCCGATCAGCCGATCGCGCCCGGCGGGTTCGTGGTGTGCGACTTCGGTGTTATACTCGCAGGTTATTGTTCCGACCAGACCCGTACCGTATGGGTGGGCTCGGTCTCCGATGAAGCGCGTCGAGCGTATGAAGCGGTCCGCGAAAGTCAGCAAGCGGCTGTGGACGCTGTTCGACCCGGCATTGCTGTCGCCGAAGTCGACGAAGTTGCCCGTAAGGTGTTGCGCAAGGCTCGGTTAGCACGTTATTTCACTCATTCCACCGGGCATGGAGTGGGTCTTGAAATTCACGAGGCGCCAAGGGTAGCGCAGGGCCAGGACGATGTCCTTCAGCCCGGAATGGTTATTACAATCGAGCCTGGAGTATACTTCCCCGGCAAATGGGGCGTGAGAATTGAGGACATGGNNCGGGTTCGGTTCGCGGTTCTGCTCGCACAAGTGGTGAAGGGTCCCACCTCATACGAATGAATCAAAAAGAGCTGAAAGAACTCATCGAATTTCTGATTGAGAAGGATATTGCCGAGTTTGAGCTGGAACGCGGCGATGTCAAGGTTCGAATCAAGCGCGGCGGCGAGCATGCGGTCGTCCACAGTCACGCGGAGCCGCGTTTCTATGCGGTGCCTCCAGCGCCTGGGGCCGCGACTGACTTGGGCGCTGTCCCCGTTGTGGTTGCGGTGCCATCGGTCCCGGCCGTGCCGCCTCCCGAGGAAGGGCTTCACACGGTGAAGTCCCCCATTGTCGGGACATTCTATGAAGCTCCCTCGCCTGGCGCTCCTCCATTTGTAAAAGTTGGAGACATGGTGGAAGTCGGGCAAGTTCTGTGTATCGTCGAAGCCATGAAGCTTCTTAACGAGATTGAGTCAGATTTTGCCGGGGAGATCATCAAGAAGCTGGCGGTCAACGGCCAACCAATTGAATATGGCCAGGAATTATTCGTTATCCGGCCAAAGAAGTGAATCTGAGATTCTGCTTAGGCGCCTGCCAGCTGCGCCTTTTTTGTGTTTGCCCGTTGTGAGCTATGAGCGTCGAGCTTCGAGCTTGAATCTTCTAGCTCGAAGTTCATGACTCGTAGCTCATAGCTCTCACTCATGTTCAAGAAAATTCTCATTGCCAATCGAGGGGAAATTGCACTGCGCGTCATTTGCGCGTGCAAGGAACTGGGCATTCGCACAGTCGCCATTTACAGCGAGGCCGATCGCAACTCCTTGCCCGTTCGTTTTGCCGATGAGGCCATCTGCATTGGACCGCCGCAGCTCGCGCTCAGCTACCTGAATATTCCCGCGGTAATCAGCGCGGCAGAAATCGCCAACGTCGAAGCCGTGCATCCCGGCTATGGGCTGCTGGCGGAAAATGCCAACTTCGCTGAGGTGTGCGAGACCAGCGGCATCAAGTTCATTGGCCCACGCCCTGAAGTGACTCGCCTGATGGGTGAGAAAGAAAAAGCCCGCGCTGCCATGAAGCAGGCGGGAGTGCCGATTCTGCCCGGCTCCGACGGCATCATCGCCTCAGATGGCGAAGCGTTGGAGTGGGCGCGGCAGGTCGGGTTCCCCGTGATTGTCAAAGCCTCGGCGGGAGGCGGCGGACGCGGCATGCGCATCGTTCGCAATGAAGAAGAACTCCCCGGGTTGTTCAGGGCTGCGCAGGCGGAAGCCGCGGGCGCGTTCGGCAATGGCGATCTCTACATGGAAAAGTATGTTGAGCATCCCCGGCACATCGAATTTCAGGTGCTGGCCGATGAGCACGGCAATGTAGTCAGCCTGGGCGAGCGCGAATGTTCCATCCAGCGCCGCCATCAGAAGTTGCTGGAGGAATCGCCCTCCACGCAAGTCACTCCGGAATTGCGCGATCAAATCGGCGTGGTCTTGTGCAAGTCGCTGGCAGCCATCGGTTATAGCAATGCCGGCACGATTGAGTTTCTGATGGACCAGGACCGGCGCCTTCATTTCATCGAGATGAACACACGCATTCAGGTTGAGCATCCTGTCACGGAAATGGTGACGGATGTCGACCTGGTGAAAAGCCAGATCATGATTGCGGCCGGGGCGAAGATGAGCGACGTGCTTCAGGGGCCGATCATCCATCGCGGACACGCGATCGAATGCCGCATCAACGCCGAGCATCCAGAGAAGTTCACCCCGTCGGCGGGCAAGATCACCGCGTTCCATCCCCCCGGAGGCACAGGCGTACGCGTAGATACCGCAGCCTACGCGGAAGGCGTGATTCCGCCGTATTATGATTCGTTGATTGCGAAGTTGATCGTCCGCGGCAAAGATCGCAGCGAAGCTGTTTCGCGCATGGCGCGGGCACTGGAGATGTTTATTGTGGAGGGCATATACACTACGATTCCGCTGCACCGCAAGATTCTGGCGGATGAAGATTTTCGGGCGGGGAAGATCGATACCGGATTCATAGAACGATTTCTGGCGAAGAACGGAAAGACGTAGGGCCGGACGCATTCGTCCAGCCCGCGGAGCGAAGCGGCGCGTTCGCGGATGGGAAGGCTTTTCATCAGTAGCGTCTCTGGGAGGGCAGCGTCTGTTCGAACCCCCGGACGAATGCGTCCGGGGCTAAGTCTTTCGACTCCGAGCCAGCGGTTTTGAACGCAATGATCCTCCTTCCGCGTCTCTACGCCATAATTGACTCCTCGGCTCACGAGTCGACTCATGGCCTACTCGCCTTTGCTGGGGCTTTAGCCGCTGGCGGTTGTACTCTGCTGCAATACCGCAATAAATCCGGGAACGCGCGGGTCATGCTGGAGCAGGCCCGCGAACTGAAGAAGCATCTCGACTCCCACCCTAACGTCGCAAAGAACGCAACCTTAGGATCGGGCACCCAGAATTCCCTGCGCCTGATCATGAATGACCGCGCTGACTTATGCCTGGCCGCTGACTTCGGCGGAGTGCACGTCGGTCAGGACGATTTGTCGCCGGAATCCGCGCGAAGAATTATCGGTCCCGAGCGCTGGCTCGGTGTCTCGACTCACAATCCCGAGCAGTTGCGCGAGGCGGATTTGACGTCGGCTGATTATCTTGCCATTGGTCCGGTGTTTTCCACTTCGAGCAAGGACAAGCCCGATCCCGTTGTCGGTCTTGAGGGCGTGCGACGGGCGCGCGAATTGACGCGCAAACCCCTGGTAGCCATCGGCGGCATTACTCGTTCCAACGCTGCCTCCGTCATCGAATCTGGGGCTGATTCCGTGGCGGTGATATCCGATCTGTTACGGGATCCGCGCAAATCAGCAGAGGAATTTTTCCGCATCTTGAGGTAAGGTAAAGCGTCGTTGTCGCTGGTCGTTCGTCGTTAGCCAAGGCTCGCAACTAGCTGCATCTCGGCTAACGACCAACGACCAACGACAAACGGCGCACGTTCTGGAGGGACCTCCTGAGTACACCGACAACGCAGCCGCCAGTCAGCAGTGACTGGGAAATTCACAGTCATCAGGACAAGGAACTCGTTCAGGGGTTGGGCCTGACCAGCGCAACCATGCTGGTCATAGGGTCGATGATCGGCTCGGGCATCTTCATCGTATCCGCCGAAATTGGCCGTGAAGTGGATTCTCCGGCCTTGCTGATCGGTGCCTGGGCGGTTGCCGGGTTGATGACGATTGTAGCCGCGCTCAGCTATGGCGAATTGGCTGCCATGATGCCCCGCGCCGGCGGTCAATACGTTTATCTGCGCGAAGCGCTGGGGCCGCTCTGGGGATTTCTTTACGGCTGGACTCTGTTCCTAGTGATTCAGACCGGGACCATCGCCGCAGTGGGCGTGGCCTTCGGCAAGTTCCTGGGTGTCTTTGTTCCTTCGATTTCTTCGACTCATTGGCTTCTACATCTCTGGAAAGTTCCGCCAATTCCCGTGGGGCC
>PKXU01000149.1:24224-50675 GCA_003132445.1 Acidobacteriaceae bacterium | reverse complement strand
ACAAGCGCAAGAAGCAATACAAGAAACTCCGCGGACACCGGCAGGCCTATACCGCAGTGCGAATTTCCGAAATCGCTTTTGACGGCCAGAGCTTTAAGGCTCCGGAATTGCCCAAGAAAGAACCGAAGCTAAAGAAGGTGAAGTCGGTGGACGAGCATGAAGAGCATGAGGCTCACGAAGCTCATCCGCACGCAAAGAAGCACGCCAAGAAAAAAGCTGCGCCGAAGAAGGCTAAGAAGAAATCGCACTCGAAGAAGAAGTAGAACCTGTGAAATAGTAAAACCTGGACGGACGAATGCGTCCGTCCCCACGCGGGTTAACTGAGAACTTACAACCGAGAACTGAGAACTAGAACTGAGAACTCCGATATGGCACATAAAAAGGGACAAGGCACTTCACGAAATGGCCGCGATTCGAACGCGCAGCGGCTTGGCTTCAAAGCATTTGGCGGGCAGGTCGTGCCCGGGGGCACGATTATCGTGCGCCAGCGTGGCACGCGGGTGAAGCCGGGGCTGAACGTCGGCCGCGGCAAAGATGACACGCTTTTCGCCAAGATCACGGGACGCATCAAGTTCCTGAACAAGGGACATATGGGCAAGTTCGTGATGGTTGAGCCCATGGAAATCGAGTAGCGTCTCGGCGGTCCGAAGATCCGCAGGGCGGGAACGCCCGCGGCAAACAGCCTCGCCCTTCGGGACGAGGCTTTTAGTTTGCGTTTGTCCTCGCGTTGCTCGGAATGATTTTTTGATTGCATCCCAGACACAATTCGTATCCGGCAGGATTCATGTCAGGCACGATTCAAATTAGTCAGGATTCGAATCAGGCACGATTGTACCCGGCAAGATTCGTATCAGGGCACGGCTTACAGGCGTGCCGAACCAGGCGACCAATTAAGGAGCCGGCTTTAGCCGCTGTCACGTCCATGCCATCGCGTCACTCGAAGTGAACCATGTTTATCGATGAGGCAAAAATTCGGGTGAAGGCCGGGGACGGCGGCAATGGCTGCATGGCCTTTCGCCGGGAAAAGTTTGTCCCGCGCGGCGGACCTTCGGGCGGCGACGGCGGCAAGGGAGGCGACATCGTCATGGAATCCAGCGAGCGCCACAACACCCTTGTTCACTTCCGCTTCAATCCTGAGCACAAAGCCGAGCGCGGACGCCACGGGGAAGGTTCCAACAAAACCGGTCGCGATGGCGGCGACGTGTTGCTGAAGGTTCCGGTCGGAACCATTCTGTTTGACGACGAAACGGGAGATAAGATTTTTGAGTTTACCCAGGCGGACCAAAAATTTGTGATTGCTCGCGGCGGTCGCGGCGGGCGCGGAAATGCGCGCTTTGCCACGTCGGTTCATCAGGCGCCACGCGAGCATGAGGGCGGCCGTCCTGGCGAAGAGCATACCTATCGATTGGAATTGAAACTTCTCGCCGACGTGGGGCTAGTGGGATATCCCAACGTGGGCAAGAGCACGCTCATCTCTCGCATCTCCTCGGCCCGGCCTAAGATTGCGGATTATCCCTTCACCACGCTGGAGCCTAACCTGGGAGTGGTTGCGGTGGGCGACGCCAAAAATGAAATCAGCTTTGTTGTCGCGGATATTCCCGGATTAATCGAAGGAGCGCACACGGGAGCCGGTCTGGGCACACAGTTCCTGCGGCACATCGAGCGTACTCGTTTGCTGGTGCATCTGGTCGACGTCTCCGATGCCAGCGGCCGGGCGGATGTGACCAAAGATGTCGAAGTGATTCTAGGCGAACTGAGCAGCTTTGGCGCTGGCCTCGAAGACAAGCCGATGATTATGGCGGCGTCGAAGATTGACGCCGTGAACAAAGACAGACTGGCCGACTTGAAACGCTACTGCAAGAAACACAAATTGAAGCTGTATGAGATCTCGGCGGTGACGGGCAAAGGTATCGAGGAACTGAAGTTCGCCATGGCCGCGGCGGTGGACGAACTTCGTGAGAAGGATTTGCAGGAGTCGGCGCAGCCAAGGGGGTAGCAGCTTTTTTCGCCGCAACCAATCGGACGAGCTGTCACAGAATTCGAACGATCAAAAGGCGGCCATGAAGGGCCTCCTTTTATTGTTCTTCCGATCTGTGTTTGACGAATTCACGCCCTCGGCAGCGGACCGTGCTGGAAGTGATATTGCAAAATTCGTGCCGCCAGCGCCGGATTCATCATTTCTCCTCTATCTTCCACGGTACGCACTACTTCTCCACGGCACACTACTTCTGTAGAAGAGAGTCCGGCGATTTCGGCGGGCAGCACGAGATTGATTTCCAGTTGAACCGCGGGCTGCAATAATTCGTCGGCTTCGAAGAGCATTCCCGACCGACTGATATTTTCGGTCGTTCCCACATGCCAGTCGGTTTCGCCGAGACGGCGATAGCGCAAGGGCAATTGAATATAGAACCTTTGCGCGCGCGCCGGTGCTTCTTGAATAGCAGGCGCGGAGTGGAGTGGTTCAGCGGATTGCGTTGACATAGCGACCTCCGGGGGAGTGGGAGTTGCATCGAGCACTTCGCGCACTATGTTTTTCAGGTCGCGAAGGTTAAAGGGCTTCTGCAGCAGGCGTGTACTGGCCTCCAGCATGCCGTTGTGTCCGATCACGTTTTCCGTGTAACCAGACATGTAGAGGACTTTCACGTTGGGGCGAATTTCGCAGATACGCTGGGCTAACTCGCGGCCATTCATGCCGGGCATGATGACGTCGGTGAGCAGCAGGTGAATCGTGCCCTCGTGCGCCACTGCAATTTGTACAGCGACGGCGCCATCCGCGGCCTCGATTACGCGGTAGCCCTGTTTCTCAAGGTATTGCCGAGCGAGATAGCGGAGGTTCGCCTCATCCTCCACCAGCAAGATGGTTTCTCTGCCGCGTTCAACTTTACGATCCTGAACCGGCGCCGCAACCTGCGTGGAGGCTTCGCCCGTGGAGGCAACCCGGGGCAAATAGATTTTGAAGGTCGTTCCTCTCCCCAGCTCGCTGTGCACCCAGATGTAGCCGCCACTTTGCTTGACGATGCCGTATACGGTCGAGAGTCCCAGGCCGGTTCCTTTCGTTCCTTTGGTGGTGAAAAATGGTTCGAAGATGTGCGACTGGGTTTCGTTATCCATGCCATTGCCGGTATCGCTGATCGCGACCACGACGTAGTCCCCCGCAGACAAGGGCGCGTGGAAGCGGGCGTAATCTTCGTCGAGGGTGACGTTGGAAGTTTCGATCGTCAGCTTTCCACCGGAAGGCATGGCGTCGCGCGCATTGACGGCCAGGTTCATGATGACCTGCTCGATCTGCCCAGCGTCCGCGCGGACAGGCCAGAGATTCGGGCTGGGAACCATGACCAGGTCAATGTCCTCTCCGATCATGCGGGTGAGCATTTTAATGTTTTCGGTGGCAACGTCATTCAGATTGACGATCCTTGGAGTCAGCATCTGCTTGCGGCTGAAGGCGAGAAGCTGCCGGGTTAACGATGACGCACGTTCGGCAGCGCTTGCGATCTCCTGTGCCGGACCGCGCAAATGAGGCTCTGCTCCCAGACGTTCCAGCAGGAATTCCGAGTAGCCCGAGATCACCATCAAGAGATTGTTAAAGTCATGCGCGATACCGCCAGCGAGCCGGCCCACGGCCTCCATCTTCTGCGACTGGCGCAGTTGTTCCTCGAGAGCGCGGCGTTCGGTAACATCTTCGGCAAAGAGTTCGAAGACCATGCCGCCGTCCCGTGCGTTGATGACAGAGCGGCCCGAAATGCGAACCAGGGTCGTGGTATTGTCTTTGCCTTTCCATTCCGCCATCAGTCCTTTGAACGGCTGCGCGGAAAGCAAGAAATCGGCTAGCGCAAACCAGCGATCGTTTTCGGCATACAGTCCGTAAATGTGCTGCCCGATGAGATTGTTGGCGGAGTCAAGGCCCAGCAGTTGGAGGAATGCGGGATTCGCATCGAGAATTTTGCCGGTTCGGTCACAGCGGCAGATGCCGTAGGGAGCATTCGTCACCAGCGAGCGGAAATTCATCTCGGAGAGACGCAGGTTCTCCTGAGCTGCGCGCAAGGCAGCATTGAGCCAGCAAATCAGCATGGCTACAAAAAAGAAGAGCGAAAGTCGAAGGATGGCGGCGCGGATCTCCGCCGGAGTGCGAGCGCCGGTAAGCGTAAAGTAGGCGCCAACGGTGAGGGCAAAAGAAGTGGCGACGACTCCGGGCTTCCAGCCACCGTACCAGGCACTGACCATCACGGCCACGCCAAAAAGGGCGAGGCGGCTTTCCGAGACGTTGGTTAGCAACACGGTAGGGATTAATGCCAGGGCCGTACTGAGCACCGCGACCCCATACCGGAGGATGGGCGCACGTGCACCAGGAATGCGGAGTAGGGGGAGGGTTACTCGCATGGGGCTAATCCTAGTTCCAGAATGGGAAATGCGATAGTTACAGGAGTTCATCCTGTTGACGGAGGATGGTGGTGCGTCGTAATGTCCGTAACTTCAGGAAAACATGGTCCGAATGGACAATGGGTGGACGGTTCGGCTTGCTTCCCGATTCGGGAATCTGGACACTGGGCGGAGCTGTTCTAAACGCCTCACTGAACCGACTGCTAGATCGAGAGTGGTAGATTAGACTGCCCGATTAAGACCCTTTCGCCATGAATATTGGACTTTTTGGCGGCACCTTCGATCCCATCCACCGCGGACATCTCGCTTTGGCGCGCGAGGCGCAGGGTCGCTGCAAACTGCATCGCATTTATTTTGTGCCGGCGAACATACCACCGCATAAACAGCGGCAGCCGCTTTCGCCTTTCCTGCATCGTTTTGCCATGGTGGCTTTAGCGACCGCGCAGGACAAAGCCTTTGTGCCGTCGCTGCTTGAGGCTCCTGAAGAGAATGGGCCAATTCGAGGTAGCCAGAATAAGAGCCATCAGGACAAGCCAAATTACACGATTGACACCGTGCGCCAGCTGAAGCAGTCCTTCAAATCCAACGACAAACTTTTCCTGCTGATCGGCATGGACGCCTTTGCCGACATTGCCAAATGGCACGAGGCGGAAGAGGTGTTCCGTGAGTGCGAGTTCATTGTGGCGAACCGTCCCGGCTATTCGCTGGCGGACGTGGCCAACGCGTTGCCCGAGAGTCTGCGCCCCAGGCCGGAACTGACGAAGTTATTTCAGAAGCAGGCGGCTAATGGGGATCTGGTGTTGAAGGGCGCGACTATTCACTTGCTGGGAGACTTGCGTCAACCGGCTTCGGCGACGGCGATTCGTCAGGCGACTGCGGCCGGCAAGCCACTGAGCCGTTTTGTGGACGCGCCCGTGGCGGAGTACATCAAGAAGATGGGATTGTACAAATAGCTAAAGTACACGGCGGGCAAGATGTAAAACGGGCGAGATATAAAAAAGAAACGCCGCACTCCCTTAACGAAAACAGAGTGCGGCGTAAAGCGCTGCGGCATGATTGATTATGCGCCTTCCGGAGAATGCAACACGCGGAAGGAATTACCGCCATTGGCCCAAACCAGAAGTAATGCATCCTGACCCTTGGGGACGTTCGCCAGGGCTTGCTGCACGTCGCTAGCACTCTGGACTTTGTGGCGGTCGACCTCCAGAATGATGTCACCCTGTTGCAGTCCGGCGTTATCGGCAGAGCTTCCCGGTTGCACCTGCTCGATTACGGCACCCTTTATGTCGCGTGGCGCCTGAATCTGTTCGCGAACGTCAGGAGTCAGATTCGCGAGACCGAGGCCCCAGCGCATTTTCCCCTGGCCTTCGCCCGAGGCTGAACCGTTTTCACCGGAGTGGCTGCCCAGCGCTTCCAGCGTGACCGGAACCGTCATGGTCTTGCCGTCGCGAAGAACGGTGAGGCTGATTTTCGTTCCCGGTTGCTTCTGTCCGACTACGACCTGGAGTTCGCCCGCGTCGGTGACTTTCTGGCCATCGACCTGGGTGATGACATCGCCGATCTGCAAGCCGGCTTTGGCTCCAGGCGAATCTGGATCAACCTGCGTTACCACTCCGCCGGTTGTCGAGTTGTTGAAGAATTTCGCGTTCTCGGGTGTCACGTCGGAGATTCCAATTCCGATATGACCGTGGCTGACCTTACCGTCGCGGATCAAAGTTTCCACCGTCGGCCGCACGATCTGGGTGGGAATCGCAAATCCCATGCCAGAAAATGTTCCGGATGGAGAAACCAGGAAAGTATTGATGCCGACGACTTCGCCGCGGGCATCGACCAGCGGCCCGCCGGAATTGCCGGGGTTGATCGCGGCATCGGTTTGGATGAACTCACCCGGCTTGCTGGGATTCTCAGGGTCCGGGTTCGCACGATTGATGGCGCTGACGATTCCACGCGTTACGGTGAAGTTGAATCCGTAAGGATTGCCGAAGGCCAGCACAGTTTCACCCGGCCGGACTTCTTTCGAGTCGCCCCACGGAGCGCTGGCCAGGTCGGTTGCGTTTACCTTCAAAACCGCCAGGTCCGTCAACGGATCGGTTCCAATCAGCTTTGCTTTCAGCACGCGGCGATTGCTGGTGGTCACGCGAATGTCGACCGCTCCCTCCACCACGTGGTTGTTGGTTACGATGTAGCCGTCGGGCGAAATGACCACACCGCTACCCATGCCGTGCTCGATTTGCGGTTGCTGTTGCTGCATGTGCGGTCCAAAGAACTGGCTAAACGGCCCGCCCTGGCCGAAGAACTGTTGCATGTCTTCCGGCATCTGCTTGCCTGCCATCTGCGACTTGGCTTTCGAAGTTACGGTGACGTTGACGACTGCGGGCGTTACCCGCGCCGCCAAAGTCTCCATTGCTTTGTCGAGAGCGATCAGCGAGCTTACGCTGTCGATGTCGAGAGGCGCTGCGGATGGAGCCGCAGCTGCCGCCCGCGCCGCTGCTGGCTTCACGCATTCATAGGTCGCGAACGAAGCGGCCAGTGCCATGGCGAGCATTGGCACCGCCAGCCGCCGGGTCCATTTCTTCTTCTGGCCTTGTTGTTGGTCTTGCACCTGCGTTTCTACATTCATTGGAGTGTTATCCTTTCTCAAGTTCGAATCAACTAATTCGTTAGTTTGTAAAAATGGTTCTTTGTCCATGGTTCTGCTCACCTCATTGCCTAAGTTTGTTTTGCGGGAATCTTGTCGTTGCTGGAATTAAGAGCCGGATGGAATACCATCACACGCCACCATTGGATCTGGTAAACCGGCTGATCCGTCTGAACGTTGGTGCCGTCCTCAATGATCACGAAAATCGTCTCGGTGAAAGTGACTGGAACTAGATTGTCATCCGTCCACAAGACATCTGTGCGGCGAAGACTCACCTGACGAACACTTGCTTGGCCCAGATTGGATTGACGAAGACTGGATTGACGAAGATTGGTTTGACAAAGATTCGCTCGAGAAATATCAGTCGTATCCGCATTCGCGAGCCGAATCATATTCGGGCGCATGGCGCGAGACTGCTTCGTATTAACACTCCGCGATTGATTCAGATTGCTGAGAACACTGCCTGAGTTCACGTTTAGGCTGGCCGGCACTACTTGAAGCGGCTGAGTTCGAAATTCGGCATTGGTTGCCGCTACATTCGCCGCGGAGTTTCCGATGGAAGCGCGGGAACTTCCTGAATTTTGATCCGCCGTTGCCATTGTGAAAATGGCGGGGGCATCGTTCGGGCTGTCACGAAAGGCAACCAGCTGCGGCGCTCGCGAAAGACTCAGCACGCAGACCACGGCAAACGCCGCCACGGCCGCCGGCTTCCACGCTCGGTTCGCATTTGCGGGCCGATTTACGTCCAGAATCTGCGCCACGCGCAACGACGTTTGACGAATTCGTCCCAACGCCGCCTGAGCGAAGGCTATGCTACGCTGCATCAGCGTTCTTTCGGCCAGATGGGCCAGGCATTCCGCATAAGTTCGTGGGCTCTCAATCTGCGCCAAAACGGCGTCATCGCAGGCCATCTCCCGTTCCAGAGAGACTCGCTTTTCAATCCACCATATAGCAGGATGAAAGAAAAACAGAGCCTTCACAATCTTCTGCGCCAGGTTTGTCCAGTCATCCCAGCGATGAAGGTGCGCGAGTTCGTGCAGCACAATCTGGTGCAGCTCATCTCCAGAAAGCTCGTGCAACACCCACGGAGGCAAGACAATAGCAGGCTTTAGCAGGCCGATCGCAGTGGGAACATTCGCCAGCGTGGAGGTGCAAAGAGCAACCGGCCGTTTCGATCGTCCGCGTTCAAGCGTCGCCTGCAAACGAAGATCGAATGCCGAGGGATCGAACAGCGAAGGGTCGGACGCAGAAAGATCGACCGCAACGCAGCTGGCGCGGAGAACGCGCAGACTCCACAAGCCCCAGCCGATTCTCGTGAGCAGTCCCATTGCGATCACGGCCCATGCTCCGAAGAGATAAATTGCCCACGAACCCGGCAGGATGAAGGCCGCATGGTTCCATGGCCGCGCCGGAGCGCTTCCAATATGCGACCACACGGAAACGCCGAACAAGGGAAGCGCCGCTATTGCCATGAGAGCCGAAAACCAGACAGCAAATCGTGTGCCCGAATTCTGTCGCCTACACACGGCCAGTACCAGCGCGGCAAGAATCGCAATGGACGTGCCCTCAACCAGACAGTCGACCAACTGGATCGCCGAAGTTTGCGCCAGGGCGCTCCACTGGAAGGGCGCGAGAAATGCCAGATTCGCCGGCATTAGTTTTATCAGCGTCAGGTTTGTCAGCGTTACGTCAATCATGATCGGGTCCGTGATCGTTCGGTGATTGTCCGGTCACTTGCTCCCTTCCAATAACCTGCGTAACCGGGCAAGCTCTTCGGCATCAATGCTCGTTTCTTCGAGAACGTTTAACGCCAGCATTTCGTGGGAGTTCCCGAAGAATCGGCTGACGAGGTGCCGCACCTCGAAGCGGGTCGCATCCTTGCGATCGACCTGCGGCATGTACACATGGGAGCGCTTGTCCTTCAAGTGCTTCACATAGCCCTTTTTTTCGAGGATGCGGATAATCGTCAAAACGGAGTTGTAGGCCAACGGCGGCTTTTCGGGCAGACCCTGCAGCACCTCGTGAACGGTTCCTGAGCCCCGGTCCCAGAGCACGTTCATGATGCGCAACTCGGCTTCAGTCAGGGTTGCGGATTTGCTGCGGGCCAATGCTTCCTCCAGCGATGAGTACTCGCCTCTATGTTTGACGCAGTCGAACCAGAAACGTCAACTAATTGGTTAGTTGCAAGAAAAAGACCAAGAGATGCCTGCCCGGTCAACTTGATCTCGAGAAGCGGGGGAATAATTCGTAAGTGATTGAACCTGAGGAGCGAGTCTCTCACAGGTCGGTCGGCTTGAAACCGGTTTTCTTAGCGATACGAGCGAGGATCGCGGGCCCTAATTCATCCCGATCGCCGAACGCCCACGTGTAGTTGGGAAAATTGGGCCGGCTTAACTTCTTGTGGGAGCCAACCTGACGTAGATACGTCCACCCGATTTTGAGCAGCGCCTTATAGACGATTCGAGCTTTGGTGCTCGACCACTGGCTCACGCGATGCTGCGCTCCAAGCTGATCAAATTCGGTGGAGCGGCCTGTGAGTGTTCTACGTCGTCCGCTACTGACCGAAGCGCGATCGCATACGCCTTGTTGATGGCTTGTTCTTTGGTGGATCCATACGCTAGTGCGCCGGGAACCTGCGATATTTCCGCAATCCAACGGCCATCATTTTCGAGCTCTGTCTCGATGACGAATCGCAAGTCCTGACTCCTGGCGCCATGCGGCGGTTTGCGCTCAATACTCATATGTCGGTTCCGTAAGGATGATCTATACGGTAGTGCGATTAAACTTACGAAAGTAATGGGAAATTCAATCGCCAGAATATCTCATCACCTACAAATTGCAAGCGGAAGGTTTTCGTAGCATTTGCATGGGATGTTCGGCTCAGGACAGCTGGCATGCTTTCAGTCGGCCTACTCGTATCGCAAGGCCTCGACCGGTTCCATCCGTGAAGCTTTCAGTGCGGGCCACATGCCGGCCGTGACTCCGACAAATGCTAGAATCACAAAGGCCGTCAGCATTACGCTGCTGGAAGTTTTCAAGACGATGTCGCCTTCGTGATTGGCCGTTTTGTACAACTCGGAGTAGAGCGGCATGGGTGGGATCGCGTGCGCCAGTAGAACCGAGACCAGCATTCCCACCAGGCCTGCGGCGAACGTCAGCACCAGGGCCTCCACCAGAAACTGAAGCGCGATGTCGCGGTTGCGCGCGCCCAGCGCCTTGCGTAGGCCCACTTCTTTCGTGCGCTCGGTAACGCTGACCAGCATGATGTTCATCACGCCGACCCCGCCCACCCCCAAGGTCAGCACGCCGATGAATCCCAGGATCAGGCGCAGGGCGATTCCGAATTCTTCGATCTGCTTGGTGTCGTCGACGGTGTCCCACTCAGGGCTCGACTTATCATCTTTGGGATTGAAATTGTGGCGGCGTGCCAGTACTTCTCTCACCTGCCCCAGGGCCGCCTTGTGCTGCAGTGCGCTCACCGGCTGGAACGCAATCATCTCCGGATCGCGCTGGTCGTTGATGTCGCTCAAGCTTTCGAAAGGAAGAAAAACATTCTCATTGTCGGGACCGTTGTTCGACGAATCCTGAATCTTCACCTTGAGCAGTCCGATTACGTCCCAGGTTGCGCCATTGATGGTGACGTGGTCGCCCACCGGGTCGCGATTGCCAAACACTTTCTTCGCCGCATTGGGACCAAAGATAAGAACGTGGCGATGCTCCGTGAAATCGCTTTCCTCGAAATAGCGGCCCTCGGCAATGTTCAGTTTCCGCATCTCCCCGTAGGGATACTGCACCGCCTTCGATGAAACGCTGATGATCTTGTCGCCATACTTGTAGGCGAGGCCGTCGTCCCATTCGCCACTGAGCAGGCGCACCAGCGGGGCTTCGTCGCGGATGGCCTGGAGATCGTCGTACTTGAAGTGAATCCGTTTGCCGGCTCGCTGTCCACCCGCCTGCATGCTGGTCTGGCCTTCCCAGACCATGATCACGTTATTGCCGATCCCCAGAAACGCGGCCAGCACGCCCTCGCTCACACTCTGGCCATAGCCGAGCAGAAGCACCACCGTCGTGAGTCCCCAGACGATCCCCATCATGGTCAGAATGGAACGCAAACGATTGCGGGCCAACGCGTCCCAGCTTTGCAGAATGAGTTCCTTGATGCGCATATAGCGACGGCTCCCCTACTCCTGACGCAGACATTCGATAGGACTGAGCGCGGCGGCACGCTGCGCCGGATACATTCCGGCTCCTATCGTGATGAGTCCCAAAGTGAATAACGACACCACAATCGCTAGCGGCGAGATTACAGGATGGGGCACAATATCCGGCAAATCCACGCTGCTCACGACCAGGCAAATCCCAAGCCCGATGCCTAGTCCCAACCCTCCGCTGATGAGCATGAGCGTGGCCGATTCGGCAAAAAACTGGTTGCGAATATCGTGCGCGGTCGCACCCAGCGACTTGCGCACTCCGATTTCGCGAGTGCGTTCGGTGACCGCGACCAGCATGATGTTCATGACGCCGATGCCCCCGAGCGACAGCGTCATCAAGGCAACTGCGCCGAAAAAAAGCGTCATGATGTCGAAGATTCGCTCGACCAGCTTCGAGCCGTCGAGCGTGTCCCAGATGAACAGGGCATCTTTGTCACGGGGATCGAAATGATGCTCGCGTCCCAGAATCTGATAAATCTGCTGCATGGCCTCTTCATGATGTTCAGGATCGGCGACTTCGACCACCAGGTTATTGATCCATCCCCTGGAAATGCCAGGTCGCTCGGGCGGCGGGTAATCGCGGGCCATGGAGGAGTAAGGCGCGAAGAGCTGGGTGTTGTCGGGACCGCTCCCGTAACTGCCATTCTGTTTTTTCTTTTCCAGCACGCCGATGACGCTGTAGGGCGAGCCGTTCATGGTGAGCGTCTCGCCTATGGCGGGCTTGCCGGGAAACAACTGGTCGCGTGATTCCACGCCGAGCACCACCACGCGGCGGCCTTCTTTTTCGTCGTCATCGCTCATCAGGCGGCCCTCCTGCACTTTGAGCGAGCGAAAGCGCTGGTAGTCGGGCCATACCCCGCGCACAGGCCGCGAGGCCGCGTTGTAGCGGCTGACTTCAGCTACGCTGCGCCGCAATTCGGGGCTGACGGTTTTGATGAGGTAAGCTTCGTCTTTGATGATGTACGCATCCTCGATCGACAGGCGAACCGGACGCCCTGCAGCATATCCACCGGCTTGTTCGCTGGTGCGTCCGCCCCAGATGATGGCCAGATCGACGCCGATGGTCTTGAGATGTTCTTTCTGGTCGCGGCTGAATCCCTTGCCCAGTCCGACCAGTAAAATGACGGAAGTGATGCCCCAGATGATGCCGAACATGGTCAGGAAGCTGCGCAGTTTGTGCGCGGCGATCGAGGCCACGGTCTGGCGCAAGACCTCCAGAATGTTCAAGAACTGAAATCCTCCATTACTTGGACGTATTGAGTAGGATTACGGAAGCCTGCAATCCATCTAAACCGCGGGTATTCTACCGCTGGCCTCGCCCGCTGGCGTTCGCATTTGAGGGCTCATGCGATTTCGGGCTGGGAAAAACGATGGTCCGGCAGTTGCAGGTACTGTTTTGCATTGCGATAGCAGACATCTTGAATGAGCCGTCCGAGAAGCTCATCGTCATCGGGCAATTCTCCGCGCGTTACGTCCTTCCCGATGATGTCGCACAGAACACGCCGAAAATATTCGTGACGAGGATAAGACATGAACGAGCGGGAGTCCGTCACCATGCCGATGAACCGTGAAAGGAGCCCAACATTTGAAAGCGCGTCGATTTGTTCGGTGATGCCTTGCTTTTGGTCCAGGAACCACCACGCACTGCCATATTGAATCTTGCCTGGTTTTTCTCCGTCCTGGAAGCAACCGATCAACGTCGCGAACTGAAACGTGTCCCGCGGATTCACGTTGTACACGATCATCTGGGGCAGAGAATTTTCTCGCGAGAGCAAGTCGAGGTAAGCCGCGAGGTGGCTGCCTTGAGGGAAGTCGCCAATTGAGTCATAGCCGGAGTCCGTCCCGATTTTGCGCCGGGCAACCGTATTCACATTGCGTTGAGCGCCCAGGTGCAACTGCTTGGTCCATCCCTTCTCGGCGTCGAGATGGCCGAAGAAAAGCATCAGGAACGAAGCGAACTGAGTGCGCTCCTCTTCGGTGATGGGCTGGCTCGCGCGAGCCTTGGAGAAGATGGCCGCAGCAGTGAGTTCGGAGCACGGGGTCGCATAGCAATGATCCAGGCCATGATCGGAGAGACGGCAGCCCAAGGAATGAAAATAGTCGTGCCGGCTCTGGAGTGCCTGCAGAAAAGCTTTCAGATTCCGTATGTCGAGGTTCGTAACCTGGGCAAGCTTCTCGGCCCAGGGCGCGAATTCCGCATCGCCAATGGCGAGAGCTTTGTCGGGGCGGAAGGCGGGAAAAACTCGCGTTGCCGGGTTCGAACTGGCCAAGTTCGAACTAGCCAACGCTCGATGATGCTGCAAGTCATCGATGGCGTCGTCGGTAGTGCACACAACCTCCACGCGAAACTTCTGCAGAATGGCCTGCGCGGTCAGGCCATCGGCCAGCTGGGCATTGGCGCGCTCCCAGATCGATCGAGCCGATTTCTCGTCCAGCAATTCGGCGATGCCGAAGTAGCGCTGCAGTTCGAGATGCGTCCAATGGTAGAGCGGATTGCGCAGGGTGTAAGGAACAGTTCGCGCCCACGCCAGAAATTTTTCATACGGAGTCGCATCGCCGGTAATATAGCGCTCCGGGATGCCGTTGGCCCGCATCGCCCGCCATTTGTAATGATCGCCCTCCAGCCAGATCTCAAAAAGATTGGCAAACCGTCGGTTCTCCGCAATGTCGCGTACCGGAAGATGACAGTGATAGTCGAAGATGGGTTGCGGCGCGGCGAACTGGCGATAGAGGCGGCGCGCCACGTCATTCGAAAGGAGAAAGTCTTCGGTGAGAAATCCAGCCATGATCAGTGCCTGCGCGCCCATCCGCAGGAGTCCATTGAGCGAGTCAAGCCAGGAAATCATATCAGTTCAGCGCAGTGGATCAGTTTGGCCTTTAATCCGAAGGCGTCATCCCGAGCCCCGCGTTTTCATTAGCGGGGAGTAGGATCTCCCGCGAAATATTTCAATGCGACCCATCGCCCCAGTCAGGAACTGCTTGACGGAAAGGCCTTGCGCCGTGTGTAGTGATCGACGGTGTAGTGTGATGGACGGTGTAGTGCGCGGTGTGGGGATGCGCGTCGCTGGCGCAGCGCGCCGGCGCAGAAAATCCGGTGAATCTACCTCCTGTAACAGCTATCTCCGAAGTGCTTCAGCCTTCGAGCCCCATCGGCCGCCGGCGATGGTTGATCTGTGGCTTGCTATTTTTCGCGACCACGGTGAATTACATGGACCGGCAGGTGATCGGGCTGTTGAAACCAACCCTGCAACTGCAATTCGGTTGGACAGAAATTGGATACAGCAACATCGTTCTGGCTTTTCAGTTCGCTTACGGCGCGGGTCTGCTCTTCATCGGAAAACTGATCGACAAGCTGGGAACGCGCAAGGGATTCTCGCTGGCAGTTTTTGTGTGGAGCGTCGCTGCCATGGCTCATGCGGCAGCAGGTTCGGTATTTCAATTCGCGGTGGCGCGCTTCTGTCTGGGAATTGGCGAGGCCGGCAGTTTCCCCGCTTGCGTGAAAGCGGTCGCGGAGTGGTTTCCCAAGCGCGAACGAGCGCTGGCGACGGGCCTGTTCAATTGCGGCTCGAATATCGGCGCGATTGTGACGCCGCTGGCTGTGCCCTTGATCACCTATCGCTTCGGATGGCGCATGGCTTTCATTGCTACCGGAGCCTTGGGATTCCTCTGGATCGTTTGCTGGCTCGCCATTTATCACCGACCGGAAGAGGACAAAGTCATATCGTCGGCCGAGTTGGCTTACATACAGAGCGATGTTCAGGAGCAGACGACGACAATTTCGTTGCGTTCCATGATTACTCACCGGCAGGCGTGGGCGGTGGCACTGGGAAAGTTTTTTACTGATCCCATCTGGTTCGTGTATCTGTTCTGGATGCCGGACTTTTTGAGCCGAAATCTGGGATTAGATTTGCGAGGCATGGCCTTGCCATTGTTCGTCATTTACAGCGGCGCCAGCATCGGAAGTGTCGCCGGAGGATGGCTTTCGTCGGCACTTCTGAAAAGAGGCTGGACACTGAACGCGAGCCGAAAAACCGCGCTGCTGGTGTGCGCGCTGGCGGTTACGCCGATCATGATTGCTGCGGTCACGAGAAATGCGTGGCTGTCTGTTTTTCTGATCGCGCTGGCCGCCGGGGCGCACCAGGGCTGGTCGGCGAATATCTACACCTTGGCTTCCGACATGTTTCCCCGTAGCGCGGTAGCGGCCGTCGTGGGATTTGCCACCATGATCGGAATGATAAGTGGAATGTTCGTTTCGAAGGCTGTGGGCTACATCCTGCAGCGCACTGGTTCGTATGTGCCTGTATTCATAATGGCTGGCTTGTCTTATCTGGTCGCATTCTGTTTTGTGCAACTGCTGGCGCCGCGTCTCGAACCGGCGCGGGTTTAGCACGTACCTGTGCGGCTCTTAGTATAATTTCGAACTCGATTCTGAATTCTGATTTTTGATTGGAGTGCCGAAGGCAGCGAGGGGCTTTCAGATCAGCAATCAGCAATCAGCAATCAGCAATTTCCTTCCATGCTCGTCAAACTTTTTAAAGATAAAATCTCGATGGCTCACGCGGCTGCCGGGCAGGCTGCTGCCGCAATTAGCCGCGCAATCGAAGAGCGCGGACGAGCGCGGATCGTCGCCGCGACGGCAGCCTCACAACTTGAGTTTTTGGATGCACTCACCCACGAGCCAGGAATCGATTGGCCAAAGGTTGAAGCCTTTCACCTGGACGAGTACATCGGGCTGCCCGCAACCCATCCCGGCAGTTTCCGCAAGATGCTGATGGAACAGCTGATCAGAAAGACTGGAATTGTTGATTATCACTTGCTCGAGGGTGACGCCGCGGATCCGTCTGAAGTGGCTCGCAATGTCGGCAGACGATTGTTATCGGCGCCCGTCGACGTAGCTTTTTTAGGCGTCGGCGAGAATGGCCACATTGCGTTCAACGATCCGCCCGCGGATTTCACCACCGAAGTTCCGTATATCATCGTGAACCTGGACGAGGCATGCCGCCGCCAGCAAGTAGGCGAGGCCTGGTTCGGCGACATCTCACAGGTGCCGCGGCGCGCAATCTCAATGTCTCCGCGACAGATTCTTAAGGCCCGGGAACTAATTGTAGTTGTTCCAGACCAGCGCAAAGCGCAGGCGGTGAAGGCATGCCTGGAAGGAGAAATAAGTCCGCAGGTTCCAGCATCGATTCTTCGCCAGCACCGCAATGCGGCTCTTTATGTGGACACGGAGTCGGCCTCACTTTTGCAGCCGGCTTTGCTTAGTAGGTTGAATCAGGAATCGCAGACGGTGATCAATTCCTAATGTTTTGAAGCCTCTCGAAATGATGTTCTGAAGCCCTCGAAATGGCGATCGCGGGGAAGCCGATTCCGTCGTTACGTTGGTGGATTGGCGGTCTGCTGTTCGCATCTACCGTAATCAATTACATCGATCGTCAGACTCTGTCGCTTCTCGCTCCTTATCTCAAGCTCGAATATCACTGGACCAACTCCGATTACGCGAACATCGCGATCGCCTTCCGAATCGCTTATTCGATGGGGCAGACGGGTTTTGGACGGCTGATGGATCGAGTCGGTACGAGGCGCGGCCTGACGCTCACAGTAATCTGGTATTCAGTAGTATCGATGCTTACTTCGTTAGCCAGCGGATTCTACAGCTTCGCAACATTTCGCTTTTTGCTGGGTGCGGGAGAATCGGCCAACTGGCCAGCCGCGACCAAAGCGGTTTCTGAATGGTTCCCAAAACGCGAGCGAGCGCTGGCGACGGCGCTCTTCGACAGTGGATCTTCTATTGGCGGCGCAGTGGCGCCGTTTATCGTCTTGTGGATTTATTTTCGCTGGGGATGGCGTCCGGCGTTTATGGTGCCGGGAGCGCTGGGCGTTCTTTGGCTGATTGCCTGGCGATGGCTGTACTATCCTCCGGAAAAACACAGCCGGATTGGCGAAGCTGAACTGGCCATGATAGAAGCGGATAAGCGCCTTGCGGAAACATCGCATGCGGGAACAGCGCAGGCGGAGACATCACATAAACGAACGGCGCGACCACGTTGGCGCGATCTGCTGCGGCTTCCGCAGACCTGGGGAATCGTTGTTGCCAAAACTTTTACCGACCCGGTCTACTTTTTTATTACGGAGTGGTTCCCCATTTACCTTGTAGCGAAAGGAATCGAACTGAAGAGCGGGTTGATCGCAGTGTGGATCCCATTTATTGCGGCCGATCTGGGAAGTTTTTTCGCGGGAGGCGTGTCGGGCTATTTGATCAAGCGGGGCTGGTCGTTGGGCGCTGCGCGGAAAGTGCCGATTATTTATGGTGGAATTGGCATGACCCTGCTCGTGACCACCATTTTCACGACGAATCTGTACCTGATCGCCTTTTTGTTCGCGGTGGTGACTTTCACTTACGCTGGGTTCACAACCATGGCGAATGTGCTGCCATCGGATTTGTTCGCGAGCGAATCGGTCGCTTCAGTGAGCGGACTCGGCGGCACTGGCGCGGGAATTGGGACGATTGTTGCGTTTAAATTGATCGGTTATTTTTCCGACTCCCGGCAGGCGGCCGGTACGCATTCCTTCGATCCCGTTGTGATCGTCGCGGGCGTGGTTCCGCTGCTAGGCATGATTTTAGTATTGATGCTGATCCGAAATAACGAAGCGACGGAGCAAGGCTTCGTGCGCCGCGTCTGACGTTTTAGTTACACTCAAGCCCTGAGAAGTTGGCGGCGTTCTTGCGCAAGTGGTGGAGGAGATTTCTGTGAAGATCACGGATGCAAAAGTATTCGTCACTTGTCCGGGCCGGAATTTCGTCACGCTGAAAATTTCAACGGATGAAGGCGTCTACGGCCTCGGTGACGCGACTCTGAACGGGCGCGAGTTGGCGGTCGCATCCTACTTAACCGACCACCTGATTCCATGCCTCATCGGCCGCGACCCTTTTCAGACCGAGGACGTCTGGCAATACCTTTACCGCGGTGCATACTGGCGTCGCGGGCCGGTGACGATGACTGCGATTGCCGCGGTCGACATGGCTCTGTGGGACATCAAGGGCAAGGCGCTGAACACGCCCGTCTACAACTTGCTTGGAGGACAAAGTCGAACCGGAGTAATGGTGTACGGACACGCCAATGGTGGTGACATTGCCGAGACGGTCGACGAAGTAGCGAAATATAAAGAGCTGGGATATCTCGCGGTGCGGGCGCAGTCGGGAATTCCGGGGCTGCCATCCACCTACGGAGTAGCGCACAACAAGCTTTATTACGAGCCCGCGGAGAAAGGCCTGCCGCCTGAAAATGTCTGGTCGACGGAGAAATATCTTTTACATGTTCCCAAATTGTTTGAAGCTTTGCGCCTGAAGTTCGGCGACGATCTTCACCTGCTGCATGACGTTCATCATCGCCTGACTCCGATTGAAGCGGCGCGGCTGGGAAAGAGTTTGGAGCCGTATCATTTGTTCTGGCTGGAAGACGCCGTGACCGCGGAATTGCAGGAAGGTTTTCGCCTTATTCGCAAGCATACGACCACGCCACTCGCGGTCGGCGAGGTCTTCAATTCGATTTGGGATGCGCACCTTCTCATCCAGGAACAGCTGATCGATTACCTGCGCATGACGGTGGTGCATGGCGGAGGCTTGACGCATCTGAAGAAAATTGCCGCACTGGCGGAAATTTATCATGTGCGAACTGGGTCGCACGGCGCGACCGATCTCTCGCCAGTGGCGATGGCGGCGGCGCTGCATTTCGATATTTCGGTGAACAATTTCGGAATTCAGGAATATATGCGTCACACGCGCGAGACCGACGAAGTTTTTCCGCATTCGTATTCGTTCAACAAAGGCTTTCTGCATCCGGGTGACGCCACCGGATTAGGCGTTGACTATGACGAGAAGCTGGCGGCAAAGTTTCCTTACGAGCGGGCCTACTTGCCGGTGAATCGAAAACTGGACGGGACGATGTTCAATTGGTAGCTGCCGGGAAACGGCAGCGGTTTTTTGCGGGCGGCTCGTTTTGGGCGGCTCACTTTACAGGATGATCGAGGAAATTATGGGTTACAAGCAGTTGGATCTCGAAGGGAAGGTCGCAGTGGTGGTTGGCGGCAGTTCTGGAATCGGTAAGACGATGGCAGTCGGATTGGCGCAGGCTGGCGCCGACGTGGTGGCCAGCGCGCGGCGCATGGAACTGGTGAAAGAGTTAGCGGATGAAATCGAATCTCTGGGTAGGCGCTCGTTGCGAGTGGCTTGCGATGTGGCCGATCGCACTTCGCTGGAGAAGTTGTTACAAGCGTGTGTGGACGCGTTCGGAAAAGTTGACATTCTGGTGAATGCAGCCGGCATCACGAAACGCACACCGACGCTTGAAGTTTCTGAAGCCGAGTGGAACCGCATCATGGATACAAATCTGACTGGCACCCTGCGGACTTGCCAGGTATTCGGACGCCACATGATTGAGCGCAAGTATGGGCGCATTATCAATATCGCCTCCATGGGGTCGTTCCTCGCCCTGTTCGAGGTTGCGGCATACTGCGCAAGCAAATCAGCCGTGGCGTCACTCACGAAGTCGTTGGCAATCGAGTGGGCGGGCCATGGGGTATGCGTCAACGCGATTGCTCCCGGATATTTTCGAACCCCACTGAGTGAAAAACTGCTGGTAGGAACGGGACGTGGAAACGAAGTGATGATGCGCACTCCCGTAAAACGTTTTGGCGAACTGGAAGAACTGGTGGGAGCCGCGGTCTTTCTTGCCTCAGACGCGGCCAGCTTCGTGACCGGCGTCATCCTGCCGGTGGACGGCGGAGTTCTCGCGAGCGGAGTGAATCAATGAACAACCGAACCGAGGGCCACTGTGGCCCAGTCACATTCTACTACCATGTACGTACAGAAATGTATTCTTCCTGCGGCATACAAAATAATTCCCACCGCGCGATCGATTTTGGCATGCCGGAACCTCGACTAGGATGGCCTTTCCTGCGCCGGAAACGCCCTTGGCGTCGACGCGCGCAGCGCGAGCTAGATTAAATCTTGCCCATCGCAAATTCGCCTGTCCTGAAGCCTCGTGGGCCTCCCTGCGACTTTTCAATCACTTCCACAAAGACTCAATCACTTGCACGAGGGTTCAATGACTTGCGGGCAACGCTTTGCGAGCCGTGGCGACGGCGTGCACCAACTCCTTCGCCGCGGAAATGATTTTCTCCAGGTTTCCGTCGCGCAAGGCTTTCGCATCCACCAGATCGGCGCCCACTCCAAGAGCAAATGCGCCGGCGGCGATGAAATCCGCTGCGTTTGCCGCGTTCACTCCGCCCGTTGGAATGAGCGACGCATGGGGAAACGGCGCTTTCAAAGAGCGCAGATACTTAGGGCCGCCGACGTTGCCGCAGGGAAAAATCTTAATCAGCTTCGCGCCAAGATTTTGTGCATTCATCAACTCGGTCGGCGTCAGTGCCCCTGGGATGGCCAACTTTCCAGCGGTCTTTGCGACCTCCAGAACCGGCGGCGCCAGGCCGGGACTGACCAGGAATTCGGCTCCCGCGCGCAGACACGACTCGGCCTGCTCGGCGGTGGTGACCGTGCCGGCGCCGATCAAGGCTTTGCCGCGGTACTGCTGGGAAACTTCGCGAATCACTGACACGGCGTTGGGAACGGTCATGGTGATTTCGACCACCGGAATGCCACCGGCGCAAATCGCTTCGACCGCGCGGGTCGCCTCTTCGACGCTGGCCGCGCGAACGACGGGAACGATTCCAATCTCTTCAATTCTGCGGATTACGTCGTCGATCGTCATATTGTTTCCAGAATTGGCTTGAGTTTCTTTCCAGCCTTGGTTTCTTTTCAGAATTTAAATCAGCCAGAATTTAAAACCAGGCGCTGAACGGTCAACAGTCAACGCTCAATACGAGCGGTCTTCGACTTCATTGCCTGCAAAACTTCCGCGAGCGTTGCCATAGTGGTGTCCCCGGGCGTAGTCATGGCCAGTGCACCGTGGGCAGCACCGCATTCGACTGACCACTGCGGATCTTTCCCGGAGAGAAATCCATAAATCAATCCTGAGGCGAAAGAATCGCCCCCGCCGACGCGATCGTAAATCTCCAGATCCTCGCGCACCGGCGCCTGATAAAACTTTCCATCGCAGTAGCAGAGCGCTCCCCAATCGTTGAGCGTAGCGGTCTTCGCATAGCGAAGCGTGGTGGCTATCACGGAAAGAGCAGGATATTCCTTGACCACGGTTTCGATCATTTTCTTGAAACCTGAGGTTTCGAGCTTGGAATGGTCCTCGTCCAGTCCCGACACCGGAAATCCCAAGGCTGCGGTGAAGTCCTCCTCATTGCCGAGCATTACGTCGATGAGAGGAGCGAGGCTGCGATTTATCTCCTGCGCTTTGGATTTTCCGCCAATCGATTTCCAAAGCGATGCGCGGTAATTCAAATCGTAGGAGACCCCGGCTCCGGCGCGCTTGGCCGCTTCCATGGCTTCGCGGGCGACGAGCGGCGTGGTTTCAGAGAGTGCGCAAAAAATTCCGCCGGTGTGAAACCAGCGTGCTCCGTCCCGAGAGAAGATTTGGTCCCAGTCAATGTCGCCCAGTTTTAGCTGGGAGATGGCGGTGTGACCGCGGTCGGAACAACCGAGCGCGGGGCGAATGCCAAAGCCACGCTCGGTGAAATTCAACCCGTTGCGAACTGTGCGCCCCACGCCATCATAAGGCGTGAAGCGAACATATTTTTGGCTGACGCCGCCCTGCATCATAAGGTCTTCCACCAGCCGTCCAACGGAATTGTCGGCGAGCATGGTGACGATGGCGGTATCCATTCCAAAGCAGCGCTTCAGGCCACGGGCGACGTTGTATTCGCCGCCACCCTCCCACACTTTGAAATGACGAGTGGTCGAAATGCGCTCATCGCCCGGGTCGAGGCGCAACATAACCTCGCCCAGGCTCACCAGGTCCCAGGCGCACTGGCTTTTCGCTTTAATGTTCAGATTGTGCATGTTTCCGGCTAAACCTTCAGGTCTAAACATGATACCGCGTGGCGGTGATGCTGCCGGGAGGGAGGCGACGCGGCCGCAAAAATAAATTTGAGTGGACTGTAATAATTCACGCACGGGAGCGTCTTTAGTTATGAAAAAGCGGGAGTGGAGGCGTACCCTGCAAAGCGCACTGGCGGAGGAACGAGCAGTCACAAGCCCATCCGAATTCGAGCGAGTTTTTCGAGCGCATCATGGCTTGGTTTTCCGCACGGCGTACCGCATTACCGGGAATGCCGCGGACGCCGAGGACGTGTCGCAGACAGTATTCCTGCGTTTGCTGCGCCGGCAGGCAGAGGCTAAGGTGCTGGAAGACACGGTGCTGCCAGGCGAAGCGCCGCAAAACGAGATGCGGCAAAACGATGCTTTGCAGAATCACGTTTTGCAAAATCACGTTTTGCAAAATGAAGAGAGTTATCTTCGCCGCGCCGCGATCAACGCAGCTCTGGATGTAATGCGAGCGCGGCGCGCCGACCGCACCGTGGAACTTGAGGATTTGCCGACTGAACGTGGACGCGAGGATCCTCGCGAGCTGCGGCAAGCCTTGGGCCGGGCGCTGGCGCAGCTGAAGACGCGTCCGGCGGAGATTTTTGCGTTGCGCTTTTTTGAGGGATTCAGCAATCCGCAGATTGCGCGGATGCTTGGTATTTCACAAGTGCTGGTGGCAGTCATTGTCCACCGCACTCGGCAACAGCTTCGCAAGGAGCTTGGCGCGTATCTATCCCAGGGTAGTCAGGCGCGAGATATTCAGGAGACAGGCCATGAATAAGAAATTCGAAAACGATAAGCTCGACGCTTTGCTGTCGGCAATTCGGAATGAACAGGCAGATGACCAGGTTGTTCTGCAGGCGCGGGAACGAGTGTGGAAATCAATTGCCGGGGCAGATTCCAACGTCGGAGCCGGTCATCACACGCTGCGGAGCTGTGAAGATTTTCAACGGCTGATCCCGGAATATCTGGCAAAGGACTTGGCGCCGGCGCGCGCCTTGCTCTTCGAAGATCATGTGCATGCGTGTGTTGCATGCCGGCGCGCGTGGGAGCAGGCTCGCGCGGGTGAAATGCAACCTGTATGGCGACCGGAACCCAGGCGGCCGAGTTCGCTGATCCACAACGGCATGGCGTGGCGCTGGGCGATGGGTGCGGTCGCAGTTGTGGCTGTGGCGGCTGGGGGACTGTGGTTTGGCCAGGGCATGCTTCCCGGACAGCGCCCAGTTCGCGCTGCCGTGGAGACTGTGGACGGATCGCTCTATGCGGGATCGGGAGCGGACATACGGCTGATTCCGGCAGGATATGCGATCAGGAACGAAGACGAGATTCGAACGGCAAAAGGATCGAGGGCGGTGGTGCGATTGCTGGACGGTACGCTGATTGAGATGGGAGAACGCTCTGATCTGTCCGTATCAAGGGGATGGAAGGGCACAACTATCCATCTCGATGGCGGCCAAGTGATTGTTCAGGCGGCCAAGCAGAGCGCGGGGCACCGGCTGTATGTTGCGACCGACGACGGCTTGGTTTCGGTGAAAGGCACAATCTTTTCGGTGAATCACGGGGTCAAAGGCTCACGTGTGGCCGTGATCGAAGGCGTGGTGCGGGTGAATTTCGCGGAAAATGCGAGCGAACTGACGGCTGGACAGGAAGCCACTTCCAGCCCCAGCGTTGAGAAAGTACCTATCCAGAGCGAGATTGCATGGAGCAAGAACTCCGCAAAATATCTCGCGCTGCTGGGTGACTTTGCGGTGCTGCAGAAACAATTTGCCGCGATTNNGCAATTCCGAATCTTGCCAATACCTTGGGAGAAGCCGGCCAGATATTCCAGGACAGGCTGCAGCAAAGTCCGGAATTGCGCAACTGGTGGAAGCAGCAGCAAAAAAGTGGCGGACCGAAATTGGAAGATGTGTTGAACGACGTAAAGACGTTCAGTAGTTATCTGGGAAGCGAGATCGTATTTGCCGTGGGAAAAGATGGAGCCCATTTCAGCGCGCCCGTCATTCTGGCGAAAGTGGAACAGGGCGGGCTGGAAGACTTTTTGCAGAAAACAAACGGCAAGCATAGTTCCGATGCGTCGCACACAGCTCTACAGATGGTGCATGACCCATGGGCAATTACACCCGCGACCGGCCAGCCACTGTTGGTTTACATCAGCAATAATCTTTTGATTGCCAGTCCGGATGCGAGCGAACTGCAAGCTGCGGCGACGCGCGCTAAGCAGGGCAGTTCCGGTTCTTTTGCCGGAACTCCCTTTTACCAACAGATCGTTAGCAGCTACCAGCAAGGAGCGGAATGGATTTTCTGCGCCGACATGGAACAAATTATTGCGCCGAACGTACAAGCTGGTAGCAAGAGCCACGAATTGCCGCCGGGGATCGAAGACGTGCGATATCTGACCATGGAACATCGGGAAATTGGCGGCAAGACGGAAAGTCATGCTGACTTGATGTTCGCTTCCCAACGGCAGGGAGTAGCATCGTGGCTGGCTGCGCCGGCCTCCATGGGTTCGTTGGAATTCGTTTCCCCGAATGCCAGCATGGTGACCTCGGCCGTAATCAAGAATCCGAAAAGCATCATGGAAGAAATTTTCACGATGATCGGAAGCGGGGACGAGAACTTTGCAGAACATCTGGCGGAATTCGAAAGCAAGACTGGAGTGAACGTGCTGAACGACATTGCCGCTCCGCTGGGCGGCGAAGTCACCATGGCGTTCGATGGTCCGGTGCTGCCCACCCCGCGATGGAAACTAATTCTTGAGGTTTACGATCCCGCGACTTTGCAATCGACGGTCGCGAAGCTGGTCGACAGTTTCAATCATGAAGCCGGCACGCAAGGCCACTCGTTGCAGTTGACGACGCAGCAGGTGAATTCGCGCACCTATTACTCGATCAGCAGTTCGAGTCGGCCGAATTCCGAAATCGACTACACCTACGTCGATAACTATCTGATCGCGGCGCCGGATATGGGCACGCTCTCAGCAGCCATTCAATCGCGGGCGGCGGGGTACACGCTGGCGCATTCGTCCACATTTCAGGCTTTGTTGCCGAGCGACGGCTACACGAATTTTTCGGCAATCTTCTATCACAACATTGGTCCGGTTCTGGGCCCTCTGGTCGCGCAAGTGAAATCCAGCGGAGCGCTGACCGCGCGCCAACAACAGTCGATTGACGCGCTGACAGCAAACTCCGCACCAGGCTTGATTTATGCCTATGGTGAGCCCGACCGCATCGTGGTGGCTACGAACACTGGATTCATGGGTTTTGATCTGGGCACCCTTTTAACCATGGGCAATAATGGTCCGTTGCTGCCGCAGATGTTTCTCGGCGGAGCCCTGCGCCAGCCGATGCCTCGACCAACGCAGTGAGCACGACGATACAAAACGGAGCAGCCAGCGGCGAGATTGGGCAGAAGCCGCCTGCTGCTCCGTTGCCGGCGTTGGTCGAACTGCAGAATCTTTCCGTTCGCTTTGGATCGCGAGAGATTCTGCGTGGACTTACCGCTTCGTTGCGCGGACGATCCATCGGCTTGTTGGGTCCGAACGGCGCCGGAAAATCCACGCTGATCAATACTCTTCTTGGCTTCTATAAATCCTCCGCCGGTTCAGCCAAAGTCTTCGGATACGACATAGGAAGCGAAATTCGAAAGATTCGCGGGCTGGTGGGTTATATGCCCGAGAACGACGCTTTCATTTCCAAGATGAGCGCGGTGTCGTTCGTTCGAATGATGGGTGAAGTTTCAGGCTTGCCCGCCGACATGGCGCTGGAACGAGCGCACGAGGCGCTGTTTTACGTTGGCCTGGCAGAGGCACGTTATCGCCAGTTAGGCACTTACTCGCTGGGTATGAAACAACTGGCGAAGCTGGCGCAGGCTATTGTTCACGGGCCCAAACTGCTGATCCTCGACGAGCCGACCAATGGGCTGGATCCTTCCGCGCGGCAGCGCATGATTCGCATGATCTGCGAGATTCGTGAAGGCCGTGAAATGCGAATCGTGCTGTGCTCGCACTTGTTGCGCGACGTGGAGGATACCTGCGACGAGGTTCTGATTCTCAAAAATGGGCGGATTGCGCATTATTCGAATCTGGATGAAGAGCGGCGCGCCAACAAGCGATTTCTGGAGATGGAAATTTACGGCGCGAACGGCGACTTCACGGAAGCGATGGAGAGTCTTGGGTGTGAGTGCGCGGTGACGGGGAATCGCATCAAGATGATTCTGGCGGACGGGGTAGAAACGCG
>PKXU01000149.1:0-24191 GCA_003132445.1 Acidobacteriaceae bacterium | reverse complement strand
GGAATGGCGATTTACCGGCGCAACTACAAGCCTTATGCGGGCCCCTTAACCCCGGCATGGTCGCGCTGGTTCATTCTCTTCCGTTATTCCCGGCGGAACCTTTTCCGCTCGAAGTTTATGACTGGGTTGTTCGTGGTCTGCTTCTTTTATCCGATGTTGTGCCTGCTGCAAATTTATCTGGCTCACAGTGTAAGTTTTCTGGAGCAAATTGGCATTCCCAGCCGCGTGATCGCGATCGACAATGAATTCTTTTTTCGTTTCATGGGCGTGCAGGGAGTGCTGGCCTTTCTGATGACCGCGCTGGCGGGGCCGGGGCTAATTTCACCAGACCTAGCCAATGGCGCTTTGCCTTTGTATTTTTGCCGGCCGTTTTCGCGGGCCGAGTACGTGTTGGGCAAATCTTCGGTGCTGGCGATCTTGCTTTCGCAGATGACGTGGGTTCCGGGATTAGTTCTCTTCGCAATGCAGGCCAGTCTTGCCGGACTCAGCTGGACCTGGAGCAATCTTTGGATTGCTGGCAGTCTGGTGCTTTCTTCGTTGATCTGGATTGCGATTCTTTCTCTGCTTGCGATGGCGCTCTCAGCCTGGGTGAAGTGGAGGATTGTGGCGGGCGCGTTGCTGCTCGCCGTAATGTTTTTCGGAGCCGGCTTTGCCCAGGCGATCAACACGGTGATGCGCGCCGAATGGGGTCACTTTTTCAATGTTGCCTATCTGATGACCACAGTTTGGAACTCATTGTTTCGCGTGGATACGGAACATGCGATTCCGGTCGTCGAAGCCTGGATTGCTTTGCTGGTCTACTGCGCGATCTGCCTCGGGCTGCTCATGCGCAAAGTACGCGCCTATGAGGTGATTCGATGAACGATCGCATCGTCTTCGAGGACGTGTCGAAGTTTTACGGAGAGATCCTGGGCGTGAATAGGATTAACTTATCGATTCCTGCTGGAATTACCAGCCTAGTGGGGCCGAACGGTTCCGGCAAAACCACGCTGATGAACCTGATGACGGGCCTGGTAAGGCCGACGCGCGGGCGCATCCAGGTGCTCGACTATAAAACTGACGATCCGGAAAATCTTTTCAAGATTCTAGGTTATTCCACTCAATTCGACGCGTTTCCGAAAGGCCTCACGGGATTTCAATTTGTCTATTCCTATTTGCGGCTCGCGGGAAGAACCTCCGAGAGCGCCGAGCAAATGGCATGGCGAGCCATTGAGCGCGTGAATCTCGTGGATGCCGCCAGACGAAACGTTGCGGGGTACAGCAAGGGAATGCGGCAGCGAATTCGTCTGGCGCAAGCGCTCGCGCACGATCCGAAAGTAGTCGTGCTCGACGAACCGTTGAATGGTTTGGACCCTCTGGCCCGTTCGGAGATGATTGCGTTATTTCGTTCCACGGCGGCACAGGGTTGTTATGTGATCATTTCTAGTCACATCCTGCACGAAGTCGATGTAATCTCCGACCAAGTCATCCTGCTGAGCAACGGCTACGTCGTGGCGGAAGGACCGATTCACAACGTGCGCAGCGAGATTCAGGAGCACCCCACTCAGATTCTGATCCGCTGTAGTCAGCCGCGGGAGCTGGCGGCGAAGATGTTCGAATATCCACAAACCATTGAAGTTTCCATTCACAAGGATGAGGGCGGGTTGCTGCTGAAAACGCGGGATGCCGACCGTTTCTATCTGACATTGAATGAGATGGCGGTGAATGGCATCGACATCGAATCGATCGCCCCTGCGGACGACGATGTTCTTTCCGTTTATGAATATTTGATCGGCAACGAAGAGGCGGTTCGATGAAAAAAACGGTGAAAGGAATCTGGTGGGCCCAGATCAAAGCCGTGATTCGGCTGGAAATGAAGAAGACCTTTTTTGCCAAGCGGGGTCTTTGGATTTATCTCGTCGCCGCCTTGCCTGTGTTGCTCTTTATTGCGTATGCGATTGCTACCTCGAGCCAGCAGAATCGAAGCGCCAGCGTGGCCCGGCAGGGCGTCAAGCGGCTCGCTTATCAGGATTTACTTGCAGTGAAACCTGGCATGACCAGCGAGGAGGTGATGGCCATTCTGGGTAAACCTCCGATTACTTTTCACTGGACTGAAGATCGGCCAACGCAGGACGGGACCAACGGAAGCATCCGAGTGAACCACGAAGATTTTCACTACTCAGATGGGCAGAACGATTTGTTTGTGGGATTGGCAAACGGCAAAGTCGAGAGCCTGAACATCCGGCAAGGCATCAATTTAGGCCAGGACTCGATTATGTTTGCCGCGGTCTTTCAGTTCTTTTTTCTGCGGCTGGCGGTTTTTTTCGGATGCCTCGGAATCTTCATGAACTTATTTCGCGGGGAGATTCTCGACCGCAGCCTTCACTTCTATTTTCTTGCGCCGATGCGGCGGGAAGTGCTGATGGCGGGGAAGTTTCTCGCTGGATTGCTGGCGACTTGCACAATTTTCGGACTCAGCGAGGTTCTGCAGACGATTGCCTTCGTGTGGCATTTTCCCCCTGGAGTGCGGGACTATTACCTCTATCACAATCACGGTCTTGAATATGCGGCGATTTACCTGGGAGTGACGCTGCTTGCCTGTGTTGGCTACGGAGCTTTTTTTCTGGTGGCAGGAATGATGTTCCGCAATCCGATTCTGCCGGCGGCGGCAATATTGATTTGGGAAGGCATCAATCCATTTTTGCCGTCGGTGTTGAGGCAGTTCAGTGTGATCTATTACCTCAAGTCGTTCTGCCCGGTCGATATCCCAGCCTCGCCGGGAACTCCGGCCGTGTTTGCGCTGCTGATTTCGAACTCGAATCCGGTGCCTGCTGCGACTGCGATCCTGGGTATTCTGATTGTGGCGCTGATTGCGCTCTACGTTTCGAGCGTTCAGGTACGACGCATGGAAATCAATTACACGACCGAATAGATTGGGCGGCTTCGGCCTTACGGTCGCAGTGGATACGGGCGAAAAGGGTGGGGGGGGGCCGCCTCGACCGTCCATGCCGGCTGGCGGACGAATGCGTCCGCCGCTACGCAAAATCTTAGTGGTGCTTGAAATATTGCACTGCCTTCTCGTGCGCCTCTGCCGCCTTTCGCGTTGAGAATGTCCCGAGGTTTCGCCGTTTTCCAGTCTTCGTATTCTTCTTGCGCGAGTACAAACGATATTCACCAGTCTTTAGTTTTCGAATCATAAAAAATCCTCGCCGCATTTGAGAATTCATGCCGTTTTTCGCCGGGTCCGGCTTGCCTTGATGGCCGAATCGTGGCGAGCGGAGGACGATCTCTTCTTGGCAGCCGCGTGCGCCTGCCTGGAGAGAGCGCGATGAGAAGCTGCGCTGTGGCCTTCTTTTTTAAGAGCGTTGCTGGTTGCGCGCGATCGCTTGGCTGAGGGCTTGCGGCCGGAGTAGCTCTGTCCTTTTTCGCTGTCGCGTTCGGCTTGTTTCTTAGTTTGGGCCGAAGCTCCATTGCGGGGCGCCTGCAGCTTGACACCCGCGCGGCGGGCTTTGGAGAGACCGATGGCTATGGCCTGTTTAGTTGAGGCGGCGCCGTGCTTACCCTCCCGCACATGATGCATCTCCTCGCGGACGAATTCGCCAGCTTGCGTGCTGGGGGACTTTCCTTCGCGCGCATCCTCGCGAGTGCGTTCCAACGTTTCTTTTTCTGGCATATCAAACCTCCTCGTCTAAATTTATTGTTGCGATTTATTATTGCGCCTCCGGAGTGAGAAGGCATCGAAGAATTTCTGTAATCCTTGGGGCCGTTTCCTGTAGGTGAAATTTCGCCGGAGTGCGAACGTGCGGAGCGCGATGGCAGGGCAACGGGGTGATGGCTTTATCTGCCGGGCAAGCCAAGCTGTTCGATGTGCATGAGCATGTCGGCGGCATCGGAATAAACGCGGAATGCGCCCGCACGCTCCAGTTCCGCCTGCGCATATCCGCCGGACAAGAATCCCACGCCGAGAGAGCTTTTGCGTACGGCAGCGAGCAGATCCCATTCGCTGTCGCCCACAAACAATGCAGTTGTTGATTTCGATATGGAGACGATGCGCGGCCTCCTCGAAGATGTCGGGGGAAGGCTTGGCCTTTTTAACGTCATCTCCGGTTACGATTGGCATTCGAGTTGGCAGTTTTAACCGTTTCAGCAGCAACGCAGTTGCCGCCTTACCTCCCGTGATGGCAATTGCCGTGCGGATTTTATGGCGAAAAAGATGCGCCAGTAATTCATTAGCGCCGGGCAAGGGCTGTAAATGCGGCACCGTCCGGCGAAAATTCCTATTGTGTTGTTTTTCGAGTTGGTCGAGATTGGGTCTGCGTTTCCCGCGGGGTGTTTCCCGCAGCAGTTCCTGCAGCATTGATTTTCCACTCATTCCAACCCGGCGGTGGATTTTCCATCTCGGAATCACAATGTCCGCCGCCATCAACGCTTCAGACCAGGCATTCACGTGCTGGTAATTGCTGTCGATTAAAGTGCCGTCGAGATCGAACAAAACCGCGGGAAATTCGCGGTGAGCTGGTTCGCCGGAGGATTTTGTGTCAGCTTGTGACGATAGATTTGGCCGCTTCATCGGCCTTGGGTTGCGTGGGAACATTGAAAGGTTGCGAAGCAATACTGAACGGGCTAGTTTGTTTTCCGAAGGCCTGCTCGAGCCTCGCGAACCGAGGGCAATATGACCAGGGGAAGGGCCCCACTTCTCGCAAAGCAGGCGAGAAATGGGGCACCCCAATCACCGAACATCTTTGCGAACAACAGCATTCGCTAAATAGCCATCTAAATAAAGGACCTACAACCGTCAGAATACTTCTCCGCTGAAGTTTTCGAGGAAAACCTCGCCTACGAAAGATTTTGGTCAAAGGAGCCAAGCGAATGCGGATAGCCCAAGTCGCGCCACTTTATGAAAGCGTTCCTCCTCGCCTGTATGGAGGAACGGAACGAGTGGTTTCGTGGCTGACGGAAAAACTGGTCTCGCTAGGACACGACGTAACTCTGTTCGCCAGCGGCGACTCGGTGACCAACGCCCGGTTGGTGCCTGTATGCAAGCAGGCTCTTAGGCTGGATGCCCAATGCATTGATCCCAGCGCGCACCACACTTTGATGGTGGAACAGGTTTTCAATCGGGCGGAGCAGTTCGACCTTATTCATTTTCACATTGATTATCTTCCCTTCTCGCTGAGCAGGCGGGTCCAAGTTCCCTGTATCACAACGTTGCACGGAAGGCAGGACTTGCCAGATCTGGTCCCGCTTTACCGGGAGTTTTCAGAAGTTCCATTGATCTCGATCTCCGACGCTCAACGCCAACCTCTGCCGTGGGTGAACTGGGTAGGAACGGTGCACCACGGTCTGCCGGCAGATTCGCTCTTGCAAAAGAAAGGCAAGGGCGGCTATCTGGCGTTTCTGGGGAGAGTGTCTCCTGAAAAGGGAGTGGATCGCGCGATTGAAATTGCGATTCGTTCCGGGATGAAGTTGAAGATTGCCGCGAAGGTTGACCGTGGCGACCGCGAATACTTTGAACGAAAGATCAAACCTTTGTTGAACCATCCTTTGGTCGAGTTTATTGGTGAGATTGGCGCCTCAGAAAAACAAGAATTCCTAGGGAACGCCGCCGCTCTTTTGTTCCCCATTCAATGGCCTGAACCTTTCGGGTTGGTGATGATCGAGTCCATGGCTTGTGGAACGCCGGTGATTGCGCATCCGTTTGGTTCCGTTCCTGAAATTATTCCTGACGGCGTGGCAGGCTTTCTGGTTCGCGACCTGGACGAAGCGGTTGAGGCGGTAAAACGACTGGGCGATCTCGACCGGCGCGAGTGCCGCCGCCACTTTGAACTGAACTTTACCGATGAGCGTATGGCGCGCGATTATGTGAAAGCCTACAATCGGTTGATTCGTCCAAAATCGGCCTCGATGACGGTCGAAGAGGGAGCTTTGAATTGGATGGAATTGGAATCGCCCACCCCCAGTACTACATAGCGACCACATCGTCTCCCGCGGATGACCGCGCGCGCGTTCTCAAATACGGCAGAATGTTTTTCGTCTTCGATCGCTTGGGGGATGTCCAGACCTCCGGCCTCGGAGAGGAGGGTCTGTTTTATGACGGCATGCGGCATCTCTCCGAACTGTCTTTGGATCTGTGGAGTGCGCGTCCGCTGTTGTTAAGTTCCACAGTTGCCACCAACAATTTTATTTTTACCGCGGATCTTGCCAACCTCGACGTTTTCAGCGAGGGGAACATGGTGATTCATCGCGGGACACTTCACCTGGTGCGGTCGCGGTTTCTGTGGCGGGATTCGTGTTTCGAAAAGCTGATGTTCGTGAATCACGGATTGGAAGAGGTGAATGTTCCGCTTCGCATTGGATTCGATGCAGACTTTACCGATATTTTCGAGGTCCGCGGTACCGCGAGAGAGCGCAGAGGCCGCCGATTGGGCGAACAGATCAACGGCAATTCCGCCACTCTGGCTTACGAAGGATTGGACCGTATTGTGCGCCAGACTTGTATCCGAAGTGACGTCAATGCTTCGAAGGTTTCACCGACAGCGATGGAATTCGAACTCGAGCTGCGTCCCAAGGAAAAGGTCACTCTTCAACTTGAAATCTGCTGTAGTTCCGAGGCCGTGAAGGAATCGATTGGCTACACCGAAGCATTGTCTTCGGCCCGTTTCGAACTTGCGGAAATGGCGCGTGAATTTCCTCAGATCACGAGTTCGAACTCGCGCTTCAGCGACTGGATCGCCCGCTCGATTTCGGACCTGGAAATGATGATCGCAGGAAATCCGGAACGAAATTATCCTTACGCCGGGGTTCCCTGGTTCAGCACGGTTTTTGGCCGCGATGGGATCATTACCGCGCTGCAAACTTTGTGGCTGAATCCGAACATTGCAAAAGGCGTGCTGGAATTTCTGGCGGCGTCGCAGGCCGAGGAGACTGATTCCGTTGCAGATTCCGAACCGGGCAAGATTCTGCACGAAATGCGCCGCAGTGAGATGGCAAATCTGGGAGAAGTTCCCTTTGGCCGCTACTACGGAAGCGTCGACGCCACGCCGCTTTTCATCATGCTGGCCGGGGCCTATTTCGATCGCACCGCGGACCGTCCATTCCTGAATCAGTTGTGGCCACACATACAGCGCGCTCTTAAATGGATCGACGAATTTGGCGATGTAGACGGCGATGGCTTTGTCGAGTATGCACGACATTCGGGAAAGGGACTGGTACAGCAAGGCTGGAAGGACTCGAACGATTCCATATTTTATGCGGACGGCAAAATCGCGGAACCGCCGATCGCACTTTGCGAGGTGCAGGGCTACGTTTATGCGGCAAAGCTGGCTGCCGCCCGGCTGACCCGCATGCTAGGCGACGTTACGGGATGCAGTGAACTCGAGTTACAGGCGGAAGCCCTGCGCACGAAATTCGAAGAAGCCTTTTGGTGCGAAGATCTGGGTACGTACGCATTGGCTCTCGACGGAAAAAAACGCCCCTGCCGGGTTCGAGCTTCGAATGCCGGTCACTGCCTTTACACGGGAATTGCAGCGCCAGAGAGAGCCCGCCGGGTAGGGGAGACTCTGATGAATCCGGAATCCTTCACGGGATGGGGGATTCGGACGGTGGCCTTGACGGAAGCTCGCTACAATCCGCTGTCTTACCACAACGGATCCATATGGCCGCACGACAATTCCGTTATCGCCAACGGCATGGCGAAATACGGAGCGAAGAAACTGGCAGGGAAAATATTGCTGGCATTATTAGACTTGAGCAGCGAGGTGGAACTCCGCCGTCTGCCAGAATTATTCTGCGGATTGAAACGGCGACAAACCGAGGGACCTACTCTCTATCCAGTGGCTTGCTCGCCCCAAGCGTGGGCGGCTGCGGCGCCCTTTTTGATTCTCGAAGGCTGCCTGGGCATTTCCGTGCAAGCCGATCGCGGCCGCATCATTTTTGACCGTCCTTTTCTTCCCGAGGGCATTCCGCAGCTGTCGATTCGCGGGCTCCGCTGCGGGAACGTGGCCGTAGATTTGCTCTTGGAGCGAAGAAACGACTCAGTGCTGGTTCACCTGGAGAACAAACAGGAAGATATTGAGATCGTGACCATCGTTTCTTAAAGACTGGAATACCGTCTTTCGGGTATTCTCGCGCCCGGCTTGAAAGAATACCGTGGGCGGGTGGACTTTGGCGGCATAAAGCGGGCGTTGGCCAGCACGTACCGCGACCTGGTACGGCATCACACGTTTACAGTTTCGGCGGGGCTTTCCTATTATTTCGTGCTATCAGTCTTTCCGGCGCTCATTTTTCTTTCCGCAATCGTTGCTTTCGTCTCTCTTCCGGTTCTCTTCAGCCATGTTCTTTTACTGATGGGCAGGCTGCTGCCCCCGGACACAATGAAGATGGTGTACTCAGTGCTGGGTGATGTGCTTTCCGCGCATCGCAGCACATGGCTTTCGTTCGGAATGCTAGGCATGCTGTGGACGCTGTCGGCGGCATTCGACACCATGATCGAGGCACTGGACATTGCCTATGATGCGAACGATGAGCGCCCTTTCTGGAAAACGCGCCTACTCGCCATAGCTCTTGCCGTGATTATTGGCGCGCTGCTGCTGACCGCACTGGCCGTGATGGTGGTTGGGCCGCGCTTTGGAGATTGGCTGGCCAGTCGGCTTGCCTTGTCGGGCTTGTTCGTGACTTTGTGGCCCGTGCTTCGCTGGATCATCGCGATTGGTTTCACGATTCTCGCCGTTGAAGTGCTTTACTACCTCGCTCCCAATGTACGACAGCGCTTCGGGGCTACGCTTCCGGGTGCGGTTCTTTTCGTGGTGGTATGGAGTGTTCTTTCTCTTTTGCTGGGATATTATTTTCGCCACTGGGCCAATTTCAACCGGACCTACGGAACGTTGGGCGGATTTATTGCCTTCATGACGTGGCTGTACTGGACTTCGTTCATTTTGCTGGTAGGCGCCGAACTGAATGCAGAATTGGCGAAGGAAAGTAAGAAAGGCTGCGTGCAGACCAAGGGAGCTCCCGCAGTGGAACGGCGGAGCATTACCCGCCGGGCAACGCTTGATCGCGCGGCCTAGCGAATTCCCGAATTTCGAGCGCACTAGAATTGCGTGTGAAACCGGCCGTCTACCGAAACTCCTCCCAGCTGATCGCGAGCCATGCTTACCGACCAGCGTTTATTGATCCGATATTCCCCCTCCACCATTTCGCTTCCCGGCTGAGAAACATTGGTAGAGAAGGTAAAGAGCAGATTCTTGGTTACGCGTTGCTGAATGGCGATCGTCGCGGAAGCGTTTTGGCCGTTGCCGCCGATCGTAGGATCGATTTGCAAACTTGAAATTCCGACCAGCTTCTGCACGCTGCTGCTAAGCTCGCTCGCGGCCTGCGAAGCTATCATCGAGTCGGTGCTCTGGCTCGACGCGGCCGACTCTTGCGTGGTTTGGCCACGAGCAATCAAGTTAATGATGTCCGCAGTCGCAAGCGGCGGATCAGAAACGTAGGAAGTGGTGAGCTTGTCGAGCGGCCCGCGCAAGTTAAGCGTGAGATTGTATTGCTCAACAGTGGTGGACACGGAAACGTTCAGCACTGGATTTGTTTCGCTCGGATTGTTGAAGGTAATCACTCCTTTTTGCAGTTGGTAACGCACATTGCGATAAAACAATTCGCCGGAGGTCAGGGTCGTGCGCCCGGTGATCACCGGGTCGGCCGCGGTTCCTCCCACTTGAAGGGCGGCTTGGCCGGCAATGCTGAGTTGGGAACTGGTGGCGTTCAAATCGGCTTGCGACTGCACACTGATGGCGAGTTTTATGGTATCGGCAAATCCCGGCTGAGACGGAACGTTGCCCGTGCTGAACTGGTCGCCTAATTTGTTCAGATCGAAGTCTGGCGTGAACGAAAGGCTGTCGATCAGAACTCGCCCGTTTAAGGTGGAGGCCTGGGTTGTCCCGCTGAATGCAATATTGGCGTCGAGCAGAGATCGCAGACCTGCGGGATAGCGGAGACGCACGGATTTGCCCTGCAGCGCGAGATTGAATTGCACGGCCGGCCGGTAGGCAATTGAGCCGCCCAGCGAAACGTCGCCGCCACCCACTTGTGCTGTCATTTTGGATACGAGGATGTGGTCGTTATTGATATCGAGTGTGCCATTCAGTTTTTCGACGCCGACGGGAGCATCCGGAGTATTCACCGCGATATCTTTGAACTGCAATTGACCCTGGATTACTGGGTTTGCCGCCGATCCGGAGGCGTGGACATCGAGTGCTACAGCGCCGGAACTGTTTACATCAGGCGCAAAGATTTTAAGAATTCGGACGTCTACCGATCCGGTCGCAGAGAGTGTTGGAGAACTTCGCCCACCGATGGGAAATTGGCCTTGCAGGCGAAGTGAAGTGTCGGTGCCGCGGATCTCCGCGGCTTGCAGCGTTACCACCGAATTTGAATAATCAGCCTGGATCGGACTTGCAATCCCAATCTGTAGCGATTGATAGCTCGCGTTCAGGACGGGAATAGATAGGTGCGCCACAATTTGCGATTTATCTTTCAGCGGACCTTTGAGGGTTGCATGCAACTCAGTCTGGCCTTGAAACCCTTGCGGAGCGGTCTGTCCGAAAGAGGCCATCAAAGCATTCAGTGGAACCGTACTCGTGTCTATGACGGCTTCAGCATCGTAGCTGCCACTGAGAGCGACGCGCCCGTGGGCGTGAACCGTGGCTTGCGAGACGCTGGAGTCGAGATTGAAGTCAGCGGAATGATGGGCGACATTGAGATTCGCCTTTAACGCGGAAATGGAATTTTGCTGAACCTGGAGTTGAGGCAATTGGACGACTGCCGTCAGTTGCGGATCGTCCAGCGTTCCTTCGCCATTGACGGATGCGGTCACGGTTCCGCTGAGGGAGGGNNGAGCCGTTAGCGGCATTGAATTGAGCGGTAAGGTTCTGAATGGGCTCATCGTAAGCGCGGGCATTGGTGATCTGCGCCGAACCAGAGCCTTGGGGATTGAGTTGCGAACCTTCTAGAGTCAGTTTCGCCGAAAAATCGCCGGAAATCGGATAGTGCTGATGCGCGAGTTGCTGTAAATCGGCGATCCGCATCTGTTGCACGTCGAGATGCGCTTCGATCCGGTTCGCATCCTGATAGGACCAATTCTGCAATGCGACGCTGGCGTTAAAGTTCGCGCGTCCCCGCTGAAGGTTGACCAGTGATCCGTTCTGAATGGTGACTTCCGAAGGATTGGCGCGAACCTGCAAACTTGCGCCGGCCCACTGACTGCCCTCGATTTGCAGGTTTCGGGCATTCAACTGCGCGGCGACCGCGGGCTTTTTCATGGAGCCAGTCACGGTTGCATTGAGCGTGGCCGAACCGGAAATCGTGGGAATGGCCGTTTGCTTAGGACGGAACGAGGAGGCTAGCGCGGCCAGCTGATGAAGATCGGTGACGGCAACCTGGATCTGCAAGCTCGAATTATTGCTTGTCGTCTTATTGCAGATGGTTCCTTGCGCGGTCAGAGTCGCCGAAGGAATTCGCAAGGACGTGTTGCGCAGCGAAATAGTTTGGCGCGCTCCATCGTAATCCGCATGAATCGTACCACCGACGGGAACGCCGCTTTCCGATGGATTCGATTTACTACTGGCGAGAGCCTGCACGGTCAGGTCGGAGTGAGCGCGCAGGTTGGCGATGCTTCCGGACCACGACGCATTTATCCCTCCACCGAGTGTTCCGGAGAGAGTGGCGCCGTTAATCCCCTGCGATCGCGCCGCCTGCTGGATGGCCTTAAGAGAAATGTTATGCAGCGCTGCCTGAATCTGCGCTTGGGGAGTGGTATCGAGATGCTGGATCTCGGCGTTCGCTGTGATGCGCCCTCCGAGGGCATCGACAGCGAGCTCGCTCACGTTCAGATTGCCTTCACTAAGCCGATATTTCCCCTGGAGTTTTCGCAGTTCGATGTGGCTGCCGGAGGTCACCGCCGAAAGCGCTTCGCTGGCGACTTGGCCATTGATGGAGATGTCGCGAAGCAGGGGTTCATCTCCGACTGCCTGGTAGTGCAGCTTGCCGGTCAGCCACACATCACCGGCCGGACGGGCTTGCGGCGACAATTGAGCGAAGTCCTGCGTGTGAATCTGAATTTCATAGTCGCAATCGGCAACGGGATTTAAATAGTTCGAAACCTCGGCGTGCAGCGTCACCTGGGAAGATCCGACGTGCAAAAGCGCAGATTCCAGCTTGAAGACCTGGGGCGTGGCGCTGAATTTCAAGTTGAGATTGTGGGCAAGAGGCGCGTATTGAGCGTACTTCACATGTCCATTGTTATAAGAAAGAACGCCGCTGTAGCGTTTGGCGAGAGACTCGAAATGAATATCGGTTGAGAGATCGTATAGATCGGCATCGAGCGGAGTCTTGCGATCGTTGTAGTTGACTTCGCCGCTTGTAAGTTGTGCGTGCTGCACCGCAAGGTCGAAAACGCTGGTGTGGCTGCTGTTTTGGGCGGGCGGAGGCGCGGGCAGATTGTTCTTGCCGTCGCGACTGACCTGGAAATGAACGATCGGACGCTCGATCAGAAGTTCTCGTATTGCGACCTGGCGATGCAAGGCTGAGAGAATTTTGATGCTCACCGTGAGTTCATCAGCGTGCAGGAGTGGAGGCTGGCTGGGGTTTTCGGAGCCGCGCAAAGTAATATCGTAAAGATGCGCGGTCAAAGTTGACAGACTGAAATCAAGGCCTCCGATCTGAGTTTTGCCGCCCGTAGCCAAGTCCGCTTCCTGTGCGATTTTGCGTAGCGCATACTGCTGAAAGCCACTGCTGCGGAGATAGAAATATCCACCCACTGACAGCACCAGCAGTAGCGCCGTCAGTCCCAGCAGCGTCCATCCGAGTTTCCGTTTCCAATTCGTCTTCATCATTAGTCCCTAATAAACATTCGTCCCTAAAAAGCCTGCCCGATGGTGATGTAGTACTGCAACGGATTGATTCCGGGGACTGGATTCAAGTTGCGTCCCACATCGATCCGCACGGGGCCAATCGGAGTGGCGTAGCGTAATCCGATTCCCACGGTGTTGGTGTAGTTGTTCACGAAATTATTCAAGTTGATCGCGCTATAGACATTGCCTCCGTCATAAAAGACGACTCCGCCGAGCGGCTTAGTAATGCCGAGAGGGAAGCGCGCTTCTGAATTCAAGATGAAAAGTTGTTTTCCGCCGACAGGTACGGTCACATCCACACATCCGGACTGGCCCTGCAAGACGTTGCAGAATGGAACCAGGCGTTGAGGGCCGGCTTCGTCAATGGGAAAGCTGCGCAGAGAGGTGCCGCCTCCGGAGAAGAAAAGCTGACTGGTGGGAACGAAACTTCCGGCAAAGGGCGATGCCAACCCGATGCGGATGCTGTCGGCGAACACAACGGAACGCACAGGCCTGTAGAAAGCGTACTGACCAAACAGTTTGGCGAAGTTCGCGCTCGATCCGAACGCAGTCGGGGTGAGGCCAACGTTGAGGGTTGAATACGATCCGCGGTGTGCGTCGAGCGGCTTGTCGCGGGTATCGCGGATGAGCGTTGCCGACCAGGTGGAGAGCAGCACATTCTGATCCTGCGGCAGAACCAGCTCGGGAACCAGTAAATGGGATAGGTCGGTTTTATTGAAGTCGTAGCGGAGTTGCAGGCGGGTGTTCGACTTGCGCCGGAGAACCCTTTCCAATTGAAAGGAAAGGTCACCTAAGCCGGCGGTGAAAAGCGGATTCTGGCTGTTCCGTTCCAGCGAAAAGCTAGTCAAAGACGTCCATTGCGACCCAAAAAAATGCGGCTGAGAGTAGCTGATCAAACCGCGCTGATCCAGACGCGACAAAAGAATGGAGGCGCTGGCAGTCTCGCCTAAACCGCGCATGTTGCGGCGGTCGAATTCGATCGAGCCCAGCGGACTGGCATAGGTTGCCTGGCTGGGGGCGATCTGATAACCATTCAATCCAATGGTGCCGCCACCCCCCGGAACGGCTACAGTCCCGGTGGGAGTGTTCCCGCCGCGGTGCGATATCTCAAATCCGAATCCGTAAGTGATTTCGTTGCGCTTGGCTTCGTGCACCTTTACTAACGCCATCTCTTCCGATTGGTCAGTGATGGGCTTGCGCGGACCCACGCTCGACCAGTCAAAGATGTTCAGATCATAGAGGCGGCTTTCCGCTTCCAGCAGTTTGTCGCGCCGCATGGGCGTTTCGGGAGGAATTTTGGCTGTTTTCTTGATGAGCGAGAGCCGCGCGTGCTGCTCTCCCAGATAGGTGACTTCACTGATTCGTATTAACTGATGCTCGGTGATCGCATAAGCGACGTTCACGCGGTGCGTATCGCCAGGATTCTGCTTCACGGAAGCGTTCACTTCGGCGTTGAGATAGCCGCGGTTCAAATAGGTCGCTGAAATACGGTTCCGATCGTCGGTCAATTTTCGCGGAGAAAACGGCGTTCCAGCCCGCAGTCCGAAGCCTTTCGGCGCAGTAAGCTGTGCGGTCGCGATGTTTTGGTTTCCCGATACTTGCACGTTTTCTACCACAGTCTGAGTGCCTTCATCGATGTCGAAGGCGACATCGTGCTTTGGTCCGCGGTTGATGATTTGGAACTTCACTTTTACTTCCTCGTAGCCTCGGTCGCGATACAGGGCCTCGATATTGTCGGCGCTCTGCTTCAGCAATTTCTGGCTGAGACTACCATGAGTCCAAATGTGCGATTTCTTTACGACTACCTGCTCCGTGAGTTCTTTTGCTGTAAGCGCGTAGTTTCCATGAAAGGAGATTTGACCCACCTTGTATTTCTTTCCGCGATCGATGGTGTAGACAACGAGAATCTGATCCGGTTGCTTTTGGAAATTCGTGGTCACTTTGGCGTCATAGAAGCCTTTTTTCTGAAAATAGTCCGTTAAGTTTCGCTGGCCTTCATCCACCAGGTCCTGATCGATGGTTCCCTCCGAATAAATTGGAATCAGCTTTTTCATCTGCCGAGCCGCCAGAAACGGAATTACCGTAAGCTTGGTCCCCACGGCTCGAACCGTGACCACCGGTCCCAACTCCACCTTGAAAGAAACATCGACGCGATTGGTGGCCGGATTGTACTGCGGCGGATTCTCGTGAACGCTGCTGGCCAGGCGGCGCTGTTTCGTCAGAGCGGCTTTCATCAGCTTCGTCGCTTCGCTGATTCGTTCTGGAGAATAAGATTTTCCCGGTTTCAGCAGACCCCCGGACAGCCGCGCGCGCAACGACCTGAAGGCGTGCTGCAAGCGTGCGCTTTCCCGATTATCGGTTCCCTCGATCTTCACCGATGAGATGCGAGCTTGCTTCCCCATCTCTGCCACAAAATTCACGCTGACCAGCTGATGTGCGTCGTCAATCATGGTTTCGCTGTGAACCTTCGCCTGAAAGAAACCATTCTTGCGCAGGAAATCGGTGAGGGCAGTTTCAGCGATGGGAATGCGCGACGGGTCGTAAGGATCTTCATCAGGAAGGTTTGCGACCAGTTGCAGGCGCGTATAGGCAAAGTCCCGTATAGCTCCAGGAAATTCAACCACGCCGAGGTAGTACGCCGGCTCCAACAGGAAATTGACTCGCAGCCCGGCGACTTCGGGCTCGACGCTGACGTCGACTTTAGGAAAACCGCCGGCTTGCTTTAACGCCAGAGCAGTAGCCTCAATTTTGGCCTGTGAATAAGGCGTACCTGCCTTCTGCTCGACGAGTGGGAACAAAGGCTTAAGATCGCGATGGGGATTGGCGATGAGCGAAATCGAGCTGACGTTTTGGCCGTTGTATGCCGTTTCTGGCCCTTGTTGCGCCATTTGCGCAAATAAAGCCGCGCTGCACAACAAAATCCCGACACTCAACAAGCGCATACGTGACCGCCAAGCTAGAGTCAGCAAAGGCCAGTGAACTAGCCTCCGTAATTAACAGTAAATGATCCAGGACAATCTACAGCCTGGCGAGATGTGATGCGGTTGATTTCAAGGGAGTTGTCATGAAGTCGTTGAACGAAAATCTGCGACCCCGGCAGTGAGAGAGATCTAGACGCTCAGGGGAGAATTTAGTCCGCGGGCGCGTAATATCCTGTCTTGGCGTGGGCGCGCAAGAACGCCAATTTCTTGGGCAACCTGAGCTTTACCTGCACTTTGTGCCATTTCCCGTCGTGCGGCATTTCCTCGGGACGATAGGCGAGCACGTACTGCGTGCGAAGCGCTCTGCCGATGTGGCTGGCGACGGCCGGCAATTCTCGCTCATTCTCCAGGGTGAATGCTTGTCCTCCAGTCGGCTGGGCAAGCTCGGATAATAAGGCGGGGCCGCGTGTCTCCTCGGGGGTGGGAACATAGCGATCAAAGGTTCCGATCGCGTAAATCATTACATCGGATTCCTTGGCCGCGGCTTTTACATCCTTCTCTACATAAAGACTGTGGTTATCTCCTCCGTCAGAAATAATCAGCAGAGCCTTTTTCGCGTATTTGGCCTCTTTCATTTTATGCAGGCCCATGTAAATGGCGTCCAGCAAGGCTGTCCGACCGCTGGGTTGCCTGAAGAGCAGCTCCTTTTCGATGTCTTCGGGAGCAGAAGTGAAATCCTCAACCAGGCGAGGCTGGTCGGAAAATTCGATAAGAAAAAACTCGTCCTGAGGATTTGCGCTTTCACAGAATTCGGTTACGGCCTCGCGAACGCGATTCATCTTACTGCGCATGCTGCCGCTTGCGTCCAAAATAATTCCTACAGAAACCGGCAGATCTTCCGTGGAAAAGTGCCGAATCTCTTGCGGCTTCTTGCCCTCGAAGAGTTCAAAGTTCTCGGCCTGAAGACCGCTTACCAGGCGCTGCATCGGGTCGGTGACGCTAACCGGAATCAGCACGAGTTTTGCGTCGGTTTTGACCACATGAAGCATGGAACCGTCGACCGCTTTGATGGAAGCGAGAGGCACCGCACTGGCCGCGACCGGCGACACTTGCCGTGGCACGACATGGACGTCATTCACATTAGTTTGGGCAAGGCTCGCTTGGTTCAGCAAGGTAAGGAAAAATACAACGCTGACGACTACTTTTGGAGCAATAACTTCTTCCGTTGGGCCCGGCATCTTTCACCGCCTGGCAAGCCGGCCTTTCACAACCGCGGGGCTTGCACGCGCCATGATCTTTTTAGGACAAAGAATCCGAAGGAACCATCATTGCCAATCTGTAGAGCGTTCTCATACTTTCCTGACCCCCACACCACGTTTTCCTTTATGACTCTCAGGCAGAAGCCTTAGGCCCACGTGACCGGTCCGAAGTCTCGAAACGGCTGCGCTCGCAATTGACGACCTACCCCACGTTTGAAAACGGCATCAAAATCAAGAAGTCGGCCGTGAAGAAGGTCGAACCTAGATCATCGGCAAGGCGGCCGCGAACTTTAAGTAGGTCGGAGAACCAAATGACGCGGAGGGGAATGTCTAGACGCAGAGTTCGTTACGCGGTGGTGGGGTTGGGGCACCTGGCTCAGATTGCCGTCCTGCCGGCATTCAAGAATGCAGCCAATTCGGAGCTCTTCGCTTTGGTCTCAGGCGAGGCCGAGAAGCTTCAGAAATTGGGCAAGAAGTATGCGATCGATCATCTTTACTCGTACGACGATTACAGTCGCGCCTTATCCAATGTCGACGCCGTCTATCTAGTCCTTCCTAACCATCTGCACCGGGAGTACGCGTTGCGGGCGGCGGCCGCGGGAGTTCACGTGCTCTGCGAGAAACCCATGGCGGTTACGTCGGAAGACTGCCAGGCCATGATTGAAGCAGCCAAGCAGAACCATGCGAAATTAATGGTCGCGTATCGCCTTCATTTTGAGGCCGGGAACCTGGAGGCCATTCGAGTGGCAAAAAGCGGGAAGCTGGGAGCTTTGCGGCTTTTCACTTCGGAGTTCGCGCAGCAAGTGGCGCAGGACAACATTCGCGTGACGGAATCGGTGGCGCGTGGGGGTGGCCCAGTCTACGACATGGGTGTTTATTGCATCAATGCGTCGCGTTATTTGTTTGGAGCCGAGCCAACCGAGGTCTTCGCGGTGACTGCCAAGAGTGGCGATGCGCGATTTCAACGGGTAGAGGAAATGACGTCGGTCACCATGCGCTTTCCTGAAAACCGTCTGGCCACGTTCACGTGTAGTTTTGGAGCTGCCGACATTGGACGATATGCGCTCGTCGGCACGAGAGGCGTGCTGGTGGCAGATCCGGCGTATGAGTATGCAATGCCGCTCAAGCATCAGATCAAACTCGGAGAGAAGACGAAGACGAAAACTTTTCCAAAGAGAGATCAGTTCGCGGCGCAGCTTTTTTACTTCTCGGATTGCATTCTCAAAGATAAGACGCCTGAGCCATCTGGACTGGAAGGCCTCGCCGACGTTCGAATTGTAGAAGCAATTTACGAATCGGTTCGAAGCAAGAAACCGGTTCATCTTCCAGAATTTCCCGACAAGAAGAGGCCCAGCCTGGATCAGGAGATTCATCGACCGGCTCATGGAAAGCCACAAATCGTCCAGGCAAAGCCGCCATCCCGCGAAGCGGCATAGCTGGGATTGGGAAAGTTGGATTGGAAAGTTGCGCAGCAAAAAGCCCGGCCATCTGGCCGGGCTTCATTCTTGCGTTAAAGCGAAGTTACTTCGACATGCCTCCATTGTGGCAGGTCTTGGAAATATGCTTTACGGAACTGACTTCAAGCGTTTGCGACCCTCCGTTGGCTGTTCCGGTCGTGCCCGTAGAGGTTCCGCCTCCGTTCGGGGATGCCGAGCTGGCAGTTCCTGTGATCTTCACTTCGTGGCCCACGTGTTCGCTCAGCTTGGCCGAGTCCCCGGTCAACTGATAACTAACGCCGTTTTTGTCGGTAAGAGTATAGTTCCCGCTGGAACCGCTCAAACAGCCTTCAACGGTAGTTCCGCCGGCAGTTGTGGATGCGGTTTGACCTGAGCTTGCCGAAGTCTGACTGGCCTGGTTTGGATCTGCGTTTGGTTGAGTGGTTGTGTCTTGCGCAGCAGCCCAGCATGCGCCGAGCAGCAACATCGAAAGAAGCAAGAGTAGTTGTCGCATATGCAACCTCCAAAGTGAGCTTATTGGTCGTATTTCCATAGCTCTCGGATTGGAATGCACGCCATCTTTGAGCGCGATCAATTTGACTCTGGAAATTCTCTCGCTTCGCCTCGGAGGTACCAATACAGCGCTTCCCCGATATGGCCAGGGGGGTTCCTGTCCCGGGCGCGGAAGCGGTATCCTCGCTGGGTTTTAGAACAGGTCAGAGCGGCAGTTCCTCGGTATTGGGAAAATGATGCTGTTCGCGCCCAACCTTGCCGTCGTACTTGACTGACATTTTGAATAATTCGTAGCGGCCGTCGGCGGCAAACTTTTGGCATTTTTCGCGCAATTCCTTTAATTCCGCGGCAGTGAAGGGTTGAAAATTCACCGCCACTGCCAGGTTCTGGTTCAAAACCTCCATCGAGTCCATGCCGCTGATAGTAGTTGCGACGGGCAGACTCATGGCATAGCGCAGCCCTTGTTCGGCCGTGATGCCGCCGTGCCGAACCATTTCTCCGCTACCGCCCAGGCTTTTCATGCCCAGCGCGGCCATTCCGCGGCGCGTTGCCTCCGGCAGGACCTGGGTTTCGAAACTTCGAAAAGTGGCGTCGAAGCAGTTCAAGGGCATCTGCACGGTGTCAAAGGGAAAACTGTGAGCCAGCATTTTCAGATGAATCTCAGGATCTTTATGACCGGTGAATCCGATGAATCGGACTTTCCCTTGCTGCTTGGCCTCGAGCAAAGCTTCAGCTGCACCGCCAGGAGCGAAGATCAAATCAGGATCATTCTCATAGATGACTTCGTGAATTTGCCACAGATCTAAATGGTCGGTTTGCAGGCGGCGCAGCGATTCTTCCAGCATGCGCATGGCGACTTTTTTGTCGCGACCATGAGTGCAAACCTTGGTCATCAGGAAAGCCTGTTGCCGCTTGCCCTTAAGCGCGCGTCCCAGTCTTTCTTCGCTCAATCCATCGTGATATTCCCACGCGTTATCGAAGAAATCGATGCCGTGATCGAGGGCCTTGGCCACAATTTCGTTGGCAACTTGATCGGTATTGGCGGAGCCCAGGTGATACCCGCCCAAACCCAGAGCAGAAACCTGCACGCCGGTTTTCCCCAGCGGTTTCCTGGGCACGGAACCCTCGACGTTCGGCGGTGGGGTTGCATCGTTTTGCGCCAGAACACGCTTCGGAACGAGTGGAGCCGCACCGATCATGGCTGCACCCTGCATGAATTTTCGTCTGCTGAGATGCGACGGTGGCCTTGAATCCACATTTCTCTCCTAAAATTTTTTCTCCGGAAAAGGATGCCCCGTATTCTCGGAGGAGCCCAACATGTCTTGCACTTCCGACTGTTTGGTATCGAGTGGGAAGCCATGCGCCAGGCGCGACTCGGGATTGTCGAACTTTAACGACAGCTTATAAAGTTCGTAGCGGCCGTCCGCGGCGTAAACCTTGCAACGGTCGCGAAGTTCGTCCATTTCCGCGGCAGTCATGGGCTTGAAATTTTGGGCGATCTGCAAATTCTGATGCAACACGTCGAGGCTATCAATGCCCGTGATAGTGGTGGTGACCGGAAGACTCATCGCGTAACGCAAGGCTTCCTCAGCCGTCAGAGCGCCACTCTTGATGGGCTCTCCATGGCCGTTGAGCGGCTTCATGCCGAGGGCCGCGATGCCACGCTTATTCAATTCTGGCAAGACCTGTCGTTCGAAGCTTCGGGTGAAGCTGTGATCAAAGGCGTTCAGCGGCATCTGCACCGAATCAAAAGGGAATCCCGTATTCAACATCCCCAGGTGAACCATTGGATTCTGGTGGCCGGTAAAACCGACAAAGCGAACTTTGCCGTCTTTCTTGGCCTTGGTCAAAGCCTCGGCGGCGCCGTTGGGACGAATGAATAAAGCAGGATCATTGTCGAAGGCCATTCCGTGGACCTGCCAGAGATCGAGATGATCGGTCTGCAGCCTGCGCAACGATTCCTCCAGCATTTGCAGAGCCAGGCCCGCATCGCGACCATGTGGACAAGTTTTTGTCATCAGAAAAACTTTGTCGCGGCGCCCTTTCAGTCCGGCGCCCATCCACAATTCGGTTTTGCCGCGCCGGTACTCCCAGCAGTTGTCGAAAAAAGTAATTCCGCCATCTACTGCCTCCTGAATGATACGGACCGCAGTTTTTTCATCTGCTGCCTCGCCCAGATGATGTCCACCAAAGCCGAGTATCGAGATTTTCGCGTCCGAGCGGCCGAACTGTCGAAGAGGAACGCCGGCAGATGTTGTTTCAGGCATGTCTTGCTTCAGTCCTTAGTCAGTCTTTCAACACAGAATCTCAGGCAGCATTTTCAGGCAGCGTCGCGGTTTCTTTTCGGCGGCGAATCATCAGGACGCCCATATTCTTCATGGGTATGAACGGGACGCTCGGGATGATCAGCGGCATCCTCAACGCCATCGACAGCAGCCGCTTCGAGCCCCTGTTCGGTTTCGGCCAGCTCTTCCACCGATTCGTCGTTGGCGTCTTCGACAGAGGATAAAGCCTGCGAATCGCCGCTCTGGCCAGCGCTGTCCTCGCCAACCTGTCCGGGATCTGTTCCCAGTTCGTCTAACTGCGCTTTGAGTTCGCCTTTCAGTTCGGGGGCACGTTCATCTTCAGATTTGCGAAAGTGATCGCTCATAATTTCTCCAATTACTGATCTCTCCTACTGCGATGTCCTGTTCTGGCTTTCCTTCATTTTTATAACTAGCGTTATAACGTGCGAGACCGGTCGTTTTCATCAGGTCTTCACTGTAATTTACGCTCGCTGGCATCGGGTCGTTCGTATCGTCCTTTTTGCTCCTGATTGCTGATTCGTTGCGTTCCGCGGAAGGAAGTGCGTGGGCGTAGAGGATTAGAGGATTGTTACAAATCGTTAACAACTCTTTACCGCTTCCCCTTCTCCAAGTGCAGGGTAAGACACTCGTGGCCAAAGCGAAGAATAAGAACATTTCGGATCCGATCCGCTTAAATCCTTTCGATGGCAAACATCCGGGCGTGGTACTGGCTGTAATCGAAACCCCGGGTGGAAGCCGCAATAAATTCAAGTACGACAAGAAACTCGGCTTCTTTACTCTCGCCGGGGTTCTGCCCGAGGGCATGGTCTTTCCGCACGCATTTGGGTTTGTGCCCCGTACCCAGGCAGCCGACGGCGACCCTGAAGATATTCTGATTTTGATGGACGAACCCACCTTTACCGGATGTGTCATTCAAACTCGTTTGCTCGGCGTAATGGAGGCGGAACAGACGGAGGACGGAAAAACCGAGCGCAATGACCGGCTGATCGCGGTGGCCGCGCAGAGCCGGGACTACTCAGAAATGGTGAAAAAAAGTCTTCTGTAAATGTCTTTTGTAGCAGCATGCTTCGCTAATCTTTAAAAAGGTCTCGCTCTGACGGCTGCATCCTATGAAAGACATTCTCATTCGGTTTCTGATCGGAGGAGTAGCGGTTTCCGTATTCGCCGTTTTGGGCGACCTGTTCAAACCAAAAAGTTTCGCCGGCCTCTTTGGAGCAGCTCCGAGTGTCGCTCTCGCTACCCTTGGACTCACAGTTGCTAGCGACGGAAGCCGCTATGCGGCCACCGAGGCCAAGTCGATGATCGCGGGGGCCGTAGCATTTTTCGCCTACGCCTGTTGCGTGAGCTGGATCCTGATGCGGGGCCGGTTTACTGCCCTTTGGGTGACGCTCGGTTCGCTTCCCATCTGGGCAGCGCTGGCATTCGGGTTGTGGTACGCCTTCATCAAGTAGCGCGACCATGCGAATCGAAATTGATTCTTCCGGACCAAAAGAAACTCGCTGGTACGAGTTTGCAGTTCGATTCCTGTTCGGAGGGCTCATTACCGCCGTGGCGGGTCTGATCGCGAAGCGATACGGCCCTGGCGTCGGCGGGCTTTTCTTAGCGTTTCCCGCGATCTTTCCCGCGGGCGCGACTTTGATTGAAAAGCATGAAAAGGAAAAGAAGGAACGCGAGGGACTTCACGGATCCGTGCGGGGCAAACAAGCGGCAGCAGTCGATGCTGCAGGGGCCTCTATGGGAAGTATCGGACTTTTGGTCTTCGCTCTTCTGGTAAAGCGATTCTTGGTCGGCCACAGCCCGTGGGCGGTCCTGACAGTTTCGACTGGGGCCTGGCTGGCGGTCTCGCTGCTTTTCTGGCAGATTCGCAAGCGAATGTAACGAGGGTTGATCCGAAACTAAAATTATCAAAAGCGCTTTCCACACTTACGAAGTCTATGGCTCACAGTGGACTGTGTATGGATTAAGCTATGCAAAGCCATGATTTGCTCGGGGTTGTGCCATTAAGATTGTCATATGGCTTAACAGCTTTAACGGCTTCGGACCACGGCCCGAGCCTGCCCTTAGTTGGCGAGCGCGACGTCGTTCGTATTCCTCGACCAGTTGGTCCCGCCTGGGTTTCGGTTTCTCGTTGCCCTTTTCGTCAACAACGACGAAGTGGAGCATTCTACCCAGTATCCTCTCTCCATGGGCCGGACAGGTCAGGTTCAGTTCTGCTTCAAGTTTGTCGTCGTCCCCAAAAAATAATTCATTCTTATCCCGGCAGTTGCAGTTGGAGAGCATCTTTTGCCGAGCCATTTTGGCCACAACCTGCTCAACTTTTGCTAGCCGACTTTCGAGTCTTCCTGCCATACGTTCCCGCACAAATCGTCCGACCTAAGTGAACTCCAACTTCGTGTGATCACGAAGCGCCCACTCGCCGAGAGGACTCATTCCACCGCCGATGAGTAAACGCGCTAAGACGAATCCTAAATCAAGAGCTGCCCTGGCTTGACGTTACTGCAGTAATTCATTGAGTTTCCTACGTCGAGAACCAAAAGGCAGTATTTTTCGCGGAAGCTCAATCGGAGGGGTGCGCCGACAAGACGACTGCGCGGGACTCGATTCTCTAATGTTTCTCTTGGCCCGTCACAATCCAGTCGAGACTCTTGTCGAATCGATTCGCTAATCGGACAAGCGTTCCCAGAGCAGGCGCCATTCTGCCGCTCTCTATCTTTGAGAGCTGTCCTTGGCTGATTCCAACTTTGGGAGCAAGCTCTTCTTGCAACTCAGTCCCTCGCAGAGCGCGAATTCTCCCACCAATTGCTTTCAGGTCCAGGCTCGACGGGCGCCCATCAGACATATTTCGGTTGCATTGCTGGCTCTGATACAGTTTGAA
>PKXU01000138.1 GCA_003132445.1 Acidobacteriaceae bacterium | reverse complement strand
GAGAGAGTGGGATTCGAACCCAGGCTTTCCAACGAAATCAACAAATTAGAAGGCGCGAATGGCACATCAGACCTCTAAGAACCGTACCGAAACAAACAACTCCACGCACTATTGGACGCTTAATGGACGCTGATTTTTCTGGGGTGATTACTCTGTCCTCCTCGCATCAACGAGCCACAGTTGCAGCAGCTTGGGTGGTGTCAAACTGCCGAAGTCTGAAGTCTCGCGACGTACGATGAAAGCACGCTGGTACAGAAACCCATCAGGGGGATAAGATCAAGCTCGCCCATTCCCCTGATCGCCAGACGCAGTCCCACCCAGGCCAGAACAGAGTCCAACCTGGCGACGTTGAGTACCGAACGCCCAACTCCAGAAACCGAAATGCGGGACCAGCAAGACAACATTCGGCCTTTCCGGGAATGACTGGGTTTGGCGCGCGAAACATCGAGTATATGCAGGCTTTCGCTGAAGAGTACCCCGACCAGGAATTTATGCAACAGGTCGTTGCACAATTACCTCGGGGACACAATGAACACGGCTCTCGGGTGACAGGTCCAGACTATGAAGCCAGAGTTCAACCGGACGCGCCTAGATCTGATTCCTGGACCACGACTCATAAACTAGCCGGCTGCTGTACCGCTTCGGGATCATCTCGCGCCTGAATTGATCCACCAGAGTTTGCACTGTGGGCGCTGTGCTCCTGCTCGTTGGTTGCAACGATGAGCGAAAAGCCTCCGCCGCCTTCCATGCTGTTGCTTTGGTTGGGTACTGTTGCTTGTTCCCGATCAGTTTTGAACGCCGCTTGCCGTGGTCGTAGTAAAGGTAATTCCACGGCCCTCTATGTCGATCCAATCTGACACAACCTCTTGCGTGCCGCTGTGCTCGTCTGATGCGACCCTCCGTGTCGCAAGCCGGCCGATGACAGCGTCGACTTCTATCAGACGAGGCACTTGCGTGCCGCAAGTTCTGTGTCAAGTTCCTAGCGCTTGAATCGGCAGGGCAGCAGGGAAAGCGTAATCAAGCGGCTCGGCAACGTAGTTCTTCTGAGAATCCAGACCCTTACACTCGATCTGAATGGTGTGCAGGTCGGCGCCGGCTTCCAAGGTGCGTGGCGAAGCAGTGGCGGTGGACGTTAACTCGAAGTTTGACAGGTTTTGCAATTCCTGGATTATCGAAGTCGCTGAAAGGAAAGAATTTGGTTGCGGGGGGTGGATTTGTTCCCCAGTCGCTCACTGATTCCGGCAACTTACTGATTCTACGATGGTCCGGAATGCCAAGAAAGGCCACAAAGGCAAGTTGGTCATTCACTTTTCATTCAGTTTCGGACATTCTACAGTTTCGAGGTTCCAAGGACGCCAACACCCAGTGGCTTCTGCCTTGACGGGACATTAGTCCTGAAATCCGTCGCAAAGATCAGTGTCTGTTCTCCACAAACGCGCGCAATCGGCCAGCAATCTGATCTCGTACTTTCCGGAAGACTTGGAGCTGTTCATCCGCCGGCGCGGCAGCCGGGTCTTCAAAACTCTGATGGAGTCGCCTCCCGCCACCGGGAAATATCGGGCACGCCTCCTTTGCGTTGTCGCAGACAGTAAAGACATAGTCGAACTGCTCGCCTGCGAATTCGTCCACCGATTTCGAGCGGCTTCCTGCGATGTTGATTCCGAGCTCAGCCATTGCAGTCACGGCATTCGGGTTGAGACCGGCCGGACGCGTCCCGGCGCTAAACACTTCGAAGCGATCTCCAGCAAGGTGTCGCAGAAGCCCCTCCGCCATTTGGCTGCGAGCTGAGTTTCCGGTGCAGAGGAAGAGAATTCTTTGACGTGTAGTCGTTGTCATCTAGCGATTCCTAGTTTCATATGTGTACACGTTTGAACTCCTAGCGTGTAACACCATTGTAACGATTGCCGGATAGTGTCTCGCTTGCGTGTGCCGGGTGAGTGTTGTCGGGGGGAAATACTCTTAGGAGGATGAACTCAAGTGAGTTCATCGATGTCAGAAAACCACGCTGCCCTTGGTCACCGAAACTGTTCAATCCCGTGCGGCTTTGGGTCGTCGCCGCACCGACGGTAGTGGGCTAGAAGTTTCTAGGTGTAGCATCGGAAAATGAAAAGGCCTTGGGAGGAAGATTCCCAGGGCCTTGTATCGACCGGATGATGAGCTGTCCCTACCGGTAGTCGTCGTCTTTGCCGAGAAGGTCAGACATGACGTTTGTGCTCGAGTCGCAAGCGTGGTTCAGGCACGGAAGCCCGAGAGCTGCTTCGACCGACTTCAGCAAAGAGAAGTGCGTGTAGAATACCGAGCTCTGCTTACCGTTGTTTCCGTAATTGGTGTCCACGATCAGCAGGACTTTGTTCGTGGTTGGCGCCACACTGTAATCGTTCTCGTCCCACACGGTGATGATCGCGCTGCGCCCGTCTCTCCACGCTGGCGAGTGGTGGATCGCGCCGATGATCTGTTCCAGAGCGGCGTCGCCGTCGTAGATCAATGCCGGGTTCAGGCCGACTTGCGTGCCGTTGTCGTTCGGATCGTACTCGCAATCGGGCCCGGCGTTGCCGCGTCCGTGCTGGTCGTGGCACTGATTCGGCACGATATAGGAATACGCGGGCACGTGTCCCGAGCTTAGGTCTGCAAAGAGCCCGGTTGGGCCGGTGAAGCTGACCATATTCTTGTAGCTGTTTCTCGGATTGCTGCCCGCCTGAATGTTGGCAAAATAGGCAAACGGATTGTGTTTCACGGCGTACAGGCCGATGAGGCTGGTCGTTTCACCAGGGAGTGCCGTGGTGAGATCTGTGTTGTTCGTAAAGAAGCCATCGGCATTGTCCACCGTATCCGGACCGGTTGGCGGTAGATCTTCCTGATAGGTCTTCCAGCTCAACCCTGCCGCAACAAGTTGATCGGCAATCGTAATCCCAACCGTCTTCGGATTCGCCGCATAGGACAAAACTCCGTTAATGTCGATATCGCCCGGAGGCCCGGTGGTCTCGTTCGTATAGTCGATGGCGGGCGTCGCCGCATCGGTGCCTGTTCCGGAAATCGGGCAGACATTGGGGCTCGGCGGATTGTCGGTGGAGACGAATCCGGTGGAAAGATTAGGCGAGCAGCTGGCATCGTGCCAGTCTGGCGAGTTGTCGGTACGCACGCCGAAATTGGAGCCGCCAACGACTTCCAGATAGTTGGTCAGGCTGGGATGGCCGACCGCGAAGTAGTTCTTGGCATAGCTCGCCTGCTTGATGTACTGGTTGACGAATGGCGCGTCCGGGTTATTCACGAGTTGGACATACCCGTGATTTTCCATCATGATGACGTAAACGTGATCGAGATGCCGTACGCCTTTCGGGACTTCAGCTTCTTGAGCGAGCGCTGTGGCCGCCAAGATGGCTAGCACGGCGAAAGCTGCGACTATTCTTTTCATGGATGTTCTCCTTGAACTCCTTATTTTTTGTTCTGGGGCTTGCGCAGCAGGGTTCGTTCCCGTCCTCGGTAGCTGGCAAGGATTCGTGATGACTTGAGCGGTCCGCGAGTCCCCTCGCAGTCTTCGAGCAACTGAACACAGATCGAAACCCCTACAGCTCCGCACCGCTCCCTCGGTTCCTATGCGAACACCTAGCCCTGCAATGCTGCGGAAACAATAGCGATCACGCTAGTGGCGGTTTGTTACAGTGCGGTAACTACTCGGTTAAGATTCTATGAATTTAGGCTATTTGGGTCGCTCGAACCGCTAACATCACAAAACAACTAATGCTCGATTCCCGCGTATTCTGCCTGGCCAGACCGGGGTTGCTCTAACGCCGCTTTGCATGTGCTGCACAGTAGCAACCTGGCTCTCTTGGGAAGAACTATGGTTCGTATTAGGGGACGGACATCAATAACCGGATCGTCCACGACACAGATGTGTTCCGCGCACAGCGCTGCGGAACAGTGATGGCAAAGGCCAACCGCCTCCCGATTGACGTCGTTTTGCAAGCATTCATAACAGTGCATAAGGTTACTTCATTCCGGCCCATTGGGATTCAGGACCGACGTCACGCCTCGTGAATAACTGATTCAGAAGTGTTCACAAAGCCCATGGTGCCCAGCGATTCTTTGAAGTAGCGGCGCTTGAAGAAGAACGAAACATTCACCAGTGCGATCATGACGGGAACCTCGACCAATGGGCCGATCACCGCCGCGAATGCAGCTCCGGAGTTGATACCAAAGACCGCTACGGCAACTGCGATCGCCAGTTCGAAGTTGTTGGAGGCAGCGGTAAAGGACAAGGTCGTGGTCTTCGAATAATCGGCGCCGAGCTTCCGCCCCATGTAGAAGGACACCAGGAACATCGCCACGAAGTAGATCAATAGCGGGATGGCGATTCGCACCACATCGAGAGGAAGACGAACGATGTATTCGCCCTTGAGGGAGAACATGATGATGATGGTGAATAAAAGCGCAACCAGCGTCAGAGGGCTCACGCGCGGAACAAAGCTGCGCTCATACCAGCTAAGGCCTTTCGCGCGAACGAGTATCGTGCGCGTCAGGAAGCCCGCTAGAAACGGGACGCCCAGGTAGATGAACACGCTCTTGGCGATCTGAGCGATCGAGATGTTAACGATCGTTCCGTGCAGGCCAAACATGGGAGGTAGCACAGTGATGAACACCCAGGCGTAAACAGAATAGAGGAACACCTGGAACAGGGAATTTAATGCAACCAGGCCAGCGGCATACTGGGTATCGCCTTTCGCCAACTCATTCCAGACAATCACCATGGCGATGCAGCGAGCCAGCCCAATCATGATTAGTCCAGCCATGTACTCTGGATAGCCGCGCAAGAACACAATTGCCAGCACGAACATTAGAATCGGGCCGATCACCCAGTTCTGCACAAGCGAAAGCGCCAGAATGCGCTTGTTGCGAAAGACCTCGTGGAGTTCCTCGTAGCGTACCTTCGTGAACGGCGGGTACATCATCACGATCAATCCGACGGCTATCGGGATCGAGGTCGTGCCCACGCTGAACTTGTTCAAGAACGGCACGATTCCAGGCAACAGCCAACCGGCAACTACTCCAACCGCCATTGCGGAAAAGATCCAAGCGGTGAGATAACGATCCAGAAAACTCAGTCGCGAAGAGACTCTGTTTGCCATGCCTTACACCCTTGAGGAAGTGGTTGTCTTCGGAAGCGCCGAGTACGGGCGCCATTCGCTGCGGGTGCAAGAACCTGCCTGAATCGCCTCTTTCAAGCGGCGCGTGTCGGCTTGCAGTTCTTCTTCGTTCTTGTAGGCATCCTGGAGAAACTCAAAGAGCCTCTTCTTTGCACCCTGCTTCGGTTGCGCAAGCCGATAGTAGATCCGGAAGCCATCCCGACGATCAAGCACCAGCCCGGAATTCTTTAGGTAGGACAGGTGCCGCGACACGTTGGGCTGCGACGCTTCCAAAACAAACTGAATATCGCAAACGCACAATTCGCCGTGGAGCAGCAGGTTCAATATGCGCAACCTGTTCACATCAGCTAGAGCCTTGAAATACTGTTCGAGTTCCTTCATTCGTGGATCCTCTGATTCATTTGGTCACGGTCTCCTCAAGGAGTTGCTGAAGTCCTTCGGCTCCGACAGGCGACTCCGCCTGCCATGGAACCAGGGCCAGCCGGCGGGCAAGCTTGTCCCGCACTTCAGCAATGTAGCGCAACTCCAGGGCGCCGCGCTTTGCAAGCAACGGGTCGCGCGTTCCGGTCGCATAGAAGCTCTGGTTTATCACCCAGGCGTACGGCGTGATTGCCGCCCGATTCAGATCATCCTGAAGCCGCGCCGCCTCGTGCACGGGCGTCGCCTCGGGCAAGGTCACGATGATAATGCGTGTGAAATTCGGGTCCCGCAGTTGGGGCAGCAATCTACGCACGCTGTCCGGAATGTAGCTGAGGTTGCGCGCAACGTCTCGGTGATACGCCTCGGCCGCATCGAGCAACAGCAACGTGTGGCCGGTTGGGGCCGTGTCAATCACCACGAAACCTTGGTTCCCCTCATCCACACAGCGGGCAAAAGCGCGGAACACCGCAATTTCTTCCGTGCAAGGAGAGCGAAGATCCTCTTCCAGCAGTGCCCGACCCTTCGCATCCAGATCACGGCCCGACTCCGACATCACTTCTGCGGTGTAGGCACGGGTTTCGGCAATTGGATCAATACGCGAGACACGAAGACCGGGGATGTCTTCTCTTAGAGCCAGATGCACGTGCGCCGCGGGATCGGTGGTTGTCAGGTGGACCCTGTGCCCGCTACGCGCGAGTTCCATCGCTAGCGCAGCCGCAACGGTAGTTTTTCCAACTCCACCCTTGCCCATCGTCATGATGACGCCTTTGCCCCGCGCGATCAGATCGGGTATCAGGGCTGCGAGTGACGGCGGAAGGTTCATTTCAGCCTGTGTCTGGAGCGCTGCTTTTGCTTCGTCAAGACGGCCTTCCCCCAACCGGCGAAGCGCGCCAACTCCGATGAGCGACTGCGCGACCAACGGCACTTCGATTCTGGGAAGTCCTTCAAGACCATTCGGCATGTCTGCAAGTGCTTCGCATCCTCTCCTCTCCAGAGCAATCGCGATGGAGTCGTTTGTCGCGCAAGCCTGAAAAATGCCATTCAGGATCAACTTCTGATTCTTTAGGCCAATCGCATCGAGTTCATTGCGGGTACGCTCTGCCTCTGCAAGAGCGGAATGCTCCGGTCGACTGACCAGGAAAATGGTCGTTGTCGTTGCATCCGACAACGAGGCCATTGTTTTCTCATAGAGCTCGCGCTGCGCCTGCAGGCCCGCGAGCGGCCCGAGGCAGGACGTTCCACCAACATTTGAATCGATGAATCCCGACCATGCCGCAGGCAATTGCAGGAGGCGAAGAGTATGCCCGGTCGGAGCGGTATCGAAGATGACATGGTCGAAATCGCTCGTCGCATGTGCGTCACCCAACAGTTTGGCAAACTCATCGAAGGCAGCGATTTCGAGCGTGCACGCGCCCGATAGTTGCTCCTCGATGTTCTTCACTGCCGATTCCGGAAGAAGATCGCGGTAGGGCCCGACTACTCTTTCCCGGTATTGCCGGGCCGCCTCCTCAGGATCAACATTCATCGCATACAGGCCCTTTACCTTCTCCACAAGGGTGGGTCGCATGCCGAGTCGTGTTTGAAGTACCTCGTCCAGATTCGAAGCCGGGTCGGTACTCACCAGCAGGACTCGTTTACCGTTCTCAGCCAGAAACACGGCAGTCGCGCAGGCAATTGATGTTTTGCCTACACCGCCCTTACCCGTGTACATGAGATTCCTGGTGGGATTCGCAATTGATTTCACAGGTTCACCTTGGTTGGTCCACTGATCGATACCAATTCTGGCGATTGTTCCTTGACTCTCTTGATGGTCGGCCCGGGCTCATAACTCACAGCAGCGGCGGCGGCCAATACCTCGCGGGTCGGATAGGTGCCTTGAGAAACAATCATCCCCTCAGCGAGAATAAGGGGCAGGCATTTCGTACCCTGAGCGTTAAGTGTCACCTTCACTATAGGATTGCTCGTGAAGGCACCAACCTCCTGAGCGAGGTTAAAGCGCTCAACCTTCACATTCTTGCTTTTGAGCCACTCCAAATCTGCCGCAAACCTCGGCAGTGCAGGGTCAACGCTGGGCCCGCAGACGCCCGTCGAGCAGCACATCGCGGGGTCGAACACTTGGATTGTTATCATCTCAAGGATTCCTCGTTATCACTGTATTCGCATAACCGTATAGACCTATGATAGCATCTCCTACGTTTTGAATTGTGATGCCGGTCACGCTATGGCGTGACCACGGAGGTTAGGAGCATGCCGTCTTCGAAACCCAAAGTCCTGTTTCTCTGCACAGGCAATTCTGCTCGCAGCCAGATGGCGGAAGGCTATCTCCGCCATGTGGCGGGAGACCAATTCGAAGCCCTGAGCGGGGGAATTGAGCCGAAAGGAATGAATCCCCTTGCGGTCGAGGCCATGAACGAGATTGGAATCGACATTTCCCACCAAAAATCGAAGGATGTCGTGAGTTTTCTGGGGCAATACGTTCCTTACGTCATTACGCTCTGTGAGGACGCTAAGGAACGCTGTCCAATCTTTCCACGCACCTACAAGTTCCTGCATTGGGGCTTCGACGACCCTGCAGCCGCAAAAGGTTCGCACGATGAAAAACTAGCTGTCTTCCGGCGGGTTCGCGATGAAATAGCAAACAGAATCGACAAGGAGTTGGTAGCTCCTCAAGTCGCGCAGCGGTCCGGGACATGATCAGCCTCAACCAGTACCGTGGGATTTCACTCTGCCTTTTGGCAACTGCTTTTCTGGTCGCATGCACAAACGGACAGCAATTTTGGGGGTCCACAACTGCGCGAGAAATCGAGCAAGTGAAGAGTCGATCCGTGCCAAGCGATGGTTTGTTACTCCGCGAGTCGGAACCCGTCCGAGATGCGTCCAGTGTCCGTGCGAAGTGGGAGGTTCAGACGACATCCGGCAACCGTGCGTACTTTCAATGGCTCAAGAATCAACTGGGCCCGCAGTATCACGTAACCTCGGAAACTACCACGGCAATGACACTTGTGAAGGGCATTGAGGGAGATGCCTACACCGTCACAATCCAGGGTAGCGGAGCTCCAGCACACGCGGTTCTTGAAGCGCAGTTTGTGGCTGCACCAGACTAACGGGACTTCATTAGCAGTTGTCATTTGTAGTCGGGATTTGGACAACGGGCGCATTCGGTGATGATTGCCGAAGCACGGTGAAGGAATTTTGCAACCATGGGGACAAGCATGGGACGTTTTCTGGGAGAGTTGACCAATCTACGAAGTGGTCCATTGTCCTACTGGAGGGCCAAGGCCCCATTTCATGCCGGGGTGCGATTTGGACTAGGCATGGCGCAGATGTTCATGGCGGTGTTTTCCGCGGTACTCCTGATTGAAACCGGCCTGAGCCGGTTCACTCTCGTATCCGCGGCGTTCACGACCGCGCTGACGTTGACGAGTCGAGTGTTATTTCACGGCCAGCCGAGAAAGTGATGGGCGTGGGTCTCAAGCGCAGAGCTACAAGCCCGGAGAATCATGGCGAAACAGAACGTTTTTGTCGTTGAAGATGACAAAGATATTTCCCGTTTGGTCCGACACCACTTGGAAGGGTCGGGCTATGCGACGACCGTTTTCGCAGACGGTCGTTGCGTTATTGAGGAAGCGGAACGGGTACGGCCATCCCTTTTTCTTCTGGACGTAATGGTTCCTGGAAAGGACGGGTTTGAGCTTTGCCGCACTATTCGCCAGGTGCCGTGGTTGGCTTCCACTCCGGTTGTTTTCCTAACGGCCAAAAACAGCGAGGCGGATCGAATTTTAGGCCTAAATCTAGGTGCTGATGACTATATTTCGAAACCATTCAGCCCACGCGAACTGGTAGCGCGGGTCAGGGCGGTGCTTCGTCGCTTCGACCCGCCTCCTTCAATTGCTCCCGTTCGTGTAGGTGAAATCGAGATCGATCCAGCGGCCATGACACTCCGAGTTCGGGGAGAGCACTGTCCCACTACGGCGACCGAGTTTCGGATGCTCGAACACTTCGTTCGTCATACCGGTCGCGTTTTTACCCGAGACCAACTCCTGGATTCCGTCTGGCGTGACGGTGCGTACGTAACTTCGCGATCTGTTGATGTTTATGTTCGGCGGGTACGGGAAAAGATAGAGCGTGATCCTGAGAATCCGCGATATCTGAAAACAGTACGAGGCGCTGGCTACCGTTTCGATCTGCGTGAGGGCTAGAGAATGGCTGCTCGTTGCTTAGAAATATGGCGCTTAGTGGGGGATTTCCGGGGACGATCAGGCAGGAGATTCATCAGACGTTCAACAGACTGTAACGTGGCTTTAACAAACTGGTGAAACTATGCGCAAGAGAGTTCGCTTTAGACATCCTGTCGATGTGGGTCGGTGGGTCACGGGACAGAGTGTATCCGTGTGCGCTTTTTCTGCATAGACCAATATAGCTATTTGCAGATTCGCGGGTATCCAATCGCCTGTCGCGGCAAAGGACGAGAAAGAAGGCACGACGGGGACGATCACGGATTCAAGACAGGTGCGAACAAGTTCAGGTTAATCCAATCCCTGAGGAGGATGAATTCAAGTGAAAACAATCCGGGCGGCAGTCGCAGAGGAGAAAATGCTAATGAGATTTGTCAACCGCGGTTGGCTAGCTGTCATAGTTCTTATCTGTCTCGCCCCGCTGGCCGCTTTTGCCCAATCCGGTTCCTTGACTGGCGCGGGCTCCACGTTCATCAATCCGCTGATGTCGAAGTGGTCCAAGGAGTATCACGCCCTTCATCCGAATGTTGAAATCAATTACCAGTCCATCGGATCGGGTGGCGGACGGCAACAATTTCTCGCGAAAACCGTTGCCTTCGGGGCAAGCGACGCGCCACTGACTGACGAACAAGTAGCCCAGGCCGGTGGGGAAGCAAACGTCGTTGACATTCCAACGACACAGGGCTCGGTCGTCATCGCGTACAATCTGCCCGGCGTATCGAAACAGCTGCGATTCAGTCCCGAGACCATTTCTGGAATGTACCTCGGAACTATCAGGCTGTGGAATGATCCGAAGATTGCCGCCGATAACCCTGGCGTCTCTTTGCCGATGAAACCTGTCTTGATCGTTCATCGCTCGGACGGCTCGGGTACAACGGACATTTTTACAGATTACCTCAGCAAAGTGAGTGCGGAATGGAAATCCAAGGTTGGACGCGGCACATCCGTGCAGTGGCCCGTAGGCATCGGCGGTCAGGGCAACGAGGGCGTCGCCAATCAAGTGAGGAATACCGAGGGCGGCGTGGGCTACATCGAACTCGCCTATGCTCGCCAGAACAAGATTCCGTACGGCTCGGTGAAAAATCGTGCCGGAAACTACGTTCAGCCTGACCCCAAGAATGTGACGGCTGCCGCCGAATCTCTCAAGGAAATCCCCGCCGACCTGCGGTTCTCGATCACAGATCAGGCCGGTTTCGAAGCTTATCCGATCGCAGGATCAACGTGGGTGCTGCTCTACAAGGACCAACAGAATGTTGATCAAGGCAAGCTCGTTACCGCTTTCGTAGAGTGGGCGATCACTGACGGTCAAAAATACGCCAACGAGTTGGACTACGCAGTGTTGGCGAAGACCCTGGTCCAAAAGTCGCAAGCGGCCCTTCGGTCGGTGAAGTGCGGCGGTAAATCCTGTCTGCAAAAGTAATTAATTAAGGATGGGTTGGGGGGAGTGCTTGAGTCGTTGTCCTTTTGCTCTCCCCAGGCAGCTCTACTCATTCAGGAGTTTTATGGCAACTGCAACTGCGGATGTGCTGACGTCACGGCCCCAGAATGAGGCGCGCTCGCGCAGCAACCGGGGTGACCAAATCTACCTGGCTGTTGTTACGTCCATTGTGTGGGTGGTCCTCGCGATCTTTGCAGGCATCTTCGTCGTTCTGGTCACGGGTGCCTGGCCAGCGTTCAAGCGGTTCGGTCTCGGCTTCATCGTCCATACCGGTTGGGACCCGGTGCACCTGGTTTTCGGTGCGCTGCCCTTTATTGTGGGTACCGTTCTTGTGGCAGTTGGGGCAATGATTCTGGCGGGAGGTGTCGGGTTGCTGACGGCAGTTTGCGTCACGGAAGTGCTGCCCCGATGGCTCCAGGGGCCGGTAACGTGGTTAATCGAGATGCTGGCGTTCATTCCGAGTGTGGTTTACGGTCTTTTCGGTCTGCTGGTGTTGGCGCCGCTGCTGCAGAGGACCGTCGAGATGTGGCTTATGATCCATCTCGGCCCACGAATTTCATTTTTCAACGGCGCACCTTACGGCGTAGGTTACTTGAGCGCCATTGTGATTCTGGCAGTTATGCTTCTCCCTCTGATTGTGACCCTTTCAAGGGAAGCCCTGATCCTTGTACCTAGAGAAATCAAGGAAGCGGGATATGGCCTGGGTCTTGAACGCTGGAGCGTGGTCTGGCATATCAGTGTCCCATTCGCCCGCAACGGAATTATCGGTGCGTTCGTTCTGGCCTTGGGTAGGGCGCTCGGCGAAACAATTGCGGTCGCCATGACGATCGGCGGCGGGTTTGAACTTCCGAAGACCATCATGGACCAGGGATACACTCTGGCGAGCGTAATCGCGAACGAGTTCAATGAGGTGAGCTCGAACATGTATTTGTCGGCGTTAATTTACTGCGGCCTGATCTTGTTTGTGATCACCGTTATCGTGAACATTCTCGCTTATTTCATTGTGCGAAGACTCTCAGGTATACATGGCTTCAAAGCTTAGAACTTCAAGCAGATCGCAAAAGTGGCGGGGCGTCGTGGGCTTTACGTTCACAGGCGTGGCCACTTTAATTTCTCTTGGGGCGCTTTTCTCAATTCTGGCCTACCTGATCATTCATGGAATTGGCGCGATCGACTGGAATTTTCTTACCAAAGAGCCTGCCGCAGTCGGGGAAGCGGGAGGGGGGATCGCGCCCTCCTTGTTAGGCACCGCCATCCTTGTCACTATCTCCATGATTTTCGGCGTGCCCCTTGGCGTGGGAGTGGGGATCTACCTGTCTGAGATCGCGGGAGAAACACACTTCTCCCGTGTGGCGCGGGTTTCGATCAATACTTTCATCGGTGTGCCGTCCATTATCGTCGGCGTGTTCGTCTACTTCATCTTGGTCAAACCAACCAAAACATTCTCTGCGGTCGCCGGTGGACTGGCGCTTGGCATCATTATGATTCCAATCATGGCTCGTACGACTGAGGACGTACTGCGCCTTGTCCCAAACAGCATTCGGGAAGCCGGACTTGCTCTGGGGGCCCCGCGCTGGCACGTGATGCTGCACATAGTGCTTCCCGCTGCTCGTGCAGGGGTCATCACAGGGGGTATATTGGCCGTCGCCCGCGTGGCGGGAGAAACTGCCCCGCTTATCCTAACCGCGCTGGGGAACGAATATTATCCGACCAGCCTTTTCAAGCCTATCGATGAGATTACGCTGCGGATTCTGAAATATGCGCGCGGTCCCTATGACGTATGGCATCAGCAAGCATACGGCGCGGCGCTGATCCTCGTTTTTGGCATAGCCATTGGCAGTTTGTTGTTGCGCTTAACGACGCGGACCCAGAGCGCTGCGCGGTAACGGAGTATGCAGTTCCGCACTGCTGATGCACTGAATTGTTGTCGCGGTGCCGAACATAATCTAAACACCTTGCCGAATCGTAGTGCAGCGTCACTCAGATATTCGTTTATAAACGGCGACAAATGTCTCTCATCATGAGCGCGAGTCCAAAACTACCGCAAGCGAGCGTGCCGGATATGGGACCAAATCTCACCAGTATCGATGGACGCGATCCCGGCAAGCCGGCGTTCTCCGTGTCCAATTTGAATTTCTACTACGGAACGCATCAGGCCCTGGATGAGATTTCATTGATGATCGAGGACCGAATTGTCACGGCTCTGATAGGCCCCTCGGGATGCGGCAAGTCAACGTTCCTCCGCACTCTTAATCGCATGTACGAAGTTGTCCCAAACACGCGGGCGACTGGATCAATTCTGCTTCGTTCGGAAGACTTGTTTTCAATTGACCTCACTCAGTTGCGCCGCAGGGTAGGAATGGCTTTTCAAACTGCCAATCCATTCCCAAAAAGCATTTTCGACAACGTTACCTATGGACCAAAGATTCAGGGCGATTTCTCAAGGGCAGAACTGAGCGATCTGGTGGAGGAAAGCCTACGGCGAGCAGCGCTTTGGGACGAAGTGAAAGACAAGCTACATAAGTCAGCCCTGGGCCTCTCTGGCGGTCAGCAGCAGCGGTTGTGCATTGCCCGCGCTCTGGCACTGAAACCTGAAGTGCTATTGCTGGACGAGCCCTGTTCTGCTTTGGATCCGATATCCACAGCAAAGATTGAAGAATTGATAGTGGGGCTGAAAGACACCTGTGCAATTGTGATTGTGACGCACAATATGCAGCAGGCAGCGAGAGTTGCAGACTTCACGGGCTTTTTTCTGATGGGCAAGCTGATTGAGTTTGATCGCTCCACCGTTATTTTCGAGAAGCCGAAGCGGAAAGAAACGGAAGACTACATCACGGGACGGTTCGGATGAGCCAGAGTGCGGACCCCAAATTAACTCGGACCTCATTTCAAAAAGGGTTAGACGACCTAAAGGACAGCCTTATCGAGATGAGCCGGAAGGCGGAAGAGGCTGTTGAACTCGCTGTGGACGGATATCGCAGCCGTGACCCGAACAAATGCCAGGCCGTATTTGAGTTGGAGCGTCAAACCAACGAAGACGAACGCGCTATCGATGAAATCGCGATAGATCTTCTTGCCATGCAGCAACCGGTGGCGGTGGATCTTCGTTTCATCACGGCGTGCATGAAGATTAACGCCGACCTGGAAAGAGTTGGAGACCAGGCCGTCAATATTGCTCAGCGAGCATTGAATGCCATCACTCTTCCCGTTACCTCACTGCCGATCGACGTGGAACGGATGGGCACCACGGTTGGCGGGATGATCCGCCGAGCGCTGGATGCTTTTGTTAGTGGTGATGCTGACCTGGCAGATGCCGTACTGGGCATGGATGACATCGTGGACCGCCTCAACATCGACTGCTACTCGTCCATGGTTCGCAAGATGAAGGAATCTCCGGAATTGGCGGAGCAGGCTCTGGATGCACTATTGGTCTCCAGAAATCTGGAACGGATTGCGGACCACGCAACGAATATCGCCGAGGACGTGATTTATTGGGTTCGTGGAATGGATGTGCGGCACGGGTTTGCCGCAAAGAAGTTAAGAAGCATGCAACAACCTTGATGCGGGACTTTTCGGCTCTCGCTCGAAACCGTACTGAGGTTTTTCCCATGATATCGAGGAGCATCACTCTTGGGGTAATTCCAGTACTTCTCTTGACTGTAACCCTGAGTGTTTATTCCGATACATCGAAACACGATAAGGAAGTTGAGCTCAGCTCCATACCGGGAATTCGGAGTGGGGATAGCGGACTTCTCTGGAAACGTGTCGATAACAGGAAAGATCAGCCCAACGCGCTCGTTTATTTTCCCACGCTGGTATTCGGCACGGCTGTGATTTACAACTTGCCAGGAGTCAGTCGCTCCTTATGTCTTCGAGGTGAAACGCTCGCCGGCATTTTCAATGGAAATATCACCTCGTGGAATGACAGTCAAATCGTTGCAACCAACCCTGGAGTAAAGCTCCCCTCCTCCAGAATCCGTTTACTCAACCGGGATGACGAGAACGGGGCGAGTTCGTTACTGAATCTATACCTGTCGCAGACGACCACATCGTCGGCCACAAGGATCAGTGTGAGTACACATCGTGCGTCACCGAGCGCATTTTCCGTGCACAACGAGCACCAGATGATTGCGAAAATCCATGGGATGCCCTACACGATTGGTTTTGCAGATTTCTATTCGGTGCGCGACGGCAGGGTGGCCCGCGCCGCTCTCCAAAACAAAGCGGGTGCTTGCGAACTGCCATCGATCAAGTCGCTCGCTGCGGCCGCCAACGCTGCAACTCCGGACCTGCAGCTGCAGTCGGAGTTAAACGCAGTCGATGTCACTGCCCCCGATGCCTACCCCGTCACGGGATTCTCGGGCATGATAATCCCTTCCTTCGACAAAGCCGACCATCATTTGGAAACGACGGTGGACCTGCTGCGCTATATCCTGACCGATGGCCAGAAACTCGCTTCCAAATCGGGTTACGTCGCGCTCCCTCCCCAATTGGTTGAACAGGAACTGAGAGCTTTGAGCATGTTCGGGAATCACTGAATCAATCCCCACCTGGCCTGGCATTAATTGCAGCATGTCGGACCGCAGCAAGGCTTCGCACTGTTGGGCTTTACGGCCCGGACAAAGGCGCTCATGAATTTCCCGTCAACTTGCGGCGCAAGTGCCTCTACATCGATGCCTTGCTCCGAGAGGAACTCTCGCGCATCTTCTGCACGATAAACGCGCGTTGGCTCAACTTCGACCTGTTCAAATCCAGCCGCTGCCAACTTGGTGCGGTATTCATCTTCTTCAAGCGCTCCCGCAACGCAACCGACCCAAAGAAGTACGCTCTTCCGGATCTCGGGCAGCATTTCGCCGCGAGTGACAACATCGGATACGCGAAGCGACCACCAGGCTTCAGGACGCGAAATGCTTCCCTCAACACTCGATCTTTGTCCGCTGAGAGATTGATAACGCAGTTGGAAATGATCACGTCCACGGAATTATCAGGAAGAGGGATATGCTCGATCTCGCCTTTCAGAAATTCGACATTATTGACGCCGGCTTTGCGCTTGTTTTCTTTAGCCAGAGCCAGCATTTCGTCCGTCATATCGAGGCCATAGGCCTTACCTGTGGGGCCGACTCGTTTCGCAGAAAGCAGGACATCAATGCCGCCGCCGGAACCAAGATCAAGCACGGTCTCGCCGGGATTCAGCTGCGCCAAAGCCGTGGGATTCCCGCATCCCAGCGATGCAAGAAGTGCTTCTTCAGGAATCTGTCCGGCTTGAGCGGAATCGTACAGGTTGGCCGTGATCGGGTCGCCGCATCCGCACGCACTGTTGGCAGCAGAGGTCGAACCGCAACAGGACGCGGCGCCACCACTCTTCACCCGCAAGGCCGCCTGTCCGTATTTTTCTTTGACCACTTCCTTGATATCTGCGTTGCTCATTTCCAGCTCCTATCTACTGATTTGGACGATTTCTTCGGGTCTGATTGCCTTATTCCGGGTGCAGCACTCGGAATACAGAAAACTCAACAGCTCTTGCAACGCCTCTGAATTTGCGGTGTACCGCAGAAAGGTGCTCTCGCGCTGGACCCGCACGAGGTCCTCGTTCCTAAGTTTTTCCAGATGGTGGGAGAGCGTCGAATTCGGGATATTCAGTTCCTCCTGAATATCACCGACCACAAGCCCATCTGGATGGGCAGAGAGCAGTAGTTGCATGATTCGCAACCGCGGCTCGGTCCCCATCGCCGAGAGCATATCTGCGTACTTTGCGACTTTCTCGGCTGATTTCCGAGGTTGTGTACTCGTCATATTTCGATGATTGCAGAACCATGGATTCATGTCAAGAGGCCGGTTGGCGAGCCTTTCTGGAAAGCAGGCACGTTTTATCTGGGGCGACATCAAGCTGGCAGGGGCAAGTCCATCTGTTTGGCTGTCAGCCGTTGCGGGACGTACCGGCGAAGAAACGCGCGCGCAAACTCGATCCACTGGTCTTGTGCGAGATCCCGTAGCAGCAATCGTTCCTTTCCAGAGGCGGGATGATTCTCAGAGAGGACGGCATTAAAAAGTGAGGCGTTCCCTGACAAGCCGCATTGGTCGGGCAACCGAAAGCTTGAATGTGCTTACAAGAGCTTCTTCGCGCTAGGCATTTCGCAACGCTGCTCAGGTTGCGCGAAGGAACTAATGAAGAACCTCAAAAGCCGTTCCGATTCAACGGACCGGGGAACATTCCTTCGCGATGTCCTTCCTTCTTGCCGCCGCTATCTTTGCCCCAGGTCCAATACATGCCCACGTACGCATAGTTCTCTGTCTGGCCGGCAACGGAGTGTCCGTAACAGAAAAGAAACTGCTGGTTGGGGTTGTGCTTGAAGTGGTAGTAGCCGCCGAAATCGATCAGGGTGGAAGCCCGTGTCTGAGGTGCGGCAATCCCTTCCGCTCCGTGCGAAAAGACCTCGCCACCAAGTTCCAGGCGCTCGCCGAAGGTATACTTCAGAAGAAATCCCTCGTACGGAAAATTCCGGTACCCGGTTTGGGGGACGATCTGATAACCCGCGCCGCCATCGAGCAGCCATTTTCCAATGTTTTTTTGCAGCCACAAAGGGAGCTTGTACCACACTTTTCCCACGCCCAGTCCCTTGGAATAACTTCCTGTGGGCATCTCGAACATCGTGAAACTACCGATTTGGGGAATGTATTTGGTCTCCTTGAAGTAGGCGATCTTAGCGCCCAGTTCCATATCGGTGAGCCCGAACTCGGTCGGGCCGGTGCCAGACGGAAGGTAAGCCGGATTGTTGGATGGCGCCGCCACGCCCCAAGGCAAAATGGCGTGAAGTTGCACCCTGGGAATGGCGCCCCAATTGAACTCAAAGGCCGGTCCCAGCGAATCCTTCTCCACGGGAGTGCCGTCCAAGCCGCCAAAAACGTAGAACTCGTAATGGTGCAGGTCAACGGGCACAGGATCGTCGGTCTGATATGGTGGCCCCTGTGCCCACGCCTTAGGTCCACTCAGAATGAAGATGACAAGAAAGGCTGCGACCGTAACCACACAATAAGAGCGAGTCTTCATCAAGGAACCCTTTTAAATACTCTTGTTTCTTCAAACAGTTCGCCGAACAACTCACGAACCTTATGTCTAGCTGCCCGCAGCGCCTTCCGTCCACTCGGTGTGGCCGTATAAATCCGCCGAATCTTTCCGCCGACCTCTTTCTGCTCTGAACGAAGCAAGCCTTTGTGTTCCAAACCATGCATGATCGGATACAGGGTGCCCGGGCTGAGTCGATATCCGTGGCACGCTAACTCTTCGATCATGCCCAAGCCGAAAATGGGCTCATGACATGCGTGGTGAAGGATATGTAACCGAATCAACCCCGAGAGTAGGCCATAGGCGTTTGATGAGCTAGAGTGTCGCATGGTAACGAACTTCGTTATCGAATATCGATTATAATACACCGATCGTTTCGGAGGAGGATGGAGAGCATGGATAGCGGCGGTTGCCGGTCTAGAGTCATTCGCCCAGCTTGGCAGTCACGAGCGATCTTCTTTATTCGCCTTTCTGTAGGCCTAATCTTCTTCACGCAGGGGATCCTCAAGTACATCGATCCCAACATGGGAGTGGTTCGCTTCACAAGAATCGGATTTCCACATCCGTACTTCACGGCCCATTTTGTCGGCACCTTCGAGATTTTGTGCGGCTTCCTCCTGCTCGCGGGGCTGTGGACGAGAATCGCGTCCATTCCCCTATTCATCGTTATTACGACCGCCGTCGCGACTACAAAGATTCCAGAGCTGTTCCGACCGAACCAGGGGTTCTGGTACATGGTCAGCGACGCGCGTACGGATTTCGCCATGTTCTGCTGCTTAGTGTTTCTATTCGCAGCAGGTGGTGGGAGTTGGTCTCTGGATGCGATGCTTGCCAAGCACACCGGAATCGATGACTGAGGTCCGAAATGGATAGAAAGAGCGCCTCACAACTGGCCCTCCGGTTCGTCCTCATTATTGGTGTGGTCAATTTATTCGCCGACTTCACTTACGAAGGGGCGAGGAGCGTGAATGGGGCGTTTCTCGGTAGCCTGGGAGCGAGCGCAATCGTCGTCGGCTTTGTCGGTGGCTTCGGCGAGTTGATTGGATATAGTTTGCGCGCTATCACAGGTTTTTTCGCGAGCAAGACCCACAAGTATTGGGCATTCGCTTTCATCGGTTACGCGATCAACATGCTTGCCGTTCCGGCGCTCGCTCTCGCGGGCAACTGGCCGACAGCCGCGGCTCTCATGATTGCTGAACGAACCGGCAGGGCCATCAGGAAGCCCTCCGTTGAAACGATGCTTTCTTTTTCAGGCAAAGAGATCGGGAGCGGCTGGGTGTTCGGATTGAATGAGTTCTTTGACCAGTTCGGAGCCACGGTTGGACCGCTCGTGGTAGCGTCGGTATTATTTCTTAAAGGCAGCTACCGAAGTGGTTATGCGGTTCTCCTCATTTCCGCGTTGCTTTGTCTCGGCATGATCGTTGTTGCCCGACTTCTTTTCCCCAAACCTCAGGAGTTGGACAAGCAGGAAGCGGTAGGACTGGAAGCAAAAGGTTTTTCGCGTGCCTATTGGCTTTACGTTTTGGCGGGCGGCCTCGTCGCTGCTGGATTCGCTGATTTTTCCTTAATTGCTTTTCATTTTGAGAAAACTGCGAGCGTCCCCGTGCCGTGGATTCCGATTCTCTATGCAGTGGCGATGGCGACTGCCGGGATAAGTGCTCTCTTCTTCGGCAGGTTACTCGACAAAATCGGGTTCAAGAGTTTAGTCGTCGCTTTTCTCATGGGAGCTTTCTTTGCTCCGTTCGTGTTTTTGGGGAATTTTCTTCCAGCTCTTATCGGCATGATGCTGTGGGGAATCGGTATGGGAGCACAAGACTCGCTGTTGAAAGCCGTCCTGGCAAATATGGTTTCCAAAGAGAAGCGGAGCGAGGCCTTCGGACTATTCGACACGGGATTTGGCATCGCGTGGTTCCTGGGCAGCGCCGCAATGGGCATCATTTACGCCAAATCAATTCCCGCCCTCATCATTTTCTCCGTCGGGTTGCAGGTCGCGGCGTTGCCAGTGTTCGTTCTGGCGGCAAGGCGGGAGAAGGCGGCAAGTTAATGAAAACGAGCATCTGCTGTTTCGCCGATTCCCAAACAGGATTGAGCGGAGGTGCCTACTTGAGAGTGCAGATCGACGTCAGAATTCGAAGTCGATCGAAAACTGCAATTGCCTCGGGATACCGGCCTTATCCGGGGTTGCGAACGTTGGGAGCGGCGAAATCTCAGTGGCGTAGAACTGGTTCAGCGCGACGACGTTGGTGTGATTCAGCAGGTTGAATGACTCCACGACAAAGTCTAGCTTTCCATGCTCGCCGACTTTGAAGAATTTCAGCACGCGCAAGTCCAGTTGTGCATCAGTGCCAGTCCGCAGCGAGTTTCGTCCAAAACCAAGAGGGCGAGAAGACAACGGGAAGGCCCCGCTGCGGTTGGCGTCGAAGCCAGTCAGCGGATCAATCGGTCTGCCGCTTCCAATTGTTAAGATCGGAGCCGTTTCAATGTTGCCGAACAGCTTGGCAACTACCCCCGTAGGCTTTTTGCCTTCGTCCTCATCCCCGAACGGCAAATCAAACGTCCCGCTGAACACGAACCGATGCCTCTGATCGTTGGCAGACAACGCCCGCTCAGCCGGAAGCAAGTATGGGTTGTTCTTGTTGTCAGAACCTTGGTAGATGTACACGCGCAGCGGCAGGTACCGATCACGCTCTTCATCGTCTTCTTGTTGCTCTACTTCAACACCAAGTCAACGGTGAAAACCTTCATCATTCTCCTCGCTGTGCCATTCTCAGCGATTGGCGCAATCTGGTTCCTCTATCTCTTGAACTACAACATGAGTATTGCAGTGTGGGTCGGGCTCATCGCGCTACTCGGAGTCGACGCCGAAACCGCCGTCTTCATGCTGCTTTACCTGGATCTTGCCTACCACGACGCCATCAGCAAGGGGCGCATGAATAGCTGGGATGATCTGCGGGAAGCCATCGTGGTGGGGGCCGTCAAACGTCTCCGCCCCAAGGTGATGACCGTAGCCTGCATGTTGTTTGGGCTGCTGCCGATCATGTGGTCCGTGGGAGCTGGTGGCGACGTGATGAAGCGGATTGCTGCTCCCATGATCGGCGGGATCATCACTTCATTCCTGATGGAACTCATTATTTATCCGCCGGTCTTTGCCATCTGGAAATGGAACTTCGAGGTAAGGCCGAAACTGAAACAGCCAGGCCCGAAAGAACTAGAGCCGAGAGATATCGGAGAGCCTGTACATGCTTAGGCCTCGTCGGCAATTCGAAAACCTTATCCTATTGGTATTACTCGCCGCGTCCGCGTGGTCGCAGACGGCGCATTACACGGTCCCGGCAGCTTCCGTTGAAGATGATTTGTCGGCCTACCACCAGGCCCTGTCCAACGCGGCTGACGCAGCTTTGGCCAATGCGGCGCGGGAAACCGAAATCAGAAGCCGTATTGCTGGTGTCGCATCCAATGGTACGACCGATCCGGATGTAACGATCCTGCACGATTTTGCTCGAAAGTATTGGAACGGTAATGATGAGGCCGTGCGTCGCGCCGTCGCGCGAGTGACGCAACTCCGGCCGCTGTTGGCATCCATTTTGCAGGAAGAAGGTATCCCTGACGAGTTTGCGGCCCTCACATTAGTAGAGAGCGGTGGGCAGCCGACCGCGCTGTCCCCGAAAGGGGCACGGGGTATCTGGCAATTCATGCCGGACACCGCACGTCGCTTTGGTCTCAATATAAATATTGAAACTGATGACCGCCTGGATGTTCTGAAGTCAACACGGGCTGCAGCGCAGTACCTCCGCGCTCTGCACGCACAGTTCGGTGACTGGTCGCTTGCTCTCGCCGCATATGACGTAGGAGAGATGGTCGTGCAGAAAGCTGTTTTAAGGTCGGGTAGCAGAGATTTTGCCGTTTTGAGCAGCAAGCGGTTAATTCCAGCAGAGACGAGAGCGTATGTTCCTGCGGTGATAGCGGCGTCGTATTTGTTTGCCCCCAACGGCCTGCTCGGCGGCAGCCACACCCAAGTACGTCGGAGCCAGGCAATCGTGTATGCCGCATCAACAACCGGGGTCAGCAATGACCTGTTAACGAACGAAAATTCCAGAACTTGATGGCGCATAAGAAACTGGCGGGAGCGACGGGACTCGAACCCGCGGCCTCCTGCGTGACCTGCAGGCGTTCCAATTTGTGTGAAGCAGGTTGTCCGGACGTAAGGAAGAATTATCACGCCAAAGGTGTGCTATTCGAGGAAACAGCGGTTGCCTGATTTACTGGAGGTCGGTGACAGGGCAGCGTTCTAAC
>PKXU01000010.1 GCA_003132445.1 Acidobacteriaceae bacterium | reverse complement strand
CGCAAGTCCCGTCCTATCAGTAACTTGTTGAACAGCCTAAGCCGCACTATTCTCAGATTTCGCACGATTCGCCTTCTTCGCGGAAACCCAGTACGAAAAGTAGTACAAACTGAGACTAAACGGCATGAGCATTTTGCAGCCAGACGAGATTCGAAGTCTGCGGTCGATGGCCACTCATTCGTTGAGCAAGCCCGATCTTCGCGAGGTCGGCAACAACATCTACGAACTGATCACGCATCCAGGTCGCCGCAGCTTCAAGCAGCGTGCCCGTAAACAGACCGTGGAATTGAGGCCGGACAAGCTCTACACGCCGGGTGAGGTTGCTGCGCTTCTGAACATGAGCTACGACAGCGCCGTCCGCCGCATGCTAACCATGAAGGGCTGCGTTGACATGGGGACGCAGACGAAGCGGTACAAACGAGGCAAGAGGATGCTTCGCATCAGCGGAAAGAATCTCGTCGCGTTCCTCAGAGGCAAGACGAGAGAGTAGCTCTTGCAATGAGAGCAATCGTAGATGTCCGATCTCTTCATGCCGTATGTCAGCGCCGTCAAGTTTGGGGCGTGAAGCGCCGATTGTTCGGCACACCGAACCGTTGTTTCTCGTGGCTTACATGCCTTTCGATTTCGGCACGCAAGCACGTAGCGGGCGAGAGGCGGCAGCTAAGGAAATCTTCGAGAACTACGGAAGTGCTCCCCGAAAGTACCGCAACGGACTGGGGCTGGCTGTCCCGGCAGCGGATCAGATCGAGAGCCTACGTCGCTCAGTGCGCTATCTGATCGCGATTGAGCGAGTGCGGGACAAATCCAAGCAGCACAATCTGACGGATGTGCAGCGGTCACAACTTAAGGAACAAGAGGCTACCCGAACAGCCGAAGCGGAGTCGTCCTTACTGAAACTCTATGCTGAGGTGTGGCTGTGCATTGACCGTCTTTCCACGTTTCGACCTGATACTCGTCCGCGAAACACAGTGGACTGAATCTCCCTTTTCCGTTATGACCGAATGCTGTTCTCTTCTTGCTGGGGACGCCCGAAGGAAATGCGACTTCTGGTCCCTGTTCCGCTATGCGGTCGTATTTTAAGGTTCGCCACCGCGTCTCAAACTCTTTGCGAGTCATCCCGGTTCCATTGTCGGTAACAGACAGTGTCTTTCCGGGCAAGGTAGGCCATGCGACTTCTACTCGGTCAGCACCCGCGTCATAGCAGTTGGCCACAAGCTCAAGGATGGCGACGGTTGGCTCGTCTATGATCTGGCCAACGTGGTCGTGCAAGAAGTCAGAACCAAAGAGAAACTGATTCTCTTTCGCTGCCTTTGCCGATACTCCCTTGGTCATAATCCGAACTCCATTGCCAAATCTAGTTGGCGAACAAAAGGCGAATTACATTATACCCTCGGTTTGGATCAAGGACGCAAGCGCCTTCTCTTCCTGATTGCCACGATCTTAGCATCGCGGCCAACACGGAGGCTGTGCAAGGTTCCAGCGGAGATAGCCGATGCGATACGCTGGGGCGAACAACTGATGCGTCGCCAGGCTGGTCACAAAGGCTGCCAGCACCTCTGCAACGCCCGAGCCGACCTGAACCATGCGGGCAGCCCAGCAAGCCCAGAATCAGCCTGCTCATGAGGCACCCAAGTGAGACCGTTCATGCCGGCCTTCCCGGCTCCGAGCTATCGCGGGCTCATAGGCTCCCCGCGGCCTTGACCACATGTGCGGCAGTACAATTGCCCTGATTTGTTCTGTAGCGACGCTTGTTGCGCTGAATGCTTCTATGCGCCGCCCATTGGAATTTGTCGGTTCGGAAACGAGTGACATGGATCGGATAGTCGCACTACATTTCGATGCAGCGATTCAGACTGGGTGACAAAAGATCGAGATGGGTTTTGAGCGCGTCCCGGCTCTTCTAGAGACAAGCGAACCGGGAGTCCGGACGGAGTGAGGCAACGTGCGCTACTGGTGGGTAAACCAGAACCAGACATTTCGGCAGGAGATCGAAGGCGGTTATCTCTGGTCGCCGAAGCGCAATGCCAACGGAGCGCGAAACCCATTCTATGAATTCATGAGAGAGGTGGCACCGGGAGACCTTGTTTTCTCTTTCGTCGACACTCGCATCACCGCCATCGGGGCAGTCGCATCCTATTGCTATGAGAGTCCCAAGCCCGCCGAATTCGGAGGAGTCGGCCTGAATTGGGAGGCAATTGGATGGCGGGTGCGGGTCAATTTCGTCTCGCTTCTGAACAAGATTCGCCCTAAGGACCACATCGATGTGCTGAGGCGCGTGCTGCCTTCACGCTATTCCCCATTGCAGGATTCAGGGAACGGAATTCAATCTGTCTATTTGACCGAGGTACCGATGCCCTTTGCAGAGGTCCTCATCGGCTTGATTGGCAAGGAGGCGGCACTAATGAATGACCGGGCCGCCGGATCGACAATCCAGACACCCATGCAGGTCGAAAATGCTGATCTGGAAATGTGGGAGCATCACATCGAGTCCAAGATTGAATCTGATCGTCAACTTCCAGAGACCGAACGTGAAGCACTCATTGTGGCGCGGCGGGGACCGGCGTGTAGCCGATGAGTTCATAGGCACGGATGAGACTGCCGAAACGGTGCCGGTACACCGTGCTCGACGGCATGTCCTCAGTTTCGTCAATCAGAATGCCCGAAAGAGTGCCAAACCGCGACAGCAGTTTCTTCAGGCAGACAAGCAGTTGGTCTTCCGTGAAATGTTGATGGCGACTCGCAACAATCGCGAGAGCCTCTGCAAACTGCTCCATCGTGACAATCGGCTTAAATGCGCCTTCGCGCCGGACCCATATTTCCGGCGGGTTCTTGACCCTTTTCCGCTTGAGCTTGAATGATCTTCGGTTGTATACGTTCGCCCCCGCATATTTCGGATTCGTCAGGAGCTGATGCACCGTACCGCGAGTCCAGGTTCTGCCGAGATCAGTGAGGACGCCGCGTGCATTCAGCCACAGTGCAATCTCTCCCTCCGTCCGACGATCTCGGGTGAAGCGGTCATAGACTTCCTTGACGACCCCAATCTCATCTTCGGGGCCGGGCACCAGAATAACCCGGTCCGTCTGAATGCTCTTGTGTTCTCCGGCTAGGAGGAGGCCTTTGGGGTTGCGATCGCGATCCACTAGCTGCCGCCGAAAGCCATACCCCGCCGGACCGCCTTGGCGGAATCCGAGTTCGATCAGCCTGCATTGGCCGGCAAACACCTTGACTGACAACTCGCGGCTGTATTCCCCGGCCATGGTGCGCTTGATGGTTTTGAGCAGAGACGACAGGCTGCCGTCGTTCTCAAACTGCTCGGCACAGTAGTGCACCCGGATATTCGCTCGTTTGCAGATGTATTCGTAGTAGGCACTCTCGTCCGCGTCTTGGAAGCGGCCCCAGCGACTCACGTCGTAGACCAAAATGTCGGTGTAGTCTGCACGCCCGCTCTCGACGTCCCGCAGCAGCTCGCGCAGACCGTCCCTGCCTTCCAAGTTCAGTCCACTTCTGGCGGCATCGGAGTATGTTCGGACGATCTCCATGCAACGCGCTTCACCATAGCGACGCATGGCATCCGTTTGGTTTTCTGTGGAGTATTGCTGATGCTCAGTGGACATGCGCACGTACTGCGCTGCGCGCACAGGCCCCGCCATCGTGGTTTGGGCACCCGTCACTTTCCGAACACCCCATCAATCTTCCGCATGATCCTGTCGGCCCACTGCACGGCAGCGGCGACCAGCGACTCGGTCCTCGGGCTGGAGCGGCTGTCAAACAGATCGTCGGTGGTTTTCAGGTGACGTGCCACGAGGATTCCCGCCACGATTGCCAGCACGCGCTTGCGCCCTTCGTCCACCGGAAGAGGGTAACATATTCGCCTTTTGTTCGCTATACAAAGATGCGGACTGGAGAGCTAGCAGGCGAGCTCGATACGCTGTAGGCGCAGGGTCAGCTATGGAGGTTGCAATTCAGGCTGGGCGGCAGAAGATGGATGCGGGTTTTGAGCGGGGGGATAGAGAAATGGCCCGAGCGCCGGATCAGTGATGGTTCGGTGCTCGAACTTCTACCCGCAAATCCAACCACAGCCGTAGGGTTCTTGCGATTCCTGTTGGTGGGGTTCTACCGCCGCTGCGGCGCACGTTTCGGTGAAGGTTTTTCGTCGGGAGTTCCCCGCCGTTTCCTGCCGGAAATCTCGGCGGAGGATAGTCAGAATCGACCCGGTTACTGAACTTTTTGTCTCTTCTGGTTGCCGTTCTCGTCCAGCCCTTGCGCCAACCACGCTTGCTTTTGCACCTCGTCCAGACGGTCTTCTGCTTCCTTAATCCAGTGCTCGTATGTCTTGCGGATTTCTTTCTCTGACGTGCCGACCCACTTGCTCACGTCCGCCACTGACACGCCTTGCGCCAACCACTCGCTGATGCGGAAGTGACGGAAGGCGTGCGGCGTCATCTCCACACCAGCCTCCCGGAAGACTTTGTAGAGTCGTTCGCGCCATTCCCGATACGTGCCGGGGAAAGCGGGGGAACCTAGAGCGTCAAGCTGCTTCGCCAACGACGACGAGATGCGAACACGGTATCGCTCTGTGGTCTTGGTGCGGTTGCCGCGTATCAGCGTGCCGTCTTCCAGATTTGCTGGATCGAACTTTTGAGCGTCCACCAGAGCCATCCCCGTCTCACGCATCAGTTGAGCAAGCAGCTTGACTCGTCCGGTAGCCGTGGCCAGGACCTTCTCGATTTGCTTCTTGGTCGGCGGTTTCACTTCCTTCTTGTCATACCGAATCGCAAACTGCGGATTCTGCCGGGATGTGGGGATGGGATTTGTGTCGATGTATCCCATGCCTTGTGCCCAATTGAAGAATCCGTTGATGACGGCCCAATGCACCTTGAGGCTGCTGCTGTCCCCCGTGCGGAACGGCAGCGACATGCGAAACTTCATCACTCGATCTGTAGAGATTGCCGTCACGAGCAAAAGCCCGTTCTTCTCACACCAATCGATGAGCTTCTGTCCCATGAGATTCGGCTTCGTGTTGGTGAGTCTGTTCTTCTCGCGGAACTCCAGCCACTCCTTGATGGCGGCTTCGACCGTAACGCCGTGGCGGACGGTTTTGCCTTGGAGCAGGTTTTCCAAGTCCTTTTCCAGCTTCTTGGCATTGGTCTGGGCTTCCGACCACGACCGGGTGTTGGCAGTCCACTTGTTCTGGCCCCGTTTTAACTTCTTGCCGTCCAGAGTGGTAGAAGCCTGTTTCCAGTTGAATTGGAACGAAAGTGGGCAGCCGCAGCGGGGTGCGTAGCGGTCGTCCTTCTCAGGACAATCCGCTGAATGACGGCGGTAAATGGTGATGTCCATTAGTCCTTACCCAGCCGGGAGGCTAGTACAATTCTAGGACAATTGAGGCAAAAAATCAAAAACCGGCAGGTTTTATGCGGGAAAAGAATGGCTCCTCAGGTAGGATTCGAACCTACAACCCTTCGGTTAACAGCCGAATGCTC